>NZ_CP118269.1:1971758-2629011 GCF_030062155.1 Pantoea sp. Lij88 | reverse complement strand
CCACAGTGACTCAATCAATCCCTGCATTTCAATACGGGTCAGGGCATCCAGCGCCCCCAGCGGTTCATCCAGCAGCAGTAAACCGGGCCGATGGATCAGCGCCCTGGCCAGTGCCACGCGCTGTTTCTGCCCCCCGGAGAGAGCGGCTGGCCACTCATCGGCCCGATCGGCCAGTCCCACCGCCGCCAGCGCATCCATTGCCGCGCTGCGCCATTCGCGTCCGCGCAGGCCCAGACCAACGTTATCGATCACTTTTTTCCACGGCAGCAGTCGCGCATCCTGAAACATCAGGCGGATATCGTCACGAGCCGACTGCAGCGGTGCATTGCCCGCCAGCAGTTCACCGCTGGAGCTCTGTTCAAGGCCGGCCAGCAGGCGCAGCAGGGTACTTTTGCCACAGCCGCTGCGGCCTACCACCGCCACAAACTGACCAGACGGAATATGCAGGTCAATCTTATTGAGAATGGTGCGATTGCCATACCGTTTGCTGACGCCGTTAACGCCAACGGGCGTGCCGGTATTCAGGCGTGCCGGTGAGAAAGTCTGGCTCATGCGTTCTCCTCCTTCAGTTGATAAGCGGGATGCCAGCGCAGCCAGACACGTTCCAGTAACAACGCGGCGACATCCGCCAGTTTGCCGAGCAGGGCATAGAGAATGATGGCGACCACCACCACATCGGTCTGCAGGAATTCACGCGCATTCATCGCCAGATAGCCGATGCCAGAACTGGCAGAAATAGTCTCAGCGACAATCAGCGTCAGCCACATCAGACCCAGCGCGAAACGCACGCCGACCATGATATTCGGCAGTGCACCGGGCAGGATGACCTGAATGAACAGGCTCCAGCCGGAGAGGCCATAGCTGCGGGCCATCTCAACCAGTCCGCGATCGATGTTGCGGATGCCGTGATAGGTATTCAGGTAAATCGGGAACAGCGTGCCCAGCGCCACCAGAAAGATTTTGGCGGATTCATCAATACCGAACCAGAGGATAACCAGCGGGATCAGCGCCAGATGCGGCACATTGCGCAGCATCTGGAGTGAGGTATCCAGCAACCGCTCACCGGTTTTCGAGGTGCCGGTGATTAAGCCCAGCAGCAGGCCAATGGAACCACCGATACTGAAGCCGATCAGCGCCCGCCAGCTACTGATCGCCAGATGCTGCCAGAGTTCACCGCTGGCGGTCAGCTGCCAGAACGTCGTCACAATTTTCTCCGGCGCAGGCAGAATGCGGTTCGATAACCAGCCGGTCTGCGAAGCAATCTGCCACACCACGACCAGCAGCGTCGGCAGCAGCCACGGCAGCAGCGTATCAGCAAGGCGTTTTCGGGTTCTGGCCATTATGCTCTCCTCAGCCCCGGGCGACTTTTTTCTCAGGGGTAAAATCGTTGGCGACCGCTTCTCCGTGCGCCTGAACGACGCGCGGCTGTGGCACCAGGGGAACCTGAACATCAAGATGCGGGAACAGCAGTTCACCGACGCGATACGCCTCTTCCAGATGCGGATAACCCGACAGGATAAAGGTCTCTATACCCAGCGCTTCATACTCTTTGATGCGTGCGGCGACAGTCGGACCATCGCCGACCAGCGCGGTACCGGCTCCGCTGCGCACCAGGCCTACGCCTGCCCACAGGTTCGGGCTGATTTCGAGCCTGTCGCGGCGACCGCCATGCAGCGCGGCCATCCGGCGCTGCCCGACAGAGTCTGCCCGCTGGAACGCGGCCTGCGCTTTCGCGATAGTGGCGTCATCGACATTAGCAATCAGCCGGTCGGCGGCCTGCCACGCCTCTTCATTGGTTTCACGCACAATCACATGCAGACGGATGCCGAAGCGAACGGTGCGTCCCTGAGCGGCCGCTTTCGCGCGCACCTGCTCAATCTTCTCTCTGACCTGTGCAGGTGGCTCACCCCAGGTGAGATAAACATCGACCTGTTCAGCCGCCAGCTCCTGGGCGGGTTCAGAAGAGCCACCAAACCAGAGCGGAGGACGAGGCTGCTGCACCGGTTTGAACATCAGACGTGCGCCGCGAACCTTCACGTGCTTGCCTTCGTAATCGACGGTTTCGCCTTCCAGTACCCGACGCCAGACGCGGGTAAACTCGGCGGATTCGGCGTAACGTTCACGGTGATCCAGGAACACGCCGTCGCCCGCCAGCTCTTCCGGATCGCCGCCGGTCACCAGATTGAACAGCGCGCGGCCATTGGAGAGGCGATCCAGGGTGGCAGCCTGACGCGCCGCCTGAGTCGGAGAAATCACGCCGGGACGCAGCGCCACCAGGAAGCGCAGGCGCTGGGTTACCGGAATCAGCGACGCGGCAACCAGCCAGGCATCTTCGCAGGAGCGGCCGGTTGGGATTAATACCCCCCCAAAGCCGAGACGGTCAGCAGCCTGCGCCACCTGTTGCAGATAGGCGTGATCAACCGGTCGCGCCCCTTCAGCCGTACCAAGATAGTGACCGTCGCCATGCGTCGGCAGGAACCAGAAAATAGATACGCTCATTGTTGCTCCTTACTGCGTTACGGTATGCGGTTGCCAGATGCGATCCTGAATCGTCACTTTTACCGGCAACAGATGATTGGCATAGAACAGGTCAGCAGTGCGCTGCTGGGCTGCGGCCGTTTCGGCACTGACCGGCGAAATCCGGGTGGGCGGCCGATGGCTGAGGTAGCTGGCGATGACCGGCTCAGGCAGGCCCATCGCCTGCGCCAGCAGCGTGGTGCTTTCCTGACGCTGGCTGATTGTCAGCGCGTCGGCCGCGCTGAAGGTGTCGAGCACCTGCTGAATAAACGCACCATGCGCTTCGGCATAGCTGCGGGTCGCTAAATAGAACGAACCAGTCAGATTCAATGAGCTGCCATCAGTCAGCAGACGCGAATTGCCCTGCAGCAGCACCGAGGAGTAGTAGGGATCCCAGATTGCCCAGGCATCAACGTCACCCTGCTGGAAGGCGGCGCGCGCATCGGCGGGTGTCAGATAGACGGGCGTGATGTCTTTAATGCTCAGACCGGCCTGCTGCAGGGCGCGCAGCAGTAAGTTGTGAGAGCTGGAGCCTTTCTGGAAAGCGACTTTCTTACCTTTCAGATCCGCAACCTGTTTCAGGGAGCTGTTTTTCGGCACCAGAATGACTTCTGCTTTGGGTTTTGGCGGCTCAGAGCCGACATAAAGCAGATCCGCGCCGGCGGCCTGGGCGAACAGCGGCGGGAGGTCACCGGTACTGCCGAGGTCAATACTATTGATGTTGAGCGCTTCCAGCATCTGCGGGCCTGCCGGGAACTCTATCCACTTAATCCGGGTATGGGGAAAACGCTTCTCCAGTAACTGGTGTGACTTTGCCAGCACCATGCTGACCGAGCCTTTCTGATAGCCGATACGAATTTCAGCCGGATCCGATTCGGCGGCCTGAACCTGCAGCCCCGCCAGTAACAATCCCGCCACCAGCCACTTTCCTAATCGTTGTTTCATCAATTGCTTCCTTATACCGCTTGTGCAACGGGGTGGTGGTGACGGGTCAGCGCGAGCCAGAACGCAGAGACCGCGTCGTCAAGACGTTCTGCCAGTGAATCTTCTAATACCGGCTGACGATCGTAATGAGTAATCTGGCTGTCTTCCGCATACACGCCGTGCAGGATCTCCTGCGCCTTTAAAGCGTTGAGAACCGGCTTCAGGGCGTAGTCCAGCGCCAGCATGTGGCCGGCACTGCCGCCGCTCGCCAGCGGCAACACAACTTTGTGTTCCAGCGCGCGCTCAGGCAGCAGATCGAGCAGGGTCTTCAGCGCACCTGAAAACGACGCTTTATAAATAGGTGTCGCCACAATCAGGCCATCGGCCGAAGCCAGATCTTCACGCAGGGCCAGCAGGGCGGGCGCATCAAAACGCGCATTGATCAGATCGTCAGGCTGAAAGTTGTGAATATTCCAGGGAATGACTTCGATGCCACGGGCTTCCAGCTTGTGCTGACACAGCGTCAGCAGTGAGGTCGAGCGGGAAGGAAATCGTGGGCTGCCTGCCAGCGTAATAACTCGCATCATCACTCCTTATAACTAAAAGTTATTGATTATCTAATGTTGAGAACTAATGCCTTCATACTGTCAGAGCAGGGGAGTGGGCTTAAATGATTTATCTGGCAAAGCAACGGTGAAAACTGCAAATAGAAGTCAAGGCGCCAAACGCGACGCTGCCTGATTCCGATAATTCTTAAATTCGGCGCGGACAACGGAACAATTCATTAAGAGGGATGATAAGAGATACGCAAAAACGCCCGGCTGGCTGAAAAAAATCTCTTTCGTCTGATTGATTAATCAGTCTTCCTGAGGATGTCACCGTTTTAAAGCGAAACGGCTGGCAAAAGAGCGCGTAAAAGCGGCACGGAATCAGCTTATCTGCGGCGGTGTTCACCAGAAATTAGGATTAATTGCAGAAAGAAAACTGTAATAAAAATGAAGGAATGGCGAAGTTATTCACCCTTTAAGATGTTCGCTTACAGATTTCTCAATCTGGTTACGTCTGACTGGGAGGGCAATTTTAAATCATTCCTCAACGGTTTTAACATTAACGCAGACTATAGATGCACTTTCCTGAACAGTGATAATGATGTGAAACGTTAAGAGAACTTTTACGACTGGTCTTTTTTCGCATAACCGGTCTAAGATAATCGGGCTAAATGAAAGCCATCATAATATTAGCGCATTACTCTTTTCGACGTTTCGCCTCTGGTCAGGCCCTGCATCTGGCAGGTGAATCGTATTGTCATTTTTCTAACAGCAGAGAATTGCCTATGTCTGACACTCTATTATCCGTAATTATTCCAACTTACAATGTTGAAAAATATATTGTGGAGTGCGTTGATTCATTATTACGTCAGGTTAAAGCGCCCAATGAAATACTCATTGTGAATGATGGCTCCACCGATGGAACATTAGCCTTACTTGAACAGAATTATTCGCATCTTTCTCAGGTTAAAATAATTACCACCGAAAATGGGGGGGCCGGTCGTGCTCGTGATGTGGGTATCGAGCAGGCGAAGGGCCAGTTTCTCTTTTTCTGTGACCCGGATGACGTCGTGGCAGATGGGCTGGTCGCTGAACTGGCTATGGTGGCGGAAAAGCACCCTGAAACCAACCTGTTCTGTTTTAACTCCTGCGTCTACCGCGATGGTCAGATTGACATAACCTCGCCAAAAGTCAGACACGAGCAGTTTGGCCAGCAGAAATCACAGGAAGTCTTATTGCGCCTGCTGCGCAATGGCAGCTACACCTCTGCGGCCTGGAGCTATGTCATCAGCAAACGCGTTATTGAGCAGCATAAATTACGCTTTGTTAAACGCGTTCATGAAGACCA
This sequence comes from Pantoea sp. Lij88, assembly GCF_030062155.1. NCBI lineage: Bacteria > Pseudomonadati > Pseudomonadota > Gammaproteobacteria > Enterobacterales > Erwiniaceae > Pantoea > Pantoea sp. Lij88. Next base: position 2,623,674 of record NZ_CP118269.1, on the reverse strand, counting down.
TAACTTTACGCTCTCCTGCTTTATGAAAAGTCAGCAGGCCTGGGTCAGTCATCAGGTCTATTATAAGCAGCGTATTCGCAATGGCTCACTGACCAACAGTACCAAAAGCAATGAGTTTTTCTATCAGCGCTATGATGCCTTTATGAACGCCTACAATACTCTGACCAGTTCCCTGGTTAAATCTGCATGGCGCGATACGCTGGAAAAAGCCTATTTAATCCACTCCTTTCGTCTGATGATCTATTTATCGCTCTATAACCGCACCCCCGTACCGGAATATGTGCTGAATGCGATTCGTTTTATGGGCCGTAACGTTAAAACAGAAAACGCTAAAGAATGGTTATTGTTCAATCGTCCTGAACTGTTTATTGCACTGCAGCATTACAAGGTTAAAAAAGAGCTGAAAAACGCCGCCTGATTCTGAAAATCAGCCTGATTCTGAAAAATGTGAAGCGATATTGTTTATCCCTTATCGAAATGAGAAGGTGAGACATGCAATGTGTATAAGGTTGTTGCGTCATGGCAAAAGTACTCGATAAAAGTCTGGTTATTAATATTTTCTCGCTGCTGGCCTATCGCGGCGCGTCGTTTTTGTTCCCGCTGGCCACGCTGCCCTATCTTGCCCGTGTTCTGGGTGTAGAGCAGATGGGTACGCTGGCGCTGGCGATCGCCTGCGTGCTCTATTGCAGCACCATCTCCGACTGGGGATTCAATGTCTTTACCACCAAAGATATTGCGCACCATCGTGATGACAAGGAACGCGTCAGTCAGCTCTTCTGGTCAACGTTTAACGCCAAGCTGATGCTGCTGGTGGTGACCAGTGGCACGCTGCTGACCGCGACCTGGTTTAATCCCGCCTGGCATCCGCTGTTCTTTATTATCCTGGCGAACTGCACCACGCTGATAGGCTCGCTGTTTTCATTCGGCTGGCTGATGCAGGGTTTTGAGAAGCTGGGTAAGACGGCGATGATCGCCACCTTTGGTAACTTCTGTGCGATTCCACTGACCTTTTTATTGGTGAAGTCCCCGCAGGATACCTGGCTGGCTGCCCTGATCCCGGGTACGGTCTCCATCATCAGCGCAGCGATAACGCTGAAATTTGTTCTGGAGATGAAGGTCATTGGCCGCTACCGCTTTGAACCGCGTGAAATCAAACAGCGCATCACCGACAGCATGGATGTCTTTATCGCCATCGCTGGTGCCAATCTCTTCAACAGCGTCAACGTCGTGATCCTCGCCTCGTTTACCTCGACCTATATGGTCGGGATCTATAACGGTGCGGATCGCCTGCGTAAAGCCGCTAACTCGGTCCCGGAGCAGATCGGCAGCGCCTTCTTCCCGCGCGTCAGTCACCTGTTTGGCCGGGATAAACGGGCTGCGATTGCGGCAACGCGTAAAAGCCTGATGCTGTCGTTTTCCCTGAGTCTGTCGATTGTGATCTTCACCTGGTTCTTTGCGGACCTGGTGGTCTCAATCTTACTGGGTAAAGACTTTATCCCGTCGGCGGATGTGCTGCGCGTGTTCGTGCTCTGCTTCCTGTTTGGCAACATTGCCTATCCGGCCGGATTGCAGATTCTGATCCCACACGGTTTAGCGCGTCAGCGTATGTGGGTGATGATGGCCGCGGGGGTGATTAACGTGCCGCTGTGCTGTTTCCTGGCGTGGAAGTTTGGTGCGATCGGGGCCGCATGGTCGATGGTCGGGGCTGAAGCGTTCGTCTGCATCGGTATTTTTGGCATCATGCAGCGTCACGGCATCCTGCGGGACTATCTTTTCCCGTCACGGGTGGAAAATCACCCCGTAAACGATTCCGCTGCGTAAGATCAAAGCATTTCCAGATAACTTCACGCATCCCCGCAGTTAGATTTACTTTTGCGCCAGAGCACTTTACCATTCTGGCGCACATTTTCCCGTGCACCGACTTCCACGATCGCTTCCGTCCTTCAGGAGAGTGCATGTTTTATCCTATCGTCCGACCGGCGCTGTTTAAACTCGATCCCGAACGCGCACACGAACTCACCTTTCAGCAACTGCGTTTTATGAACGGCACCCCGCTGGAGATGTTTTATCGCCAGAATCTGCCGTCGCGTCCGGTTACCTGTATGGGACTGACCTTTAAGAATGCCCTGGGCCTGGCCGCAGGTCTGGATAAGAACGCAGAGTGCATTGATGCGTTTGCGGCGATGGGCTTTGGTTTTGTCGAAGTCGGCACCGTTACACCGCGCGCTCAGGCAGGCAATGATAAGCCGCGGATGTTTCGTCTGGTGGAAGCGGGCGGAATTATCAATCGGATGGGATTTAATAATCTGGGTGTTGATCACCTGGTTGAGAACGTAAAAAAAGCGCGATTTAACGGCGTCCTCGGGATCAATATCGGTAAAAATAAAGATACGCCGGTCGAGCAGGGTAAAGATGATTATCTGATCTGCATGGAAAAGGTCTATGCCCACGCCGGTTATATTGCCATCAATATTTCTTCGCCTAACACCCCAGGTTTACGTTCGCTGCAATATGGTGAGGCGCTGGATGATCTGCTCTCGTCGATCAAACAGAAACAAAAAGAGCTGGAACAGCGTCATCTTAAATATGTTCCGCTGGCCGTAAAAATTGCGCCCGATCTCTCTGAAGAAGAGTTAATTCAGGTTGCGGACAGTTTAATTCGTCATCAGATTGATGGCGTCATTGCCAGTAATACCACGCTCGATCGTTCGCTGGTAAGTGGTCTTAAACATGCTGAAGAAGCGGGTGGATTAAGCGGCCGGCCAGTGCAGTCTCGCAGCACGGCGGTCATCCAGCGCCTTTCTCAGGAACTGCAGGGTCGCCTGCCCATTATTGGCGTTGGTGGCATCGATTCTCTGACCGCAGCGCGTGAAAAAATCGCCGCCGGGGCAACGCTGGTTCAGATTTATTCAGGCTTTATTTATCAGGGGCCAGGATTAATTAAAGATATCGTCACCCATCTCTAAGACAATTCTCACAATGATTGGCCGGGGGGTTTATTTATCCCCTCGGCTCGTTTATATTTTGTCCTGCTGCACGCTTTTTCAGCTTTTCCTTATGTTTCTTTTTTCGCTGAATTCTGCGCGATTTTTGGCGCAGCGGTAAATACAGGGCACACGATGAAAATTAAACCCGATGATAACTGGCGTTGGTATTTTGACAGCAGCCACGACCGAATGATGCTCGACCTGGCAGACGGTATGCTTTTTCGTTCCCGTTATTCGCGCAAAATGCTCACGCCGGATGCCTTCACTGAATCGGGTTTTTGTGTTGACGATGCCGCCCTTTATTACACCTTTGAAGAGACCTGCCGCCATTGCAAACTCAGCGGCAGCCATCGCGCTGAACTGGTGTTAAACGCGCTGGTCGCTGCCCGCTTCCTCAAACCCCTGATGCCGAAAAGCTGGCATTTCACTTCGTATGCCCCGGCCATGCAGCCTCGTCCTGGCGAAATGGTACAGGTCACGCTGGCTGAAGAGGGAACGCTGGCACGTCTGCTGGTGGTGGAGAGTGGTGATAATGCGGCGCTCTGCCTGCTGGCGCAGCCAGGATTAACGCTGGCCGGAAAAAATATGGTGCTTGGCGATGCCATCAAGGTAATGAACGATCGCCTGCAGCCCTGGCATCAGGACGTCGCGCCGCGGTACGCACGCGCCGTCTGATCAGTTCAGTTCGATATCCCCTGCCGGAATGCAGCTACAGCTTAACAGTGTGCCGTCCTGACGCAGGGCACTCTGTTTCAGCGCCTTCACCTCGCCCGCGACCAGATTCAGCTTGCAGCTGCCACACAGGCCCGCCCGACAGGAGTAGGGGATGCGGAAGCCCTGCATCTCCAGCTGATCCAGTAACACCTGCTGATTATCTCCGGTGAACGTCTGACCCTGGTAAGTAATGGTCACGGCATCAGGCGCCTGCTGCATAGGTTTCAGTGTTTCGACGACTTCACCGGCACCATAGCTGCGCGGGGCATGGCGTTTCAGGACAACCATTTCATCACCAGCACGAACCACGCCACTGTTGCGCGCCACTAAGTTCAGACCGAAATCGATATCACCACTGCCATCCTGGGCGGTGCGGAACGTCTGCAGCGTGGCCAGCGGATGACCGGTGGGATGCTTAACGCCGGTCTCAGTGCTGACCGTGGTGAGCACGCAGCGACTGCAGGGCTTAGGCACCTCGAATATCACGTCGCCAATCTGAATCTCCGCCCAGCTATCTTCATCCCACGCGGCAGCACCGCTGATGACCAGATTCGGGCGAAACTGTTCGGCCCGGACGCTGGCCGGGCAGCGCTGTTGCAGATCATGCAGCGACGCGTTGTTGATCAGCAAAAACGGAAAGCCATCGGCAAAGCTCAGTGGAATATTTTCAAACGCTTTGACGCGGCGGCGGAGTTGCGGACCGACCCAGCGCAGCTGAACCTCACGCGTGAAGAACTGGCTCAGCCACTGGTTTATCGCACGCGGCGCGATGCGCGCGGTAAAATGATTGCCCCAGACCTCGGTGGGATGTTCCTGCTCATCGAAATCGCTGAAGCGGATCAGGGACTGACTGCCATCCGGGGCCGCCAGCAGCAGGCCATCCGGTAAAATAGCGGGCGTGAAGCGCACCAGCTCCGGGTACTGCCGGGCGGTAATAAAGGTGCCATCAGGTTCGGTCACCATGAACAGTCGATCAAACGCCAGTCCGCTGTCAGTGACCAGCGCATGTGATAATGCTAATCCCCGCATCGACTTCACAGGATGAATAAATAAGCGGGAAAGCGTGATCATGGTGTTCTCCTTGAACCCGACGCGCGACACAAAAGAAGCTAACTTTATGACATAGGTCTCCGATTCGCTATAATGCGCGACAATTTTCTCAAGAGTTAAAAAGTGACGATATGAATTCTCTGTTTGCCAGCACGGCGCGTGGGCTCGAAGAGCTGTTAAAAAGTGAGCTGGACGCGCTGGGCGCGCAGGATTTGCAAGTGGTGCAGGGAGGCGTTCACTACGAAGCCGACGATCGCGCCATGTACCAAAGCCTGATGTGGAGTCGTTTAGCATCACGCATCCTGTTGCCGCTGGGAGAGTTTGGCGTCTACAGCGATCTCGATCTCTATCTGGGTGTGCAGAGCGTGGACTGGCCGTCGATGTTCGGCAGCGACAAAACCTTTGTCGTGCATTTCAGCGGCACCAACGACTCCATTCGTAACAGCCAGTTCGGCGCGCTGAAAGTGAAAGATGCCATCGTGGACAGCTTTACCCGTCAGAATCTCGAACGGCCAAATGTCGATCGCGAGCAGGCGGATATCCGCGTCAACGTCTGGCTGAATGACGACCGCGCCAGCATCGCGCTGGATCTCAGCGGCACCTCGCTGCATCAGCGCGGTTATCGCCAGCAGACCGGTCAGGCACCGTTAAAAGAGACGCTGGCGGCGGCAATCGTGCTGCGTTCAGGCTGGGAGCCGACCACACCGCTGATCGACCCGATGTGTGGTTCCGGTACACTGCTGATTGAAGCGGCGCTGATCGCCTGCGATCGCGCACCCGGCCTGCTGCGTAAGCACTGGGGCTTCACCGCATGGAGCCAGTTTAATGCTGCGCTGTGGCAGGACGTAAAAGCTGAGGCGCAGGACCGTGCCCGCGCAGGTACGGCCGCGACTCAGGCGCGCTTCTTTGGCTACGACAACAATGGTCGTGTGCTGGAGTGGGCGCAGGCGAATGCCCGCCGCGCTGGCGTCTATGAACTCTTTACGTTTGCTCAGCAGGACCTGCTGAAGCTGACCAATCCGGTCGATCCGACGATTCACGGCACGGTACTGAGCAATCCGCCTTACGGTGAGCGTCTGGAAAGCGAACCTGCCCTGATTGCGCTGCACAGCCAGCTCGGACGTCTGATGAAGCAGCATTTTGGCGGCTGGAACCTGTCGCTGTTCAGCGCCTCACCAGAACTGCTGAGCTGCCTGCAGCTGCGTGCCGATCGCCAGTTTAAAGCGAAGAACGGTCCGCTGGACTGCGTGCAGAAAAACTATCAGCTGGCGGTTAACAGCCATGAAAGCGCCGGACAGATTGCGGAAGATTACGCGAACCGTCTGCGTAAAAACGTGAAAAAGCTGGAGAAGTGGGCGCGTCAGGAAGGCATCGAATGCTACCGCATTTATGATGCCGATCTGCCAGACTACAACGTTGCTGTCGATCGCTATGGCGACTGGGTAATTATCCAGGAGTACGCGCCACCGAAAACCATCGATCCAAACAAAGCGCGTCAGCGCCTGTTCGATGTGATCAGCGCGACCCTGAGCGTGCTGGAACTGCCTGCCGACCGTCTGATTATGAAAACGCGTGAACGCCAGAAAGGCAAAGCGCAGTATCAGAAGCTCAGCGAGAAGGGCGACTATTTCGAAGTTAAAGAGTTTAATGCGCATTTCTGGGTGAATCTGACCGACTATCTCGATACCGGCCTGTTCCTCGATCACCGCATTGCCCGTAAAATGCTCGGCCAGATGAGTCAGGGCAAAGATTTCCTGAACCTGTTTGCCTATACCGGCACCGCCAGTGTGCATGCCGGTCTGGGTGGGGCGCGTTCAACCACCACGGTAGATATGTCGCGTACCTATCTGGAGTGGGCAGAGCGCAACCTGCGCCTCAACGGACTGACCGGGCGTCAGCACCGTCTGATGCAGGCGGACTGCCTGAGCTGGCTGAATGAGAGTGACGAGAATTTTGACCTGATCTTTATCGATCCGCCAACCTTCTCCAACTCAAAACGTATGGAAGAGAGCTTTGACGTTCAGCGCGATCATATGATGCTGATGCGAAACCTGAAGCGCCTGCTGCGTCGCGGCGGCACCATCATGTTCTCCAATAACAAACGCGGTTTCAAAATGGACATGGATGGCCTGAAAGCACTGGGCCTGCAGGCGCAGGATATTACCCAGAAAACGCAGTCGCAGGACTTCGCGCGTAACCGTCAAATTCACAACTGCTGGCTGATCACTCACGCCGGTAAGGAATAAGATTACATGTCATTAATCAGTATCCACGGCGCTTATCTCTCCTTCAGCGATGCGCCGCTGTTAGACAATACCGAACTGCACATCGAAGAGAACGAACGCGTCTGTCTGGTGGGCCGTAACGGTGCGGGTAAATCCACGCTGATGAAAATCATCAATGGCGAACAGCCACTGGATGATGGCCGCATCATTTATGAAACCGACCTGGTCGTGGCGCGTCTGCAACAGGATCCACCGCGCAATATTACCGGCTCGGTCTATGACTTCGTGGCCGAGGGCGTTGAAGAGCAGGCTGAGCATCTGAAAGCCTATCACGCCATTTCCCATGTGGTGATGGACGATCCCAGCGATAAAAACCTTAATGAGATGGCGCGTCTGCAGACCATTCTCGACCATCAGAACCTGTGGCAGCTGGAGAGCCGCATCCATGATGTGCTGGAGCAGATTGGTCTGCAGCCCGATACCGAGCTGTCGTCACTCTCTGGCGGCTGGCTGCGTAAAGCGGCGCTGGGCCGTGCGCTGGTCAGTAACCCGCGCGTGCTGATGCTGGATGAGCCAACCAACCACCTCGATATCGAAACCATCGACTGGCTGGAAACCTTCCTGAAGAACTTCAGCGGCAGCATCGTCTTTATCTCGCATGACCGTTCGTTTATCCGCAACATGGCGACGCGCATTGTCGATCTTGACCGTGGCAAGCTGGTCTCCTGGCCGGGCAACTACGATCTCTACCTGGAAGGCAAAGAAGAAGCGCTGCGCGTTGAAGAGATGCAGAACGCTGAATTCGACCGCAAGCTGGCGCAGGAAGAAGTGTGGATCCGTCAGGGCATCAAAGCCCGTCGTACCCGTAACGAAGGCCGTGTGCGTGCGCTGAAAGCGCTGCGTCGTGAGCATTCCGAACGTCGCGAAGTGATGGGCAAAGCCAACATGCAGGTCGGTGAAGCGTCCCGCTCCGGCAAGATTGTCTTTGAGCTGGAAAATGTCGACTACGCGGTCGATGGCAAAGTGCTGGTGAAGGACTTCTCTACCCAGGTTCAGCGTGGCGACAAAATTGCGCTGATTGGGCCGAACGGCTGCGGTAAAACGACCTTACTGCGCCTGATGCTGCAGCAGCTGAAAGCCGATCATGGCCGCGTGCATTCCGGCACCAAGCTTGAAGTGGCTTACTTTGACCAGCATCGCGCTGAACTGGATCCGGATCGCACCGTGATGGACAACCTGGCCGAAGGCAAGCAGGAAGTGCTGGTTAACGGCAAACCGCGCCACGTGCTGGGCTATCTGCAGGACTTCCTGTTCCATCCAAAACGTGCGATGACGCCGGTGCGTGCCCTTTCGGGTGGTGAGCGTAACCGCCTGCTGCTGGCGCGCCTGTTCCTGCGTCCCAGCAACCTGATGATTCTGGATGAACCGACCAACGACCTCGACGTTGAAACGCTGGAACTGCTGGAAGAGCTGATTGATGGCTATCAGGGCACCGTCTTACTGGTGAGCCACGATCGTCAGTTCGTCGATAATACCGTCACCGAGTGCTGGATCTTTGAAGGCAACGGCGAGATCGGTACCTTTGTCGGCGGTTATCACGATGCGCAGCAGCAGCGCGCCGCCTACCGGCAGCACCGGGCTGCGGCCCCCGCGAAAGCAGCGGGTAACACCGCTAAGCCTGCCGCAGAGAAGGGTGACGCTAAGCGTAACGTGAATAAGCTCAGCTACAATCTGGCGCGTGAGCTGGAACAGCTGCCGCAAAAACTGGAGCAGCTGGAAGCACGCATCGGTGAACTGCAGGCGAAGATGAGTCACCCGGACTTCTTCAGTCAGGCACACGATCAGACGCAACCGGTGCTGGATAATCTGGCGCAGGCTGAGCAGGAGCTGGAAACGGCTTTTGCGCGCTGGGAAGAGCTTGAGTCACTGAAAAACGGCGCGTAGGGCAGGGCTAACGGATGTGTTCAGCAGTGAAAAGTAACGCGTGGATGCTCTGTCCACAATGCGATTTAATGATTAAGCTGCCGGACATTCCCGTGGGCAGCCGTGCGTCATGCCCGCGCTGCCACACCTCCCTGACGGCCAACTGGCACGAGCCGCGTAAGCGGCCGACGGGCTATGCGCTGGCAGCCCTGTTTATGCTGCTGCTGGCGAACCTGTTTCCTTTCGTCTCGATGAAGGTCGCCGGGCTGACCAGCCAGATTACTCTGTCACAAATCCCCCAGGTGATGGTGACGGAAGATTACAGCAGCCTGGCGACGCTGTTCCTGCTGTTTGTGCAGGCGGTTCCGGCCTTCTGCATGATCACCATTCTCCTGCTGGTCAATCGTGTTCCCTTACCAACCCGACTCAAAATCGGTCTGGCGCGCATCCTGTTTCAGCTGCGTAACTGGGGCATGGCAGAAATCTTTATGGCGGGCGTGCTCGTCAGCTTCGTCAAGCTGATGGCCTATGGCGAGATTGGCCTGGAGACCAGCTTCTGGCCGTGGGTGCTGTTCTGCCTGTTACAATTGCGGGCCTTTCAGTGTGTGGACCGGCGCAGCTTGTGGGACAGTCTGTCACCCCGACCTGCGCTGCCTCATCCGCCCGAAGTGGGCGTCAGCGGATTAGAGCAGGGGCTGCGATCCTGTCCCTGCTGTACCGCCATTCTGCCTGAAGCTGAGCCTGCCTGTCCGCGCTGCGGCGTCACGGCCCAGGCACGGCGTAAGCACAGCCTGCAGTGGACGCTGGCGCTACTCTTTACCTCCATACTGCTTTATATCCCGGCCAACCTATTGCCAATCATGGTGACGGAAACCCTCGGTACAGCCTATCCCTCCAATATTATGGCGGGTGTGATTGTGCTGTGGGGCGATGGTTCTTATCCGGTGGCGCTGGTGATTTTTATCGCCAGCATCATGGTGCCGACGCTGAAAATGCTGGCGATTGGCTGGCTCTGCTGGGATGCCAGCGGACGCGGACAGCGTGACAGCCACAGGATGCACAAAATTTATGAAGTGGTCGAATTTGTTGGCCGCTGGTCAATGATCGACGTATTTGTGATTGCCGTGCTCTCTGCGCTGGTGCGTATGGGGCAATTAATGAATGTTTATCCCGCGTGGGGGGCAGTACTCTTTGCGATGGTGGTGATTATCACCATGATTGCTGCCATGACCTTTGACCCGCGGTTAACCTGGGATCGTGTACGCGAAAACAATATGAAGGAGTCGCGCCTTGACGGAAACTAACCACGGCCATGCAAAGGTGGAACAGATTAAGCGCTGGTCGCCGGTCTGGATTGTCCCCATCGTTACGCTGTTAATCGGCGGATGGATCCTCTTTTATCACTTCAGCCATCAGGGGCCGGAAGTTACCTTAATCACCGAAAACGCCGAAGGCATTGTGGCGGGTAAAACCACGATTAAAAGCCGCAGCGTGGATGTCGGTGTGGTGGAGAGCGCGGTGTTAAGCGACGATCTTCACCATGTGGAAATCAAAGCGCGCCTCAATTCGGGCATGGAAAAATTGCTGCACAGCGACAGCGTCTTCTGGGTAGTGAAACCGCAGATTGGTCGTGAAGGGATCAGCGGTCTGGGCACCCTGTTGTCAGGTGCCTATATCGAACTGCAGCCCGGCACTAAAAAACAGCCACCCGAGCAGTATCAGCTGCTGGATGCCCCTCCGTTAGCGCCACCGGATGCCAAAGGTATCCGCATCGTGCTGGACAGTAAAAAAGCGGGCCAGCTTAATCCGGGCGATCCGGTGCTGTTCCGTGGCTATCGCGTGGGTACGGTCGAGACCAGTGTGTTTGATACTGACAAACGCATGATGACCTATCAGCTGTTTGTGGCCGCGCCTTATGACCGACTGGTGACGACCAACGTGCGTTTCTGGAAAGACAGCGGTATCGCCGTGGATATGTCTGCCTCCGGTATGCGGGTGGAAATGGGATCGCTCACCACGCTGTTTAGCGGCGGCGTCAGTTTCGACGTGCCGGATGGCTGGGAACTGGGTCAGCCTGCGCAGAACAAGTCTGACTATCATCTGTTTGACGATCAGCGCAGCATTCAGGACTCGCTCTACACCAACCATATCGACTACGTGCTGTTCTTCACCGACTCCATTCGTGGTCTGCAGGCGGGCGCACCGGTTGAGTTCCGGGGTATTCGTCTGGGCACCGTCTCTGAAGCGCCATTGATGAAAGCGGGACTGGTTCAGGCGCTGAATAATGATTACCGCGTGCCGGTCCTGATTCGCATTGAACCGGATCGCTTTATCAGCCGGCTGGGTGAGAACTTCGATCTGGAGCAGCATCTGCAGGATGGTAAAAAACGCGGCCTGCGTGCCACGCTGAAAACCGGCAATCTGTTGTCAGGTGCGCTCTATGTCGATCTCGACTTCTATGACAATGCGCCGCCTTACAAAGGTCCGCAGAAGGTCTCTGGCTATGAAGTGATCCCAACCGTCAGCGGTGGCCTGAGCCAGATTCAGCAGAAGCTGATGGCGGCGCTGGATAAGATCAACAGTCTGCCACTGAACGGTATGGTCAATGAAGCGACCGGGACGCTGAAAGAGAGCCAGAAAACGATGCGTGATCTGCAGCGCACCATCGACAACATCAACAAAGTCACCGGCAGTCCGGCGATGAAAACTCTGCCTGAGGATCTGCAGCAGACATTGCGCGAGCTGAACCGCAGCATGAAAGGCCTGCAGCCAGGTTCGCCAGCCTACACCAAAGTGGTGGGGGATATGCAGCGCCTGGATCAGGTTCTGCGTGAGCTCCAGCCGGTGCTGAGAACGCTGAACAATAAGAGCAATGCGCTGGTATTTGAGGTGAAACCGGGACAGGATCCCCAGCCGAAGAGGGCGAAACAGTGAAAAAAGGATTGATACTTTGTGCCGCGCTGATGTTGAGTGCGTGCAGTAGCAGCGTTGACAATACCTGGTATCAGCTGCCCTCCGGGGCGGCATCCATGCAGGTCACCAGCAGCCAGCTCAATGAAGCGCAGCCGATGTTGTGGGTGCAGCAGGTGACGGTGCCGGACTATCTGGCAGGTAATGGGCTGGTTTATCAGACCAGTGATGTGAAATATGTCATCGCCACGAATAATCTCTGGGCCAGCCCGCTCGATCAGCAGCTGCAGCAGACGTTGATTACTAACCTGAGCAAAGCGCTGCCAGGACGACTGGTGGCAGGTTCACCATTAGGCGCGCAGCACGATACGCTGAATGTCACTGTGACAGGCTTCCAGGGTCGCTACGATGGCAAAGTCATCGTCAGTGGTGAATGGACGCTGGAGCATCAGGGCCGTCTGACGAAACAGGCGTTTAACCTGGTCCTGCCGCAGACTGAAGATGGCTATGATGCCATGGTCCGGACGCTGGCGGCTGGCTGGCAGCAGACGGCGCAGAAGATTGCCAATAGTGTGGTTGCGTTAAATTAAGATTGATGTGAATAAATAAGCTAAGCCCCTGTCTGATTATCGTCATTTTTCGATATCGGGCAGGGGCTTTTTTATGAGTTTAATCAGAAAGATAGTGTTGTCGAATGATTCATAAAGGAGCGTTAATCTTACCGATTAAGGTCACATTTATGACACTGGCATGAAGATTGGGCATTGATCTTTGGATACGCAGGGGGTAGAACATAAGAGTGGTTGAACATTAATTCACCACATTTCTTTCCACCAGATTCCACAGACCTTACATGAGGGACACGGAGTATGAAGAGACAGAAACGAGACCGCCTCGAACGCGCCCATTCACGTGGTTATCAGGCAGGCATTACTGGACGCTCAAAAGAGATGTGTCCGTATCAGTTGATTGACGCTAAGTCTCACTGGTTGGGAGGTTGGCGACAAGCCATGGAGGACAGGTCGGTAGCTGCATAACCGGATGTCACTGAAAAGGGAATATAACCTCCGCCATGCGCGGAGGTTTTTGTTTCCGGGGGGAAACGCTTAGAAAGCGGCGGTATCTTTAAACAGGCCGACTTTCAGATCGCTGGCGGTATAGATCAGATTACCGTCAACCAGCACTTCACCATCTGCCACGCCCATGACCAGTTTACGGTTAATTACACGCTTGAAGTGAATGCGATAGGTGACTTTCTTCGCCTCTGGCAGGACCTGACCGGTGAATTTCACTTCACCCACGCCCAGCGCACGACCTTTACCTTCGCCGCCCAGCCAGCCCAGATAGAAACCAACCAGCTGCCACATGGCATCCAGGCCCAGGCAGCCCGGCATCACCGGATCGCCAATAAAGTGGCAACCGAAGAACCAGAGATCAGGATTGATATCCAGCTCCGCTTCAACAAAGCCTTTGTCATATTTGCCGCCGTCTTCGGTCATTTTGACCACGCGGTCCATCATCAGCATGTTGCCAGATGGAAGCGGCGGACCATTTTCGCCAAACAGTTCACCACGACCTGACAGAATCAGGTCTTCTTTGGTATAGGATTCGCGTTTATCTACCATGTTTTCAATAAGCCTTGTTTTAGTGAATCACGAATATTAGCGAACAGTTGTACGCTGAGCAAATCTGATTAACGGTGGTTGAACCAGTTAAGCCAGCGCAGCGCCCAGGGACGTTGCGGACCGTCCGGCTGGTTGAACAGGCTAATGCGTTCCTGGATGGCATTCAGCAGGCAATCGCCCTGACCATCCTCGGTACTCCAGATTTTTCCGGTCAGCAGCGGCAGCGCTTCCTCGGCCTGGTCAATGGCCCAGATATGGAAACGCCCCTGCTCAACTGCACTGACAACCGCCTGGTTCAGACTGAGATGACGCACATTGCAGGCGGGAATAATCACACCCTGCTGGCCCGTCAGTTCACGCTGATGGCAGATATCAAAGAAGCCTTCGATCTTCTCATTCAGCCCGCCCACCGGTTGAACGTTGCCGAACTGATCGACCGAGCCGGTTACCGCAATCTGCTGATTAATCGGCTGATTAGCCAGGGCGCTGATTAAGGCACACAGTTCAGCCAGCGAGGCGCTGTCACCATCCACCTCGGAATAAGATTGCTCAAATACCATTGAGGCCGAGAAGGGCAGTTGCTGATCGAGTTCCAGCTCTGCGGTCAGGTAAGCCTGCATAATCATCATGCCTTTGGCATGGATATTACCGCCCAGCTCCGCTTTGCGCTCAATATCCATGAACTCACCATCACCGGGATGAACCACGCAGCTGATGCGCGACGGATCGCCCCAGGCGCGGGGATGGCCAGGATATTCCACAACCGACAGACCATTAATCTGACCGACCACTTCACCTTCAGTTTCTATCAGAATCTGTCGCAGCAGGATCTCGTCACGCATCCGCTCATTGAGATAGTTCTCGCGCCACAGGCGAGCTTCCAGCGCATCACGCAGCGCTTCAGCATTGAGTTCATCGCCCATCAGAGCTGACTCGCGCATCTGACGCTGCAGCCAGCGGGGACAGAGTGGCAGGGTATCCTGATCGCCGCTGTAGCGGACGCCTTCTTTGATCAGCTCTGGCCAGAAGTCCTCTTCCGGCAGAGGCAGGCCTGCCTGTTGTGCCAGTTCAGCGTTCCAGCGACACCAGGCGAGCATGTCATCTTCATCCAGAATCTGAATGTTCTCTTCAAATTCAGTATAGATGGCCATTTCGTGCGCTTCAGGATCGAGCTCCTGAAAATCTGCCAGCGCTTCACGGTCGCCACACAGGACCAGGTTAAGGCTGAGTGGCAGGGGAGGAATGGAGACAGGTAGCGGGCGGCGTTCATCCTGAGATGTCCACTCAACATAGCCCTGCTCAATACACTTTTTCAGGCGCAGCCAGAGAATCGGCTGTGTCATCAGGCTGCGCAGTGACAGGACCAGCGTGCCGCCATTGGCGCGATGAATCAGGCCCGGCTCCAGCTGGATGCGATCTTTATACTGACGCACGCAGCCAAACAGCTGCTCCATCTCAGTCCATTCAGCAAAGTGAATGCCACCCTGACTGGTGAACGGTCGTTGAGGATCGGAAGGGGGCTGAAGCGTGACGTTGTCAGCCATGATATGGTAATCACCGCCGTACAAAGTGGTACTGTCTGCCATGACCCGCTGTGCGGCCTGGACAATGAATGTCAGATAGTCGCGATTCTCCTGGCTACGAACCAGCAGTAACGGGAAACCTTGCGTCTGGTGGTGTAAGTGCGCCAGTGCATTCAGCAACCGGGGCTGTACCGTTGCCAGAGCATCAGTTTCTTCATCAGCAATTCGGGAGAAAACGGATTGGTATTGCGCGCTATCCGGCTGTAAGGTCTGCCACGTAAGTTGGGTGCTGGTCAAAATAATCGCATTTGTCTGTATTAAGAAAAGCGAGATTATACAGGATTCACCCTTGTTAAGCACTGCAGACTTCCTGTTGAAGATGTGACGATGACAGCATGTTTTTCGTTGCTGCATCCGGGAAAAAAGCTGTTATTCTTAGTTCGTTACGTGATCACGATGAGATTCCGATGAAATACCAGCAACTCGAAAATCTTGAATGTGGATGGAAGTGGAAATACCTGGTGAAAAAACATCGGGAAGGTGAACTGATCACGCGTCACCTTGAATTAAGTGCGGCGCAGGCGGCAGTCGATAAGCTGCTGGCGATGGAAAATAATCCGGCGACGGTAAATGAATGGATTGCAGAACATATTCATTCCGATCTGGATAACCGTCTGAAGCAGACCATCCGCGCCCGGCGGAAACGCCATTTCAATGCTGAACATCAGCATACCCGCAAAAAATCAATCGACCTGGAATATCTGGTCTGGCAGCGACTGGCTGGTCTGGCACAGCGGCGCGGTTGCACGCTCTCTGAAACGATTGTTCAGCTGATAGAAGATGCAGAACGCAAAGAAAAATATGCCACGCAGATGTCGAGTCTGAAGCAGGATTTGCAGGCCATTCTGGGTAAGTCGGGTTCAGAAAGCGAATAACCGGGTAGAGCAATCAGCGTCTGCGAAATTCAAATCGGTTTTATTACCGGCATAAAAAAACCCCGCCTTAGCGGGGTTTTTTATAACGTATAAACTTAAGCCTGTGGCTGAGTTACAACGTCTTTGATGCCTTTAACATCGATTTCTACGCGACGGTCCGGAGACAGGCAGTCGATCAGGGCATTACGGCCTTTCACGCTGTCACAGGTGTTGCCGGTAACTGGGTTAGATTTACCCATGCCACGTGCAGAGATCTTGTTAGAAGGGATACCTTTAGATACCAGGTAATCTACGACTGACTGAGCACGTTTCTCAGACAGTTTCTGGTTGTACTGCTCTGAACCGATGCGATCGGTGAAGCCCAGTACGACAACGGAACCATCTTTAGGATCCATTGAGCTCAGCTGGCTGTACAGCTGATCCAGAGCCTGCTGGCCTTCTGGCTTCAGGGTAGATTTGTTGAAGGTGAACAGAACGTCAGACTTCAGAGTGAAACGCTTGGTTTCAACAACTGGAGCTGGTGCTGGAGCCGGCGCTGGAGCCGGAGCTGCGACATCATCCTGACCGAAGCGGTAAGAAACGCCTACGCTCAGCATGCCGTTGTCTGGACGCGTACCAACGGTCTGTGCATCACCGATGTTGTTAACCCACTGGTAATCCAGACGGGTAGCCCAGTTTTTGGTCAGCGCATATTCAACACCAACAGCAGCCAGCGGAGAAACGCCGGTGTCGTGGTCGCTGATGCGGCCAGTAGTTGGGTTAGTCTGCGTTGCATCTGCACGCCATACCATGCCGCCCAGACGAGTATACACGTCCAGATCGTCATTGATTGGGTAGCTCAGTTTAGCAGCCAGCTGTACGCCCTGTGCTTTGAATGCGCCGTTAGTCACATTGCCTTTGTTAGGCATGCGGCCCAGCCAGTCATAGCCCATCTCGAAGCCCAGGTATGGGTTTGCCTGATAACCAACGAACGCACCTGCGCCCAGCTGGCTTTCATGAGTTGGACCGTCATTGTTCTCGTAACCGTTACCGTAGTAACCAGTGTCGTGATACTGAGACCAGCCCAGTTTAGCACCGGTGTACCAGGTGTTATCTTTCGGAGCGGCCTGCGCTACGGTAGCGAAGCCAGCCAGTGCCACTGCAATTGCGATAGCTGTCTTTTTCATTTTGCGCCTCGTTATCATCCAAATAGGCAATGAGCAAAAAGGTTGCTCTTGGTTTAAATCCTTCGCCGGGTCAAAACGCTCGCTTATGACTCTACCGCAAAAAACGGAGGTTATTGAGCACCCTGGCGAGCTAAAGTCTACAACGAGATTGGAAACTTACAAGTATGATGTGAGGCACTTCTGTAAAGAAACAGCGATTTATACATAATTTCTAACAATTAGAGTGGTCGTATTGTCGCGGTAAAAAGGCCGAAAAACCCGCTAAACCATTGTCACAGCTCGAACTAACAGAATCAGTGGTTTAGCGGCGACAGATTAGAAAAATAGCCTGGGAAACTTCTTATTTTTACTTAATGAAACAAATCCGACTGAATTTTTATGGAACTTTGCGGTCTGAGAGGCGCTTCCGATGTTCCGCTTGCCCGTAAAATTAAGCCAAGCGCTTCACCCTCAGCTGCCGCATTTTCGAGTTGACGTCGCTCATCTTCATCCAAATCGTACGGAATCCATGCGAGAACAACACTGTAATTTCCTGTACGCAACGCTTTAACCATCGCTTCAACGGCATTCAGACGTTCAGAATCCGCTATATGCATACTTTTATCCAGTGGTAATCCCGATTCCTGCAGCCAGGTGCGATTCAGTTTATACGCCGGTGTTAACCACAGCTGCCAGCGGGACTGCTGACTCAGTTGCTGCAATAACGGCAACAGCATCATCTGCATCATACCGGGCTGCTCGCTGTAACGTAACTCAGTAATTCCACCACCCTGCGAGGCCGGAACGGAAGAGGACGCATAATGATGAGCATAGCGTGCATTATTAGGATGTTGTGTTCGCATAAGTTAATCACCAGCAGTGGACTGTATGAATATACAGTACTGTCATCCTGGATAAAGATCAACCCAAATTTCTGAAAACGCCTCGCAAAAACGCGACAAGATTAGTTGAAGCACTATTTATTCATTGAACCCGCTGACGCTTTTTTCTATCTTCTAATTACCTGATACCCAAGGTAATTTACGAGAAATTTCTTACATGGAGGTGGTGCAATGAAAAAGGTGAATCCGGTCGTAGAGCGCTCCAGAGCCCAGCTGGCCCCGCTGGGAACCATAGAGTCCCGCACCCAGTTTGGGGGATATGCGCTGGCTGTTGAAAGTGTGGTTTTTGCCTTGATAAATAAAGATGAACTCTACCTGCGCGCCAGTGAACCTTTGCGGGAATACATTACCGATCGGCCGCTGCAACCCCTGATCTTTCGCAAGAGGGGCAAACTGGTAAGCCTTAATTATTTTCGGGTCGATGAAACATTATGGCGTGATCCTGACCATCTGCTGGCGCTCTCAGCCGCTTCTTTAGAAACGGCGCAGCTGGAGTTACAGGACAGACAATCCTCTCCGCGACTGAAAGATCTGCCGAATCTCAGCGTACGCATGGAGATGATGCTGTACGAGGCGGGTATTATGACCGTCAATCATCTCTATCAGATGGGGGCCAAACAGTGCTGGCTGAAGCTGAAAGCGATCAACCAGCACGTGGGGTTTCAGACTCTGCTGGCGCTGCAGGGGGCGATCACGGGCCACCATGCCGCCGCGCTGCCGCTGGCCATCCGGGTGGAGCTGAACGCGTGGTTTCAGCGCACACTTTTATCAAATCCCGACCTGCGAAGCGGCGAAGGCTAATCAGTGATTAGCGTGCGACGCAGGCGAGCCACATCAGGCATTAAGGCCACCAGCAGACCGAGTTGCTGGAGCACCAGCGGCGCACGCGTATCCGCATCTGCAGCCAGCTGGCTGATTCGCTGAGCCAGCTGCTGGCGCATCGTCTCAACATGCTCATCGCTGACCACATCCGTCTGGAGCACATCCTCAACGTAGCAAACCGTATCATCCAGCAAGGCCAGCAGTTCCGGCGCGGTAATTTTATCGCGGTGGGCACCCAGCGCAGAAATGTAACTCAGGAAAGAGTGATTGGAGCAAAGCAGCTGAAAAGCCGATTCACGTAGTTTCTGGCTGGTGCGGCTTTCACTGCTCATATTTGAAACCACCGACGCCAGCTCCGCATCCGCATTGTGCGCATCACGGCGGGCAATACGGTAGGCGAGACGGTTATCCTTGCCCTGATGATATTGCTCCATGATTGCATCCAGATAGCGACAGTTCGCTTTCAGTGTGCGTTCTGCCACCGCCGGTAACTGACGAAAGCGCCAGTCAGGCCAGATAAATGCGACAGCCAGCCAGGCCAGACCACAGCCGAGTAAGGTATCCACCACCCGTGGCAGGGCGACCTCAAAGCCTTCCCCTAACAGGTTAAAGCAGAGCAGGACCAGCAGGGTGATAAACAGCGTGGCTTGCGCATACTGTACCTGCCTGAAAGCAAAGAACAGCACACCGGTAATCACAATCAGGATTAACTGACCTTCAATCGAAGGCACCAGCCATAAAACTGGCAGACCAATCGCAATCCCTGCCAGCGTGCCGCCAATTCGTAAGGCCAGCCGTCGCTGCGTGGCACTGTAGTTAGGCTGACAGACAAACAGGCTGGTCAGCAGAATCCAGTATCCACGCTGTAGTCCGGTGATCTGGATGAAACCATAGCCAATACAGAGCACCACTGACATGCGAACCGCATGCCGGAACAGCGCCGAAGAGGGGGAGAGATGACGGCTGAAGCGCAACCGGATATCACTCCAGCCACTCAATCCTTCGCGCGACAACAGATTGTCACTGTGCTGAGGATCTTCACCGGCCAGTGTCTGTTCAGATTCAATGGAGGCGAGCTGAGCATCAATAGCGCGCAGGTTGCGCAGTAGCCAGAACAGCGCACGGGTATGCGTCGCCTCAGGCTCATGCTGTTCCAGACGTTCTATCGCTTTCTGTAATCGTTCAAACGCGCGCTCAAAGCGGCTGTCATGCACCCATCTTTCACGCATCAGAATGCAATGCGCCAGCTGGCGACAGGCCTGCGCCTGCATATTCAGCAGGCGCTGAAAGCGAAACAGAATTTCGTTATAGCGCCAGTCTCCGCGCAGCAGATGATATTGCAGATGGGAAGAGCTGGCCCGTTCGTGAATATCCTGCGCCACAAAGTAGTAGTGCAGACTGCGACGGGTGCCGCGTGAGCCGCGATCGCCGCGCAGGCGACTCTGCAAAGTGGTCTTGGTCAGGTTGAGCTGCGCCACCAACTGGCTGTTAACCATCGCGGCATCAATAAACGCGGCGTCATCCTGCTCGCCCGCATCCGGGTCGAAGAGGTTGGCTTTGGCATCCAGGTAACGCGCCAGCTGTGAAAAACTGCCCGCCAGCTGTTCCTGAACCGGCCGGACCGGGAACATCAGATGGCCCAGCAGCGTCAGCAGGTTGTACCACAGGGCACCGATCAGCAGCAGCATCGGCTGCATATACCACTGGCTGAAGAGGCCGATACCGAGCATGGTATAGACCGCAATCAGCAGCGCACCAAAGGCGATGGTGGCGTAGCGCTGGCCGAGGGCACCCAGCAGAATAAAACCCCAGGTGGAGATGGCCAGCCCGATAATAAAGGCAAAGGGATAAGGAAACAGTAACTCGACTGAAACCGAGGCGATGCAGAAGCAGAGCAGGGTAATCAGCAGATTTTTCAGGCGACCGGCCAGGCGATCATCAAGATCGGCCAGCGCAGCCGCGACAACCCCCAGTGTTAAAGGGATTGTCCACTCAATCTGATGCAGCCACCAGGGAATGGCGGCGCAGCCACTCAGCGCAAACAGGATCCGCAGCAGATAGCGCCACGTACTGTTAAACAGATATTTTCGCCAGCCTGGCACTGCATCCGACATCATATTAATAGCGGCGGGCATTGGCTTCGCGCGCAGCACGCGCCTCTTCCACGGATACCACCCGGCGTCCAACCGGCCAGAGCGCAATCGCGGCGATTTTAAAGTTCGCAATCCCTACCGGAATACCGATGATGCTGATGCATTGCACAATGCCCACAGAGATGTGCGAAAGGCAGAGCCACCAGCCGAAGAAAATCAGCCAGAAGATGTTCAGAAAGGTGCCGCCGGTATTCAGAATATGACTCTTACTTTCAGGACGAAGCACATCAACATGCACCGCCTCGTTGCCAAACGGCAGCAGCGAAAGTTTGGTGATTTCCCAGCAGGAGCGGGTCAGCGGCAGGGTAAAAACCAGCACGACGCTGATCAACGTGGCAAACAGCCAGCTCAGGGTGGTAAAAAAGCCGCCCAGAACAAAATTCAGAATATTTAAAACGGTGCGCATGATCTTCTTTTCCTTTTGCATTCCGCAAGATGTGACGCCAAGTTTAGCCTGTTTTAAGGCTGGAGCGCCAAGGGTCTGACAGGTAAACTCCCCTTAATCCTGTTATCTGACGTTGGTGTCGGCGTGGAACTGAAAGCAACCTCGATGGGCAAACGGCTTGCCCAGCATCCTTATAATCGTGTCCGCCTGATGGCGGCGGGCGTCGAAGTCAGTGGCGATAAGCACGAGTATCTGATTCCCTTTAACCAGTTACTGGATATCGCCTGCAAGCGCGGGCTGGTTTGGGGCGAGCTGGAATTTTTGCTGGCCGATGAAAAAGTGGTCAGGCTGCACGGCACGGAATGGCAGGAGACGCAGCGTTTTCACCACTATCTGATGCAGGCCTGGCAGAACTGGAGTCTGGAGATGAGCGTGGTGTGCCGTGAGGTACTCCAGTCGCTACGTGATGACATCGAGGCCTTTGGCGCGCAGGATCGCTGGCTTAACCGCCATGAGTTGCAGGCGCTGAAAACTAAAATTCTCAGACAGTTTGATGCGTTACCGATGCCGCTCACCCGCTTAAAAGATTTTCCGGACTGCCGCGAAAACGGGTCGTTCTGTCAGCGCTGGCTGGATCAGGGCGACGCGGCCCTGCGCCAGCGAAACCGCGACTGGACGGCCGCTATGCTGACCCGCTATCAGGCGTTCTTCGCCAGCGTTGAGAGCACGCCGCTTAATCAGTCGCAGTGTGAGGCGGTGGTCAATGGCGAAGATTCTCTGCTGGTGCTGGCCGGTGCAGGCAGCGGTAAAACCTCTGTGCTGGTGGCCCGTGCAGGCTGGCTGATGCAGCGCAAACTGGCCAGCGCGGATCAAATCCTGCTGCTGGCATTTGGTCGCCAGGCTGCCGAAGAGATGAACGAGCGTATCCAGTCACGTCTCTCCGCCGGTGATATCCAGGCGCGTACCTTCCATTCTCTGGCGCTGCATATTATCCGCGAAGGCAGTAACAAACAGCCGGTTATCAGCAAGCTGGAGAGCGATGCCGAGGCGCGTCGCACATTACTGATCCAGGAATGGCGACAGCAGTGCCATGAGAAGAAGGCGATGGCAAACGGCTGGCGTCAGTGGCTGCGGGACGAACTGGAGTGGGAGTTACCGGAGGGGCCATTCTGGGAGGACGACAGGCTGGCAAACCGGCTGGCGTCACGACTGGAGCGCTGGCTCGGTCTGATGCGTATGCATGGCGGCGCGCAGGCGGCCATGATCGCGGATGTGCCGGAAGAGGTCCGGGATCTCTTCAGTAAACGCATCAAACTGATGGCACCGTTACTGAAAGCGTGGAAGAGCGCGTTAAAAGAGGAGGGGGCGGTCGACTTTTCGGGTCTGATTCACCAGGCGATTGCCATTCTTGAAAAAGGACGGTTCATCAGCCCGTGGAAACACATCCTTGTCGATGAGTTCCAGGATATCTCGCCGCAGCGTGCCGCGTTGCTCAGTGCATTGCGCCAGCAGAATAAGCGTACCGCGCTGTTTGCTGTCGGTGATGACTGGCAGGCTATCTATCGCTTCAGCGGTGCCGAGATGACGCTGACCACCGCATTTCATCACTATTTTGGCGAGGGCGACCGCTGCGTGCTGGACACCACCTATCGCTTCAACGATCGCATTGGCGATATTGCAAACCGGTTTATCCAGCAGAATCCGCAGCAGCTGGCAAAACCGCTGAACAGCGTCACTAAAGGCAACAAAAAGTCGATTTCACTGCTGGCGGAGGATCAGCTGGAAGCGCTGCTGAACAAACTCAGCGGTTATGCGAAACCTGAGGAGCGAATTCTGCTGCTGGCGCGCTATCACTATCTGCGGCCGGACTTACTGGATAAAGCCAGAACCCGCTGGCCGAAGCTCAATCTGGAATTTATGACAATTCATGCCAGCAAAGGTCAGCAGGCGGATTACGTCATTCTGCTGGGATTACAGCAGGGCAAAGAGGGCTTCCCGGCAGAAGTTCGTGAATCAATTATTGAACAGGGTCTGTTACCGCAACCCGAAGCGTTCCCGGATGCGGAAGAGCGCCGTCTGGCCTATGTGGCGCTGACGCGCGCGCGCCAGCAGGTCTTTCTGATGTTCGATAAGGCAGCGCCGTCACCGTTTGTCGATCACTTCCGCCAACTGGGCGTGCCGGTGCTGCGTAAAGCCTGAGTTATTTCAGGCGATCGGCCAGATAACGCTGATAGTCGGGAATCATTATCTCCACGCTTTGCGCAAACAGGGGCGACTGAATAATAAAGTCCGCTGTGGAGCGGTTCGTGGCGACCGGAATGTTCCAGACGGTCGCCAGACGCAGCAGCGCTTTCACATCCGGATCGTGCGGCACGGCATTGAGTGGATCCCAGAAAAAAATCAGCGCATCAATTTTCCCTTCCGAAATCAGCGCACCCACCTGCTGATCGCCGCCCATCGGGCCGCTCAGCATGGCTGTCACATTCAGGCCGGTATCGCGATTAATCAGATTTCCGGTGGTCCCGGTTGCATAGAGGATGTGCGATTCCAGCGCGGGCTGGTTTTGTTTCACCCAGTCAAGCAGGGCGGCTTTGCAGTGGTCATGGGCGACCAGCGCGATATGTTTTATGGTGCCAAGGGTACGAACAGTCTGTTCCATAAAGGCGTCCTGATAAGGCTCATGCGCAAGAAGAGAAAGCACGAGTTTACCTCTGGCCATTCGACGCTATCAACTCGTTCGTAGCATTTTAACCAGGGTCAGAATTTGCTGGCGCGTGGCTTCATCGAAGCGGTGAAACCAGCGATGCAGCGAGGGCAGTTCGGCCTGCGTCGTCCAGTCCAGATCGGCGGTTAGCTCTACGGAAGAGGGGGGTGCAGAAGCGGAATTTGCAAACCGGGGCACAGAGGCGATCTGGCGGGTGCGGTTATAATTCAGCATCGCTTTTTCCATATCTGCATTTGTCGTGACCGGCAGATGGTCGCGCACGCTGGCAATCTCCGCGCCTTTTTCATCCACCAGCTGAAAATTCAGGCTGCGGTCAAAATGATAACGCTCGCGTTTTGTCTCCAGCGCCGGTAACCGGATGGTGATGGTTTTAGCGACTGCGGTAAACGTGACGATCATGGGCAGCGACTGATAAGAGATAACGTTCTCTTTCTGACCCTCGCGCTGCTGCTCTACCCGAAACAGAAACTGATGCTGACCACGATCCAGCTCTAAGCTGTCTGCTCCTTTAAGGAGAGAGCCTGAAATTTTTCGACCATCCAGCACCAGCAGATCGATCTGTGGATCGAGCTTTAATGTGATGGCAGAACAGGACGCCGAAACGAGGAGTGTTAATAACCCCGTTACAGCCAGCGACAGCTTCATTTCTACTCCGGTAACCGATGACACAAAGGGTGATGTGTAGCAAATTCTTACATTATGGCAGTTAATTTACATTTAAACATATTTATTCGTGCGCAGGTTCAATTAATTGCGCTCCGGACTTACCCGCAGACGGGCGTGCCCATCTACACTAAACACTGGCCTGAAAGGAGATAAACATGAACGACCAGACAATTCGTGACGTGCTGACGCGCACCCGTCGTATCGCCTTAGTTGGGGCAAGTGATCGCCCTGACCGTCCCAGTTACGGTGTGATGAAATATCTGCTCGATCAGGGCTATGAAGTGATCCCGGTCAGCCCGAAACTGGCCGGTAAAACCCTGCTGGGGCAGCAGGGCTATGCCAGCCTGGCGGATGTACCCGGCGAGATTGATATGGTGGATGTCTTCCGCAATTCAGAAGCGGCATGGGGCGTGGCGCAGGAAGCGATCGCCGTGGGGGCAAAAACATTATGGCTGCAGTTGGGTGTGATTAACGAACAGGCGGCAGTGCTGGCTCAGGATGCGGGCATGACGGTGATTATGGATCGCTGCCCGAAGATTGAAATTCCGCGTCTGGGGATAACGCGTTAAAAATTAGCGTGGCGGCAGAGCGTGCCGCCACAGATTAATGTCGCAGATGAGGCGCCTGTAGCTGCTGACGGACTGACGCCGCCAGCTCATCCATTGAAGGCTGTTCAGGATGTTCAATGCTGGTCTCACCGGAAAGCTGAATCTCCGCGACGTAGGTATGCACCTGATCGCCTTCCTCATCTTCCATCACCACATGATACCAGGGCGCGGTGCGCATCTTCTCTTCCGCGCCAACATCTTCAATTTTAGGCTCATCTAACGAGTATTCAGGATCGACATCGACGATAACGCCCAGTACGCCGGACAAACGATGACGAACCTGCTGACCAATACCAAATTTACTGGCAATCATAGTGACCTCCGAAAAAAAGCTCTCTTACCAATATGGGGGCAGGAGCCGTTTTTTCAAGTCACATCACGCGGCAGGCGAAACCTTTCAGGTAGAGACCTTCCGGATAGCTTGCGATGACCGGATGATCGGCGGCCTGACGGAACTGCTCAATAAACTGCACTTCGCGGCCCGCATCCAGCGCAGCATCGGCGATGATCTTCTGGAACAGATCGGTGGCCATCAGACCGGAGCAGGAGTAAGTCATTAAGACGCCGCCCGGATTCAGTAACTGAATGGCGAGCATATTGATGTCTTTATAGCCGCGACAGGCGCCCATCAACTGGCTTTTGTTTTCGACGAACTTCGGCGGATCCATAATGATCAGATCAAATTTCTCACCACTGTCACGATAACGGCGCAGCAGTTTGAAAACATCATCACGCTCAAAGCGCGCACGGGAGAGGTCCAGTTCATTCAGTTCAACGTTCTGACGGGCAACGTCCAGCGCTTCCTGTGAGGTATCAACGCTGATCACTTCTTTACAGCCGCCCATCAGGGCAGAAACCGCAAATCCGCCGGTATAAGAGAAGCAGTTGAGTACGCGGGCATCCTGCGCGTAACGGCGCGTGGCGAGGCGACTGTCACGCTGATCAAGGTAATAACCGGTTTTATGGCCGCCCTGGATATCAACCAGCAGCTTCATGCCATGTTCAGTAATCGGCAGCAGCGGCGGTGGCAGTTCACCGGTGACGGTGCCCTGCGTCAGCTCCAGACCCTCTTTCTTACGTACGGCGACGTCAGAACGGTCATAGATGGCGCAGCCAGGGAAACACTGCTGCAGGGCAGTAATGATCGCTGCACGCTGATATTCCGCGCCAGCCGAGAGCAGCTGCATCACTAAAAAGTTGCCAAAACGGTCGATGGTGACGCCCGGTAAATTATCAGATTCACCGGCGATCAGGCGATAACTGTCCAGACCATCGCGGGCTGCCAGCCATTTACGCCACTGCTGTGCCTGTTCAAAACGGCGGACAAAGAAGGCGATATCGATGGATTCATCGGCCTGCCAGCTCCAGACGCGGGCGCGAATCTGCGACTCGGGTGAATAAGCGGCGCGAGCCAGCCATTTACCATTACTGTCACAAACGTCAATGGTTTCACCCAGTTGCGCTTTACCTTCCAGACGCGCAACGGCACCTGAAAAGACCCATGGATGGCGACGGAGCAGGGACTTTTCACGTCCCTTTGCGAGAATCAATCTGACTGTCATAGTTTGCTATGCTTACCTGAAAAAATGAGGCGCCATTGTCCGGTGGATAACGGGAAATTGCAACGAACAGCAGCAGGAGAGAATAATGTCAGCAGCCTGTTTTAAAGCATGGGTTCATGGCCGCGTCCAGGGCGTCGGGTTTCGTTACAGTACTCAGGCAGAAGCCAGGACGCTGGGCGTAATGGGGTACGCGAAAAATCTGGAGGACGGCAGCGTCGAGGTACTGGCCTGGGGCGAGGCGGAGCAGGTCGATGCGCTGATCGCCTGGCTTAAAGCGGGCGGGCCCCGCAGCGCGCGTGTTGATAAGGTGCTGGTGGAGCCCTGCCAGCCCGCAGAGCCGCCCCGTGATTTTAAAACCGCCTAATCACAGACATTTCGCCGGTTTGGGCAGGCCGGCGATTTTTGTCGCCTGTTTGGCTGGCCCTTCAGGGAACAAGCGGAACAGGTAACGGCTGTTCCCTTTCTCTTCGCCATATTTCTGCGCCATCGCCTTTACCAGCATCCGCACGGCCGGTGAGGTGTTAAATTCCAGATAAAACGCGCGCACAAAGTGGACCACTTCCCAGTGCGCCTCGGTCATGGTGAGGCCTTCCAGACCGGCAATGTGTGCCGCCAGCGCTTCACTCCAGTCGTCGGTACTTTTCAGATAGCCTTCGGCATCGACGGCAATTTCGTTACCGTTAAAATTCACGTGATGTCCTCTCTGTAAATGACGGCGCAGTTTAGCAAACCTGGCGGGCAGTAAAAGCAAAAACCCCGCCGAAGCGGGGTTTTACAGGCTGACTGTCACTCCAAGTTAGTTGCTGCGGGCAAAACCCAGCAGACTCAACAGGCTGACAAAGATGTTGTACAACGAAACATAGAGGCTGACCGTCGCGCGGATATAGTTGGTTTCGCCACCATGAATGATGTTGCTGGTTTCCCATAAAATGGCACCGGCAGAAAACAGAATAAACAGGGCGCTGATAGCCAGATGCAATGCCGGCAGCTGCAGGAAGATATTTGCGACCACCGCGACCAGCAGTACCACAAAGCCTGCCATCATCATGCCGCCCAGGAAGGACATATCACGACGGGTAGTCAGCACGTAGGCTGAACAGCAGAAGAACACCAGCGCCGTACCGCCCAGCGCCAGCGCGATCACGTCGCCCATGCCTGCGGTTAAGAAGGAGCTCAGGATAGGACCCAGGCAATATCCCAGGAAACCGGTAAACGCAAAGGCGGCCAGAATCCCCATCGGACTGTTAGCCAGACGGTAGGTTAAAAACATCAGGCCATAAAAGCCGACCAGCATCAGGATTAAGCCAGGCGCAGGTAAGGCCAGCAGGGTGCTGGCGGTCGCCGTGACGGCCGAGAAGGCCAGGGTCAGCCCCAGCAGAAAATAGGTATTACGCAGAACTCTGTGTGTTGACAGCAGCGAGGACTGCGATGAGGTGACAATTCTTTCCATGTTGCGCTCCTTTAAGCAGAACACTAATCAGCAGATCGTAAAATATGTGCCGAGAATACGCAGGCCATTAATGAGGGAAAAGGCGTTTTACCCTTCTTTACGCGCTAATCTGCTAATTGTTTGAGCAGAGTGGCGATTTTGACATCAAAAAATCACAATCTGGCTGTTTTTCAGGCGAATAAACAGATAGATGCTTTACATCCCTAAACGGGGTGTTTATAGTGCGCGTCATTGCGGAGGGGTGGCCGAGCGGCTTAAGGCAGCGGTCTTGAAAACCGCCGATGGGAAACCATCCGAGAGTTCGAATCTCTCCTCCTCCGCCACTTTATCTGCCACAGGCAATAAAGCGGTAAAAATCAACGATTTTTCCGACGCAGTACTGTTTCAAAACGGAGGGGTGGCCGAGCGGCTTAAGGCAGCGGTCTTGAAAACCGCCGATGGGAAACCATCCGAGAGTTCGAATCTCTCCTCCTCCGCCACATTTTACAGGCCAGCACTCAGTGCTGGCCTGTTTCGTTTCTGCCATTCCTGTTTCTTCCTCCAGTCCGAAAAAACGGTCGCCACTGCCGATGACGCGCGGCTGCGCATTCATCTGTCCATTGCATCTCTGCTATAGTCCACTCACTGTTTTTGCAAACATCTGGCGCTTTTCTGAGGCGAGCTGAGTTACACTGTTAAATACATCGCTCTGAGGCGAGCTAATCGGTTGATAGCCAGAGTGTTTCTTTACTGAATAAATGGAATAGGCACAATGATCAAGAAACTGAGTCTTTGCGCATTGTCAGTGCTCGCTGCATTGCCGGTCGGAACGGTAGCATTTGCTGCTGAGGGTGATATGCAGCTGCAACAGGTGCTGATGTTGAGTCGTCACAATCTGCGTGCGCCGCTGGCCGATAATGGCAGTGTGCTGGAGCAGTCGACCAAAAAAAGCTGGCCGCAGTGGGATGTTCCCGGCGGACAGCTGACCACGAAAGGGGGGGTGCTGGAAGTCTACATGGGTAACTACACCCGTCAGTGGCTGGCACAGCAGGGCCTGGTGAAGAACGGCAGCTGTCCTGACAGCAATAACGTCTTTGTTTACGCTAACAGCCTGCAGCGCACCGTTGCCACCGCCCAGTTCTTTGTCAATGGTGCCTTCCCTGGCTGTGACGTGACGGTCACTCATCAGGATGAAATGGGCTCCATGGATCCTATCTTCAATCCGGTCATCACCGACGGCAGCGATGCATTCAATAAGAAAGCCCTGGCCGCGATGACTGCTGCGAATGAAAAACTGTCGCTGAAGCCTGCCTTCCAGCGCCTGGAAAAGATTGTCGATTACAAAGCATCGCCTGCCTGCAACAACAAAAAGCAGTGTGATCTCAGCAGCGGCCAGAACACCTTCAGCGCTGAAAACGGTAAAGAGCCGACTGTCAGTGGCCCGCTGAAAGTGGGTAACTCTCTGATGGACGCCTTCACGCTGCAATATTACGAAGGTTTCCCGCTGGATCAGGTTGCGTGGGGCCAGATCAAGACGCCTGAACAGTGGAAAGAGCTGTCAGCGATCAAAAATGGTTATCAGGACGCGCTGTTTACCAGCCCGGACGTTTCCCGTGAAGTGGCTGCACCGCTGGTGGATTACATCCGCAGTCAGTTAGTGGATCAGGACAAAGCCAACGCGCCGAAAATCACGCTGATGGTCGGCCATGACTCGAACATCGCCTCACTGCTGAGCGCCCTGCAGGTCAAGCCTTACGAACTGCCTGATACCTACGAAAAAACGCCGATTGGCGGTCAGGTTGTTTTCGAACGCTGGCATGATGCGAAAAATGATAAAGACCTGCTTAAAGTTGAGTATGTCTATCAGACCGCCGATCAGCTGCGTAATGCAGACGTGCTGAGCCTGAAGAACCCACCGAAGCGCGTCACGCTGCAGCTGGCGGGTTGTGAGACTGATGCCAATGGCTATTGCAGCTGGGATCAGTTCTCTCAGGCGCTGAATGCTGCGCTGCAGGGCACGCCAATGCAGCCAGCGGCAGCACCGGAACCGGCAGCCCAGACTGACGATGACAGTGCTAAAGCTGCAGCGACCCATGATGCGGCTACTGACAAAGCTGAAGCGGATAAAGCGACCGCGGCCAAAGCGAAAGCTGACGCCGATAAAGCCGCCGCTGATAAAGAAAAAGCCGATAAAGCCGCTGCTGAGAAGGCAAAAGCGGACAAAGCGGCTGCTGAGAAAGCGAAAGCAGACAAAGCCGCATCGGCCAGTGACGCGAAAGCCTCAACTGACCAGGCTAACGCTGCGAATACACCTGCAGCGGCGCACAACGACGAATCGAAGTCACCGGCTGTGGCAACACAGTAATCGCGCTGTTTCGCCGATAATAAAAAACCCCGTCGAGACGGGGTTTTTTTATGGCTGCACGACGATTAACCCGCCACGACAACCAGTTTCTGGTTAGCAAACTCTTTGATACCCAGATCGGAAAGTTCACGACCATAGCCTGAACGTTTCACACCGCCAAAAGGCAGCTCCGCTGAGGTATCACTCTGCGAGTTGATAAACACCATGCCGGTTTCAATGGCAGACGCCAGTTTACGACCACGTGCCGTGTCACGCGTCCAGACCGAGCCGCCCAGACCGTAGTGCGAGTCGTTTGCCAGCGCCACCGCCGCGTTATCATCACCCACGACATAAACCTGCGCCACCGGACCAAAGAACTCCTGATAATAAGCGGGATTATCCGGGGTTATGCCAGTGAGGATGGTTGGCTGATAGAAGCAACCTGCACCTTCAACAGCTTTACCGCCCGTCACCAGTTTTGCGCCATTAGCGACGGCTTCATCGACCTGTTTCACCAGACGGTCACGCGCGTCAGCGGAAGAGAGCGGGCCAAGCGTGGTCTTCTCATCCAGCGGATCGCCCAGCGTGGCGGAACTCAGCGCGGCGCTGAACTGGCTGATAAAGCGATCGGCAATCTTCTCATGCAGGATAAACCGTTTCGCAGCAGTACAGACCTGACCACAGTTACTGAGGCGCGCCTGCACGCCCTGACGAACGGCTTCGTCGAGATCGGCATCATCCAGCACGACAAACACGTCATTGCCGCCCAGCTCCAGCGTCGATTTCTTCAGATGTTTACCGGCCTGCTCAGCCACGGCGCTGCCTGCGCGCTCGGAACCGGTCAGGGCGACACCCTGAACACGATCATCAGCAATCAGATCGGCGACCTGATCGGTGGAGATGAACAGGTTAGTCCAGGCGCCTTCAGGCGCACCCGCTTCACGAACCAGCTTTTCAAACACATCGGCACAGTGCGGTACAATGTTGGCGTGTTTTGCCAGCACCGGGTTACCCAGCGCCAGGTTAGGCGCCAGCACGCGCATCAGCTGATAGTAAGGGAAGTTCCACGGTTCGACGGCCACTAACACGCCAATCGGGTGATACTCGACCCAGGCTTCGCCCAGATCGCTCGGATAGGATTGCGGCTGCAGAATACGTTCTGCATTCTCTGCATAGTAGCGGGCAATCTGCGAACAGATTTTCACTTCGCCACGGCTCTGACCAATCAGTTTACCCATCTCTTTACTGGCGATGGTGGCCAGTTCTTCCGCGCGGCTATCAATCAGATCAGCCAGTTTTTTCAGCACCTGCAGACGTGGCTGGATCTCACCTTTGCTCCATGAGGAGTGGAAAAGGCGATCGGCCACGTCCAGGGCATGGCTGACGGCGGCTTCATCGTGTGACGGCCAGCTTTTCAGCAACTGGTTGTTCGCGGGATTAATGCTTTGATAGGAAGACATAGCGTACTCCTTGGTGAGCTAAAAAATTGAGGGCGGGAAAGTCCCGCCCCTGAATCAGACGTTCTTACGTTCTACGGGCTTGTCATCCCAGGTCAGGAGATCTTTATCGGTTTTTTCGAAGGCGCGAATCAGCACGTCATCGCTGCCTTGCTGACGCCAGATCTCTTCTGCCAGTCTCTCATCGTAATTCGCCACTTCGAAAATGGCCTCGGCAATTTCAGGGGAGGTATGACGCAGACTTGCCCATTCGCCAACGTGATGTGCTTTCGATTGTTCAGTAGACATACTTTTCTCCTTTAGTTAAATCAGTCCTGCAGTTTAACGGTCAGTCCGGCAACATGTTCACCCTGGAAACGGGCGATGTTGAGTTCCGCTTCTGTAGGCTGACGCGAACCGTCGCCGCCCGCCAGCGTGGTCGCACCATAAGGCGTGCCACCGCGAACCTGTGAGATATCGAACAACTCTTTGGTTCCGTAGCCGATAGGGACAATCACCATGCCGTGATGCGCCAGGGTGGTCCAGACTGACGTAATGGTCTGTTCCTGACCGCCGCCGGTGCCGGTTGAGGTAAAGACGCTGGCAACCTTGCCAAACAGTGCGCCCGACGCCCAGAGACCGCCAGTGCGATCCCAGAATGTCCGCATCTGCCCGGCCATGTTGCCAAAGCGGGTCGGGGTGCCGACGATAATCGCGTCATACTGCGGCAGCACCTCAGGCGTGGCTTCAGCGGCCTGCTGATCGGTTTTGCCGCCCACCTGTGCAAAGCGATCGGACTCCATCGTTTCTGGTACCCGCAGGATATCCACTTCCGCGCCGGGAACCCGACGAGCGCCTTCTGCAACCGCGTTCGCCATTGTTTCAATATGTCCGTACATCGAGTAGTAGAGCACCAGAATTTTGGCCATAAATCTCTCCAGGTGGTTTTGACGTCCAGAAAAAGTATAGAAGAGCTTTCATTTTACGCAGGCGATGCCGGGTCTGCAGGGCAAGAGCCGGTCAATAAATCTGCAGCTAATCGGTTGTATGTTGGCAGAATGTTCGTTCTTTAATCAAATTGCTGGTGATAACTCTGTTGCAAAATGTGACTGCCAGACGAGTTAAAGCAGAATCTGGCTATTATTTAAGCATGGGATGGATTCGCCTTCGGGCCGTCAGCCCTCTGCTTTTTATTCTTATTTATCGCACTACGCGACAGGAGCAAATCATGACGACACATCGTGGCGGTTCAGGAAATTTTGCTGAAAACCGTGAACGTGCCGCAGAGGCGGGACGGAAAGGGGGGAAAAACAGCGGCGGTAATTTCAAAAATGATCCACAGCGTGCCGCACGTGCCGGTGAGAAGGGCGGACGCAGCAGCCCTAAAAAAGCGGACGCATAACCCCGCACTGCCGCCGGCTGAGACCGGCGGTGAACATCATTGCTTTTCCACCTCGCTCTCCCCACAATATCGTCCGAACCCATCATCAGGTGAATTATGTCGGACACATTCCGCGGTTTAACCCTGCGCCTGACGCGGCAGGAGCTGGTATTACTTTTTATCACTATGATCTGGGGCGGCACCTTTCTGGTGGTGCATCGCGCGATGCAGCACGCCGGCCCGTTCTTCTTTGTCGGACTGCGTTTCGCCACCGCTGCACTGCTGCTGGCGCTCTTCTTCCGCCGTTATCTGGCCGGTATAACCTGGCTGGAGGTCAAAGCGGGCGCGCTGATTGGCCTGTCGATCGCCGGAGGCTATGGCCTTCAGACCTGGGGCATGCAGACCATCTCCAGCAGTCAGTCTGCCTTTCTCACCGCGCTCTATGTTCCGGTCGTACCGTTGCTGCAGTGGCTGTTTTTACGCCGTCCGCCGGGATTAATGTCGTGGCTGGGGATTCTGCTGGCGTTTACCGGCTTGTTGCTGGTGGCCGGGCCGCAGGATGGTCGCATCAGCCTGAATGCGGGTGAAATAGCGACGCTGCTCAGCACGCTGGCGATTGCCGCTGAGATCATCTTAATCAGCCGCTACGCCGGTCAGGTCGATGTGCGTCGCGTGACGTTGATTCAGCTGGCGGTGGCGTCGCTGTGTGCCTTTGCCTTGATGATCCCCAATGGTGAGACGGTGCCCGCGATCTCAACGCCGCTGCTGCTCAGCGCGCTGGGACTGGGTGCGGCCAGTGCCCTGATTCAGGTCACCATGAACTGGGCACAACGCAGCGTTTCGCCAACCCGTGCCACGGTGATTTATGCCGGGGAACCGGTCTGGGCGGGTGTGGTGGGGCGTATTGCGGGTGAGCGACTGCCGGGGCTGGCGTTGCTGGGTGGGGCGCTGATTGTCTGCGGTGTGATCGTCAGTGAGCTGCGGCTGAAACGAAAAAAAGCGGTGCAGCCTGCTGCTACACCGCTGGAGTAGTTAACCCTGCTGCCGCGCCAGCGGCTTATCCTGCTGCGCCGCGCTGCGTCGGCGCAGAATGGCATTGAGGATAATCGCGCCGAAGGTGGCGGTACCGATCCCGCCCAGCGTGAAGGAGCCGATTTTCAGTGCGAAATCCCCTGCGCCGAGAACCAGCGTGGTGGCGACCATTATCAGGTTACTGTTCTGACCTAAATCGACATGGTTCTGCACCCAGATGCGTGCGCCCGCCACCGCAATCAGCCCGAACACCACAATGGATGCGCCACCAATGACCGGAGCCGGAATGGTGTGGATCAGCGCACCAAACTTCGGAGAGAAGCCGGCGAGGATAGCGATGATGGCCGCGGCAACAAATGCCAGCGTAGAGTAGACCTTGGTTACGGCCATTACACCGATATTCTCGGCATAGGTCGTCACGCCACTGCCGCCAATCGAGCCGGAGAGGATGGTTGCCAGACCATCGCCGACAAAAGCCCGTCCCATGTACGCATCGAGGTTCCGGCCAGTCATGCCTGCCACTGCTTTCAGATGTCCGAGGTTTTCAGCCACCAGAATGATCGCCACCGGCGCGATCAGCACCATCGCCTGCAGATCAAAAGTCGGTGCGGTGGTGTGCGGCAGGCCAAACCAGGCTGCCTGTGACAGCATCGTAAAATCGACCGGTTTGCCCAATCCCAGACCGTTGGTCAGAATCGCATAGATCACCCAGGCCAGAATCAGGCCGACCAGAATCAGCAGACGCTGAATCATCCCGTGGGTAAACACCGCCACCAGACCGATACAGAGCACGGTCATCACCGCGACCCAGCTGTCGAATGAAGAGGCGGAGACGCTGTGAACCGCGATCGGAGCCAGATTCAGCCCAATTGCCATTACCACCGCGCCAGTCACCACGGGCGGCATCAGATTTTCGATCCAGCGCGTGCCGGACTTCATCACCACCAGCCCAATCAGCGTATAAAGCACGCCACAGGCGATGACGCCGCCCAGCGCCACGCTGAGGTTTGGGTTCAGTCCCTGACCGCTGAAACCGGTTACCGCAATCACTACGCCAACAAAAGCGGCAC
The DNA here is from genome assembly GCF_030062155.1 of Pantoea sp. Lij88. Lineage (NCBI taxonomy): Bacteria > Pseudomonadati > Pseudomonadota > Gammaproteobacteria > Enterobacterales > Erwiniaceae > Pantoea > Pantoea sp. Lij88. The sequence goes on along the minus strand of NZ_CP118269.1, from coordinate 2,588,122 downwards.
TCGACCCGAGATAGCTGGGCACCCGACCACCGGTAATAAAGAAGAACAGCAGCGTGCCCATACCCGAGACCAGAATCGCCAGATTGGGATCCAGCCCCATCAGCAGCGGCATCAGCACCGTTGCACCAAACATCGCCACCGCATGCTGTAAACCCAGCACCAGCGTCTGCCCCAGGGGGAGTGTCTCATCCGGGGCGATAATACCGTTTTCAGTTAGTGCCGACTTCTTTTGCCATTGCGGAAACCAGGATCGTGCCATCGTCTACTCCAGAGCGTTATGAATGCCGGTGGGTTACAGGGAAGTGTTAACAGGCATCCTGCCGCATCAGGGGATGGTATCCCCGGTCAAACCAGGCGAGACCATGGGTGTCGTCATTACGCACCAGGCCCACGACTTCGCAGAACAGCGTGTCATGCGTACCCACACTGACAATCTGTGTGATACGACAGTCAAAGGAGGCGACGGCGCCACTCAGCACCGGCGAACCGGTTACGGCCGTTGACCACTCAGCGGCAATAAAACGGTCAGCCATCGGCGTTTTCCCGCCGAACAGATTGGAGAGCGTTTCATGGCCCGCTGCCAGCGTATTGACGCACAGCTGCATGTTTTCGCGGAACACCGGATACACCGAGGCAGAGCGGTTCAGGCAGACCAGCAGCGTCGGCGGCGAATCGGTGACGCTGCACACGGCAGAAGCGGTAAAACCTGCGCGTCCGGCCGGGCCTTCCGTCGTAATGATGTTGACCGCAGCACCCAGCCGCGACATCGCATTCCGAAACTCAGTTTTCTCAATGGCTGGGGTAAGGGTTTCCAGGCTCATAGTGTTCTCCGCGAAAGGGTTATCCTGCGACGCGCTGCAGCGGCTGCACGTCATCAGTCTGATCCAGCCACTGCAGCAGCAGGGCATTAAATTTTTCAGGGTCGGTGACGCTCATGGCGTGGCCGCCCCAGGCCATCATCTGTTCAGTGGCATTCGGCAGCGCCGCGGCCAGCTCGGTTGAGCAGCTCCACGGCACCAGCAGATCGTCCTGGCTGGCAATCACCAGCACCGGTTGCGGAATGGCGGCGGCCCGTGTGCTGAAATCGGCGCTCATCAGGGCGTGCAGCCGACGCATCAGGTTTTCCATCCCCTGAAAATGCGTGATGTGATGACTATCTTCCTGCTCCAGACGCGTCTGATGCTCGGCCATCCACTCAGCAGGATAGAGAAACAGTGGCTGAGCGCGCACGAAAGCCTCGACGCCAACATTGAGCAGCAGATCCTGCCGCACCTGGAAGCAGCGGCGGGTATGCGGATGCAGCGACAGCCAGCCATTGATCACCACGATCCGTTCGATCCGATCCGGATAATCCAGCGCCAGCTGCATCCCCATCAGACCGCCCAGCGCGTGACCGATCAGGCTGAAGCGCAGGATGCCGTGTTGCGCCAGCGCGTCGGCCAGCTCCGCCGCCATCATCGCCATGCTGTAGCCTTCCGGTAAGCTGTCCGCGCTGCGACCGGTGCCGCGCTGGTCATACAGTACGACCCGATAGCGTGCCGTCAGCGCTGCCAGCTGCGGCTGCCAGAAACCCGCCACGCCGCCCAGACCGGAAGAGAGCACCAGCGTCGGTGCCTCAGGATTTTGCAGGCCCAGAATATCCAGCTGCATCAGACCTCCGGCTTGCCGATGTGCGCCACGCTGGCGATCTCAATCAGCGCGTCAGGCTTGACCAGCCCGCACTGAATGCAGAAACGGGCAGGTTTTTCACCGGGGAAGTATTCGGCGTAAACCTGATTCACCGCGGCGTAATTCGACCAGTCGGTGATGAAGATCGAGTTAAAGGTCACATCGTCCATGGTGCCACCGGCGGTCTCTATCACCTTTTTAATGGTTTCCAGCACGTGGCGGGTCTGCGCGGCGGCATCACCCACATGGACGACATTGTTGTCACCATCAAACGGCAGCGTACCCGAGACATAGACCACGCCATCCGCCAGCGTACCGGGCACAAACGGGGCGATGGGCGTGGTGGTGCCAGGTGGAACAATGATACTTTTCGGCATAGCGACGTCCTCTTCGTGGATTAACGGGTATTCAGGCTTTCGCAGAAGGTATCGACATCCGATACCCAGCCAAAAAAGGTTTCGATATTGAACAGGGCCGCCTGCTGAGCAAAGGGCGGGCCAGCCTGATACGTGGCGTCTTCCAGCACCACGCCGAAGTACTCCAGGAAGAAGCCGTCGCGCAGGGTCGATTCCACACAGACGTTGGTGGCGATGCCGGTGAAAATCAGATGGCGGATCCCGCGGCTGCGCAGCATGCTGTCGAGCGGGGTGTTATAGAAGCCGCTGTAGCGCGATTTTGGCAGCACGATGTCACCGGCCTGTGGCACCAGCTCATCAACCAGCGCGTAATCCCAGCCGCCTTTCGACAGCAGTGAACCCTGCAGTTCAGGCCGTTTGCGCATGGTTTTCAGTGCATTCGATTTGTGGAAGTTGGGGGAACCGGCGTCACCGGCTTCAACATAGTCACTGTCCCAGCCGTTCTGGAACCAGATGATCTGAACGCCGGCCGCACGGGCCGCCGTCACTGCCTGATGGATCTTCGCAATGACCGGTTTCGTGGCGGAAACATCGAATCCCGCCAGGTCCAGGTAACCGCCTTCTGTGGCGTAAGCATTCTGCATATCCACAACAATCAGTGCCGTCTGGCCAGGCGGAAAAGCAATCGGTTCTGGCCGCGCCGGCAGTTCAACCTGCGGAACATCCGGCGTGTGGGCACAATAAACGGTATTCATCATGCCACCTCCTGCTGTGTGTCAAGCAGGGCGCTGCGGCAGGCCATCAGCGGCTGAATGTGCTGACCGAAGTTCTCAATACCTTCCAGGAAATCATCAAAGGTCAGCAGCACGCCGTGAGTGCCTTCAACCTGCGCCACTTCATCCAGCATCCGCGCGACACTGGCGTATGAACCCACCAGGGTGCCCATATTGATGTTGACGGCCGAGGTCGGATCCGCCATCTGCCGCACATTGGTGTCGCTGCCTGATTTGGTGTCCTGCTGACTCTGGGTAGTGAGCCACGAGAGCGCCTCTTCATCCGCCCCGGCTTTGTAGTGTTCCCACTTAGCCCGCGCTTCTTCATCTGTTTCGGCTGCGATGATCATAAACAGCACATAGGAGCCGACATCGCGGCCCGCTTTTTCGGCGGCCTGCTTCATGCGAATCGAGGTCGAGCTGAATGCAGAAGGCGTGTTCACTCCTTTGCCGAAGCAGAAGTTGTAATCGGCGTGCTGGGCGGAGAAGGCCATTCCGGCATCGCTCTGACCGGCGCAAATCACCTTCATCGGGCGCTGTGGCTGCGGACTGACGCGGCAGTCATTCATGGTGAAGAACTCACCTTTAAAGTCCGATTTCCCGGTGCCCCACAGGTCGCGCAGCACGGTAACGTATTCGGTCAGATAAGAGTAACGGCTGCCGAAGTACTCATCGCCCGGCCACATTCCCATCTGCTCATATTCGGGTTTCTGCCAGCCGGTCACCAGGTTAACGCCGAAACGACCGCCTGAAATGGAATCGATAGTGGATGCCATGCGCGCCACAATCGCCGGGGGCAGCGTGAGGGTGGCTGCGGTGGCGTAGATCTCAATACGTGACGTGACGGCAGCCAGGCCCGCCATCAGCGTGAATGACTCCAGGTTATGATCCCAGAATTCTGTTTTTCCGCCGAAGCCGCGCAGTTTGATCATCGAGAGCGCAAAGTCGAAGTGGTAATGCTCGGCTTTCAGCACGATGGCTTTGTTCAGTTCAAAGGTCGGCATGTACTGCGGCGCATTGGACGAAATCAGCCAGCCATTGTTACCAATCGGAATAAAGACGCCTATCTTCATGTGAAACCTCGTTGCGATGGGGGAAAGGTGTTTCACGCGCGGCACTGCATCCTGCTACGTCCCTGTAGGCTGCGCTCAGTCACAATTCTGCAAACTGTGTGCCACATTTTTTATTTTTTTAGATAACAATGAGTTAAAAATAACCCGAAAGTGTTATGTGGAGTAACTGGTCCATTTCAGACCATATGGTCAAAATTCGCTGCACGTTTTGCATGCAGGCTGAGCAAAAAAGGTGCAGGGCGCGGATTGGGCAGCGATGAATCCCTTTGCTATGATGCGGTGACACCAGATGGATGAGGTAAATGTGTGAATACCGATGAAAAAAAGCCAACGCGTCGTTCGCGTGCGGTTGCAGCGAAGCGGGCCGCCATACTGGAAGCGGCATTAACCTTCTTCTCACAGTTTGGCATTCACGGCACCAGCCTCGATAAGGTGGCCGAGCTGGCCGATGTCTCTAAAACCAATCTGCTCTACTATTTTCCTTCTAAAGAAGTGCTCTACGTGGCCGTGCTCAAACAGATTCTGGATGTCTGGCTGGCACCGTTGCGCGCGCTGGCGCACGATCAGGATCCGCTGGTCGCCATCCGGCGCTATATCCGGCTGAAGCTGGAAGTGTCGCGCGATCATCCTCAGGCTTCCCGGCTGTTCTGTCTGGAGATGCTGCAGGGCGCGCCGCTGCTGAAAGGGGAGCTGGCGGGCGATCTCAAGCAGCTGGTGGATGACAAGGCGGCCATTATTGAACGCTGGATTGATGAGGGACGGCTGGCGGGCGTTCAGCCACAGCATCTGATCTTTATGCTGTGGGCCACCACGCAGCACTACGCCGATTTTGCCACCCAGGTTGAAGCCGTCACCGGCCAGACGCTCAGCGATCCGGCCTTTTTCGACCAGACTGTTGATAACGTTCAGCGCATGATTATTGAAGGGATTCGCGTTCGGTAATGCAGGACACACTCACCGTTCAGTGACGGAGTTAATCAATGGATTCTGTTTCGCAATTCGTCCTGGGTGCCTCGGTGAGTGTCGCCGTGATGGGACGTCGGGTGCCCGTCTGGCAGGCCGCGCTGGTGGGCGGCGTCTGCGGCACTTTACCCGATCTCGATGTCTTTATTGACCACGGCGATGCGATACGCAACATGACGCTGCATCGCACCGAAACGCATGCGCTGCTCTGGCTCACACTGGCCCTGGCTCGTCGCCGGACTGTTCCGGCAGCGGGTGACATGGCCGCTCTGGTGGCCCGCGATCTGGCTGGCGCTGATTACCCACCCGTTACTCGATTTGATGACGGTTTATGGCACCCAGTTCGGTCTGCCGATCACCGATTATCCCTATGCCATTGGCAGTATGTATATCGTCGATCCCCTCTATACGTTGCCACTGCTGACAGGGCTGGGCGTGGCGCTCTGGCGTCGCGGTGATAAGGGGCTGCGCGGGAACCGCCTCGGACTGACGCTGAGTACACTGTATCTGGTCTGGAGTGTGGTGATTCAGGGCGTCGCAGGCTGGCAGATTCGTGATTCGCTGACGGAGCAGGGCATTGCGAGCGGTAAAGTGCTGGTCACGCCGACGGCTTTTAATACGCTGGTCTGGCGCAGTGTGATCATCACGCCGGATCGCTACGGCGAGGCATACTGGTCGCTGTTATCACCCTCACGTCCGCTGCAGGTGACGTGGTATCCGCGTCATCCTGAACTGTTCGACGCCTTCCGGGGCAGTTGGTATGCCGAACGTGTCGCCTGGTTCAGCCACGGCTTTTACGCTCTGCGTGAGCAGGATGGGCAGACGACCATTGCCGATCTGCGCATGGGCGAAGGCGATAACTATGCCTTTACCTTTGGTCTGGGCACGCCTCAGCAGCCCGATGTGCGACCACAGCGCTTACCTTATGAACGCCCCGCGTTATCCGTCATTTTCTCTTCGCTGGGCGAGCGGCTGTAAAAAAAAAGCCCGGTCAGGTGACCGGGCTTTTTTCCTGCTGTTATCGATTAGCGGCTGCGACGATTACGCAGCATCCAGCCCACACCCAGCAGCGCAAACCAGAGTGGCGTCACCATCAGCGCCTGGCGCGTATCTTCCTGCAGCGTCAGCAGCACCAGCACAAAGGCGAAGAAGGCCATGCAGACCCAGCACATGAACTTGCCCAGGGGCATCTTAAATGCCGATTCCGCATGGCGCTGCGGATGCTTTTTACGGTAAGCCAGATAGCTGCACAGAATGATGGTCCAGACGAACATAAACAGAATGGCCGATACGGTGGTCACCAGCGTGAAGACCCTCATCACGTTCGGGATCAGGTAGATCAACGCCACGCCAATCAGCAGGCAGAAGCAGGAGAAAAACAGACCGGTGGTGGGCACCGAACGGGCAGAGAGTCGGCCAAAGGCGCGACTGGCCACACCCTGCTGCGACAGGCCATAGAGCATGCGGCTGGTAGAGAAGATGCCGCTGTTCGCTGAGGAGGCGGCAGAGGTCAGCACCACAAAATTGACGATACTTGCGGCGGCAGGCAGACCAATCAGCACGAACATCTCAACAAACGGACTGCGATCGGCCATGACCTGGGTCCACGGCGTGACCGCCATAATCACCATCAGCGCCAGCACGTAGAACATAATCACACGCAGTGGAATCGCATTGATCGCGCGCGGTAAGACTTTATGCGGATCGTGGGTTTCAGCCGCTGCCGTGCCCACCAGTTCAATACCGACAAACGCAAACACGGCAATCTGGAACCCGGCAAAGAAGCCGCTAAGCCCTTTCGGGAACATCCCGCCATGCTCCCAGATGTTGCTGAGTGCTGCCGTGCCGCCACCCGGTGAAGGATAGTGAATTGACACCAGCACGATGCCGGTCACGATCAGAGCAACAATGGCGACGATTTTAATGATGGCGAACCAGAACTCCATCTCGCCAAACAGCCTGACGGTGGCAATGTTGAGTGCCAGAAAAATCACCACGCAGAGCAGGGCGCTCATCCAGATCGAGAAACCCGGGAACCAGAGCTGGAAGTAGGCGCTGATGGCGACCACGTCGGCGATGCCGGTCACTACCCAGCAGAACCAGTAAGTCCAGCCGGTAAAATAGCCCGCCCACGGACCCAGCAGATCGGCGGCAAAATCGCTGAAAGATTTGTACTCAAGGTTTGAGAGCAGCAGCTCTCCCATCGCGCGCATCACAAAGAACAGCATAAAGCCGATGATCATATAGACGAAAATGATCGAGGGGCCAGCCAGGCTGATGGTTTTACCGGATCCCATAAACAGGCCGGTGCCGATGGCGCCACCAATGGCGATCAGCTGAATATGTCGGTTGTGCAGGCTGCGCTGGAGCTTATCGGGCCCGTCGGGGGCATGTGCGGTTTCTTTAGATTGATCAACCATAGAATTGTCTTTCCTGTCTTGATGTTGTGTCAGCTCTGCTGGCTGTTAGTAACGGCGTCTGCCCGGGGGGCAAGTCGGATAAGATAGAGGAAGTCACCCCAAAGCCGGTAACAGTTTTTTACCTGATGTGACACGGGGCATGCTCAGACGTGACAGCAGGCGGCCATTCTGGTTAATCCTGCGTCAGTCTGCGTAATGATTCATCACGTTGTGTCAGGCGCACGGCACAGAAGAGAATGTGCTTCTACACTTTTCTTTTGCTAATCATCATGCTGCAAAGGGGACTATGCGCACGCTTATCCTGTTTCTGCTGTTAATCGCGCTGGGATGGGTCAGCTTACCCTGGCTTAAGCAGCATCTGCCGCCGCAATTCAATCCCTTTACTCCGCTCTCTGTGACCGATCCGCCGGGCTGGATCACGCAGATTAAGATGAAGAGGCTGACCAGCGACCCCGACGCCTGTCTGGCGGTGATGCGCCGCGCGCAACAGGCGGGCTGGGTCAACTTCAGCGAGCGTCCCGCCGTCACGGGAAACTGTCCGCTTACTCATCCGCTGTGGATTCAGAAATTTGGCCCGGTCAGTCTCAGTAGCAGCTTCCTCGCCAGCTGTCCTATGGCGGTCGCCAGCACCATGTATGCGCTGCGCAGTCGTGAACAGACCGCCAGGGATATGCACAGTCCACTGGTACGAATTACCCATGTCGGCAGCTATGCCTGTCGTAACATTTATCACCGTACTCAGGGACGGCTCAGTGAGCATGCCACTGCCGATGCCTGGGATGTGACCGGCTTTCAGCTGGCAGATGGTCAGCGGCTTGAGGTCAGTCGTCACTGGCAACAGCCGGAAGAAAAAGCGGCCATGCTTCACACGCTGTGGCGTGGCGGCTGTGAGGTATTCGGCAATGCGCTGGGCCCGGACTACAACGCCGCGCACGCCTCACATTTTCATCTGGGTATGCGAGGGGCGGGCTACTGCCGGTAAATCATCAGGCAGAATTAATACCGTGTTTGATTAAGAAATGCGCTGAGGGAGAGGGCAAATGCATTCCAGCGATCGTCGCTGAAGCGGATTCACCGCTGAAATAGTCTGACAGCAGGTCAGCACACTGACCGGGTACCTTATTTTAGTGCCAGCTATTTTAATAAAGTGACCCCGGCAGGATAAATCACTTGTGCAATTTTTCAGCGTCACGGGGAGGATTTCGTCAGGCGGCATAATGAAATTCTTTCACATCGTCTCCGGAAAGAATAAGCCAGATTAATTGTATAAATAATGAAGGCTTCATCAGGAAAATGAACGGAACGTGTGGTGTAATTTATTTTCAGATAATTCAGTTGCGTGACTATCCATAAAGTGATTTAACTGATTAAAACAGAATCATTCATTCGGGCACTGAGGCTATAAATAGTGATCGTCGACACGGATTGCCCTCAGACAGACAGGCGGATAAATCCTGACGGGATACTCATGATTCAGCAGAGCGTATCGCCCTGGAGGGGATTAACAGAATATCCTTATTCGACAGCACGTCGGTTCGTTTAAAAAACAGGCGCTGAAAAGTGTGGCCATTCTGACGCCTGACGCCGCAGGGCAAAGGCTTTGAACCGTTGGTCTGTGAAGAGGAGAGGCACTTACGCTGCGCTCTATGCGGGCCACGCCTGGACTTAAGGTAACAATCTCAGAGCCGCCCTTATTTCCTGATGAAAAATATGTCCGTCGATCCGCTCTGCCGCTTCGTTTGCGGGGCGCTAATTAACGCCTTGTTTACGCATTATTTACTCATCAGTAAACAGCGCTATTCGATATTTTAAGCAGAATCTTCAGAGCTGAGATAAAATTACATTCAATGGCGGGGATTGAAATCCTATCAGAAAAATCTTATTCTCCTGGGGTGATTGAAATTGCTGTGATCGGCCTCACATTGTAGTGGCAGGGACACGTTTTCACTCCGCTCCAGCGGTGAAAGATTAAATACGCTGTACATTTATGAATGATTCATCCCCTGCGATAAATTAAGTTTCTTCTGCTAATTTATTTTATCCGATGAATCCGAATGAATAATACCGGAAGAGCGAGTGAAATTAACGCTGAGGCAATATGAGTACTGAAAATTATTTCGCCTGGCGAAGTGAGGTGAAAGAACAATTTCAGGCATTAACGGATTCTTCTGAACTCAAACCGTTATTGCAACAATTTACTGAATCATTTGGCTTCGATTATTTTGCCTTTATGATTCAGCATCCGGTGCCTTTTAGCCGACCGCGTATTCATTTACATAGCACCTATCCCAAATTATGGGTTAAACGTTATGAGAAGCAGAATTATTACGCTGTCGATCCGGTGCTCACGTCATGTCAGCGGCCGGGCAAAGGACTGGTGTGGACGCAGGAGCTGTTTGCTGACGCCGTCAGTCTTTGGCGTGAGGCAAGAGAATATGGGCTGCAGAGCGGATTTTCTTGCTCTGCAATGGCACCAAATCGCGTCCTTGGTATATTATCTATATCGTCGCAACAGTCCATTTCTGTCCAGCTCTGTCTTTCTGAGCTGGAGGTGAAACTACACCTTTTAGCGGAACTAAGCCTGGATACGCTGGAACGCTTTAGCGATGATGCAATGATGGTACTAAAAAAAGAGTTTAGTCAGCGTGAGCTGGAAATTCTGAAATGGACAGCCGAAGGAAAAACGGCCGTCGAAATTTCACTTATTTTATCCATCTCTGAACATACCGTTAACTTTCACCAAAAAAATATGCAAAAGCGTTTTAATGTTTCCAATAAAACGCAGATTGCCTGCTACGCAGCGGCAATCGGACTGATTTGAACATAAAACAACTGCTACTTATGGCAGTTCCTTTGTACAGGTCTGTTGTCTACCCTGCGCCGGGACTTTGCCAGGCTGGCGCAAAGAAATCATTGCAAACATGGGGATGTCAGAGGCGCATGATGAAAATAGTGCAAACGCAATTAAAGGATATGCCATCCTCTTTGCTTGCCGAACTCGGCAGCTACCGTTACAGCGTTTTTGCGCGCGGCGAAGGGTGGTCAATACCGCCACGCCTGAGCACGCCGGGACAGGAATATGATCGCTTCGATCGTTCAGATGTCACCTGGCTAATTGCATGGAATGCGCGCGCGGGGATCAGTGGCTGTGCGCGTCTGATGCCCTGGTTCGAACCTGAGCAGAGCGAAGGGCTGGTACTGCCGTTCAGCCATGAGAAAGTGTGGGAGATGTCGCGCTTTTCGGCTCGGCTGGAAGTGGATGCTGAACTGCCGCTGAACATTCTCTGGCACGCGGTGCAGCTGGCGGAACTGAACGGCATGGAGTACATCATCAGCTCGGCAACGCCCATGCTGGAGAAAATGTTTGAACGGCACGGCGTGGTCTATAAGCCGCTGACGCCGGGACTCATTCTGTCAGAAGATAATCTGTTTGCGATCCGTATTCCGGTGGTTCAGCCCGCTCTGGCTGAAAAGTATCGGGGAACACGGCGCTTTAGTCCGGAAGAGGTGCTGCCAACGCTGGGCGTTTCGGTTAACTGGCAGGCGCACAGTTAATCTGTTTGCCCCCGCTGCTGGGGGCAAAAAAGCTTACTGACGGTAGGCTGTTTTAATCTGTTTAATGGTATTGCTGAAGACTTCTGCCTGAGGCTTGTCGCCGAGCGTCTGTACGTAGCGTTCCATATTGATAATCACTTTGCCGGCATCCGCCTGGCCCATACCTTTCAGGATCAGGGTAATCATCATCTTCAGACCCGCGATTTCATCGGCTAATTTCCGGGCTTCCTGCGAAGTTGCAAAATCTTCATCGCTCATGCGTTTCTCCTTAGTGAATGACAATGTGTCGGCAATCTGACCGAACAGCAGTACGTGAGTATATCACAGGGTCAGTAAGTTGCTGAGGCAGCCGGTTCGCTTTGCCAGTCACCGCTGGTTTGTCCAGTACAACTAATCAATCGCTGAAAGTAATCACAGCGATCGCCGGGCCAGAGAACGCCCGAGCCAGCAGCAGCGGGGGTCAGCAGCGAAGACCGTTAATGCCATGAAATGGTGAGAGTTTACGGATTATCCCGCGGCCCTGCCTGTTGCCAGAAATGCCTGTTATCGCTGGCTGGGCCAGGCTAAAAATGATGATGTAAAGGCTGGACAGTTTTGCTTTGTTGATGTGCTTTTGAGGTAAAAGCGGGTATGATTACCCCTCGCAATCGCTAATTGCTTCCTCTTTTTTTAGCCTCTGGAGTTTCCCCGTTGATCAGTGTGCTTCTTGTTGATGACCATGAACTTGTCCGTGCCGGAATCCGTCGCATTCTGGAGGATGTCAAAGGTCTGGCCGTGGTCGGAGAAGTCAACTGTGGCGAGGATGCGGCTAAGTGGTGCCGCGCCAACCAGGTTGATGTGATCCTGATGGACATGAACATGCCTGGGATTGGCGGACTGGAGGCGACGCGCAAAATCGTGCGTTACAACCCCGATATCAAAATCATCATGCTGACCATTCACACGGAAAATCCGCTGCCTGCGAAAGTCATGCAGGCGGGTGCAGCCGGCTACCTCAGTAAAGGGGCTGCGCCACAGGAAGTGATCAATGCGATTCGCTCGGTGAATGCCGGTCAGCGCTACATCGCATCGGATATTGCTCAGCAGATGGCACTGAGCCAGATTGAGCCGCAAAAGGCGGAATCTCCCTTTAGCTGTTTGTCGGAAAGGGAATTGCAGATTATGCTGATGATCACCCGAGGACAAAAGGTGACGGAAATTTCCGAGCAGTTAAATCTCAGTCCTAAAACCGTTAACAGTTACCGCTACCGAATGTTCAGCAAACTGAATATCAGTGGCGATGTAGAGTTAACGCATCTGGCCATTCGACATGGCCTCTATAATGCGGAGCCGTTAATCAGTAGTGAATGACGTTTTTGATTCCAAAGCCTTTCTGAGTACGGTAACCAGCAAACCCGGTGTTTACCGCATGTATGACGCCTCAGGCACCGTCATCTATGTGGGCAAAGCCAAAGACCTGAAGAAGCGTCTGACCAGCTACTTCCGCGCTCAGGTCGGCAGCCGCAAAACCGAAGCGCTGGTCAGCAATATCCAGCACATCGATGTCACCGTTACCCACACCGAAACCGAAGCGCTGCTGCTTGAGCATAACTACATTAAGCTCTATCAGCCGCGCTATAACGTTCTGCTGCGCGACGATAAATCGTATCCCTACATCTTTCTCAGCAGCGATACCCATCCGCGACTGGCGATGCACCGTGGTGCAAAGCACGCCAAAGGCGAATACTTTGGCCCGTTCCCGAACGGCTATGCGGTGCGGGAAACGCTGGGGCTGCTGCAAAAAGTCTTTCCTATCCGCCAGTGCGAAAACAGCGTCTACCGCAATCGCTCCCGGCCCTGTCTGCAATATCAGATTGGCCGCTGTCTTGGCCCCTGTGTTGCCGGGCTGGTCAGTGAGGAGGAGTATGCCGAGCAGACCGACTATGTGCACCTGTTCCTGGCCGGTAAAGACGATCAGGTCCTCAACCAGCTGGTCAAACGCATGGAAGAGGCGAGTACTGGCCTGCGCTTTGAAGAGGCAGCGCGCCTGCGCGATCAGATTCAGGCCGTGCGACGCATCACTGAAAAACAGTTTGTCTCGAATCAGGGCGATGACCTGGATGTGATGGGTGTGGCTTATGAATCGGGTATGGCCTGTCTTCACGTGCTGTTTATCCGTCAGGGCAAAGTACTCGGCAGCCGCAGCTACTTCCCGAAAGTGCCGGTGGATACCGATCTGGCCGAGGTCGTGCAGACCTTTGTCGGGCAGTTCTACCTGCAGGGCAGCGAGGCACGCACGCTGCCTGGCGACATCCTGCTGGACTTTACCCTGCCGGAGCGCGAACTGCTGGCGGAGTCGCTCAGCGAGCTGGCAGGACGCCGCGTTTCTATCCAGAGCAAGCCGCGTGGCGATCGCGCCCGTTACCTCAAGCTGGCGCGCACCAATGCCGCCACGGCGTTAACCACGCGTCTGGCACAGCACTCCACGATTCATCAGCGCCTGATGGCGCTCGCGGAGTTTCTTGATCTCGACAAGATTAAACGCATGGAGTGTTTCGATATCAGCCACACCATGGGAGAGCAGACCATCGCCTCCTGCGTGGTGTTTGACCAGAATGGTCCGCTGCGCGCCGATTATCGTCGCTATAACATCACCGGCATTACACCCGGTGATGACTACGCCGCCATGAACCAGGTGTTGCGTCGCCGGTATGGTAAAGCGATTGAAGAAGATAAGATCCCGGATGTGATCCTGATCGATGGCGGTAAAGGCCAGCTGTCGCAGGCGATACAGGTCTTCGCGGAGCTGGATGTGCCGTGGGATAAAAATCAGCCCATCTTACTCGGCGTCGCCAAAGGCAGCGATCGTAAAGCCGGACTGGAAACGCTGTTCTTTGAGGCGGAAGGCGAGGGCGTTTCACTGCCACCAGATGCACCTGCGCTGCATGTGATTCAGCACATTCGTGATGACGCTCACAATCATGCTATTTCGGGTCACCGTAAAAAACGGGCCAAAGTAAAGAACACCAGTGCCCTGGAAAGCATCGAAGGCGTGGGGCCGAAACGGCGTCAGCAACTGCTTAAGTACATGGGAGGCCTGCAACCGCTGATGAATGCGTCGGTGGAGGAGATCGCCAATGTACCCGGTATCTCACACGCTCTGGCAGAAAAAATATACTACTCGTTGAAACACTAGCATTGAAACGGGGGGGGCAATGTAGGAACATAGGCTAAATTCTACCTATATCCAGACAGTTACCGGCATATGCAATTAAACATCCCGACGTGTCTCACCCTGTTTCGAGTCGTGCTCATCCCGTTCTTTGTGCTGGCTTTCTATCTGCCGTTCACCTGGGCGCCGCTGGCTACCGCACTGATTTTCATCTTTGCTGCTGTTACCGACTGGTTTGATGGTTTCCTGGCGCGCCGCTGGAAGCAGACGACGCGCTTTGGGGCGTTTCTCGACCCGGTTGCCGATAAAGTGCTGGTGGCGATCGCGCTGGTGCTGGTGGCTGAACATTTCCACGCCTGGTGGATTACTCTGCCTGCGGCGACCATGATTGCCCGTGAAATCATCATCTCTGCGCTGCGTGAATGGATGGCGGAAATTGGCAAGCGCAGCAGCGTGTCGGTTTCCTGGATTGGTAAAGTGAAAACGACGGCACAAATGCTGTCTCTTTTTGCACTGTTATGGCGTCCGGATGCGACCGTCGTGGCGATTGGTGTGGTGGCGTTATACATTGCCGCTGTGCTGACTTTCTGGTCGATGTTCCAGTATTTAAGCGCCGCACGGGGCGATCTGCTCGAACCGTGATCGATACGATTTAAAAAGCAGCAAACGGACGCGCTGTGAGGATAATTTTATTGACTCATTGCGCCATCTAAGTAGAATGCATCGCATCGAACGGCAGCCAGGCTGCCAGAAGATAAGTAAAATCAGCAGGTTCGACGAAATTGCTGAAAATTGCGGGAATAGCTCAGTTGGTAGAGCACGACCTTGCCAAGGTCGGGGTCGCGAGTTCGAGTCTCGTTTCCCGCTCCAGATTCGCAGGTCAGGTTAACCTGACGGCACATCAGTTTAAGGCGCGTTGGCAGAGTGGCTATGCAGCGGATTGCAAATCCGTGTACCTCGGTTCGACTCCGGGACGCGCCTCCAGTTACACCCTGCCCGGGTGGTGAAATCGGTAGACACAAGGGATTTAAAATCCCTCGGCTGTAAGGCTGTGCGGGTTCAAGTCCCGCCCCGGGCACCATATTTCTGCCGCAGAAAAAAGAATAATAAGTAATATGCAGTAATGTCGTAACCGCCCAAGGGCGGTTTTTTTGTGCCTGTAATCTGGCGTGACTGACACGGCAATCTCACCATAATGCCTGAAACAGCCTCACGCCTCAGAGCTGAAAACCAGTTCATCCTCCGTATCACTGATCAGCACCATCCGCTGCGCCTCACCGCTGGACGAGACAAAGGTCACCTCATGTCCGATGCTGACAGCCTCAAAGGCCTCGGTGGGCTGTGACTGCTTCCTGATCTCCAGTACCATTCTTGATGGGTAGGGTTTGTCCTTGACCGTATCAATATGATAATTGGCCGTAAAATTCAGTTCGGGTTGATCAATCACGTAAAATTGTCCTGAAGGCATAGTCTTGACCTCTGCGTAGTGTTGGCCATCAGTCCCGACCGGAACAGGCTGCCTGATTCTTAAGGTTAGTTGAATAATCAACACCGGCGGGCGCAGGTACCTCATTTTTGGTTGCATACAGAGGGGCAAAAAATCGCTGCCGCTTGCGCTTGCCTGATCGCAAAGTGGCACTACCCTTGTTCACACAGCGCGGCTTTCCCGGCACGCCATTCGGGCATGGTATAAAGGTATTACTGCAACTCTTCAGGGGTTGACGATGCGGGTTCAACTCCTGCTGCCCGGTCCATTTTCTGTCTCCTGTTTACACCGGCTCATCTGCCACCACCAATCCCGTTACATCCGATTTCACGCATTTTTGCGGCCTGTGTCGAACGCCATAACCTGTTGAAACAGATTGGTTTACCGTAAAGTAATGGATATTGTTTGCCGTCGCAGAGAAGTTCACGTCAATGATCACATCTTCTACGCCTGACTCAACGGGTTCGGCTTTACCCCCGGTTATCGGTGTTGTCGCCAGCCAGTTGTTCAATCCGTATCAGCAGAAAGTGCTGGACGAAGTTACGCGCCAGCTCAACGCGCGCGGTATGGTTACCGTGCTGCTGAGTGGCCAGACCCAGGAGGAACTCACCGCCCTCATCCGGCGGTCAGCCCCTCTTGCGCTGCGTGGTCTGCTGGTCTTACCCGGCAGCAGGGTGACGCATGCCGGTCATCTGCCGGTACTTGAGTTCGACGCTGAGCCTGAACTGCAGGCGGATGCGCTGCAGGCGGGGCAAGTGACAGCAGAATTGCTGCTCGCGCAGGGGCATCAGCGGTTTGGCTTTATGCAGAGCCAGCCCGGAGAAAGTGCGCAAAAGCAGGGTTACAGCACTACGCTGCAGGCGGCGGGCAGGGTGTTGAACGCCGGGCTGACAGCGGAGGGTGACGATCGTGAAAGCGCCTGGCAGGCGATGATGCACTATCTGAAGAAGACCCGGGCCTCTGAGCGTATTCAGGCACTCTTCTGTGAAAGCGATCTGCTGGCGTTTGGGGCGATGCAGGCAATCCGCGATTTCGGTCAGGGTGTCCATCTGGCGGTGGCAGGATTTGGAGACAGCGAGGAAGCCCGCAGCCCTACCTGGCATCTTACCAGCTGGTCACCTGATATCCGGCAGATCACCGCCAATGCGATAGATCGCTGGCTGGGGCAAACGGCTGAAAGCCGCGGAGGAAAGGGGCAGATAGAGCAGCGTCACTCCCATTTTGGCAAAATCGTACCGGGTGAGATGTCAGCCTGCGGCTGTGCCTTTCGGCATTAGCCAGCCTGCAGGGCAGACTGGCTGAAAGACATTATCCCTGCGGTTGTCCTGCAGGGCCAGCGCCGCCCGGTGCGCCAACCGGCTGCTGCCCGCCTGGTGGTGGTGGAGGGGCGTCTTTGCCTGGCGGTGGTGGGGCATCTCTGCCTGGTGGTGGTGGTGCACAGGCGGTGAGAGTAGCAAGGATAGCCAGCGTCGATAACAGGTAAGCAGTACGTTTCATCGTAATTCCCTGATCAGTTAAGCGGAACGTAGAGTATAGAGAATCACCACAAAATCGCCCGGACAAGGTGAAATGCCCGGCGTGAAGCGCGAATGAGTGACCATTCTTTGAGACGCCTCTCAACCCGGACATGCTGGCAATGCGTTTCGGGCAGGAGCACGCTAAGGTAGCGCCTCATTTAAGAGGAGTCGTTATGAATGGCATTATGAAGTTCGTCCGCGGGTGGCTGGTGTTCTCTGTACTGTGGGGCGTGTTCATGTGGTTTATGTCATGGCATCAGCAGGGCAAAGAACCGGGTCTGGCGATTCTGACAAGTCTCTACGCCGGTTTAATCTATCAGGCGTTGATCACCATGGTGGGCCGATACCGTGCGCGTCGGCAAAAGGCTGAGTAAATTCTGCTGCCGGTGAGGCAGCAGAACGGAGTTTCTTAGCCGAAATTACCGGTCAGACGCTGATGGAAGTCAGTGCTGCGTAGATCAAGCCCTTCAATGGTCACCTCTGCACCATAGCGCTGATAGCGATATTCAATCCCATCCAGCGCCGCGACGCTGGATGCATCCCAGATCTGAGCGTGCGTTAAGTCGATAGTCACTTTTTTCGGGTCATGCGCATAATCAAAATGCTCAAACAAATCGTTGCTGCTGGCAAAGAAGAGCGGACCGCGTACCACGTAGCGTACCGATTCGCCATCTTCGCTCAGCTGACGTTCCGCATGAATCACGTGCGCAATGCGGCGGGCAAACAGCAGCATCGCCAGAATGACCCCAGCCAGCACGCCCAGTGCCAGATTACCTGTCCAGACCGTCACCGCCACCGTCAGCACCATAATCAGCGTCTCTGACCACGGCATACGTTTCAGGGTCGCGGGCTGCAGGCTATGCCAGTTAACGGTTTTCACCGCCACGACCATCATGATCCCGGCCAGCACGACCATCGGGATCTGTGCCATAACCCGGCTCAGCCCGGTCACCAGTAACAGCAGCACCAGACCGGCGGCTACGGTAGAAACACGGCTGCGCGCCCGACCCAGCTCAACATTGACGATGGTCTGACCGATCATCGCGCATCCGGCGATACCGCCATAAAATCCCGCCAGAATATTCGCCACGCCTAAGCCCCAGGATTCACGACGCTTACTGGAGGGGGTATCGGTCAGATCATCGACCAGTTTGGCGGTCAGCAGTGACTCCATCAGCCCGACAAAAGCGATGCTGAGTGCGGTAGGCCAGATAATCTGCAGCGTCTGCAGATTAAGCGGCACCAGCAGGCTGTTAAAACCAGGCAGGCCGGGACTCATCGGCCCCTCATCGCCCACGTTCGGCATGTGATAGCCCATCAGCAGCGCGACACCCGTCACCACCACAATCGCAACAAGAGGAGAAGGAACGCTTCTGAACAGGCGTGGCAGCAACAGCACGATAGCCAGGGTCACGGCAAAGAAGATCCACACCAGGGGTGACTGCCCCCAGACGTGCGGTACCTGAGCAAAGAAAATCAGCACACCGAGCGCATTCACAAATCCCAGCATGACCGAGCGGGGGATATAGCGCATCATGCGCGCCAGACCGGCCACGCCAAACAGAATCTGAATCACGCCGCCCATCACGACCGCAGGCAGAATATATTCCACGCCGTGCAGATGGACCATCGGCCCGATCACCAGCGCCACGGAACCGGCAGCGGCCGTGACCATCGCCGGGCGTCCACCGAGTATCGACAGGGTCAGGCAGAGCACCACCGACGCGACCAGACTGACTTTCGGATCGACACCAGCAATAACGGAAAAGGAGATCACTTCAGGGATTAATGCCAGCGCGGTAATGACTCCGGCCAGGCATTCGCGGGTCAGCAGCGCAGGCGAACGCAGAACGCGCCCCACACTGATATCGCCCGCCACAACATCGGTTGCGGCAACATCATTGGTTTGAGTCATAAAGGTTTGCAGGCTCTTTAGTTGTTTTGCTCCCGCGCGAGGGGCGGGAAGATTTTGATAATGGTGAGGGGCAGATAGTACCGGGCGACTGGCGAAGATGCCAGAAAAAGGGGGGGGACTCCCTCCGTGGAGTCCGCGTTACAGCGAGAAATCGTCCGGGGTTTTATGGACGACCAGGTCGAGCAACTGTCGATAGATATCCAGCATTTCCCTGTCACTTTCCAGTTCCAGCCGATGAATGAGTTTGGAAATAATCGCTTTATTATTCACTGGCATGCCTGACTGCAGGATCTCTGCAACAAGGATACCCAGCATTTCCATCTCGCTGGCCGGTTTATTCGCCGCAGGGTTAAAATAATCAGCAATTTCCTGATTAGTCCGGGGAAGAATATATTGCATGTGTAAGCCCTTCAGAACAGCCCGATTCCGGTTCGGATGTCAGGACAAAAGCGATCAAAAAAACCACCGCATGGACAGATGCGATGGTACCAGTGTCACAAATTGATCAAGCAAAAAATAACCTCTGAAGGTGGAAATCCACTGACACCTTCAGAGGCGACGCAAGTGCATCATTCGTTACAGAGTCATAAGACAACTCGTGGCGGTAAAGTTATACAATGAAGGGCAATCTGTACAATCGAATCCTTTAACAAAAGATGCTATCTGACGCTTATCAGCAGGTTATAAGGATTATTCCGAAACCAAAACTGTACAAATAACCTATACAGACGGCGGAATTGACGAGCGGGAGAGGTAAAAAGGGAAACTGTGGCCAGCTTCCCGCAAAAAAATCAGCTGAACAACGCCAGTTTTGCCGTCAGCTTACGCAGGGCTTTTTTATCGTCGACGATGGCGATGCCGAGCAGACGCCACTGCTGACGCGGTTGTTGCCGCAGCACGGCGCTCAGCGCCTGATAATCGGTGGTGGACTGTCCCTCTTCAGGAAACAGCACCAGATCATATTCAGCCTGTTCACACTGTTCCCGCAATGCACTGAGCTGTTCGTCTGTGGCGGACAGCACCGGAATCCCGGTCGTGATCAAACCGGGAGAAGGGCGACTCTCCGCATCCTCCAGACTGTCACCAACCAGCGCCGGATGCCGCTGGCCCAGTGTTAAGGCCATCACGGCGGCAGCATTGGTGGCTTTGCCTGGCGGCAGCGTGGCATTGAGTATCATCACACATCGTGGGTCTTGCATTGCGCTTCTCCTGACTAAAAAAACGCATTGTGGCAAGAGGCTCAAGCCAGGTCTGGAAGATTTGTGCAGGCGTGCTGATAACGGGCCGGGGAGAGCTGGCAGGCGCGTTTAAACCAGCGGCCAAGGTGACTCTGATCGGCGAAGCCCAGCGCGGCAGCCACATCGGCAATTGGCTGGCCCTGCGCCAGCTGACGACGCGCCTGGCTCAGACGCCACTGCACCAGCCAGGCGTGGGGCGGCAAACCCCAGTGTGTCTGAAACAGGCGCGACAACCGGAAGCGATCCACCTGCAGGTGCTGCGCCATCTGCGCCAGGCCAGGATTGTCCGCATGGTGGGCAATCAGCCAGTCACGCGCCTGCAGCGCCAGCCGGACATCTTTCTCCGCGGGCTGTGCGGGCAGGGACCCATGGCGGTGCGGGGTGAGCTGACTGAACATCCGGTCCATCGCCGCCTCTTTGATGATGGCGGGATGGTTATGCCACAGCGCATCAAATGCGTGCCAGACGGCATAGGCCAGCGGGCGGTCGTCACGCAGCGTGGCGGCAAACCGCAGCTCGCGGGGCAGGGGGCCATCCGTTTGCTCAGGTGCGAGCTGCCGGGCAATCTGCTGCGGTGAAAGATAGAGCATCCGGTAGGTAAAACCGCTGTCGTTAATGGCATCACCATCATGCAGCTCCTCCGGCTCCAGCATAAAGACCGTGCCGGGACGGCTCTGATGCTGTTTGCGCCGCGAATGAAACTGCTGTACACCTTGCTCGGTCACGCCAATCAGATAACTGTCGTGCCAGTGAGGATCATAGGCGTGGCCGGTAAAGTGGGCGCGCAGAGCCTCAATACCGCTGAGGGCGTCACGGCGCAGATCAATCCAGTTTGCTGATGCCTGTTTCATGTTATCCGGCTCCCGGTTGAGGCCTCTGGACATTCTGCCGCGATCCACTAATTTTTAACAGACCGGACGCTTTTCATTCGTGTTTCGCTTTGCGTATAATTACGTTACCTCTCAATTAGATCTCTTACTATTAGGCTGCTAACATTTGTCTCAGAACACGCGTACCTTTACCCACTTACTGCATCTGACCGCACATGCCTGGCGCCTGGCGGTAGATCGTCATCTTAAAGATAGCGGCTTAAGCATGAGCAGCTGGATGGCCATCGGTCTGATTGCCAGCGAACCGCAACGCATGACGCAGACCGAACTGGCGCAGATGCTGGGGCTGGAAGATGCCAGCATGGTGCCGCTGGTGGATCGGCTGGTAAAACAGTCACTGCTGACGCGGGTACAGCCACCGGAAGATCGACGTAAACGTCACCTGGTGCTGACTGACAAGGGCAACGAGGCGTTCGCCAAAGTCAAAACCGAGGCTGATGCACTCCGAACTGAAATGCTGGCCGATATCGATCCCGATGATCTGGCCGTGACCGAACGCGTACTGCAACAACTGTTGAGCCGTATGGGAAGTATGTAGCAGTGGCAAAGCGAAATCCCTACGCTGCACGCGAGTGGTTACCGCACGAAAAACCGATGATGCCGGGCTCACCTTCGACGCCGCTGCATTCGATGCCAAAACGCGTGGCGTTTGGTCTGATCGGTTTACTGATCTCCCTGACGGGTGCGCTGAGTAATGCGCTGGTCACGGCAAATCTGGTGAATCTGCAGGGCACCTTTGGGGCCTGGTCGAATGAGATTGCGTGGCTGCCTGCCGTCTACGTGATGGGGAACATCTCCATTAACCTGCTGCTGGTGAAGTTCCGGCAGCAGTTTGGCCTGCGTGTCTTCACCGAGGCGTTTCTGGTGCTCTATGTGCTGGTGGCGTTTTTCCACCTGTTCGCCAACGATCTCAACTCGGCGATTATTGTCCGCACCGCCCACGGCATGGTGGCGGCGGCGCTCAGTTCTTTAGGTATCTTCTATCAGGTTCAGGCCTGGCCGGCGAAACATCGCCTTAAAGCGCTGGTGATTGGCCTGACGGTGTCGCAACTGGCTATTCCGCTGGCGCGCCTATTCTCGTCGGAATTGCTGCAGCTCAACGAGTGGCGCGGTCTCTATCTGTTTGAACTCGGTCTGGCGCTGATTGCGCTCGGCGGGGTACTGGTGGTTAAACTGCCGCCGGGCGATCGCATCAAAACCTTTGAGAAGATGGATTTCCTGACCTTCATCCTGCTGGCACCGGGCATGGCGCTGCTGTGCGGCGTACTGACGCTGGGCCGGATTGAATGGTGGTTCACCACGCCGTGGCTCGGTATCTGCACCGCGATCGCCCTGACGCTGATTGTCGCGGCGATCGTCATCGAACATAACCGCCGCAATCCGCTGATCAACACCCGCTGGCTGAGCAGCGGCATGATGGTGCGGCTTGGCATTGTAATGATCATGATCCGTATTGTGCTGGCGGAGCAGAACACCGGCGCAATCGGCTTTCTGCAGCAAATCGGGCTGCAGAACGATCAGATGCGCGGTCTGGCGCTGGCGATCATGGCCGGGGTTATCGCGGGCATCGCCGCCAGTGCGCTGACCATCAAGCCCAATCATCTCAACTGGCCGATTGTTGCTTCGCTGGTGGTGATGATTATCGCCTCGCTGATGGATGCGCAATCCAGCCCATTGACCCGTGGCCCCGAAATGTATTTCAGTCAGTTTTTGCTCGGCTTCAGCAGCGCCTTTTTCATGGCTCCGGCGATGTTAATGGGCATAGGCAGCGTGGTGACTCAGCCGAAAAACCTGGTGAGTTTTGTGGTGCTGTTCGGCATGAGTCAGAACCTGGGCGGGTTAATCGGCTCGGCTATTCTGGGCACGTTTCAGGTCTGGCGGGAAAAATATCACTCCAGCCTGCTGGGCGATCAGCTCTCCCTGCTCGATCCCAACGTCACCGAACGGCTGAACCAGTACAATGCGCTGTTTAATTCGCTGCTGGGTGACGACGTGCTGCGCGGCGCGCAGAGTACCAGCCAGTTACAGACGGTCGCCACGCTGCAGGCCAACGTGCTCGCTTATAACGATACCTACCTGCTAACCGCGGCGCTGGCACTGGTCACCCTGATGTGGGTGATATGGCGTTTAACCCGGCGTCGTTATCTGGACTGGCGTCAGGCACAATTTAACCTGCGTGAGCAGCACCAGCTGGCCGCGTTACAGGAATCAACGGAGAAACAATGAGTCAGCAGGATGAGCTTCAGGCGGCGGAACGCGAACGCGCGAATCGCCGCCGTATTCTTTCAATCGCCGCAGGCAGCGGCATCGTCATCATTGGCGTACTGGTCATCCTCTATGCCTGGCAACTCTGGCCCTTCACCAGCGCAATAGAAAGCACTGAGAATGCCTATGTGCGCGGCCAGGTGACCTTTATCAGTCCACAGGTCAACGGCTATCTCACCTCGGTAGAGGTGATCGATCTGCAGCCGGTGAAAAAAGGGCAGCTGCTGATGACGATTGATGACCGTATCTATCGTCAGCGGGTGCATCAGGCGCAGGCGCAGCTGGCGATGAAGCAGGCCGCACTGAACAATAACCTGCAGCAGCGACGCAGCGCGGAAGCGACTATCGAGAGCAATAAAGCGGCGCTGGAGAATGCTAAAGCCCAGGCGCTGAAAGGTGGGTTCGATCTGAAGCGCGTTGAAAATCTCACGGCGGATGGATCGCTGTCGGTGCGCGAGCGTGATGCCGCCCGCGCGGCCAACGCCCAGGCGCAGGCGCAGGTCCGTCAGGCTGCCGCCCAGATTGCCGTTGCTCAGCAGAATCTGCAGACCGTTATCGTTAACCGCGACGCGCTGGAGGGCGATGTTGAAAGCGCCCGTGCCGCGCTGGAACTGGCGCAGATCGATCTGGCGAACACCCGGATTACCGCGCCCGACGATGGCCAGCTGGGCCAGCTGTCGGTGCGCACCGGCGCCTATGTCACGGCGGGTACGCGCCTGACCTCGGTGGTGCCCAACCACAAATGGATCATCGCGAACCTGAAAGAGACCCAGCTGGCTCATATTCGTCCTGGCCTGCCGGTGACAATTCGGGTTGATGCGCTGGATGGCAAACGCTTTAACGGTCAGGTGGAATTTATCTCTCCGGCCGCAGGCTCGGAGTTCAGCGCCATTTCACCTGATAACGCGACCGGTAACTTCGTTAAAATTGCGCAGCGCATTCCGGTTCGCATCCGCATCAACGATCAGGATATGCATCAGCTGCGTCCGGGGATGTCGGTGGAAGTCAATATCGACACCGCCGCCCAGCCCGCCGGTGAGGGTGCGCCATGATGCGACGCGGCTTACTGGTCAGCGCGCTGACGCTGGCACTGACCGGCTGTGCCACACAGGTTGAAAAGGCACCGGCCTCTCTGCCGATCCCCGAGGCGTGGCGCAACAGTGTCGGGCCAACGGCTGCGCCGGAAGCAGAGTGGTGGCGCGCGTTTCATGATGAGTACCTTAACCGGCTGGTGACGCAGGCGCTGCGCAATAATCCTGACATCCTCACGGCGCGATCCCGGGTTGACCAGTATCGCGCTCAGTTGCGCGCCACGCAGGGCGATAACTTTCCGACCCTGAGCGCCGGGGTAGCGGCGACCCGTGAGCGCACGCTCTCGTCAGTGACGGGCCAGCCGTATGAAACCGATGTTTTCCAGGGCTTGTTACAGGCGAACTACAATGTCGATCTCTGGGGGGCGCGCAGCAGCAGCATCTCGGCGTCGCAGGCGAGCCTGGCCGCGCAGCAGGCCGCCGCGTCCGCCGCGGAGCTGACCATCGCCAGTTCGGTGGCGTCGGGTTATCTCAATCTGTGCGCACTGGATGAGCAGCTGCGGGTGACGGAAGCGACGCTGGCGACCCGTAACAATTCGCTGCAGCTGGCACAGCGTCAGTTCGAAACCGGCTACACCTCCAGGCTGGAGTGGATGCAGGCCGCCTCGGAATATCAGTCGGCCAAAGCGCAGATGCCGCAGTTGCAGCATCAGATCACGCAGCAGGAGAATGCACTGAGCATCCTGGTGGGCATGAATCCGCGTAACATTGCCCGTCGTCAGCAGTTCGACCAGATCTTACCGCAGCAGATGCCATCGCTGCTGCCTTCTGAGCTGCTTAATCGCCGCCCGGACATTGTGCAGGCGCAGCGTCAGTTACTGGCCGCAGACGCCGGCCTGGCCTCGTCGCGGGCTAAGCTGCTGCCGGGACTGAACCTCACCGCCACCGGCACCCTCCAGAGTTCGGTGCTGCACCAGCTCGCGGACGATCCGTTCCGGCTCTGGAGCGTGGGCGGCAGCATCCTGGCACCGCTGCTGAACCGTGAAGCGCTGACGGCGCAGGTTGATGTCTCAATGGCGACGCGCAATCAGGCACTCTATAGCTATGAAAAAGTGGTGCGCAACGCTTTCTCGGAAGTTAACGATGCGATAGACGCCATCCGGCAAGGTGAATCACAGCTTCAGGAGCTGCAGAAGCAGGAAGCCTATGTGAAAGAGGCACTGCGCATTGCCCGCAACCGCTATCAGAACGGCTACTCCTCCTATCTGGATGAACTGGATGCGCAGCGAACCCTGTTTTCAACCCAGCTGAATCGGGTAACCGTTAAAAATAACCTGCTGCTGGCGCAGATCGATCTCTACCGCGCGCTCGGTGGCGGCTGGACACCGGCCTCCACACCGTAATTGCCCGGGCCGATCCAGCCGTAGCCAGAGTTTCTGCGGCCGGAATCGGCCTCTGCGCTGTCGCAGCGACTGCGCACTTTGCCCCGCGTTAATCCTCTAAATACCCACTAAAAACCTGCGCATACTTCTGCTTACCTGTCTTTACATTCGATGGTATCATGCGCGGGTTTTAAACCAGCCAGACGGAAAAGCGCACGTAAAGTTAAATGAGCGCCAGGCGAGAAATCCGTTTAATTCACTGATAAAAATCATAAAAGAAGGGATTCATCATGAATAAAAAAACTTTTTTCGCGCTGACCATTGTTGCGGCGTTATTAACCGGCTGCGCACGCACTGCGCCGATTCACAATGTGAATCAGACCCTCACTCAGCGCTATACCGACAACCAGATGAAACTGGCGATCATTGAAGCGGGCATTAACCGGAAATGGGTGATGACTCCCGTTTCTCCTGGCGTGATCAATGGCCGTCTGGCGCAGCGTGATCTCGTCGCGAACATCCGCATCACTTACACCAGCCAGAACTACCGTATCGACTATGTCAGCAGTGAAAACCTGAACGCGGGACAGGGTGAGATCCACAATAAGTACAACCGCTGGGTCACCAGTCTCGATCAGGAAATTCAGTTACGCCTGTCGGCCCTGGCCGCTCAGTAATGCGTGTGCTGTCGCAATGATTTGTCGACAGACGATCTAAAGATAAAGATCTCCGGAAACCGGCCGACAAATCAGATGAGCTGCTATTGCTGATTCACTGAACAAACCTCTACCGTGAAGGCCTGATACGGAATCGGCAGAGGTTTTCCGGTATGCACTTTTTTTGCACAGGGCAGGGGTGACGATCCGATGAACGCCGACTCCACACGTATGACGAAAAGAGTGTTGAGATGAAACTCGCTTACTCACTGGTCGACTGGCAGGCTCTGGCTCCGGGATTACACGGGCGCGAGGCCTGGCACGACTGGGCGCAACAGGGCAACGTTATTGACTCCACAGAGGCGATGGCGAAACCGCAATTTTTACCGATGATGACAGCGCGTCGTCTGAGCGGCGGCAGTCGTGCGGCGGTGGAATGCGGTCTGGCACTGATGGCGCGGCAGCCGGTGGACGCTATTGTCTTTACCAGTCGCCACGGTGAGCTGGAGCGTAATCTGCGCATCCTCCATACGCTGGCGGATCAGCAGTCTATGTCGCCCACGGATTTTGCCATGTCGGTTCACAACTCGGCAGTTGGCAGCCTGACCATTGCGGCCAAAGCGCCCCTTGTCTCCACCTCGATTGCAGCAGGCATTGACTCTTTTCAGCAGGGGTTGATTGAAGTCAGTGCCCTGCATCAGGCGGGCTATCAGCAGGTGCTGCTGGTCGATTTCGACGGGGTCGTGCCTGACTATTATCTGCCGTGGCTTGCGGAACAGCGCGTGAACTTCCCCTATGCGGTGGCACTGCTGCTGCGCGCGGGGGAACAGTTGCACTGCACGGGCCGCGCGGGTGGCGAAGAGCGCGCTGAAACACGCCTGCCGCAGAGTCTGCGCTTTCTCCAGCAGTGGCTGGCGGCGTCACCCACCTTCAGCCTGCCAGGCGAACGCCTGACATGGCACTGGGAGAGAAATGATGGCTGATTGTTCACAACCGGCGCAGTACGCGGGCAGCCGCGTTAACTATTGCTGGCGTCTGGTGATGACGGCGATAAGTTTTACGCTGTTTGGCCTTGGCGGGCTGCTGCTGTCGCTGATTGGTTTCAATCTGCTGCTGCTGGTACAACGTGATTCGCTGCGCCGCCGCCTGCTGGCCCGACGCGCTATTGCCTTTAGTTTTCGCTGCTTCCTGCGTTTCTGCCGGATGTCCGGCGTTTACGACTACCGCATTGAAGGCGCCGAATTGCTGCGACAGGATCGCGGATGCCTGATTGTCGCCAATCATCCGTCGCTGATCGACTATGTGATGATTGCCTCGGTGCTGCCGGAGATGGATTGTCTGGTGAAAGCCGATCTGCAGAAGAACCCCTTTATGCGTGGGGTGATCCGCGCCGCCGATTATCTGATCAACAGTGAAGCGGAGACGCTGTTGCCGGACAGTCAGCAGCGACTGGCGCGCGGCGACAATATCCTGATCTTTCCGGAAGGTACCCGCACCCGCTACGGCCAGCCGCTGGCCCTGCAGCGTGGCGCCGCCAATATCGCAGTGCGCGCCGGATGCGATTTGCGCGTGGTTCACATCACCTGCACCCAGCGTATGCTCGATAAACAGAGCCGCTGGTATCAGATTCCGCCGGTAAAACCGCTGTTTACCGTGCGAGTACAGTCTCGAATCGACAGTCAGTCGTTTTGTGAAAGCAATCCCGATGCGCAGCCACTGGCCGCGCGTCGCCTGACCCGCCATTTAGAGCAGGCGCTGGTCCCCCAGAACAGGTAAGACGAAAACCGGTATGGATTCATTAATTAACGATATCAAACAGATGATTATCGACACGCTGAACCTTGAAGATCTCAGCCCCGATGATATAGAAACCGACGCTGCGCTGTTTGGCGACGGACTGGGGCTGGACTCAATTGATGCACTTGAACTGGGCCTGGCAGTAAAAAATCGCTACGGCGTAGCACTCTCTGCGGAGAGTGAAACCCTGCGTGCCCACTTCTTCTCTGTTGCGACGCTGGCAGCGTTCGTCAACCAACAGCGCAGCTGAAAGCGGAGACAATCTTATGATGAACAAAGAAGAGATTTATCAGGAAGTGGCTTCGCTGCTCACCAGCCTGTTTGAAATTGCACCTGAGGATATCCATCCCGACGCACGTCTGTACGAAGATCTCGAACTCGACAGTATTGATGCCGTTGATATGGTGGTTCACCTGCAAAAGCGTACCGGCCGTAAAATTAAGCCGGAAATCTTCCGCGCGGTGCGTACCGTGCAGGATGTGGTGGATGCTGTAGAACAACTGATGCGCGAAGACGCCTGATCCGTCGTGCCTGCTGCTACTCTTCGCCTGCTCAATCTGCTTACGCTGCTGGCCTGGCCTCTGCTGGTCTGGCTGGCACTGACCCAGCCGCGCTGGCAGGGCCTCTTCTGGCTGCTGGCGCTGCTGTTTGGCCTGCGCTGGTTGCAGTTGCGTCGTAAGCAAAATGCCTTAGGTGCGGTCATGGGCTGGCTGGCGTTGCTCGGCGCGCTGCTCTGTGTCAGCAGCCAGCTGCTACGCGCTCAGCACCTGCTGCTGTGGTATCCGGTGGCGGTCAATGCGGCGATGCTGCTGGTCTTTGGGGCTTCACTCTGGAGCGCGATGCCGCTGGTGGAGCGTATTGCCCGGCTCCGTGAGCCTGAACTTCCTGCCGCCGCTGTGCCTTACACCCGCCGCGTCACCCAAATCTGGTGCCTGTTTTTTATCGGCAACGGCAGTATGGCGCTCTGGACCTGCCTGAATGGCGATCTGCGTCTCTGGACGCTGTGGAACGGCGGCATCAGCTACCTGTTAATCGGCGTGCTGATGGGGACGGAATGGCTGGTTCGTCAGCGCGTGAGGCGAAAAGCATGAAGGTGGCCGACTGGCTGACGGGAGACGAACGCGAGGTCGCCTGGCGAGGCGATCAACCGCTGATGCTCAGCGCGATGCAGCGTCAGGTGCTGGCCCTCAGCCAGCGCTTAGCGGCACAGCCGGGCAGCAACTGGGCACTCTGCTTTGATGACAGCTACCGTTTCTGTGTGGCGCTGCTGGCATGCTGGTACGCCGGTAAAACGCCGGTGATGCCGGGTCACAGCCGCGCTGCCCTGCTGGATGAGATGCAGGAACAGCTGGATGGCGTGCTGTGCGATATGCCGCTGACGGTCAGCCTGCCGCTGCTGACGAGCGACGACGCAGAAGCGCAGGGGCCGTTACCGCCGCTGCCAGCGTCTTCAGTGCTGGTACTCTTTACCTCAGGTTCTACCGGCGCGCCGCGTCAGGTCGTGAAATCGCTGGCGGTCATGGAACAGGAGAGCCGCTGGCTCAGCACGCTGTGGGGCGAACAGTTGCGGGGCTGCCGGGTCATCGCCTCGGTCAGCCATCAGCACCTTTATGGTTTATCCTTCCGACTTTTCCTGCCGATGACGCTCAGGCTGCCGTTTTCTGCTCAGCCGCTGTTTTACGGCGAACAGCTGGCCCAGCTTCCGCGCGACTGCCGCTATGCTTTTATCAGCAGCCCGGCCTTTTTATCCCGGCTGGACAGCACGCTTGTCGCGCCCGCCTGTGAACTGATTGTCTCTGCCGGTGGCGCACTGCGTGGGTCGGATGCAGAACAGGTCTGGCAGCGTTTTGGCTGTCCGGTCAGTGAAATCTACGGCAGCACCGAAACCGGGATTCTGGCCTGGCGTCAGTGTGATCGGGCCGACGCGCCATGGCGCAGTTTCCCGGCGGTCAGGCTGGAGCAGATGATGCCCGAACGCTGGCAGGTCTGGTCGCCGCTGATTGCTGAAGCCGCTGGTCTGCCGCTCGACGATCGGCTCACTATGCAGCCGGATGGCGGATTTCAGCTGGCGGGACGTCACGACCGCATCGTGAAAATTGGCGATAAGCGTATCTCGTTAAGCGAGATTGAGCGTCGTCTGACCGACCTGCCGGAAATCGAAGATGCCGCGGCGCTGGTGATAACGCGTCATGAGCGTCAGGCGATCGGCGTCGTGCTGTCGCTAAACAGCACACTGGACGAGGCGGCACTGCATCAGCGCAGGCAGCAATGGAAGCGGCAGCTGCAGCGCTGGCTCGAACCGCTGGCGATGCCGCGCTACTGGCGGATTGTCACCACCATTCCGGTCACCACCCAAAGTAAACGCGCCTGGCCGCAAATAGAGGAACTTTTTCATGTTGCCGATTGAACGCAGCCGGGAGCTGCAGGCTGACAGCGTCACGCTGACCCTGCAGGTTGAGGCCGGACTGTTCTGGTTCCAGGGCCACTTTCCGGAACTGCCGATTCTGCCCGGTGTGGCTCAGCTTGACTGGGTAATGCACTACGGCGTGTCACTGCTCGCGCCCGGCAAACAGTTTGCCGCCGTTGAAAACATCAAATTTCAGCAGCCGGTGCCACCCGACTCGCTGTTACAGCTGCGTATTGACTGGGACGCTGAAAAATCGCGCCTGAGTTTCCGTTACAGCCTGCTGACTGACGGCGGTGAGCAGAGTGCCAGCAGCGGGAAGATCGCGCTGTGTTAAGCACGGCATTTTCACCCTGCGTGGTGATCCCCTGCTACAATCACGGCGCGATGATGGCGTCGGTACTCGCGCGGCTGGCCCCCTTTAATCTGCCGGTAATCGTGGTGGATGACGGCAGCGATGCGGCGACACAGCTTCAGCTGGCGACGTTAAACGCCCCGCAGCTCAGCCTGCTGCGGCTCGACAGCAATCAGGGTAAAGGTGCGGCGGTGATCCACGGCCTGCGGGCTGCGGCGGCACGTGGCTTTACTCATGCGGTACAGCTCGACGCGGACGGCCAGCATCAGGCAGAAGATCTGCCGCTGATGCTGGCGGAAGCTCAACGCTTTCCCGATGCGCTGATCTCTGGTCAGCCGCTCTATGACGACTCGATCCCCAAATCACGCCTTTACGGTCGCTACATTACCCATTTCTGGGTCTGGATCGAAACGCTGTCGATGTCGATCCGCGACAGCATGTGTGGCTTCCGCGTCTATCCGCTGGCTGCGACGCTGGCGCTGTGCGACCGCCGGGCCATCGGCCAGCGCATGGATTTCGACACCGAGATTATGGTGCGGCTCTACTGGCAGGGCACCCGCAGTCGTTTTATCCCGACCCGCGTCACCTATCCGGCCAGCGGCCTGTCGCACTTCGATGCGCTCTATGACAACCTGCGCATCTCCTGGATGCATACCCGGCTGTTCTTCGGCATGCTGCCGCGCATCCCGCGTCTGCTGTCGATGCGTAAAGCGCCAGCGCACTGGTCTGTGGAAACAGAGCGGCGCGGACAGTGGGGATTACGCTTTATGCTGGCTGTCTATCGCTACGGTGGACGGCTGCCCTTTACGCTGCTGCTCTGGCCGGTCGTCGCGGTCTACTGGCTGAGCGGTCAGCGCGCGCGAAGCGCATCCCGGCAATGGCTGGCGCAGGTCACCGCCGCCGCACAGCAGCGGCAGGTTGCGTTACCGCCCCGGCTTAACAGCTATCGCCATTTCCTGCGCTTCGCCGGGGCGATGCTGGATAAAGTCGCCAGCTGGCGCGGCGATCTGCGCTGGGGCCGGGATATCGATTTCGCGCCAGGCGCGGAAGCGGTGATTCGCGCGCCCACAACGCAGGGCAAGCTGATCCTCGCTTCCCATCTCGGCGACATCGAAGCCTGTCGCGCGATGGCGCAGCAGGTCAGCGGACTGGTGATTAACGCGCTGGTGTTTACCGACAACGCCCGGCGTTTTCGGGCGGTACTGGAAACCATCGCCCCGCAGGCCGGGGTGAATCTGATGCCGGTCAGCGATATCGGGCCGGATACCGCGATCCTGCTGCAGCAGAAGCTGGATGCAGGCGAGTGGGTGGCGATTGTCGGGGATCGTACTGCGGTGAATCCGCAGCGCGGCGGCGAGCGTCGGGTAATCTGGAGCGATTTTCTGGGCCGGGCCGCACCGTTTCCGCAGGGGCCGTTTGTGCTGGCGGCCGCGTTGCGCTGTCCGGTGCTGCTGATGTTCGCCCTGCAGCAACAGGGTAAACTGCATATCCACTGCGAGCCGTTTGCCGATCCGCTGCTGCTGCCACGGGCACAACGTCAGCAGGCGCTGCAACAGGCGGTCGATCGCTACGCGGAACGGCTGGCCCATTACGCGCTGCTGGCGCCGCTCGACTGGTTCAACTTTTTCGATTTCTGGACGCTGCCTGATCAACAGGCGCACCACAAGGAGTCTGACCATGACTGAACATCATGCTGAAGTCGTGCTGACCGTCTCATTCCACGACTGCGATCCGATGGGCGTGGTCTGGCACGGTAACTATTTCCGCTATTTCGAAGTGGCACGCGAAGCCCTGCTGCGCAGCATTAACTACAGTTATGCCGAGATGGCCGCCAGCGGCTACGTCTGGCCAGTCGTCGATACCCGGGTCAAATACCGTCAGCCACTGCGCTGCGAAGAGACGATCCGCGTCAGCGCACGGATTACGGAGTATGAGAACCGCCTGCGCATCGACTATGAAGTGCGAAACGCAGCCGGTCAGATCACCACCAAAGCGCATACGCTGCAGGTGGCGGTAGAGCAGGAGAGTCAGGCTCTTTGCTTTGTTTCGCCCGACATTTTACTGGAACGTTTAGGAGTGAAAGGATGCTGAGAATAGTGCTTACCGGCCTGCTGCTGTGGGCCAGTGCCGCCAGCGCGGTTACCCTGGATCAGCTGCAGCAGCGTTTTGCCAGCCAGCCGGTGATCCGGGCAGATTTTACCCAGACGCGCACCATTTCAGGGATGCGTCAGCCGCTGGTGTCGCACGGACAGATGCTGATCGCCCGCGAGCAGGGGCTATGGTGGCATCAGCAGACGCCGTTTGTGATGACGCTGCTGCTGGATGACAGGCGCATGGTGCAGAGCCTCAGCGGCCAGAAGCCTCAGGTGATCACCGCCGACAGCAATCCGCAGATGTTCCAGTTCAATCACCTGTTGCGGGCGCTGTTCCAGGCCGATCAGAAGGTCCTGAACGAAAACTTCAGCGTGGCCTTCAGCGATCGCGGCAACGGAGCCTGGACGCTGGACCTGACGCCTAAAGCCGCGCCGCTCAACAAAATCTTCAACCGTATTTCGCTGGCGGGCAGCGCCTTCCTGGATAGCATCAACCTGGACGATAAGCAGGGCGATAAAACCCAGATTCAGCTCAGCAACACCCGTATTGAACCGCCGCAGTTAAGCGACGAGGAGCAGGCGCGTTTTGCCGTGCCGTAACGATCGGCTGCTGGCTATCCTGTGGCTCGCACTCTGTCTGCTGCTGGCGGCGGCGCTCGCTTTTCTGCTGCCGCGCAGCCAGCTTAACAGTAGCGTGCTGGCACTGCTGCCGCAGCAAAATCTGGGCACGGCACCGCCTGCGCTGCAGCAGGGTTTTATGCAGCGCCTGGATCGCCAGATGGTCTGGCTGGTTTCACCCGGCGAGCAGGACGATCCCCAGGTCGCCGCCTGGTGGCTGGCTCAGCTGCGTGCGCTGCCTGACCTGAAACAGGTGCAGGGCGATCTTGATGCGCAGCAGCAGCAGCAGTGGGGCCGTTTTGCCTGGCAACACCGTAACGGCCTGATTGATGAGGCGACGCGCAGCCGGTTGCAGAACGGCGGCGGGGCGCAGGCCGACTGGCTGCTGGCGCAGCTCTTCTCAGCCTTCTCGGGCGTCAGCAGCAAAGAGTTGCAGGGCGATCCTATGATGCTGGTGCGGGGTTCGCAGCTGGCGCTGGCACAAAACGCCGGGCGCATGACGCTGCATGATGGCTGGCTGACCGTAAAAGATGATCAGGGTAAACAGTGGTATTTCCTGCATGGCGAGCTGGCGAATAACGCCTTCAGTATGCAGCAAAGTCATGCGCTGGTGACCCGGCTCAGCGCACTGGAACAACAGCTTAAAAGCCGCTGGCCGCACGCAAAACTGCTGACGCGGGGCACGGTGCTGTTCAGCGACAACGCCAGCCAGCGTGCGCAGCATGATGTTAAAACGCTGGGCAGTGTGACGCTGGGTGGCGTCATCCTGCTGGTGCTGCTGGTGTTCCGCTCGCTGCGTCCGCTGTTGCTGACGGTGACCTCTGTGGCGATCGGCGCAATGGCGGGTACGGTGATGACGCTGCTTTGCTTCGGCGAGCTGCATCTGATGACGCTGGTGATGAGCCTGAGTATTGTCGGCATCTCGGCGGATTACACGCTCTATTATCTCACCGAGCGCATGGTTCACGGCGATCAGCAGACGCCGTGGCAGAGCCTGCGTAAAGTGCGCGGCACGCTGCTGCTGGCGCTCGCGACTACCGCCATCGCCTGGCTGCTGATGCTGCTGGCCCCATTTCCGGGGCTGCGTCAGCTGGCGGTGTTTGCCGCCAGCGGCTTAAGCGCCTCCTGCCTGACGGTGATTCTGATCTATCCGTATCTGGTTCGCGGATTACCGGTGCGCCCGGTGCCGCTGATGGTGCCACTGGCGCGCTGGCTTGCGGCCTGGCGTCGTCAGCGCGGACTGCAGGTTGGATTACCCGTAGCGATGGCGATCTTCGCCCTGGCCGGGATCGCCCAGCTGAAGGTAGATGATGACATCGCGCATCTGCAAAGTGCGCCTGCGCAACTGCTGGAGCAGGATCGCCAGCTCGCTACTCTGACCGGCCAGCGTGCCGATCAGACCTGGTTTGTAGTCTGGGGCGATGATGCACAGCAGACGCTGCAGCGGCTGGAAAAACTGGCACCGGATCTGCACCAGGCGCAGCAGCAGG
The DNA here is from genome assembly GCF_030062155.1 of Pantoea sp. Lij88. Lineage (NCBI taxonomy): Bacteria > Pseudomonadati > Pseudomonadota > Gammaproteobacteria > Enterobacterales > Erwiniaceae > Pantoea > Pantoea sp. Lij88. The sequence goes on along the minus strand of NZ_CP118269.1, from coordinate 2,553,026 downwards.
GCTGGCTGCAGCGCTATCGTCTGCTGCCCCTGCAGTCTCTGGCACAGCAACAGCAGGATCTTCAGCTGCTGAAGCAGGCTGCCCCGACGATTACAGACCGCCTGCAGCAGGCGGGGATTGCGCTGGCCGAGCCGGATCTGACCCCGATGCCGGTGACGCCGGATGCCTGGCTGGCGAGTCCGTTGAGTGAAGGCTGGCGACTGTTGTGGCTGACGCTGCCGGACGGGCAGAGTGGCGTTCTGATCCCCACCAGCGGCGTCAAAAACAGTGCCGCACTCGCAGAGCTGGCTAAGCAGCATCCGGGCGTCAGCTGGATCGATCGCAAATCCAGCTATGACTCGCTGTTCAGCTTCTGGCGCACCCTCCTCAGCGGCTTACTGGCGCTGGCGCTGCTGCTGATTACCCTGAGTTTTGTCGTGCGGCTGGGATTAAAGGCGGGCTTACGCAGCGCGCTGCCGTCGCTGCTCTCGCTGGCGATGGCACTGGCCACACTGGGCTGGATCGGCGCATCGCTCAATCTGTTTGCGCTGCTGGCGCTGATTCTGGTGCTGGGCATTGGCATTAACTACACGCTATTTTTCAGCAACCCACAGGGGACGCCGCTGACCTCGTTGCTGGCGGTATCGCTGGCGATGATCACCACCTTACTGACGCTGGGAATGCTGGTATTCAGCAGCACCAGCGCGATTGCCAGTTTTGGCACCGTATTATGCAGCGGTATCTTCAGCGCGTTCCTGCTGTCGCCGCTGGCGATGCGACCCACCCGATCAAGGAGTAAACGATGATCCGCGCCGCCTTTCTTCTGCTGACGGCTCTGCTGCTCAGCGCCTGTGCCGGCCATGCACCCGACAGCAGCCGTCCCACTGCCTGGCTGAAGCCGGGCGTGAAAGTGACGCTGCCACCGCCGGGCATCCGTCCCGCCTTCCAGCAGCAGCAGTTGCTGACCGGGCAGGTTAAAGGTCAGAGTCAGTCACTGCTGGTGCTGCTCAGCGCCGATGAGCAGCAAATCGATCTCGCGGGGCTCTCTTCGGTGGGTATCCGCCTGTTCAGCCTGCGCTACGATGCCAGCGGTATTCACACCCAGCTGCTGATGCCGCTGCCGCAGATGCCACCTGCCAGTCAGGTGCTGGCGGACATCATGCTCAGCTACTGGCCGCTGGATGTGTGGCAAAAACAGCTGCCGCCAGGCTGGACGCTGCAGGATCAGGGGTTAAAGCGACGGTTGATCGATGCCGATAACCAGCTGGTGACCGAAATTGATTATCTGCAACGTGGTAATCAGCGCCAGCCGATCAGCATTCAGCAGCATGCCTTTGGCTATCAGATCCGCATTCAACATCTGGACGCCTCATGATCTACATCTCTGCCATCGGCATGCTGAATGCCCTGGGTAATGACAGTCAGCAGATTGCAGACAGCCTGAAGAAAGGTCAGGCACCGGGTATGCAGCTGCGTCATGGCTGGCTGAGCGGTGACCGTGCCTGCTGGCTCGGCCGGGTCGAAGGCGAGCTGCCACCCATTCCTGCTGCCCTCTGCGCGCACAACACCCGCAATAACCAGCTGCTGCTGGCTGCGCTGGCGCAAATCCGTCCGGCACTCGACGCGGCGGTTGACCGCTATGGTGCCAGCAGAGTGGCGATTGTGCTGGGCACCAGCACCTCGGGCGTGGATGAGGGCGATCAGCAGATTCGCGGCAGCCAGCCCGATTATCACTATCAGATGCAGGAGCTGGGCGATCCGTCACGTTTTCTGGCTCATTACCTGCAGCTGGATGGCCCGGCCTATACCATTTCCACCGCCTGCTCCTCCAGCGCCCGCGCTATTATCAGTGGCGAGCGGCTGATTGCGGCGGGGCTGGCGGATGTCGCGCTGGTGGGCGGGGCGGACTCGCTGAGCCGGATGCCGATTAACGGCTTTGACAGTCTGGAATCGCTTTCTGAGCGTCGCTGTGCGCCGTTCAGCCGCGATCGTGACGGCATTTCGATTGGCGAAGGGGCTGCGCTGATGCTGCTGACGCGCGAGCCGCAGCCGCTGGCGCTGCTTGGGGCGGGCGAATCTTCTGACGCCTGGCATATGTCCGCGCCTCATCCGCAGGGTGAGGGCGCTGAACGCGCGATGCGGATGGCACTGCAACAGGCAAATCTGTTGCCGCAGCAGATCGGTTATATCAATCTGCACGGCACAGCGACGCCGCTGAACGACCAGATGGAAGCGGCTGTCATTGCGCGTCTGTCTGGCAATGCGGTGCCGTGCAGTTCGACCAAACACCTGACCGGCCATACGCTCGGCGCAGCTGGCGTGTGCGAAGCCGCACTCAGCGCGCTGATTCTGCAAAACAATCTGCCGCTGCCCGCCCAGGATTTCAGTGAGGCGGCGCAGGATGAGACACTGCCGGATTGCGGATTACTGTTACAGCCGCAGGCGCTGCAACGGCCGGTCATCGCCTCGAATTCATTCGCCTTTGGCGGCAACAACACCTGCCTGATTCTGGGACGCCTTGATGGACATTAATTCTCCCGCGGCACGCTGGCTGCCGCACGCTGCGCCGATGCTGCTGCTTGATCAGCTGATCGCCGTTGATGAAGACCAGGTTCACTGTCAGGTATCAACCTGTGCTGGTGGCGTACTGGCACCGTTTCTGACGCCCCAGGGCGAACTGCCTGCCTGGTTTGGCGTCGAGATGATGGCGCAGACCGTCGGCGTCTGGTCGGGCTGGCATGCAAAGCAGGGCGGCGCAACCCTGATCCCCCCCGGTATGCTGCTGGGCGGACGCGGCTGGCGGGCTGAGCAGCCGCTTTTTCCCGCGAATGTGACACTGGATATCCGGATGACGCTGCTGATGCGCGATGACCGCATGGGCAGCTTTGAGGGCGACATTTGTTATGGCACGCAACGGCTTGCCAGCGGTCGTCTGAACACTTATCAACCCAATGAAGCAGAGTTACAGCAATTAATGTCACAAGGAAATCAGCCATGACAGATTCAGTATTGGTCACGGGCGCCAGTAAAGGCATCGGCCGCGCGATTGCGCTGCGTCTCGCCCAGGATGGCTATCAGGTTATCGTGCATTTCAATCGCGATCGCGCAGGCGCTGAGCAGTGCCTGCAGCAGATCGAAGCCGCAGGCGGTAGCGGCCGTGTACTGGGATTTGATGTGGCTGACCGGGCGGCCACCCGCGCCGCGCTGGAGGCGGACATTGAGCAACACGGAGCCTACTATGGCGTGGTGAGTAATGCCGGTATCTCCCGTGATGCGGCGTTTCCCGCCCTGACGGATGAAGAGTGGGACAGCGTGATCCACACCAACCTCGACAGTTTTTACAACGTGATCCAGCCCTGCGTGATGCCGATGATCGGCCTGCGCCGCGGTGGCCGCATCATTACCCTGTCGTCGGTCTCCGGAATGATGGGCAATCGCGGTCAGGTCAATTACAGCGCGGCGAAAGCGGGCATTATCGGTGCCACCAAGGCGCTGGCGATTGAGCTGGCTAAACGCAAAATCACCGTTAACTGCATCGCGCCGGGGCTGATTGACACCGGCATGGAGGGGCTGGAACCTCAGGTGATTGAGGAAGCGATGAAGATCGTGCCGATGAAACGCATGGGCGCGGCTGAAGAGGTCGCCGGACTGGCGAGCTATCTGATGTCCGATATCGCCGGTTATGTGACGCGTCAGGTGATTTCGATTAATGGAGGCATGCTGTGATCCAGCGGGTCGTCGTAACCGGTATGGGCGGTGTCACCGCTTTTGGTGAATCCTGGGCAGAGGTGTCGGCGCGAATCCGTGCTGGCCGCAATGCGGTGCGCTTTATGCCCGAGTGGCAGATTTACGACGGGCTGCATACGCTTCTCGGCGCGCCCGTGGATAACTTTGAACTGCCTGCGCACTACACCCGCAAGCGTATCCGCGCCATGGGTCGCGTTTCGCTGCTGGCAACGCGCGCGACCGAACTGGCGCTGACCCAGGCGGGCCTGATTGACCATCCTGTGCTGACCAGCGGAGAAACGGGCATCGCCTACGGATCGTCGACCGGCAGCACCGGGCCGGTCAGCGAGTTCGCTACCATGCTGACGGAAAAGCACACCAACAATATTACCGGCACCACCTATGTGCAGATGATGCCGCACACCACAGCGGTCAATGCCGGGCTGTTTTTCGGCCTGCGCGGCCGGGTGATCCCGACCTCCAGCGCCTGTACCTCGGGTAGCCAGGCGATTGGCTATGCCTGGGAAGCGATTCGTCACGGCTATCAGACGGTGATGGTCGCCGGGGGAGCGGAAGAGCTTTGTCCGTCGGAAGCGGCGGTGTTCGACACCCTGTTTGCCACCAGCCAGCGTAATGACGCGCCGCACACCACGCCTGCGCCATTTGATCAGCAGCGCGATGGTCTGGTCATTGGCGAAGGGGCCGGCACACTGATTCTTGAGTCGCTGGACCATGCTCTGGCGCGTGGCGCCACGATTTACGCCGAGCTCACCGGTTTCCACACCAACTGCGATGCCGCCCATATCACGCAGCCGCAGCGGGAAACCATGCAGATCTGCATCGAGCGGGCGTTGCAAAGCGCCGGTATCACGGCCGCAGAGGTCGGTTATGTGAATGCGCACGGTACTGCCACAGAGCGGGGTGATATGGCCGAAAGTCTGGCGACGGCGGCGGTGTTTGGCGAATCAACGCCGATCTCTTCACTGAAGTCCTATTTCGGCCATACGCTGGGTGCCTGCGGGGCGCTGGAAGCCTGGATGAGCATTGAGATGATGCGGGAAGGGTGGTTTGCGCCGACGCTTAACCTGACGCAACCAGCCGCCGACGGCGGTCAGATGGATTACATCATGGGCGAGCCGCGAGAGCTGGAGACCGACTATATCCAGAGCAACAACTTTGCCTTTGGTGGGATAAACACCTCACTGATCTTCAGACGCTGGCGCGGCGTCTGATCTCCGGCCCGTGCCGTGCAGGCACGGGCCAGTTTATTTTTCGGACGAAAGAACCGGACGATAAACAGCCTTTCATCTACACTGTCACTCACCGCTTCACTTCCGGCGGCCCCTATTTTTTCACAGGATTGTTATGTCTTTGCCCTCGCCACCCGACGATCACGATGAGCCAATTCGCCAGTCACTTGACGATGCGCACTTTGCGATAGTGGTGCTTGCGGTGACCTCGGTAACGCTTATAATCTTTGTCCTGATGATTACGCTCTGGATGAGCTGACACGCACAGGAATTCGACGGATTGAATAAGGAGAAAGCGATGGACTCCGGAGATGACAAATTAATCGCAATTATCGGTTTGCTGGCGGCCTGTCTCATCGGGGTCACCTTCCTGTTTACCATGGTCTGGCTGACCGACGTACGTCATCCTGCCGATCCCTCTCTCGACGTTCGCTCCTGTTACCCCAAAAAGCCCGCCTCTCAGCATGTCTGATTACGCGTTACGCGTGGCGAACTTAATCTGCTGACTGCGTAACACCAGCGCCAGAGATTCATGCAGGTTACGATTGCCATTAGGATCGGCTAAGCCCAGTAGCGGACCTGGCGAACGCCGGTCATCTGCCCAGGCGGGATACTCCACCACCGGATAGAGCGAAATGCCCTCCACCGCAATACCCTGATCCAGCGCGACTGCCACGTTTTCACTGATCTCCTGCAGCCAGGGCGCGCGCGCGTCACCCTCTGCGCCGGTTTCGGCGATCAGCATCGGCCGCTGGTAGCGCTGCCAGCACTGCGCCAGCAGAATGTGCAGCGGAACACGTGTCGGATCGTCCAGCGACATCGGCTGATTGGGGAAAAACCAGTGGTTATCGGGATAGTAGTTCAGGCCCAGAATATCCAGGCAATCTTCACTGCCGCCTAACTCTTTATCGACGCGACCAGCCAGCATATCCCAGGCCTCGAACTGCGCCTGATGCTGCGCGTCGGCGTAGGGTTTGCTGTCCGGATTATCGGGATGATGGGCAATCTGTACCAGCGGATCGGTCAGGACAAAACGCGCCTCCGGATAGACCTCGCGAATGGCATGAATCGCCGCCAGCGAGGCGCGCACCAGCTGACGTTTCAGTTCCTTACCGCGATTCGCAGCATGGGGATTGAACCAGGCGACATCCGCCCCGGCCCAGGACCAGAAAGAGATTTGATTAACCGGCGTAAAGAAGGGGCGTTCGATGCCCTCATCGCGCATCAGGTGTGCCATCGCGCGTGCGAAACGGCTAAAATGTTCCACAAATTCGGCTTTCCAGATATTAAGATGATCGGGATAACCAAAGTGCGCCAGCTCCCAGATGATCTCCATCTGCTGACGCCGCGCGGCTTCTACCATCGGCAGAAAACTTTGCCAGTCATACTGGCCGGGGATCTTTTCAATCAGGTGCCAGCGCGCACCGTCGCGGGCGGTGAGCAGGTGCTGCTCAGCCAGCGCGGCATAATCTTTTTCCAGCAGCATATCGTGGCCGCTGCTGAAGACCATATCCAGCCGTTTGCCCGGCGTACGGCAGGCGGTGGAGCAGGGAAAACTCCCCTGGAAAAAGCTGCGAAACAGGCTGGGATGGTAGCGCTGGCGGGTATCTGTAAGGGGTTGATGAGACATATTCCTCTCCTGCCGGGCTAATGCCGGTCACAGATCGTCCGGTTAAGTCTAGACTAAAAAACGCCCGTGACCGCCTGCTCATTCGGAACAGAGGTATAGCGCCAGAGGCCGGGCCGGGGAATAATAAAAATAACTGCATTTTACAGGGAATTGTCATGACCCAAGCGTTTGAGCTCTCCCCGCCATCGGAGCGTAGCAGCTGGCTGGAAACACAGCTGGAGCCAGAATGTCAGCGCCATCCGGGGCTGAGCGGTGTCCATCAGCTGAGCGACGGGCTGGATGCGTTTGCTGCCCGCTATCTGCTGATACAAAAAGCGGAGCGTTCACTCGATATTCAGTACTACATCTGGCAAAACGATCTCTCTGGCCGGTTGCTGTTCAGCGCGGTGCTGGAAGCGGCCCGTCGCGGGGTGAAGGTACGGCTGCTGCTGGATGACAACAATACGCCGGGCCTGGACGATACGCTGGCTCAGCTCAACCGCCATCCCGGTATTGAAGTGCGGCTGTTTAATCCGTTCTCGTTTCGTACCCTGCGTGCGCTGGGTTATCTCACCGATTTTGCCCGTCTGAATCGTCGCATGCACAACAAGAGTTTTACCGTGGATGGCGTCACGACCGTGGTGGGGGGACGCAATATTGGCGACGAATATTTCGGCACCGGCAATGAACCGCTGTTTGCCGATCTCGACGTGATGGCCATTGGCCCGGTGGTAAAAGAGGTCGCAGAGGATTTTGAGCGCTACTGGCGAAGTAAGCCGGTCTCGCCGCTGCAGCAGGTACTGGATGAAGATGAACCGGAAGAGGACAGTGTGAGTCTGCCACCCGAATGGCGTCACAGCGAACCGGTGCAGCGTTATCTTCAGCGGCTGGAAAATTCGTCGCTGCTGCAGGAGCTGGAAGAGGGCACGCTGGACCTGACCTGGGCAAAAGCGCGGCTGCTGAGTGACGATCCGCGTAAAGGGCTGGGCAAAGCGCGCGCCAGAAGCCTGCTGCCGCAGCGGATGCTGGAGGTGATTGGCACGCCGCAGGAGCAGTTCGATATCATCTCTGCCTACTTTGTGCCGACCCGCGCTGGCGTTGCACAGCTGCTGTCGCTAAGGCGCAAAGGGGTAAAAATTGCCATTCTGACCAACTCGCTGGCGGCCAACGATGTGTCGATTGTGCATGCCGGTTACGCCAAGTGGCGCAAGAAACTGCTGCGGCATGGCATCGCGCTCTATGAGCTGAAACCGCAGGCGGGCGTGCCCGATGCCCCGCACGACCGGGGTTTAACCGGTAATTCTGGCTCCAGCCTGCATGCCAAAACCTTCTCGGTGGATCAAAAGACGCTGTTTATCGGCTCATTTAACTTCGATCCCCGCTCCGCGGTGCTGAATACCGAGATGGGGCTGGTCATCGAGAGTGCGTCGCTGGCCGCAGAAACGCACCAGCGCTTCAGCCAGTCCATGCGCGATCGGGCATGGACGCTCAGGCTGGATAAGTGGGGAAGGGTCAACTGGCTGGAGTATCCGGATGAGCCGCAGCAGATTGTGCACAAGCACGAGCCGGGCTGCTCATGGTGGCAACGGCTTCAGGTGCGATTGGTGTGGCGACTGCCGATTGAGTGGCTCCTGTAGTCCTGGAGTGTTCCCCGCAGTCGGCTCACATAACCACAGATTGCTCACCACAGACGACTCCCGGACGTAAAGCGATGGGAGCCAGTGCCCATAGCAAAGCATCGCGGGCCATGGATGGCCCGCGCTGAGCCTGCCATGGATGGCATCTTTTGCGTCTTTGCGGAGGGCACTGGCTCCCTGAGCCTGCTCGCTGGACTCAAGGCGATGAGGGTGTAATCCCATCGCTTTGAGTTGTTAACTGTATTCAGGCAATACCATCAATTCCCTTGTCCGGCCTGTTTGCGCTCAAATTTCCCGGAGAACAGGAACCGCAGCAGCGGGATGCGCAGGTGAATCTCATACAGCAGAAACGCGATGCCAAACACCATCAGCAGGCCAACGAAGAAGCCCAGGGTGTTATTTTCAATGCGTGGCGTGACATAAATGCCGTACAGCAGCGTCAGCGGATGGTGTACCAGATAGATAAACAGCGACGCATTGACCAGATACATGATGCGCGGCGAATGAGCGTTCAGCAGTTTATGACCGAAGCAGAAACAGACGTTCAGCATGCAGAGGCCCATCAGCGTCGTGATAATCGCATCCAGCTCATACAGCCAGCCATCGCCGCTGCTCAGACGCTGATTAGTGCAGTAGGCGACAAACATCACCACCGCGCCGATCCACATCACCGGATTAAACCGCACAAACAGCTGCTTCAGCGGTGGATGCTTCCACGCCAGCGCGCCCAGCATAAAGAACGGCAGATAGAAGAGCGTCTGCATCACAATAAAGTTGAACAGGCCATCCATCAGCCAGTCAGGCTGGAAAATAAATACCAGACGACGGAAGACACACCACACCAGAGCCCACGCCAGCACGCCAGCGGTCAGTGTGCCCCAGCCAACCCGGGAGTAATCAATGGTGCGATGCTGATCGCGCAGCCAGCGGAACGTCACCATGCCCAGCGTAGTCAGCATCACCAGCACGACCAGGAACCACAGATGCGAAATCAGCTCCCACACCAGGTTATTAAACTTCTGATAGGGCGTGAAGCGGGGCCAGTCAGCCAGCTTATCGGTCCACGCTTTCAGCATGAAAAACTGCGGCAGCGTGAGCAGCGGAACGGCGGTAAGGAGCGGGATCCCCACACGCTCCAGTCGCACTTTCAGGAAGCGACGCGGCTGATAGCGCAGATACAGCATGTAGGAGAAATAGCCCGAGATGACAAAAAACACCTGCATACGAAACGCATGAATAAAATCGTTCAGCAGCGTCAGCCATAACGACGCCTCATGACTGTTTACTGCCCATTTCTGCGTAGAGTAGATGAGGGAAACGTGAAACGGCACCCCCAGTAACATCAGATACGCGCGGATGGAGTCGAGGAAGTATTCACGTTCAGGTTTTACAGTACTCATAAAGTTCCAGTTCGTTAGTACGTTTGGCCGGTTTCACCCTGAAACCGAATTATGCTCTGTGAAAATTCTACCTGGGATAAACCAGGTATACTATCAGTGGAATCCGTAGTGTCTAATTGTCCTAAAAGTAGCGTAATGCCAGACGAAATGCGGGAACAATGTTGCGCATAAGCTGTCGGAAAACCGAATAATCCTTTAAGATAAACGGGTTTGATTTAAGCACACGAAAGGGGGGGATGTGCTGACTAAAGAAAAAAATAAAGCCGGACTGATGAAGGTACGCTGGATTGGTACTGCAGTTCTGCTGGCGTTGTACGCCAATAACAGTTGGGCGTTTAACATCGATGATGTAGCCAAACAAGCCAAAGCGTTGGCAGGGAAAAGCTTCGAAGCGCCTAAAAGCAATTTACCCTCTCAATTTCGTGAAATGAAATTTGCTGATTATCAGCAGATCCAGTTTAACCACGATAAAGCGTATTGGGGAAAACTGCGCACGCCATTCAAGCTGGAGTTCTATCATCAGGGCATGTATTTCGATACCCCGGTGCAGATCAGCGAAGTGACCGGCAGCGCGGTGCGCGAGATTAAATACAACCCCGATTATTTCAATTTCGGTAATGTAAAACATGACGCGGAAGCGGTGAAAAACCTCGGATTTGCCGGTTTCAAAGTGCTTTACCCACTCAACAACAAGGGTAAAAACGATGAGATCGCCAGCTTCCTGGGCGCGAGCTATTTCCGTGTAATCGGTGCCGGTCAGGTTTATGGCCTGTCGGCGCGTGGTCTTGCCATCGATACGGCCTTGCCGTCTGGTGAAGAGTTCCCGCGTTTCAAAGAGTTCTGGATTCAGCGTCCTAAACCACAGGACAAACAGCTGGTGATTTACGCACTGCTCGATTCGCCTCGTGCGGCGGGTGCGTATCGCTTTGTGCTGCATCCGGGTGAAGCGTCAACGGTTGATGTGCAGTCTAAAGTTTACCTGCGTGATAACGTCGGCAAACTGGGTATCGCACCGCTGACCAGTATGTTCCTGTTTGGTCAGAACCAGCCTTCGACGGTAAACAACTTCCGTCCGGCACTGCATGACTCTGATGGTCTTTCTATCCACAATGGCAACGGGGAGTGGATTTGGCGTCCGCTGAATAACCCGCGTCATCTGGCGGTGAGCACCTTCACGATCGAAAATCCAAAAGGTTTTGGTCTGCTGCAGCGTGGGCGTGACTTTGACAACTATCAGGATCTCGATGACCGCTACGACCTGCGTCCAAGCGGCTGGGTTGAGCCGATCGGCGACTGGGGTAAAGGCCGGGTTGAACTGGTTGAAATCCCGACGGCAGACGAAACCAACGACAACATCGTTGCGTTCTGGACGCCAGAGACGCTGCCAGAGCCTGGCAAAGAGATGAACTTCAAGTATCGTCTGCACTTCTCGCGCGACGAAAACCAGCTGCACTCTGATGATACCGCCTGGGTCAAAAATACCCTGCGTTCAGCGGGTGACGTGAAGCAGTCTAATCTGGTGCGTCAGCCGGATGGCACCGTGGCTTTCACCATCGACTTCGTGGGTAAAGACATGAGCAAGATGGCGGAAAACAGTCAGGTGGCACCGCAGGTCAGCGTCGGTAAAAATGCTGATGTGGTTGAGCAGAGCGTACGTTATAACCCGGTCACCAAAGGCTGGCGTCTGGTGTTGCGTCTGCGTGTGAAAGATGCCAAGCAGTCCACCGAAATGCGTGCGGCCTTGGTTAGCGGCGACAAGACATTGACGGAAACCTGGAGCTATCAGTTACCTGCCAATGAATAAATCGACTTTTACACCTCAACGTTATGTGGAATCTCTGCCGCTGGATGCGGCAGGGAAGGCTCGCCTGAGCGTCTCATTGCAGAATGCCGGCGAGTTCCACTTCATCCATGATGCGCTGGGCAGGGATGTCGCAGCCAGTGATCGTCCCGATGATGCGCCGTTAAAATCGGTCTCATCGCGGGTTGAAATGGCCTGGCCCGATTCGCTGGCTGGCGGTCAGCAGTTGGGTAAAGATTATCTCGACCGCACCACGCTGAAGGCGATGCCGAAGGTCAAACGCTCACTGATGTTCCCGGAAGCCTGGCGTACCAACCCGGTCGCCCGCGCCTGGGACTCACTGCGCGGACACAAAACGATTCCGCGTTATACCAACGCGGAAGAGCGGCGTGCCGAAGAGAAGTGGCGTCATGTGGGTTCCATTCGCCGCTACATTCTGTTGATCCTGACCCTTTTCCAGACCGTGGTCGCCACCTGGTACATGAAGAGTATTCTGCCTTATCAGGGCTGGACGCTTCTGGACCCGATGGAGATGATCAATCAGAACTGGCAGCAGTCCGTGATGCAGATCCTGCCTTATCTGTTGCAGACCGGAATCCTGTTCCTGTTCGCCATACTTTTCTGCTGGGTCTCGGCTGGCTTCTGGACGGCCCTGATGGGCTTCCTGCAGCTGCTGATTGGACGTGACAAATACAGTATCTCGTATTCAACGGTCGGAGATGAGCCGCTTAATCCGGAACATCGTACCGCGCTGATTATGCCGATCTGTAATGAAGACGTTGAGCGTGTCTATGCCGGTTTACGAGCGACCTGGGAATCCGTGGTTCGCACCGGTAACGCTGAACACTTTGACGTTTACATCCTCAGCGACAGCTACGATGCGGATATCGCCATTGCCGAGCAGAAAGCCTGGATGGAACTGGTGCGGGATGTCGGCGGGGCAGGCAAGATCTTCTATCGCCGTCGTCGTCGTCGTGTGAAGCGTAAAAGCGGCAACATCGATGACTTCTGCCGTCGCTGGGGCAGCAACTACAGCTACATGGTCGTGCTGGACGCCGATAGCGTCATGAGCGGTGAGTGTCTGACCGGTCTGGTGCGCATGATGGATGCGAACCCGAATGCCGGGATCATCCAGTCGTCGCCGAAAGCATCGGGTATGGATACGCTGTATGCGCGTTGTCAGCAGTTTGCGACCCGCGTCTACGGTCCGCTGTTCACGGCCGGTCTGCACTTCTGGCAGCTGGGCGAGTCTCACTACTGGGGTCACAACGCGATTATCCGCGTGAAACCCTTTATTGAGCACTGTGCACTGGCTCCGTTACCGGGCGAGGGCTCCTTTGCCGGTTCGATCATGTCGCATGACTTCGTAGAAGCTGCGCTGATGCGTCGTGCTGGTTGGGGCGTCTGGATTGCCTATGACCTGCCGGGTTCCTATGAAGAGCTGCCACCGAACCTGCTGGATGAGCTGAAGCGTGACCGTCGCTGGTGTCACGGTAACCTGATGAACTTCCGCCTGTTCCTGGTTAAAGGGATGCACCCGGTTCACCGTGCGGTGTTCCTGACCGGTGTCATGTCCTACCTGTCGGCGCCGCTGTGGTTTATGTTCCTGGCGCTCTCCACTGCCTTACAGGTGGTACATACGCTGATGGAACCGACCTACTTCCTGCAACCGAGGCAGCTGTTCCCGGTCTGGCCGCAGTGGCGTCCGGAGCTGGCGATCGCGCTGTTCTCCACCACCATGGTGCTGCTGTTCCTGCCGAAGATGCTGAGTGTGGTGCTGATCTGGTTTAAAGGATCGAAGGCCTACGGTGGTCCTCTGCGCCTGCTGGCTTCACTGGTGCTGGAAACGCTGTTCTCGGTGCTGCTGGCACCGGTGCGTATGCTGTTCCATACCGTGTTCGTCGTCAGTGCCTTCCTCGGCTGGGAAGTGGTGTGGAACTCACCGCAGCGTGATGACGATGCCACTCCGTGGGGCGAGGCGTTTAAACGTCACGGTTCGCAGATGGCACTGGGTCTGGTGTGGGCAACGGGTATGGGACTGCTGGATCTTAACTTCCTGTGGTGGCTGGCTCCGATTGTCTTCTCACTGATCCTGTCACCGTTCGTTTCGGTGATGTCGAGCCGCTCAACTCTGGGTATCAAGAGCAAGAAAGCCAAACTGTTCCTGATCCCGGAAGAGTACTCGCCGCCGCAGGAGCTGGTGGATACCGATCGCTATGTGGTGCTGAACCGTGAGCGCGCGCTGGAAAATGGCTTTATGCATGCCCTGTTCCATCCTGCCTTTAACGCACTGGCAACCGCACTGGCAACATCGCGCCACCGCCAGAGTCAGTTACTGGACTATGCCCGTGACCGTCGTGTGGATCAGGCGCTGAGCGATTCGCCGGATAAACTGGGTCGCGAACAGCGGCTGCAGTTGATCAGCGATCCGGTGGTGCTGGCCCGTGTGCATACCCGACTGTGGGAAAATGCGGACAAGTATCATCAGTGGGTAGAGAGTTATCAGAAACTCAACCTCAACCCTAACGCGCTGGCAAAAAACGCGTAATCTGAAAAGCGGCAGCGATGCCGCTTTTTTTATCGGATTAAAACAGCGATTCGCTGATAAATTAATTGCTGGCAGTCACCGCGAGCAGCGCGTGACAATCTCAACGGCTGTTCATGGCGGATATCAGTGGTGAAAGTGTTCTTAAAGGCGGGGGTTGTCGTCGTAGCCGTGCTCTGCTTAAGCGGATGCGGCAGTATTATCAGTCGCACCATCCCCGGGCAGGGGCACGGTAATCAGTACTATCCGGGCGTACAGTGGGATGTACGCGACAGCGGGTGGCGGGTCTTAACGATCCTCGATTTGCCGCTGTCGCTGGTGGTTGACACCCTGTTGTTACCGGTGGATGCCAGTCACGGTCCTTACGAGTAACTGCGATCGGAGTCGCTGTTATCATCTTCCCACTCTTGCGCTGCGGCTTCACCCTCTTCGGTGTCCAGCGGCGGCTCAAGCTGGAATTCGCCGTCATCCCACTCGTGCAGAGTATTTTCCGCTAACCACTCCTGACGCAGTTCAACTTCGTCGAAGTCAGCATCAAAAATGGCCTGTGCGGCTTCACCGCTGCGGAAAGGCAGACACTCGCCAGCTTCACCTTCATCGGCCATGAACTCAGCCTGCCACATGATATCGCCATCCTGCATCACATACTTCTGCAGGCCAAACTGGCTGATCGATGCTTCTTCTTCATCTACCTCAGGGTTGTTAGCGAGGTACTCTTCACGTGCAGCATCAATCGCTTCCTCTAACGTACTGTACATGCTCATCGATCTTCTCCTTACCGGGTTCATTAACTGCAGATTCATTTGATTTCAGTGAAGGATAGACGAAATTCAGGGGAGGGAAAGGGCGGGCCGGTGCAACTGGCGGGAAATAAACCATTTCCCGCCAGTCAGGGTCAGATCATCTTTTGCGGGAAGTGCAGTACGGGTTGAACGGAGTCGTGAATCACGGGTGCTGAATAACGGATACAACATTTTATGCAGGGCTTCACTTTCTTAAAGTTAATTCTGGCGATAGAGAGTGCCTGACTCAGATTATATAAAGTGCCGATGAATATGACCTCTTCTTTGTCAGGCATACGTTTGCACCCCTTACGATGAAGATAATGGTAATTGTCCAGATCGGTACCCATTGTGACGTAATAGTAGAGACCTTTGTTCATATTATATGTCCCATTAGAGGTTTGCTGTGTTGTCTTTTTTATAATTCTGGTCAGAGCGGTTAAAGGTCTGACTGTCACGACAGAAATTACCGGGAAGGTTAAATGACTTCAAATTCCATAACGGTCTATCAGGCTGTTAAAAAAATGTAAAATGGAATATAAGCCAAATCAGTGCGGCAATAGCTTGTAAAATAAGTTAATTTTCAGTGATTCATAAGCCGGGAGACACCATTAAGAGCGGCTAAATAGGATTCGGCCTGGCATAAAGGATAATCAGTACCATCATGTATTTAACAGCGAGCACTGTAATATTAATATATAAAAAGCAAAACAGGCTGAATACGGCCTCGCGGCCGATTAATTCATTAGTAACTTTAATTTTAACCAGAGGGTAATAATATAAAGAATACGGGGGTTTATTAATAGCCGGACCTGCGGTTTCGCTTACAGGCAGAGTGAGTCATGAGACACTGATTTATTTAGCAGGGAGTGGGGTAAAACGCGCTAAATGCCAGACGGACATTCAGCGCGAACAGATCAATAGCGGGACGGCTCGCCCTCGGGGCGGGTTTTGAAACGGCGGTGGAGCCACATATATTGTTCAGGTGCCAGCAGCACGCCTTCTTCAACCACCTGATTCATTCTGGCTGCGGTTGCTACATCGCTTTCCAGCGTAAATTCGCCGCTGATGTCAGGCAGTATCATCAGTTCATAACCCCGGCCACCAGGCAGACGACGCGGTACGAAAGGAATGACAGCCGGTTTACCGGTGCGGATCAGCAGATGCGTGCCTATGGTGGTGGCTGCCTTTTCCACCCCAAAGAAAGGCACAAAGACGCTGCTGCGCGGGCCATAATCGTGGTCGGGTGCATACCAGATAATGTCCCCGTGCTTCAGGGCGCGGATCATGCCTTTGAGATCTTTACGATCCAGCATGCTTTTATTGGAACGCATCCGGCCTTTAACCTGCAGCCAGTCGATCAGTTTGTTGTCATTAGGGCGATAGACGCCAATGCCCGGATTATGGATACCAAACATGCGCGCACCAATTTCCAGCGTCAGAAAGTGCATGCCGATGAGCAGCACGCCGCGCTGACTGTCGCGGGCCTGCTGAATATGCTCCAGCCCCGACGGTTTATGCCATTTATTGATGCGCCAGTCAGGCCAGAACCACGCCATGCCGGTTTCAATCAATCCCATGCCAACCGATTCGAAATTGTGCTTAACCATTGCCTCGCGTTCATTGATCGGCATATCCGGAAAACTTAACTCCAGATTACGCCGGGCAACACTGACGCGGTGCTTCATAAAGCGCATCCCAATACGACCAATATTGCAGCCGAGAATATAGAGCAGGGGATAGGGAAGTAGCACCAAAAGATAAAGAGAAGCGACACCCAGCCAGGTCAGCCAATAGCGCGGGTGAAGCAGTTCTCGTGAAAACTGAGGCAACTGGGTCATGTGAAAGTTATTTTTCCTGCGTCGCGCACCGTGCGGTGCTGATATCTCATTGATTTTCGCTATTGTGCCAGTTTTTATCGTGCGTATAAATATCACGGACAGAACAGGCTACTGCAGGCAGGCGTTAACATTCCAGAGAGCGCCGGAAAAAACAGCAATTAATGATCATTTCTGACACTGGCCTTTGCATCACGGTGAAATCAGGTATCATGTGCCCGCTAAATTTCTCCTATTGATAACAGGAAAGAACACCATGCCAGTGTTACATAACCTCGTTTCCAATAAAGAGCTGAAGGCGCGCATGCTGGCTGAAACCGAGCCGCGCACCACTGTCTCTTTTTATAAATATTTCCAGATTGCCGATCCTAAAGCATTCCGTGACGCGCTCTACCTTGGCCTGACGGCACTCAAGGTGTTTGGCCGCGTCTATGTGGCGCACGAAGGGATTAATGCGCAGATCAGCGTGCCCGCCAGCCAGTATGAAAAGATGAAAGCGTGGCTGTACGACTTTGATCCGGCGCTCAACAACTTGCGCATGAATATTGCGCTGGATGATGATGGGAAATCGTTCTGGGTATTGCGTCTGAAAGTGCGTGACCGCATTGTCGCGGACGGTATTGAAGACGACAGCTTTGATGCCAGCGATGTGGGTCAGTATCTAAAAGCGGCGGAAGTGAACGCCATGCTGGACGATCCTGACGCTCTGTTCGTGGATATGCGTAACCACTACGAATATGAAGTGGGTCGCTTCGACAATGCGCTGGAAGTGCCTGCTGATACCTTCCGCGATCAGCTGCCGATGGCGGTTGATATGCTGCAGGATAAGAAAGACAAAAAGATCGTGATGTACTGCACCGGCGGCATCCGCTGTGAAAAGGCCAGCGCCTGGATGCGGCATAACGGCTTTGAGGATGTCTATCACATCGAAGGCGGTATCATCGAGTATGCCCGACGCGCGCGTGAGCAGGGATTACCGGTACGCTTCAAAGGCAAAAACTTTGTGTTTGATGAGCGGATGGGTGAGCGGATCTCCGACGACGTGCTGTCGAACTGTCATCAGTGCGGCGAACCCTGTGATACCCACGTCAATTGCGTGAATGATGGCTGTCATCTGCTGTTTATTCAGTGCAAAAGCTGTGCAGAGAAGTTTGAGAACTGCTGCAGCCCGATCTGTCAGGAAGAGGCAAAACTCTCTCCGGAAGAGCAGCGCGCTCGCCGGGCGGGACGTGAGAATGGCAACAAGATCTTTAACAAGTCTCGTGGCCTGTTAAACATGACCATTCCCTCGCCAGTGAAGAAATAACCGTCGCCGCCTGAAGTCAGCTTCAGGCGGCGTAGTATTTTACTGACGCACACCTTCAACCGAGATCATCAGCTGAACGGTCTGCGACGCTGGCCCCAGATCTTTGGTGATGTTGAAATCTTTCAGCGCAATTTCCCCTTCGGCTTCAAAGCCAGCGCGGTAGCCGCCCCACGGATCTTTACCTTCACCCAGCATTTTCGCCTCCAGCGTCACCGGTTTAGTCACACCATTAAGCGTAAGATCGCCGGTAATTTTCAGCTCATCACCCTCTTTCTTCACCTCTGTGGATTTAAACGTGGCCTGCGGGTTTTTGCTGGTGTTCAGGAAGTCAGCACTGCGCAGATGCTTGTCACGTTCAGCGTGATTGGTATCAACGCTGCTGGTGTTAATCGTGACGTTAACTTTATCTGCGGCAGGGTTCTTCTCATCGAAGGTAAAGCTGCCATCGAAATCTTTAAAGGTGCCGTAAAGCCAGCTGTAACCCAGATGCTGAATACGGAACTGAATAAAGGCGTGCTGGCCCTCTTTATCGATTTTATAGTCCGCAGCATTGGCGGTCATCGAACCGAGCAGCAGGCTGGCACCGGTCATCGCCAGCAGAGTCTTCTTGAACATATTATTTATCCTTTTCAGAGGGAGAAGGGATGCGTAAACCTGACATCCGTTTAAAGGTGATATCGCGATCGATAAAATGATGTTTTACCGCAGCCAGACCATGCAGTACCGACAGGATCACAACTGTCCAGGCCAGCCAGAGGTGAATATCGCCCGCCAGGTCAGCCTGTTCACCTGCACCGCTGAACAGCGCAGGCAGGCTAAACCAGTTAAATACAGCGATCGGTTTGCCATCGGCGGTGGAGATCAGATAGCCACTGATCAGAATGGCCAGCAGCAGGGTATACAGCAACAGATGCGCCACCACTGAACTGATGCGCACCAGCGGGGAATAACTGCTCAGCGGTCTGGGCGGCGGTGAAATAACGCGCCACAGCAGGCGAACCATCAGCGTCAGCATCAGAATTACGCCAATACTTTTATGAATCTCCGGCGCGTCGTGATACCAGCTGTCGTAGTAGCCCAGGCCAACCATCCATAATCCCAGCGCAAACATGGCATAGATCGCCAGCGCCATTGACCAGTGCAGCAGCACGGCAATCAGTCCAAACTGATGAGGTGAATTGCGTAATAACATAATGTAGTTTTCTTGAAGAAATAAACTGAAATAAGCATCCACATTATGAAATATAAAAGCAATCGTCCTTACGCTTCTATAAATTTAAATTTCGATCGTGAAAAGGTTGAATAAAAAGGGCGGGAGATGCGCAATATTTCTGAATGACTGTTTACTGAGGGGATGTTCGTCAACTAAAAAAGGCGTGAATTAACCCTAAGGGCGAAATAAAACAGGGCTGATATGTCAGTAACGTTCAGTTTCCGTCAGTTAATGTCAATCGGGTGGCACCCGCCTGATGCCACCCGTTATCAGAGTCAGAAGCGTGAAAGGCGGAACGGCGTCAGATCAAAGGAGAACGGTTTATTCCGGGCAAATTCCGCAGCCAGTTCACCTAATACGCTGGCAAATTTAAACCCGTGTCCGCTGAGGCCGGTAATTAATAAGCGATCGGGTTCACCCGGCAGGGTATCGATAATAAAGTCTTCATCCGGGCTGAAATCGTAGCTGCAGGCTTCGCCATGCAGACAGACACCCACGCCAGGTAAGAACTGACGGAGGAAACCAAAGGCTTCACTGCCATCGGCGGCTACCGCACCAAAAGGTTTACGATCTTCAGGCTGCTGCATCAGCTGACCGCCATCATGACGACCCACTTTCAGCGCATTGTTATCCGCCGGGAAGCCATAAAACTGGCTGCCATCCGTCATTTCCACGGTAAAGCCGGGAAACTTATTATTTTCGCTGTAGCGACCATCAGCCTGATACCAGGCAAACACTTTGCGGGTTGGGGCGACCGGCAGGTCAGGGACTAATTTACCGACCCAGGTGCCAGCGCTGACCAGCATTTTGCGGCCCCGGTAGACACCATCGAGGGTGGTAACCTGCTGCAGATCGCCATCGCGACCCAGCTCTGAGACCGGGCAGTTAAACAGCTGCGCACAGCCTGCCTGTTCCGCCAGCTGGATCCAGCTGCGAACCGCCTGTTCACATTTCAGATAGCCGGACTTCGGCTCAAAGACACCCAGATACCCCTCTGGCACATTGATCTGCGGCCAGCGCTTGCGCACTTCATCGGGCTGCATCACCTCAATGTTGAGCTGCCAGCGGGCGGCGCTGTCGATAACGTTCTGGATAAAAGGCGACTGAATCGGCGCAAGGTTGAGTACGCCGCTGCGATGCATGATGCGCTCACCGGCACGCTGTTCCAGCTCATCCCACAGCGTCTGCGCCCGCAGGACCAGGGGAACATAGCGTTCACCTTCACCGTAGGCGTGACGAATCAGCCGGCTCTCGCCATGGTGCGTGCCCTGGGTGTGGGGAGGATGGGCGCTGTCGATCATGAGTACCGATAAACCCGCCTGAGTGGCATAGTAGCCTGCGGCCGCGCCCACTGAGCCGCTGCCGACGACGATAAGATCATAAATCATGGTAACTACGCTCTAAGAGTCAGATAATCAAAAGCATACCAGAAACAGAAACGAAAAAGGCACCCCTGAGGGCGCCTCTTTGATGCGGCAGAAATTAATGCTTATTGAGGAGTCGTTCTATCTGCTCGGCTGATTCTATCTTGGCGATGCCCGCTTCGAGAATCGAGATAAACTGCCTTGCCACATCCGTTGTCAGCCAGTAAGTCGGGCCAACATCCGCTTCTTCTTCTTTTTGATCCTGCGACGACAGCGAGTGCAGGCGGATCATCATGGCGTCATAGCTATCAACGGTACTGATATCCCAGCCCACCAGCGGATGAGTCTGAATAACGTCTTTTCTTCTGTCCATTATAACCTCCTTATTACTCGTTAAACGAAGTGCATGGTGAGGTTCAATGCGGCTTTTTTATTTCAATAGCGAAACAATTATAACAGTAAACCAGGGAATCACTGCTTTAAAAGGCCGTGAGTCAGCTTCTCACAGAATATTTGCGTTTGAAAGGCGGGGAGGAAAAAATAAAATGCCTGATGGCAGGCATTTTAATCACTATTCAATGGGCAGGCAAAAAAGCGGGTTGAGCCGCGTGAGCGTACTCAGAGTGTCGGGGTTTCCGGCACGATGCCGCCGCCGCGTTTTTGCAGTGTTTCTGCCAGACGGGCAAAGTGCTGCTGAAGCTGTTCATCATGGTTTTGATTTTGGGCTTCCAGCGACAGATTGTGCACCAGCAGCTGACTGGCACGATCGTCAAGACAGAAAATCAGACTGGAAAAAGCATTCTCCAGCACCGTTAAACGACGCTGTTGATCACCAATCAGTGCTAACAACTCACCAAAGGTCATCGCCTCTTCCGGTTTATCAGTAGTCATGGTGCGCACCTCCTGTTATGCGTGACGAGCGCAAGGATAGGGCATTGATCATTAAGAGTCTAGATGCTGGAAGGGGGAAGTGCGAGAGGGGAGAAAAGATAAAAAAACCGGGTGGCGACACCCGGAAAAAAAGCACAGTGGCGGTTAATCAGTAATGAACCAGTCGTCAGCGCTTTCCCACGTCTGCTGCAGGATTTCGCTGATCTGGTCGCGCGTCTCTTTTCCACCGCCCAGCACGCTGAGATTGTTGGCACTGGCGTAACGTACCTTGACGTGATTGGTCGAGTCAGGGAACTGTTCATCAATGCGGCGCGATAATTCATCGCTTAACGCTTCAATCGCGCCAGCAGGAAGAGGTCGGGTATTGGATACGGTAATTTCAACGCGCATAATAGCCTCCGGTTAAGATACTGTATATATTTACAGTATCAGCGGGCCGGAGGCAAGGAAAATTATGCGATGCGCCAGTTCAGGGTTTCACCTGCCAGGAACGGCACCAGGGAGTGGCCGCCGAGCGCGATTGATTCTGGCACCTGCCAGGGTTCACGCACCAGGGTAATCGTCCCTTCATTCAGCGGCAGGCCGTAGAAACGCGGGCCATTCTCAGAACAGAACGCCTCAAAATGCGCCAGCGCGTTCAGCTCTTCAAAAACGGTGGCGTAAGCGGGCAACGACGTCGGCGCATTAAAGACGCCGGCACAGCCGCAGCTGGCCTCTTTGAGATGACGCAGGTGCGGCGCAGTGTCGGTGCCGAGGAAGAAGCGAGGATTCCCGCTGGCCACCACTTTGCGCAGCGCCTCCTGATGCACGTTGCGCTTAAGGATTGGCAGGCAGTAGAGGTGCGGACGAATCCCGCCCACCAGCATGTGGTTGCGGTTAAACATCAGATGCTGTGGCGTAATGGTCGCGCCCAGCGTCTCATCGGCATCAGCGACATAGTCAGCGGCATCCTGCGTCGTAATGTGCTCCATCACCACTTTCAGTGCCGGAAACTGGCTGCGCAGCGGCACCATCACTGTTTCGATAAACCGGGCTTCGCGGTCAAAGATGTCGATATGCGCATCGGTGACTTCGCCGTGGATAAGTAGCGGCATACCGAGCTTCTGCATCCGCTCCAGCACGCGGGCGATCGATGCGATATTGGTCACGCCATGGCTGGAGTTAGTGGTGGCGTGCGCCGGATAAAGCTTGGCCGCAGTAAACAGACCGGCGGTGAAGCCACGCTCAAGCTCATCGGGATCCAGCGAATCCGTCAGATAGCAGGTCATCAGCGGCGTAAAGGCGTGATCGGCCGGCAGCGCCGCCAGGATGCGGTCGCGGTACGCTTCACCTGCCGCCACGCTGGTCACCGGCGGCACCAGGTTAGGCATCACAATGGCACGACCATTCACCGCGCTGGTATAGGGCAGGACCGTTTTGAGCATCTCATCGTCACGCAGATGAATATGCCAGTCGTCAGGGCGACGCAGGGTAAGTTGCTGAGGTTGTGCTGTCATCAGTGAAGCTCCGGCAGAAGGGAAACAAAAGGGCTGTTTTGGCCGGGGTATAAGCATAAGGATTCAGGCAACCGTTTGCACCTGCTTTTTATGCCGATAAAGAAAAACCGCGCCAGGGGCGCGGAGATTGGGGTTACTGCGTAAAGGGGATGACCAGTTCGCCGGGTTTCACTTCCAGCCCTTTGGCAAACTTCTTCGCCAGCGACTCACCTTTACTGCGATCAGCGCTGAGAGTATAAGCCGGGTTCTGATCGAAATAGCTTTTCAGCGACTGATTCAGGTAAGGGGTCAGCGTCTTCATGATGGAGGCCATTTTTTCCGGTGCAACCTGCGCATCAACAATCTCCAGATCGCGCAGATAGATGGCACCCTGCTGCTGGTCATAGACCGGCTGAGCCCGCATCTTCAGTTGCATATCGGCCTGCTGCGGGCCAAACAGCGAGGTCACGTTGATTTTTGCGTTGCCGGAGAGTGTCACTTTACCCGGATCTTCACGACCAATCTGACTGCTCAGGTTGTTCAGCACAATGTGCGCGTTAACCAGTCCGGAAACGCCAATATCTTTCTCGTAGTTGTTGTGCTTCTGCAGCGCCTGATTCACTTCCTGTTCGCTGATCGTGTATTGCGTCAGTTGATTACAGCCGCTCACCAGCAGTGCGATCAACAGGGCTGTCAGCCCGAAAAAACCCTTTTTCATCGTTCTTTATCCTGAATATCAGAGCCAGTAAACAGGCCATAGCCTGCCTGAATGCGTGGCGGGTGTCATCAGGAAAGAGATGAGAAACGCCGCAGCGTCTCTCATCCGGGCAGGGTTAGTGGGCTATCGAGGAGAGCAGATTCACCTGGGTCTGTTTGGCCATATTATCGCGGTAGTCAGCGACCCGTGCGGGCCAGTCGATACCCGCTACCAGCGTCAGCGAGCGCAGCAGCGGGAAGAGGTTAAAATCATCTTCCGACAGCTCGCCGTTCACCGCATTGGGCTGTTCGATTAATTTGTCCAGCTTGCGCAGATCCTGGCTGACATTTTTAATCAGCCCGGCTGAGTGGCTTTTCAGCGTATCGAAATCACCGATGCTGGCCTGTTTTTTGGTGCGGAAATAGTCACGCGCCTCCGGCGTGGCGAATTCGGCAAACGCGGCGTCTGCGATGCGCGGCAGCAGCAGTTTATTGACGTAGCTGTTCATGTGACGCAACCACTCGGCTATCGCCGGATTCAGCGCGCCGGTAATCAGCGGCTTGCGATCCTGCTGATCGACATAGTGCACAATTTCCATGCTCTCAGGCATCGCGCTGCCATCCTGTTTCTGCAGAATCGGCGCCATTTTCTGACCGATCAGGTGTTTCGGCGTCTCTTCATCGTCGTTGAGCATCACTACCAGCTCAACCGGCTTGTTTTTCAGGCCAAAAATCATTCGCGCTTTAACGCAGAAAGGGCAGTGGTCATAAATATAGAGCTTCATCCTGATCTCCCGTGTTCAGAGGTTGACTGTTTAACAGAATGAATCAATTCATCCTGTTTTCGGGCGCGTAAAAAGTATGGAAGAGATTCCCCCACAGGGCAAACCGGGCTGGCCCGCGCATGACTGAAACCGCCGCCAGCACCAATTGTTGACCGCTGGGATAACAGAGCAAAATCAACCTGTTTATGGTGAAACCGCTGTAACGTTTTACCGCAGCCCAGGCGGCGGTTATAGTGAAAGCCGGGTAATGACGGCTCATCTCTATCAGCCATTGATTTCAGGAGTCAGGATGTTTGGCTATCGTTCTGCCGCGCCCAGGGTGCGATTAACCACCGATCGTCTGGTGGTCCGTCTGGTTCACGAACGTGATGCCTGGCGAATGGCAGATTACTATTCGGAAAACCGCCTGTTTTTAAAACCCTGGGAGCCGGTGCGCGATGACAGCCACTGCTACCCGTCGGGCTGGCAGGCACGGCTCGGGCTGATTTCCGACATGCATAAGCAGGGAACGGCCTTCTATTTTGTTCTCATGGACAGCGATGAAACCGAAGTGCGGGGCGTGGCGAACTTCAGCAACGTGCTGCGCGGATCGTTTCACGCCTGCTATCTCGGTTATTCACTGGGTGAAAAGTGGCAGGGACAGGGTCTGATGTTCGAAGCGCTGCAGGCGGCTATCCGCTATATGCAGCGCCAGCAGCACATTCACCGCATCATGGCGAACTACATGCCGCACAACCAGCGCAGCGGCGATCTGCTGGCGCGACTCGGTTTTGAGAAAGAGGGATACGCAAAAGATTATCTGCTCATTGACGGACGCTGGCAGGATCACGTGCTGACAGCGTTAACCCTGCGGGAATGGACGCCTGACCGGCGTGGATAAGTGTGAGGATGCGAGCATGAAGATGGTTTTATCGGCGCAGGCATTGCGCGTACTGGGCTGCCTGCTGGAGAAGCAGGTAACCACCCCGGAGCAGTATCCGCTGTCACTGAACGGTGTTGTGGTGGCCTGTAACCAGAAATCGAACCGCGAGCCGGTAATGGAGCTGAGTGAGAGCGAGGTGCAGAATCAGCTCGACCTGCTGGAAAAACGGCATCTGATCACGGCCAGCAGTGCCGCCGGGCAGCGGGTGGTGAAATATGAGCAGCGTTTCTGTAACTCCGCCTTTGGCACACTGAAGCTCAACAGCGCGGAAGTCGCCGTCCTGACTCTGCTCCTCTTGCGCGGCCCGCAGACGCCGGGCGAGTTACGCACCCGCAGCGGTCGCCTGCACGAGTTCAGTGATGTCAGCGAAGTCGAGCAGACGCTGGAAGGCCTGATGCAGCGCGACGACAGTGCGCAGGTGATCCGTCTGGCGCGTGAGCCTGGCAAGCGCGAAAGCCGCTTTATGCATCTGTTGGGCGAGGAAAGTGATCAACCGCAGGCCGACACCGACGCGCCGGAAGAGCAGGGCGATCTGGCGGCGCGTGTCGCCACACTGGAGCAGCAGGTCGCGGCGCTTAAGGCCCAACTTACCCAACTGCTGCAACCGGAGAGCTGAGATGACATTACGTATTGGCGTGGTGGGATTAGGCGGTATCGCACAGAAAGCCTGGCTACCGGTGCTGTCGGCCGCAACAGACTGGACGCTGGTGGGCGCATTTTCTCCGAACCAGGCCAAAGCCCGCCCGATCTGTGACAGCTATCGCATGCCATGTTTTGGTTCGCTGAATGATCTGGCTGCTGCCTGTGACGCGGTCTTTGTCCACAGCAGCACTGCCACGCACTATGACGTCGTCAGGGCGCTGCTGCTGGCAGGAAAAGATGTCTGCGTTGATAAGCCGCTGGCTGAAACCCTGGAGCAGGCGGAGGCGCTGGTAGCGCTGGCGGAAAAACGCCAGCGTAAACTGATGGTGGCGTTTAACCGCCGGTTCGCCCCGCGCTATCAGCAGCTGTGGGCGGAGATGGCTGGCGCGGCTTCTCTGCGGATTGAAAAGCACCGCAGCGACAGCGTCGGGCCACAGGATCTCCGCTTTACCCTGCTCGATGACTACCTGCATGTGGTGGATACCGCACTCTGGCTGGGCGGCAAGCCGTTTCGCCAGGTGCAGGGGCGCATCGACACCAACGAACAGGGCCAGATGCTCTATGCCGAGCACCATTTCAACGTTGAAGGATTAACGATCACCACCAGCATGCACCGGCGCGCAGGCAGTCAGCGCGAGCGGGTCAGTGCGGTGTGTGACGGTAAATGCATCGACATCAGCGAGATGCGCGACTGGCAGGAAGAAAGTAGCGACGGCCTGCTGATCACGCCACCCCCCGCCTGGCAGAGCCATCTCACGCAGCGCGGTTTCAGCGGTGCGGCGCGTCATTTCATCGACTGCGTACAAAATCAGACGAAGCCTGAAACCAGCGGTGAGCAGGCACTGATGGCGCAGCGTGTGGTGGAAAAGCTGTGGCGTGAGGCGACCCGCGAATAACGCCTTGTAACACTCCGTGCTGGTCATTTCCCTCCGTGGCAGTAGACTGTCGCCGGGCATCCTCAGGTGCCCGCGCTAATTCTCCTTTTTTGCCGATTCTTTTCAGGATGCGCCGTCAATTATGAATTTGTTGAAATCGCTGGCAGCGGTCAGTTCAATGACCCTGTTTTCCCGCGTACTGGGCTTTGCCCGTGATGCCATCGTGGCGCGGGTGTTTGGCGCCGGAATGGCGACCGATGCGTTCTTTGTTGCGTTCAAACTTCCCAATCTGCTGCGGCGTATTTTTGCTGAAGGCGCATTTTCCCAGGCCTTTGTGCCGATTCTGGCTGAATATAAAAGCAAGCAGGGCGAAGAGGCGACGAAACTGTTCCTGGCTTACGTCTCCGGGCTGCTGACGCTGGCGCTGGCGCTGGTCACGGTGGCGGGGATGATTGCTGCGCCCTGGGTCATCATGGTTACGGCCCCCGGCTTTGCCGACAGTCCTGATAAGTTTGCCCTGACCAGCTCGCTGCTGCGGGTGACCTTCCCCTACATTATGCTGATTTCGCTGGCGTCCCTGGCGGGTGCGGTGCTCAACACCTGGAACCGCTTCTCGGTGCCAGCTTTTGCGCCGACCCTGCTGAACGTCAGCATGATTGGCTTTGCGCTGTTTGCCGCGCCGCACTTCCATCCACCGGTCATGGCGCTGGCCTGGGCCGTGGTCGCGGGCGGCGTGCTGCAGCTCGGCTATCAGCTGCCCCACCTGAAGAAGCTCGGGATGCTGGTGCTGCCGCGCCTGAATCTGCGTGATGCGGGCGTCTGGCGGGTGATGCGTCAGATGGGGCCCGCCATTCTGGGTGTCTCAGTCAGCCAGATCTCGCTGATTATCAACACCATCTTCGCCTCGTTCCTGGTGTCAGGTTCGGTCTCCTGGATGTACTACGCCGACCGCCTGATGGAGTTCCCCTCCGGCGTGCTGGGCGTGGCGCTGGGCACCATTCTGTTGCCGTCGCTGGCCAAAAGTTTTGCCAGCGGCAATCATGATGAATATTCCCGACTGATGGACTGGGGACTGCGCCTCTGTTTCCTGCTGGCGCTGCCCAGCGCTGTTGCTCTGGGCATGCTCTCCGGCCCGCTGACCGTGGCGCTGTTCCAGTACGGTAAATTCACGGCGTTTGATGCCCTGATGACGCAGCGCGCCCTGATCGCCTACTCCGTCGGACTGATGGGACTGATTGTGGTCAAGGTGCTGGCACCGGGCTTCTATTCCCGTCAGGACATCAAAACGCCGGTGAAAATCGCGATTATCACGCTGATCATGACGCAGGTAATGAACCTGGCGTTTATTGGCCCGCTGAAACATGCCGGTCTGTCACTGTCAATTGGTCTGGCGGCCTGTCTGAATGCGTCGCTGCTCTACTGGCAGCTGCGTAAGCAAAAGATCTTTATGCCGCAGCCGGGCTGGAGCAGCTTCCTGATCCGCCTGCTGATCGCCGTGGTGGTGATGGCTGGCGCACTGTTTGCCATGCTGCAGTGGATGCCTGACTGGGAGCAGGGTTCGATGCTGTGGCGACTGCTGCGCCTGGCTGCGGTCTGTGCAGTAGGCGGCGGGGCTTATTTCCTGGCGCTGGGGCTGCTGGGCTTCCGGCTGCGCGACTATGCACGGCGCACGACTGTGTAAAGCTTGCCGCAATAAATAAATTCAACGCGCAGGGATCAGGGGCAGAGGAGGAAAGCGTCCCGCGCCATGGACAAAAACGCCGGGAGCGTTTTTGAACAACGCGAAGCGTTGGCCCGGCAACGGGCGCACCTCAGGGATGAGGTGCGTAATCGCGCGGGCCGAGCGGCCAGGGATTGGCTTTAGCGTCTTTCCGATCTGCCCCTATTCCCTGTGCAGGCTCAATTTCAAAGCTAATCATGGTGAAGGAAAAAACGCACCAATAAAAAATCCCGCACCAGGCGGGATTTTTTTACGCTACGTTTCGGTTCAGGCTTTACGGCTTAACGTCGTCTGGCCTTTTCCCATCCCATCCGGGCCATAGAAGGCCTGGGTCTGATGCGGCTTCAGCACTTCAAGCGCATTCTCGGTGTAGCGAATCTGATGCTGCAGCAGCATACCATTATGAACATTGGCATCCTGCAGGCGACGGGAGTGCTGCTGGATACTGTCCCAGCGGCGCGCCATGTCGTTCTGCCCACGATAAGGTGCCGATGTCGCCTGACTCTGTTCAGCGGTGCGGCGCATCTCATCCAGATAGTTGAGCGTGCTGAGCAGCGCGCTTTTATCTTCGGTGATACGCTGCAACAGGTTGCTGTTAATATTTCCGGCCGCCAGTTGCTGCTGCTCTTCTTCCAGCACGGCTGACAGCGACGCCAGCACGTCCTGCATCTTATCTAATGTGGTCTGCAAATTACTCATGGGAATTAATTACCCTCTAAATACGCCTTGGTGTCGGCAATCAGCGCATCGGCGATTTTGCCGGTATCCATCTTCAGTTCGCCATTACGAATGGCGGTTTTCAGTTGTTCAACGCGCTCGACATTAATATCTTTGCTGCTCGGCTGCATCAGCTGCGACTGCGCGCTGCTCAGGCTCACCTGGGCTGCTGCAGGCGTTGTAGCGGCTGCTACCGGGCTGGCGCTCTGGCGCACTTTGCTGTTACCGGACTCACTGCTATCGCGGCTCTGTACGGTGCTGGCGGGTTTCAGAGGTTGCGTTCTGTCAATGCTCATGTTCGGGCTCCTGTACGGTCAGGGGAAGTCTGCCACCTGAATCAGAATAGCGTTTTCGCTTAGTTGATTCTTCTATCGGCAGCACTACGGGCTTCTTTAACACTTTACAGCGTTATAAGAATATTCCCATCCTCTCGTACCTTACCGCTGACAACCTGACCATTTCCCATCCTGACCCGGACCGACTGTGAACGGGCGGCGTTATTCAGCGCCTTGCCCTCACCACTGGCGTCGAATCCGTCGCCGCTGGCAATCACCATCACATTCTGACCCGCCTTGACCCGCCACGGCTGACGCAGCGTAGACGGATTAATCGGCTGTCCTGGCTGGATATCGCGCAGCACGACAGCATCGGCGACCGAGTCCGCATTCAGCAGGGCGCGGGCGGGCAACGTATCAAGGCGGCCGGTCTGCAGAGAGAAATCACTCTCGCTGACGCTGCTGCCCTGACTCAGCAACCGGTTCGCGACCAGATAAGAACCGGTGACCTGAACCTGGACCTGAATATAACGGCGGTTCTCACCGCAGTTTGCCGCCACGCTCATATTCCCCCACAGCCGGCTGTTGCCGGGCAGAGTGAACTGCGGCACGTCACAGGCTGGCCACTGTTCTTTCGGCGTGCGTACCACCACGACCATGCCTTCAGCATGCTGGGCGTCACGCGCTTTAAAAAATTGATTCAGTTGTGCATTGAGATCCCCGGCAGAAGCTGGCAGGGCGATCACGACCAGCAGACTGGTCAGCAGGGTCAGATATCGACGCATTGTGCATTTCCTCACTGATGATGGCGACGAGTGTAACCGTTAAGAAAAATCCTCAATTGTCAAAATAGCGGTCATTTGGGTCGCTATTCAGACGATGACGGCTTGCTTTTTCAAATTAAGCTGCGAACTCAAAATTCTCATACGCGGAGGAAACATGCTCGACAAACTGGATGCGGCGCTGAAATTTGGTACGGAGGCCCTCAACCTGCGTGCTCAACGTCAGGAGATCCTGGCGTCAAATATTGCCAACGCCGATACCCCTGGTTATCAGGCCCGGGATATCGACTTTGCCAGCGAGCTGAGTCGGGTGATGTCCAATGGCCGTGCAGAAGGCAGCAGCATGGCGTTAAAAGTCACGTCAGCTCGTCACATTGAAGCACAGACAAACGGCGCGCCATCGATGGATATGCTTTATCGCATACCTGACCAGCCGGCTGCCGACGGCAACACCGTAGATATGGACCGTGAGCGTACGCAGTTCGCGGATAACAGCCTGAAATATCAAACCGACCTCACCCTCATCAGTAGCCAGATCAAAGGCATGATGAGTGTGTTACAAGGGCAATAATTATGGCCTTGCTGAATATTTTTGACATTGCCGGCTCAGCGATGACCGCGCAATCACAGCGATTAAACGTCAGTGCCAGTAACCTGGCGAACGCCGACAGCGTCACCGGGCCCGATGGTAAGCCTTATGTGGCCAAGCAGGTGGTCTTCCAGACCGATGCGGCACCAGGCTCAGCGACCGGCGGTGTGAAAGTGGCAAAAATCGTGGATGACCCCACGCCAGCGAAGCTGGTCTATGACCCAGGCAATCCGATGGCAGATGCCAAAGGCTACGTGAAGATGCCGAACGTGGATGTGGTTTCTGAAAGCGTCAACACCATGTCGGCGTCACGCAGTTACCAGGCCAACGTCGAAGTGCTCAACACCGTGAAGTCGATGATGATGAAAACCCTGACCCTCGGGCAATAACGGAGAAAATTTATGGCTATCGCGGTAGGCGTTAATGAAAAGCTGGACCCCACGGTCCTCAGCTCTTCCAACACCAGTGGCACCGGCAACAATGCGCAGGATCTGCAGAACCAGTTCCTGACCATGCTGGTAACACAGTTAAAGAACCAGGATCCCACTAATCCAATGGATAACAGCCAGCTCACCACACAGCTGGCACAGATTAATACCCTGAGCGGCATTGAAAAACTGAATACCACGCTGGGATCGATCTCCGGCCAGATCACCACCAGCCAGTCACTGCAGAGCTCGACGCTGATTGGGCATGGCGTGATGGTCAATGGCGGACAGATTCTGGTAGGCAAGGGCACCACAACGCCATTTGGTGTTGAGCTGGCCTCAGCCTCAACCGGCGCATCCGCCACGATTAAAGATGCTGGTGGCAACGTAATCGACACCGTCGATCTGGGCGCGCTCAGCGCTGGCGTGCACACCTTCTCGTGGGACGGCAAGCTGACCGATGGCTCTGTCGCGCCGGATGGTAAATACAGCGTTGCGATTGCCGCAAGCAATGGCAACACACAACTGGTGGCACAACCGCTTAACTACGCCTACGTCAATGGGGTGAGTACTGCGAACAACACCACAAAACTGGATCTCGGCACCATGGGCTCCGCCACCCTTGACGACGTACGTCAGATTCTCTGATTAACCTGTAAACAGGAAACAAATAAATGTCATTTTCCCAAGCGGTCAGCGGCCTTGGTGCTGCTTCAAGTAACCTTGATGTCATCGGTAACAACATTGCTAACTCCGCAACTGCGGGCTTTAAATCGAGCACCATCGCGTTTGCCGATATGTTTGCCGGTTCTAACGTCGGCCTCGGCACCAAAGTGGCTGCGGTAATCCAGAACTTTAACGACGGTGCGACCACCACCACCAGCCGTGGCCTGGATGTTGCGCTGAGTGGTAACGGTTTCTTCCGTATGACCGACAGCAGCGGCGGCGTCTTCTATTCACGTAATGGCCAGTTAACGCTGGACGCTAACCGTAACCTGGTCAACACCCAGGGTCTGAATGTGACCGGCTATCCGGCCAGCGGTTCACCGGCTACCATCCAGGCCGGTGCTAACCCCGTTGCGCTGCGTATCCCTACCGAGCAGATGCCAGCCCGCGCGACTACGACCGCCGGTCTGGTTGCCAACCTGAACTCAACGGATACCACGCCAACCGTAACTACCTTCTCGACGGCGAACGCAGACAGCTACAACAAGAAAACCACGGCAACCGTGTTCGACTCGCAGGGTAATGACCACGCGCTCGACATGTATTTCTCGAAAGACACCACCAGCAACAGCTGGACCGTGCGGACCATCGATGGCACCACCGGCACCTCCGCGGGTGACTTCCGTATGTCCTTTGACACCAGCGGTAAGCTGACCAGCGTTTCTAAGCTGGATGCCAGCGGCGCGGTTGTCAGCAGCACGACTGATGGCACCGTCGGCCTGACGCTGAACGTGGGCGGCGCCAATGGCGCAGTAGCCAATCAGCCAATCAACCTGAGCATGCTGGGCAGCCTGCAGCAGAACACCGGCGCCACCAACTTTGGCAGCCCGACGCAGGATGGTTATGCACCTGGCGATCTGACCAGCTACGCAATCAATAATGACGGCACCATCACCGGCAGCTACTCAAACCAGAAAACCCAGCTGCTGGGTCAGATTGTCCTGGCGAGCTTCTCTAACCCGGAAGGTCTGCAGTCTAAGGGCGACAACGTCTGGCAGGCTTCAAGCGCATCTGGTCAGGCAGCTGTCGGTCTGGCTAACACCGGCACCTTTGGTTCACTGACCGCCGGCGCACTGGAATCGTCCAACGTCGACATGAGTAAAGAGCTGGTGAATATGATCGTGGCGCAGCGTAACTATCAGGCGAACGCGCAGACCATCAAAACTCAGGACCAGATTCTCAACACGCTGGTTAACTTACGTTAATTCGCTAACAGGATTGCCATATGGATCACGCGATATATACCGCGATGGGCGCGGCCAGCCAGACGCTGGATCAGCAGGCGGTTACCGCCAGCAACCTCGCCAACGCCTCTACACCTGGTTTTCGTGCGCAGCTGAATGCGCTGCGCGCGGTGCCGGTGAGTGGCTGGTCGCTGCCGACCCGTACGCTGGTCGCCGCCTCTACACCGGGCGCCGATATGAGTCAGGGCGCGATGGATTACACCGAGCGTCCGCTCGATGTGGCGGTGCAGCAGGATGGCTGGCTGGCGGTGCGTACCGCTGACGGCAGCGAAGCCTATACCCGCAACGGCAATATGCAAATCAGTCCGACCGGTACGCTGACGGTTCAGGGCAATCCTGTGATGGGCGATGGCGGTCCGATTGTGATCCCGCAGGGCACGGAAATCACCATTGCGGCTGACGGCTCGATCACCGGGCTGAATGCCGGTGATTCACCGAACGCCACGGTTCAGCTGGGCAAGCTGAAGCTGGTCCGGGCAACCGGGCAGGAGCTGCAGCGCAGTGATGATGGCATGTTCCGTCCTACTGCGTCGACGCAGGCAACCCGCGGTGCGGCGCTGCAGGCCGATGCCACCATGCAGGTGATGCCTGGCGTGCTGGAAGGCAGCAACGTCAAACCGGTTGAAACCATGGTCGATATGATCGCCAACGCCCGACGTTTTGAGATGCAGATGAAAGTCATCACCAACGTCGACGAAAATGAACAAAAAGCCAACCAGCTCCTGAGCATGGGTTAAGGCACGAGGATAACAACATGATTCGTTCTTTATGGATCGCTAAGACCGGTCTTGATGCGCAGCAGATGAACATGGACGTCATTGCCAACAACCTGGCAAACGTCAGCACCAACGGCTTTAAGCGTTCACGTGCCGTGTTCGAAGATCTGATGTACCAGACCATGCGCCAGCCGGGCACTCAGTCATCAGAGCAGACGACGCTGCCATCCGGTTTGCAGATCGGTACTGGTGTGCGTCCGGTGACGACTGAGCGTCTGCATACTCAGGGCAACCTGTCGCAGACCAGCAACTCAAAAGATATCGCCATTAACGGCCAGGGTTATTTCCAGATTCAGATGCCGGATGGCACCTCTGGCTATACCCGTGACGGCGCGTTTCAGGTTGATCAGAACGGCCAGCTGGTTACCAACTCCGGTTTCCCGGTGCAGCCAGGCATCACCATTCCGGCCAACGCCACCAGCATTACGGTGTCGCGTGACGGTGTGGTCAGTGTGACCCAGCAGGGTCAGGCTCAGGCCGCGCAGGTCGGTCAGTTAACTCTGAGCACCTTTATGAATGACGCCGGTCTCGATAGCGTGGGTGAGAACCTTTATAAGGAAACGCAGGCATCGGGCGCACCGACGGACAGCACCCCAGGCCAGAACGGCGCGGGTCTGCTCTATCAGGGCTATACCGAGACCTCGAACGTTAACGTGGCGGAAGAGCTGGTCACCATGATCCAGACGCAGCGCGCTTACGAAATCAACAGCAAGGCGATCAGTACCTCTGATCAGATGCTGGCGAAATTAACGCAGCTTTAATCCCGAACAGGGCCAGCCCTTGCTGGCCTGAATGACAGACATTAATAAGGTCGTGACGCCGTGGCGAAGCAACAGATTCTCAAGCCTGGACATTGGTTAGTTGCCTCGTTGCTGCTAACTCTCAACGGATGTGCCCTGGTCCCGCGTACCCCGCTGGTCGAAGGTGCAACCACAGCGCAACCTATGCCGTCCGCGCCACCGGTGGTCAACGGCTCGATATTCCAGGGCGTCGCGCCGCTGAACTACGGCTATCAGCCGCTGTTTGAAGATCGTCGTCCACGCAACATTGGCGACACCCTGACCATCACGCTGCAGGAAAACGTCAGCGCCAGCAAAAGCTCCTCAGCCAATGCCAGCCGCGATGGCAGCAACAGCTTTGGTGTGAGTGCGGTGCCGACCGGTCTGGCAGGCCTGGTGGGTGCAGGTGGCGAAAAAGCCAATATCGACGCAACAGGCAAAAATGATTTCGCAGGTAAAGGCGGCGCATCCGCCAATAACACCTTTACCGGCACCATTACCGTCACCGTGGATCAGGTGTTGTCAAACGGCAACCTGCACGTGGTCGGTGAAAAACAGATCGCCATTAATCAGGGCACGGAGTTCATTCGCTTCTCGGGCGTGGTCAACCCACGCACCATCAGCGCCAGTAACGCCGTGTTATCTACCGCTGTCGCCGATGCACGTATTGAGTACGTCGGAAATGGTTACATCAATGAGGCGCAGACCATGGGCTGGTTCCAGCGTTTCTTCCTGAACATCTCGCCGATGTAAGAGGTTTCAATGAAAAAGTTAACGCTGTTACGCGCCGGGCTGGCGCTGCTACTGGGCGTAAGCCTGCTGGCCAAAGCCGATTTGATTCGTGATTTAACCACGGTACAGGGCGTACGTGATAACCAGCTGCTGGGCTACGGCCTGGTCGTGGGTCTGGATGGCACGGGTGACCAGACCACCCAGACGCCATTTACCACGCAGACCGTGAGCAACATGCTGTCACAGCTCGGCATTACCGTTCCGACCGGAACCAACATGCAGCTGAAAAACGTGGCGGCCGTCATGGTCACCGCCAAACTGCCGTCGTTTGCCCGTCAGGGTCAGACCCTGGATGTGGTGGTTTCATCACTGGGTAACGCCAAAAGCCTGCGCGGCGGTACGCTGTTAATGACGCCGATGAAAGGGGTCGATAACCAGGTCTATGCGCTGGCGCAGGGTAACATCCTGGTCGGTGGTGCGGGTGCCTCAGCGGGCGGCAGCAGTGTTCAGGTTAACCAGCTGAACGGTGGCCGTATTACCAGCGGTGCAACCGTTGAGCGTGAACTGCAGAGCAACTTTGGTACGCAGAACACCATTAACCTGCAGCTTAACAGCGAAGATTTCTCGATGGCGCAGCGTATTGCTGATGCGATCAACGCCCGTGGCGGTTACGGCGCAGCGCAGCCGCTGGATGCCCGTACCGTGCAGATCCGTGTGTCACCTAATAATGGTGCGCAGGTGCGTCTGCTGGCTGAGATCCAGAACATTGATGTCTCGATTCCGGTTGAAGATGCCAAAGTAATCATCAACTCCCGTACCGGCTCAGTCGTTATGAACCGCGAAGTGACGCTGAATCAGTGTGCTGTCGCGCAGGGCAACCTGTCGGTAACGGTTAACCAGCAGCAGAACGTCAGTCAGCCTGACACACCACTGGCCGGTGGTCAGACGGTGGCGACGACGCAGACCCAGATCGATCTGCGCCAGACCGGCGGTGCGCTGCAACGTGTTAATGCCAGCGCCAACCTGAACAACGTGGTGCGTGCGCTGAATGCGCTGGGTGCGTCACCTATCGAACTGATGTCGATTCTGCAGTCGATGCAGAGTGCTGGCTGTCTGCGTGCCAAACTGGAAATCATCTGATGGCTGATATGCAATCTGTAACGAGTGCGGCTTTCGACAGCCGCTCCCTGAATGAACTGAAACACAAGGCCAGCACCGATCCGAAAGGACAGGCGTTGCAGGTTGCGCGTCAGGTTGAAGGGATGTTTGTACAGATGATGCTGAAGAGTATGCGCGAGGCGTTGCCACAGGACGGGATTATGGGCAACGAACAGACCAAACTCTTTACCTCTATGTATGACCAGCAGATTGCACAGGAGATGGGTAAGCGCGGCCTTGGCCTGGCGGAAACCATCGTCAAACAGATGCAGCCCGCCACCGCGCCGGATGAAAAAGCCGGTACGGTGCCGATGAAGCTGGATAACAGCTTTATTCTCAGTACCAGCGGCGCAACACCCATGGTCGCGCAGCAGCTGGAGCAGATTGTGCGTAAGGCGATGCCGCGTCTGCCACCGGTCGCGTCACCGACGGGCCTGCCCAGCGACAGCCGCGAGTTTATCGCCCAGCTGACGCAACCGGCACAGGCTGCCAGTCAGCAGAGTGGCATTCCTCATCACCTGATTCTGGCGCAGGCTGCGCTGGAGTCGGGCTGGGGCCAGCGTCAGATCCTG
Source organism: Pantoea sp. Lij88 (assembly GCF_030062155.1). Classification (NCBI taxonomy): domain Bacteria; kingdom Pseudomonadati; phylum Pseudomonadota; class Gammaproteobacteria; order Enterobacterales; family Erwiniaceae; genus Pantoea; species Pantoea sp. Lij88. The sequence continues at coordinate 2,515,792 of NZ_CP118269.1, read as the reverse complement.
ACCCGCGACGGCAAACCGAGCTACAACGTGTTCGGGATTAAAGCCAGCGGCGACTGGAAAGGTGATACCACCGATATCATGACCACCGAATATGAGCAGGGCGAAGCGAAGAAAGTCCGTGCCAGCTTCCGTGTTTATAACTCCTATTTCGAAGCGCTGACCGACTACGTCAAACTCCTGACCAAAAACCCACGCTATGCGGCGGTGACCAATGCCACCTCCGCAGAGCAGGGTGCCCAGGCATTACAGGCGGCAGGCTACGCCACCGATCCGAAATATGCGCAAAAGCTGGTAGGAATGATTCAGCAATTTAAAAGTATGGGCGACAAAGTCGTCAAAGCGTACAGCCAGGATATGGGCGACCTGTTCTGATCATTGCGCCTCAAGTTTCACTTAAGCAAGCCGATAACATCCCTATAGCCAGAAGCGTTTTCGCCTGCTGGCGCCCACTTTGATGTCTGCCAGCCCGGTTGACGGGGAACGTAAGGAACCGAGATGTCCAGCATAATTAACTCCGCGATGAGTGGATTGAGTGCCGCGCAGGCCGCTCTGAGCACCACCAGTAACAATATTTCCAATTACACCGTGGCGGGCTATTCACGTCAGACCACGGTACTGGCGCAGGCGAACAGTACCCTGCAGGGCAATAGCTATTATGGTAACGGCGTGAATATCACCGGTGTACAACGTGAATATGATGCATTTATTGCCACGCAGCTGCGCGGTTCCAGCGCGAACTACAGCGCGGTAAACACCCAGCATAGCCAGATTTCTAACATTGACGATTTACTGTCGACCTCGACGACCAGCCTGTCGACCTCGCTGCAGGGCTTCTTTACCAACCTGCAGAACGTGGTCAGCAACGCCAACGATCCGTCAGCGCGTCAGTCAATGCTCAGCAACGCACAGGGTCTGGTCAGCCAGTTCCAGACCTCGGCGCAATACCTGAACAATATGCAGAACAGCGTCAATGCGGATGTCGGTTCCAGCATCAAGCAGGTCAACACCATTACCAGCCAAATCGCCGATCTTAACAAGCAGATTGGCAAACTGAGTACTGCTAACGGCGCCACACCTAACGATTTGCTCGATAAGCGCGATCAGCTGGTGAATACCCTGAATAACGTCGTTGGCGTGACGGTGTCGCAGCAGGATGGCGGCTACACGGTTGCGATGGCGAATGGCCTGACGCTGGTGAACGGCGACAAATCTCACGATCTGGTGGCGATGCCTTCCAGCAGCGATCCGGCGCGCACCACTATCGGCTATGTCGATAAGCAGGCGGGCAACGTCGAGATCCCGGAAAAGCTGATCACCACCGGTTCACTGGGCGGTCTGCTGGCCTTCCGCACTCAGGATCTGGATCTGGCACAGAACCAGCTGGGTCAGTTAGCGGCGGCGTTTACGACCAGCTTTAACGATGTCCACAAGCAGGGCTTTGACAGCAACGGCAATCAGGGCGTCGATTTCTTCAATATCGGCAGCCCGCTGGTGGTGAGCAACAGCAAAAACAGCACCGCTGCCTCCGTGACCGCAGAGTGGACCGATACCAGCGCGCTGAAAGCCACCAACTATAACGTCAGCTTTGACGGTACTAACTGGAGCGCCACCCGTGCTTCGGACAGCACCGCCGTGACCATCACGCCGGGTACCGATGCCAGTGGCAACACTACGCTAAGCTTTGATGGCCTGAAGCTGACCGTCGCTGGTACGCCTGCACCCGCTGCCAAAGACAGCTTCCTGGTGAAGCCGGTGCAGAACGTGGTGAACGACATGTCCGTTGCGATCACCAATGAATCTCAGGTGGCCGCAGCTGGTGCCGTTGGCGGTGAGAGTGATAACCGTAATGCGCAAAAACTGCTGAATCTGCAGGATGCGAAGCTGGTCGGCGGCAACGCCACGCTGTCACAGGCTTACGCTACCATCGTCAGCAGCGTGGGTAACAAAACCAGTTCACTGGCAACCACCAGCGATACACAGAAAAGCGTGGTCAGTCAGCTGACCGAACGCCAGCAATCGGTCTCAGGCGTAAACCTCGATGAGGAGTACGCCAACCTGACTAAATATCAGCAATATTACATGGCCAATGCGCAGGTGCTGCAGACTGCCAGCACCGTGTTTAATGCATTGATCAATATTCGCTAAGGGCAGGAGATAACATGCGAATCAGTACAAATATGATTTTTGAGCAGCAGGTGCGCGGCATCACTGACTCACAGGCCTCCTGGCTGAAATCAGGCGAGGAGCTCTCCAGCGGCCGCCGTGTCAACAATCCTTCGGACGATCCGATTGCTGCGTCCCGTGCTGTGGTGTTGTCACAAACCCAGCAGCAGGGCAAACAGTATGAGCTGGCGCGTACCTTTGCCGAGCAGGGCCTGTCACTGGAAGAGAATACGCTGAAAGGCGTCACCGATGGGATCATTACTGCGCAGCAACTGATCGTCAACGGTTCAACCGGTACGCTGAGCGATAACGACCGCGGCTCGATTGCCACCCAGCTGGAGGGTATTCGCGCCCAGTTGCTGAACCAGGCAAACAGCCAGGATGCCAATGGCCGCTATATTTTTGCCGGTTACAAAACCGACAGCGCGCCGTTTGTTGATACGGCAGGCACCGGCGTCAGTTACGCAGGCGGCACTGATGCGATCACCCAGAAGGTCGACACCAGCCGTACCATGACCGTGGGTCATACCGGTGACAATATCTTTATGGCCATCTCCGGCAATGCCACCAAAGAGCCGGATGGCAGCGCCAGTGAAACTAACGTGTTTAAGATGCTGGATAGCGCCATTGCTGCACTGAAAGTGCCGCAGGATAGTGCTGACGCCGCAACTAAACAGACCTTCCAGGATGCGATGGATAAAACCAACCGTGGTCTGGGTAACTCACTGAATAATGTTTTAACAGTGCGTTCTGAGATTGGTACTCAGCTTTCAGAGATCGATACGCTGAATGCGCAGGGCGATGACCGCAGTGTGATCTATAGCTCGCAGATGAGTGACCTGGTTAACGTGGATTTAACGGAAGCGGCTTCCAGCTACACCATGAAGCAGACGGCACTTCAGGCGTCTTACAAGACCTTTACTGATATGTCCAAGATGTCGCTGTTCCAGATGAATTCGTAGTCTGACAAGAAATTTTGAGCGTACTTTAACCGGATGCGCTTACTTTTTCCCACCCTCCCGCTAAAGGAGGGTGGGATTTTTTTGCCTGCGATTCAGCCGCGGCCGGGAACCAGAAGGTATTAAGAGCGGGTTGATTTAAAACGGCTGAAAGGCAGGCTCGCAGCCATAAAAAAACCCCGGCTCAGAGGCCGGGGTTCGGTTTACAACAGCTTAGGCGTTACGGCTTGGTTGCCGGGGCAGTGGCCTGATGGGTGGCGCTATGACCACCGGCAGAACCGCGACCGTCGAACTCATACGGTGCACGCACCCAGTCACTCTGCGGAGCCGGCGCTGACTGCCAGACTGGCGCAGGCGCTTTAGTCATCGGCGCAGAAGCAAAGTGCTTCCAGCGTGTACCGTCATTCGGCACAGCGGCTGCAGGTACTGATGCAACCGATTCGGCGGCTGTCACCGGTGCTGCAGGCGCGATATCGCGTGCGGCAACCGGAGCATGCGGTTCAGTGACTGGCGCGGTTTCAGCTTCTGCTGCGACCGGCGCTTTCAGCACTTCTTCAACTTCGGCTGCGATCGCTTCGCTCACATCGGTAGCTGACTGCTCAGCAACCTCTGCAGGCTGAACAGTCTCAACCGCAGGCTGTGCAACTTCTGCAGCCTGAACAGTCTCAACGGCATCAACAGCAGGGGTCACCACTGGCGCTTCAGCGACGGGCTCAGCAGGTACGGCTTCAGCCGCGACAGCGTCTGCTTTCGCTTCTTCGGCAGCCGGAACAACAGAAGGCTGCTCGTCAACCGGGGTCTCGATAGCACGGGTATCATCCGTGTTGACAACCGGCACTGGCGTTTCTGCCTGTGGCTCGGCGTGTTGCACGGGCGCTTCCTGAGCTACAGATTCAACGGCGGCAGCGACCGGCAGCGTACGGGTGGCGTCTGCTGTCTCTTCCGGGTTATACGCAGGTGTCTCATGCGTCACATTCTGCAGCTGCTCTTCGCTGGCCTGGCTTACCGGATAGCGAATCCAGACTTTACCGGATGCCATCTCAGGGGAGGCAGCGGCAGCGGCCAGAGGCATGGCTGACTGCGTCGGGTAACGCTCATCACGGTAACGACGACGACGCTGTCCACTCACGCGAAGATGGCGCGGCGAACGACGTGAACGACGCGGCATATTGGCGTTATCACGGTTGTCGTTGTCATCCTGTTCGTCACTCTGCTGCGCCTGGAACTCAGGCTGCGGCTGTGCAACCTCAGCAGGCTGAGACTGAGTCACTTCAGCAGGCTGGGCAAAGTCGCTGGCTTCGGCTGGCATAGGCGGACGGTTATCATCAACACGCACCTTCTGGTTCAGCTGACGCGGCTTACGACGCGGCATAACCTGCACGCGCTCATCATCCTGCACCTCGGTCACGTCCAGGACTTCAGCGACCACTTCCGGCTGCTCAGCCACTTTGGCGGCTTCTTCACCGGCGCGTTTCTCTTCCTGACGACGACGCTGACGCTCAGCACGCTGTTCACGACGCTGTTGCTGCTGCTCATCACGCTGCTGGCGCGCTTCTTCGCTCAGTGCCGGACGCTCTTCGCGAACTTCACCTGGCTGAGACTCACGCTTGTTACGACGGTTGTTATTGCCATCGCGCGGCTCGCGATTTTCACGCGGCTCGCGGCTTTCGCGCGGTTCACGGCTTTCACGCGGCTCACGACTTTCGCGTGGTTCACGGCCTTCGCGCGACTGGGCGTTATCACCGTTACGCGGCGTACGTTCACGACGATTGTTGTTACGACGGTTGTTATTGTTGCTGCGGCGCTCGCCACGGCCGTTGTTACTTTCCTGCTCGCTTTCAGACGCTTTCTGCGGTTCAGCAACCTCAGCGGCCACTGGCGCGGCAGCAGGGGCTTCATCACCTGCGAACATTTTCTTCAGGCCGCCAAGCAGACGTCCGAAGAAACCGGTGCTGACGGTAGCAGGGGCAGCCACAGCGGGTGCAGCTTTTGCTGCTGGCTGAACGTCGGTGCGCTGCACTTCTGGCTCAACTTCGACCGGTGCCGGAGGCGCATCAGGCATCACAAACGCGGCCAGAGCAGGCTGCTCAGGACGACGACGTTCTGCATGTTCCTCTTCCGACGGCATCGCCATTTCGGCTTCATGCAGCTTCGGCAGATGATAGCTCAGGGTCTGCGTCTCTTCGCCTTTGCGCACACGAAGCACGGAGTAGTGTGGGGTCTGCATCTTGTCATCAGGAACGATGATCGCCCGCACGCCGCCCTGGCGTTTCTCAATCGCGTTAACCGCTTCACGTTTTTCGTTCAGCAGGTAAGACGCAACCTGAACCGGAACAATGGCGTGCACTTCTTTGGTGTTGTCTTTCAGCGCTTCTTCTTCAATCAGACGCAGAATGGACAACGCCAGTGACTCGTTATCACGGATGGTGCCGGTGCCGCTACAGCGTGGGCAGACGTGATGACTGGATTCACCTAATGACGGGCTCAGGCGCTGACGGGACATCTCCAGCAGGCCGAAACGTGAAATGTGGCTGATCTGAATGCGGGCGCGGTCCTGACGGACAGCTTCACGCAGACGGTTCTCAACTGCGCGCTGATGGCGTACCGGTGTCATATCGATGTAATCGATAACGATCAGGCCGCCCAGGTCACGCAGGCGCAGCTGACGGGCAATCTCATCGGCCGCTTCAAGGTTGGTGTTGAAGGCTGTTTCTTCGATGTCACCGCCGCGCGTTGCGCGTGCTGAGTTGATATCGATAGCGGTCAGCGCTTCGGTACTGTCGATCACAATCGAGCCACCGGAAGGCAGGCGGACTTCACGCTGGAAGGCGGATTCGATTTGCGATTCGATCTGATAGTGGCTGAACAGCGGAATTTCACCGGTGTAGAGCTTAATTTTGCTGCTGAAGTCCGGACGGCCCAGCGCAGCGATATGCTGACGCGCCAGTTCCAGCACTTTCGGGTTATCGATAAGAATCTCACCGATGTCCTGACGCAGGTAGTCGCGGAAGGCACGCACGATCACGTTGCTTTCCTGATGGATCAGAAACGGAGCAGGGCGGTTTTCAGCGGCTTTCTTAATCGCTTCCCAGTGCTTAAGACGGAAGCTTAAATCCCACTGCAGCGATTCGGCAGATTTACCGACGCCCGCGGTGCGGACAATCAGGCCCATGCCTTCCGGCAGATCCAGCGCCGACAGTGCTTCTTTCAGTTCGGTACGGTCGTCACCTTCGATGCGGCGGGAGATACCCCCTGCGCGTGGGTTATTCGGCATCAGTACCAGGTAGCTGCCCGCCAGAGAGATAAAGGTGGTGAGCGCAGCGCCTTTATTGCCGCGTTCTTCTTTATCGATCTGAACAATAACTTCCTGACCTTCACGCAGTACGTCTTTAATATTCGGACGACCGTGTGCGTTGTAGCTGGAAGGGAAGTATTCGCGGGAGATTTCTTTTAAAGGGAGGAAACCGTGACGCTCTGCGCCGTAATCGACAAACGCAGCTTCAAGGCTGGGTTCAATGCGAGTGATTTTACCTTTGTAGATGTTGGCTTTCTTCTGTTCGTGTCCAGGACTTTCAATATCCAGATCGTACAGACGCTGACCGTCAACCAGGGCAACGCGCAACTCCTCCTGCTGAGTTGCGTTTATTAACATTCTTTTCATCGTGACTTACTCGTTATTCTTTCATGAGTGATTACAGCTGCGGGCATAGTTACCCTGGACGAGTATCAACCGATGGCCCCGTGACTTAGTGCAATGTCGTCAACCTCACGGCTGTCGACCGCGCGAGGGGCGCAAATAACGTCGGTGGCCTGTTTTTCATAAGGGAAAACAGCACCAGATAGTGGAAATGCCTGAGAGGATAAAGAAAACCCGTGCACCCCATACTGTTGTCCAGGCCGCAACCCGCAGCCCGCTAAGTGCCTGATTTCGCATTACGTCTTACGCCATTGCTGCGTGTCTGCTCAATCCGGCAAAATGACAATTTCGCTCGTTTTCTGCCCTGAAATGCTTCAGGTAAGAAACTCAAACATTATTCCATTGCTAACCTTCATATAGCAAGGCGACTTTAGCCAGCTTGTGAAGTTTCTTTACATTTAAAGCGCTAATGTGTCGGACAAAACAGCACTTTGCTGAAAAAGTCAGCAGAGAGGCGATCTGCCGCCACATCAACGCCTGAGTTAAGCACAGAAAAAGGGGTGGCGCTATCAGGGGACACTATTTAGAATCGCCGCCATGAAAACAGAGAATCCCAGCGTACATTTTGTCGCCATCACGGCTGAAAATGCCGGACAACGCATTGATAACTTTTTGCGCACCCAGCTCAAGGGTGTGCCAAAGAGCATGATTTATCGCATCGTACGCAAAGGCGAGGTGCGGGTGAATAAAAAACGCGTCAAGCCCGAGTACAAGCTTGAAGAGGGCGATGAGGTACGCATTCCGCCGGTCAGGGTCGCGGAACGCGACGAAGATGCTGTTTCTCCCAAACTGGCGAAAGTGGCTTCACTGGCAGATGCCATCCTCTTTGAAGATGAGTCGCTGCTGGTGATGAATAAGCCTTCCGGCACCGCCGTGCATGGCGGTAGCGGACTCAGCTTCGGTGTGATTGAAGGATTACGTGCCCTGCGGCCTGAAGCACGCTTCCTGGAACTGGTGCATCGCCTGGATCGTGACACGTCCGGTATCCTGCTGGTCGCAAAAAAACGCTCGGCGCTGCGTTCCCTGCATGAGCAACTGCGTGAAAAGGGGATGCAGAAAGATTATCTCGCCCTGGTGCGCGGCAACTGGCCGTCACACCTGAAAGTGGTTCAGGCGCCGCTGCTGAAAAATATTCTGCAGAGCGGCGAGCGCGTGGTTCGCGTCAGCAGCGAAGGCAAAGCGTCGGAAACCCGCTTTAAAGTGGAAGAGCGGTTTGAGTTTGCCACGCTGGTAAAAGCCAGTCCGGTCACCGGCCGCACCCACCAGATTCGTGTGCATACGCTGCATGCCGGCCATCCTATCGCCTTCGACGATCGCTACGGCGAACGTGACTTTGACAGTCAGCTGGCGTCAACCGGTTTAAAACGCCTGTTCCTGCACGCAGCGGCGCTGACCTTCACCCATCCTGGCACCGGCGAAGTGATGCGGGTCGAAGCGCCACTGGATAATGGGCTGCAGCAGTGCCTGAATAAACTGCGTCAGATGAAAGCGTAATCGCCTTCCGGCATCAGCTCGTTAAAGGGTTGATGCCGGCCTTCAGTAGCATTTCATTCAGTGCAATCAGCGGCAGTCCGATCAGTGTATTGGGGTCGCGACCTTCCAGCCGGTCAAACAGACAAATCCCCAGACCTTCACTTTTAAAACTGCCTGCACACTGAAGCGGCTGCTCCTTTTCCACATACCCGGCAATTTCGGCGTCGGTTAACGCGCGGAAATGCACCACAAAGGGCTCGCAACATTGCTGCAGCTGGCCGCTGTCCGGGTGGAAAAGGGCCAGGCCGGTATAAAAAGTAATGGCCTTACCGCTGGCGGCACGTAACTGCGCCCGCGCATTCTCAGCCGTATGAGGCTTTCCGGTAATCTGGCCGTCGAGCACACAGACCTGATCAGAACCGATGATCCAGTGGCCGGAATGCGTTTTTGCCAGCGCCTTCGCTTTTGCTGTGGCCAGGCGAATCACCAGCGCTTCTGCGGTTTCACCTGCCTGGGGCGTCTCGTCCACCTCAGGCGCAGCGGTAATAAAAGGCAGGCCCAGCTTGTGCAGTAATGCCTGCCGGAAGGGCGAAGTTGAAGCTAAAAGAATCGAGGGTGTCATTTTTTTTCAATAGTAATAGCGAATTGGTGACAGTCATTTTAAACTGTGCGCCGCACTGGATGCGAATAGTGGTTGAAAGATGCTGTTTAACGGCCTTTTTCTTTGACTCTATGACATTACAAAGTTAATATGCGCGCCCTATGCAAAAGGTAAAATTACCCCTAACGCTGGACCCTGTCCGCACCGCTCAGAAGCGCCTTGATTATCAGGGTGTCTACACATCTGTACAGGTGGAGCGTGTGGCCGAGTCGGTCGTTAGTGTGGACAGTGATGTGGATTGTGCCATGTCGTTTGCGGTTGATAACCAACGTCTGGCGGTACTGACGGGTACTGCTGAAGTACACGTGACGTTGCGTTGCCAGCGCTGCAACCAGACCTTTCCCCATCACGTAAAAGTGAGTTATTGCTTCAGCCCTGTCTCTTCTGAAGAGCAGGCCGAGGCATTACCGGAAGCGTACGAGCCGGTCGATGTCAACGAGTTTGGTGAGATCGATTTGCTGGCGGTTGTCGAGGATGAACTGATTCTCGCACTGCCGGTCGTTCCGGTGCACGATTCTGAACACTGTGAAGTGTCCGAGGCGGACATGGTCTTTGGCAAACTGCCTCCTGAGGCGGAGAAACCAAATCCATTTGCCGTATTAGCCAGTTTAAAGCGTAAGTAATAGGAGTAAGGTCCATGGCCGTACAACAGAATAAACCCACCCGTTCTAAGCGTGGTATGCGTCGTTCGCACGATGCGCTGACCACTGCTGCTCTGTCAGTAGATAAAGTTTCTGGCGAAACTCATCTGCGTCACCACATCACTGCGGACGGTTACTACCGCGGTCGCAAGGTTATCGTTAAGTAAGTTTCTTGCTTAGCAAGGCGATACCTTGACACGTTTGACCCTGGCGATTGATGCCATGGGCGGGGACTTCGGTCCCTGCGTGACAGTGCCTGCAGCATTGCAGGCACTGGCCTCTCATTCGGAACTATTCCTTCTTCTGGTCGGACATCCCGACACCCTCACGCCATTGCTTGCCAAAGCGGATTCCTCCCTGACGGGGCGTTTGCAGGTGATCCCTGCCGAATCGGTTATTGCAAGTGATGCGCGGCCCGCTCAGGCCATCCGGAACAGTCGCGGCAGTTCAATGCGCGTGGCGCTGGAAATGGTCAAAGAGGGACGTGCTCAGGCCTGCATCAGCGCCGGAAATACCGGTGCGCTGATGGGGCTGTCGACACTCTTATTAAAACCGCTGGATGGCATTAAACGTCCGGCGCTGATGTCCGTTTTACCGCATCAGCAACAGGGTAAAACCGTGGTGCTGGATCTGGGTGCGAATGTTGACTCAGACAGTGCGATGCTGGTGCAGTTTGCTGTGATGGGGTCGGTGATGGCTGAGCATGTGCTTGGTATTCCACGGCCCCGTGTCGCGTTGCTCAACATTGGTCATGAAGAGACCAAAGGGCTGGAAACCATCCGCGATGCCGCGGTAGTGCTGCGAGAATCACCGCAAATCAACTATATTGGTTACCTTGAAGGTAACGAGCTGCTCACCGGTAAAACGGATGTGATGGTCTGTGACGGTTTTGTCGGAAACGTCACGCTGAAGACCATGGAAGGCGTGGTAAGAATGTTTCTTTCTCTGCTGAATTCATCAGGGGAAGGTAAAAAACGGTCATGGTGGCTTCAGTTGCTGGGACGCTTAATCCGGAAACGTCTGGCGAAGCGCTTCGGACAACTCAACCCTGACCAATACAATGGCGCTTGTCTGTTAGGATTGCGCGGAACAGTGATCAAGAGTCACGGCGCAGCAAATCAACACGCGTTCGCCGTGGCGATAGAACAGGCAGAGCAGGCGGTGAGGCAGCAAATTCCCGAGCGAATTGCTGCGCGCCTTGATGCTGTATTAGCCAGGAGTGACAAAGTCTAGATGTATACCAAAATTATCGGTACGGGCAGTTATCTGCCCAGCCAGGTTCGCACCAATGCCGATCTGGAAAAAATGGTGGAGACGTCGGACGAGTGGATTGTTACCCGTACCGGCATCCGTGAGCGCCGCATTGCAGCGCCTGACGAAACCGTCGCCACCATGGGATTCAGCGCGGCGCAACGCGCCCTTGAAATGGCCGGCGTTGACGCGAACGAGATTGGGCTGATCATTGTCGCCACAACCTCTTCCAGCCACGCCTTCCCAAGCTCCGCCTGCATGATCCAGCAAATGCTGGAGATCAAAGACTGCGCGGCATTTGACCTCGCTGCCGCCTGTGCAGGTTTCACCTATGCACTGAGCGTGGCCGATCAATACATCAAAAATGGCGCGGTTAAGCATGCTCTGGTGATTGGCGCTGATGTCCTGGCGCGCGCACTGGATCCGGAAGATCGCGGCACCATCATCCTGTTTGGTGATGGCGCGGGTGCGGTCGTGCTGGGTCAGAGCGAAGAGCAGGGGATTATCTCTACCCATCTTCATGCTGATGGTCGCTACGCCCAGTTGCTGACGCTGCCTTATCAGGATCGTGCCCATCAGGATCAGCCTGCGTATGTCACCATGGCAGGCAACGAAGTCTTCAAGGTCGCCGTTACCGAGCTGGCTCACATCGTTGATGAAACGCTGCAGGCCAATAATCTCGATCGCGAAATGCTGGACTGGCTGGTGCCGCACCAGGCTAACCTGCGCATCATCAGCGCCACCGCGAAAAAACTCGGCATGACCATGGATAAAGTGGTCGTCACGCTGGATCGTCATGGCAATACCTCTGCCGCATCGGTGCCAAGCGCACTGGATGAAGCGGTTCGTGATGGCCGCATCAAACCCGGACACCTTATTTTGCTGGAAGCCTTTGGTGGTGGATTCACCTGGGGTTCTGCACTGGTTCGCTTTTGATTGACAGGAACGAAAGATGACGCAAATTGCATTTGTTTTTCCAGGTCAGGGTTCACAGACCGTGGGCATGCTGACTGAATTAGCAGCGACTTATCCGCGGGTTGAAGAGACCTTCCGTGAAGCCTCTGACGCACTGGGATATGATCTGTGGCAGTTAGTCAGTCAGGGTCCGGCTGAAGAGCTGAACAAAACCTGGCAGACTCAGCCTGCGCTGTTAGCCGCCTCCGTGGCCATCTACCGTGTCTGGCAGCAGCAGGGCGGTGAAAAACCTGTCCTGATGGCCGGTCACAGCCTGGGTGAATATTCAGCGCTGGTTTGCGCGGGTGTGCTTAACTTTGCTGATGCAGTGAAGCTGGTTGAACTGCGCGGCAAACTGATGCAGGAAGCGGTGCCAGAAGGGACCGGCGCGATGCAGGCGATTATTGGCCTGGATGACGCGGCTATTCGTAAAGCCTGTGAAGAGAGCGCGCAGGGCCAGGTTGTCTCACCGGTTAACTTCAATTCGCCAGGCCAGGTGGTCATTGCGGGTAACAAAGAAGCCGTTGAGCGTGCAGGCGCTGCCTGTAAAGCCGCGGGCGCTAAGCGTGCCCTGCCACTGCCGGTCAGCGTGCCTTCTCACTGCGCACTGATGAAGCCTGCTGCCGATAAACTGGCGGTTGCGCTGGAAAGCATTACGTTTAATGCACCTGCGGTGCCCGTGATCAACAACGTCGATGTGAAAGCTGAGATCGACGCTGCGGCCATCCGCCATGCGCTGGTTCGTCAGCTCTACAGCCCGGTTCGCTGGACTGAGAGCGTGGAAGCGATGGCAGCACAGGGCGTGACGCAGCTCCTGGAGATGGGTCCAGGTAAAGTCCTGACCGGACTGACGAAACGTATTGTCGATAGCCTCACTGCGGCTGCCGTTAACGATACCGCATCCCTAGCGGCTGCACTCGGTAAGGAATAAGAGGAAAATCATGAGCTTTGAAGGTAAAGTTGCGCTGGTTACCGGCGCGAGTCGCGGCATTGGTCGTGCGATTGCAGAAACCCTGGCGGCACGTGGCGCTAAAGTTGTGGGTACTGCAACCAGCCAGAGTGGCGCCGACGCCATCAGTGCTTACCTTGGCGACAAGGGCAAAGGCCTGTTACTGAACGTGACTGACGCTGACTCAATCAGCAGCGTTTTAGAGAATATTCGCGCTGAATTTGGCGAAGTGGATATTTTAGTCAATAATGCAGGCATTACGCGTGATAATCTCCTCATGCGCATGAAGGACGATGAGTGGGCGGATATCCTCGATACCAACCTCACATCGGTATTCCGCCTTTCTAAGGCGGTCCTGCGTGCCATGATGAAAAAGCGCGTGGGCCGTATCATCACCATTGGTTCCGTTGTTGGAACCATGGGTAATGCGGGCCAGGCAAACTACGCGGCAGCAAAAGCGGGTTTGATTGGTTTTAGCAAATCACTGGCGCGCGAAATCGCGTCACGTGGCATTACCGTCAACGTCGTGGCTCCAGGCTTTATTGAGACTGACATGACGCGGGCACTGAACGAAGATCAACGTTCCGGTATTTTGGCGGAAGTGCCTGCGGGTCGCTTAGGCGATGCTCAGGAAATCGCCAATGCTGTTGCATTTTTAGCCTCTGACGAAGCAGCCTACATCACAGGTGAAACGCTGCACGTCAATGGCGGAATGTACATGGTCTGATAAATCACGAAATCATTTGCTTTATTTGCGGTTAAAACCGCAAAATAACGCAAAATCGTGGTTCGACCAGCCGGGATTTTGTTGCATCTTTTTCACCATTTTATACACTACGAAAACCATCGCGTAAGCGAGTTTTGATAGGAAATTAAATAGTATGAGCGATATCGAACAACGCGTTAAGAAAATCATCAGTGAGCAGCTGGGTGTGAAAGAGGAAGAAGTCACCAACTCTGCATCTTTCGTAGAAGACCTGGGTGCCGATTCTCTTGATACCGTTGAGCTGGTGATGGCTCTGGAAGAAGAGTTTGATACTGAGATTCCAGACGAAGAAGCTGAGAAAATCACTACCGTTCAGGCAGCGATCGACTATATCAATAGCCATAAAGGCTAATGAATATCTTCAGGCGGTCGCTCGACCGCCTGATTTTTTTGTTTGTCCCACATAGTTCCCTATTTCCCCTCCCTGGAGGACGAACGTGTCTAAGCGTCGTGTAGTTGTGACTGGTCTTGGCATGTTGTCTCCTGTCGGCAATACCGTAGAGTCTACCTGGAGTGCTCTCCTTGCCGGTCAGAGCGGCATTACCCTGATCGACCATTTTGATACCAGTGCTTATGCAACACGTTTTGCAGGTCTGGTAAGAGATTTTAATTGTGATGACTACATCTCGCGCAAAGATCAGCGCAAGATGGATGCCTTCATCCAGTACGGCATTGTGGCCGGTATGCAGGCCATGCAGGACAGTGGTCTGGTGATTACCGACGAAAACGCAGGCCGTATGGGCGCAGCAATTGGCTCCGGCATCGGTGGTTTAGGTCTGATTGAAGAGAATCATACTTCACTGGTCAACGGCGGCCCGCGCAAAATCAGCCCATTCTTTGTGCCTTCAACCATCGTTAACATGGTGGCGGGTCATCTCAGCATCATGTATGGCCTGAAAGGTCCAAGCATCTCTATCGCGACAGCCTGTACCTCCGGTGTGCACAACATCGGTCATGCCGCACGTATCATCGCCTATAACGATGCTGACGTGATGCTGGCAGGTGGCACAGAGAAAGCCAGTACGCCTTTAGGCGTCGGTGGTTTTGGTGCCGCACGTGCTCTCTCAACCCGTAACGAAAACCCGCAAGCGGCCAGCCGCCCGTGGGATAAAGATCGTGACGGTTTTGTGCTGGGTGACGGCGCGGGTATTGTCGTACTCGAAGAGTACGAACATGCGAAGAAACGTGGTGCAAAAATCTACGCAGAAATCGTAGGTTTTGGTATGAGCAGCGATGCCTACCACATGACTTCACCACCAGAAGATGGTTCAGGTGCCGCGGCGGCAATGATCAATGCGCTGCGTGATGCTCAGCTTACGCCAGAGCAGATCGGCTATGTCAACGCGCACGGTACCTCCACGCCAGCCGGTGATAAAGCGGAAGCGCAGGCGGTGAAATCGGTCTTTGGGGCAGCAGCCAGCAGCGTAATGGTCAGCTCAACCAAATCAATGACCGGACACTTACTGGGTGCCGCAGGCGCTGTGGAATCGATTTACTCGATTCTGGCTCTGCGCGACCAGGCCATTCCACCGACCATTAACCTGGATAATCCGGATGAGGGCTGCGATCTCGACTTCGTCCCTCACACCGCGCGCCAGGTTCCTGGACTGGAGTACACGCTGTGTAACTCCTTCGGTTTCGGCGGAACCAACGGTTCGTTGATTTTCCGTAAAGTGTAATCGTTGTAGATTGCTAAAAAGGCCCGCGATGCGGGCCTTTTTTTATCCTGCAAAATGCGCTGAAATCACGGGTCACGCTCAGGAGATAACGATGTGGATTAACGGGTTAAAACAATCGACGCTTGCCGCCAGCGACCGCGGCCTGCAGTTCGGGGATGGCTGTTTTACTACCGCCGCCGTGCGCCAGGGTAAAATTGTGCTGCTGGAGCGCCACATCCAGCGCCTCAAAGAGAGCTGTGCGCGGTTATGGATGGGTGGCGTGGACTGGCATCAGCTTGAGACAGAGATGAAACAGGCCGCGCAGGATCAAACCCGGTCGGTGCTGAAAGTCATCATCAGCGCGGGCAGCGGCGGACGGGGTTACAGCCGACACGGCTGTGGTGAACCCACGCGAATCGTCTCGCTGGCGCCGTGGCCGCAACACTACGCCGATCTACAGCAGCGGGGTGCGTCGCTCCGGCTCAGCCCGATCCGTCTGGCGCGCAACCCCCAGTTTGCCGGTATCAAGCACCTTAATCGCCTGGAGCAGGTGATGATTCGTGCTCATCTTGACCAGACAGACGCCGACGAGGCGCTGGTGCTTGACACTGAAGGTTGGGTGGTGGAATGCTGTGCGGCCAATTTATTCTGGCGTCAGGGTACGCAGATTTTCACGCCCGATCTCTCAGCGTCAGGGGTGGATGGCATTATGCGGCGGAGTCTGATGGCGCAACTCGCTGCCGCAGGTCAGGCTTGCCAGGTTGTAAAAAGCGAACCGGCGCAACTGCTCGCCGCTAATGAAGTGGTGATATGTAACGCGCTGATGCCGGTTCTGCCGGTCCGACAGATTGAAGCGGTACAGTTTACTGAGCGCTCGCTGTTTAATCAGCTGCAGGCAAGCTGTGAAAAGATAATGGATGCATCATGATTCGAAGCAAAAAAATTCTCGTCGGCCTGCTGGCGATTGTGGGTCTCGCGGCGGTGCTGAGTTACTGGCAGGTTAAGCAGTTTGCGGCCACCCCATTAACCATTCAGCAGGAAACGATCTACACACTGCCCGCCGGCACGGGCCGGGTCGCGCTTGAAGCGCAGCTTGAAGAGAAAAAGATCATTCCGCACAGCCTCTGGTTTGGTGCGCTGCTGCGTCTGGAGCCG
Organism: Pantoea sp. Lij88; assembly: GCF_030062155.1. Lineage (NCBI taxonomy): Bacteria > Pseudomonadati > Pseudomonadota > Gammaproteobacteria > Enterobacterales > Erwiniaceae > Pantoea > Pantoea sp. Lij88. The sequence goes on along the minus strand of NZ_CP118269.1, from coordinate 2,499,465 downwards.
GAACTGGCGACCTTCAAAGCGGGCACCTATCGGCTTGAGCCGACCATGACGGTACGCTCGCTGTTACAGCTGCTGGCCAGCGGCAAAGAGGCGCAGTTCCCGGTGCGGTTCGTGGAAGGTCAGCGGCTGAAAGAGTGGCTGAGTGAGCTGCGTAAAGCGCCCTATATCCGCCACACCCTGAAAGACGATCAGTTCGCCACCCTTGCCAGCGCACTCAAAGTGGATCCTGAGCAACTGGAGGGCAACTTCTTCCCGGATACTTATCTTTATACGGCGAACACCACCGATATGTCGCTGCTGCAGCGCGCGCATGAGCGGATGAAAAAAACCATTGATGAGGTGTGGCAGGGACGGGCGGATAATCTGCCTTATAAAACGCCACAGGATCTGGTGACTATGGCCTCGATCATTGAGAAAGAGACCGGCGTCAGCGAAGAGCGCGCGCGCGTAGCCTCGGTGTTTATCAATCGCCTGCGCACCGGCATGCGGTTACAGACCGATCCCACCGTCATCTATGGCATGGGCGACAGCTATAACGGCACGCTGACCCGTAAAGATCTTGAGACCGCCAGCGCGTATAATACGTACATCATTAACGGTCTGCCGCCTGGCCCGATCGCCATGCCGGGCAAAGCCTCACTTCAGGCAGCGGCCCATCCCGAGAAAACCAACTATCTCTACTTTGTTGCAGACGGCAAGGGCGGGCATACATTTACCACCAATCTTGCCAGCCATAACAAGGCGGTGCAGGTTTACCGGCAGACGCTGAAGGAAAAAAATGAACAGTAAGTTTATCGTCATTGAAGGCCTGGAAGGCGCCGGAAAAACCACTGCGCGTGATGCCATCGTCGCCACGCTGCATGCCCGTGGCATTACCGATCTGGTCTTTACCCGTGAGCCTGGCGGCACGCCGCTGGCTGAGCAGCTGCGGGTCCTGGTCAAGCAGGGGATTGAGGGTGAGCAGGTGACGGACAAAGCGGAACTGCTGATGCTCTATGCGGCGCGGGTTCAGCTGGTGGAGACCGTGATTAAACCGGCGCTGGCTCGTGGCGCCTGGGTGATTGGCGATCGTCACGATCTCTCCTCTCAGGCTTATCAGGGCGGCGGCCGGGGACTCGACAGCGAACTGATGCAGACGCTGCGCGATGCCGTCTTAGGAGATTTCCACCCCGATCTGACGCTTTATCTGGATGTGACACCGGACATCGGTCTGCAGCGCGCCCGTGCGCGTGGTGAGCTGGATCGTATCGAGCAGGAGTCGCTGCGCTTTTTTGAACGCACCCGCGCGCGCTATCTGGCGCTGGCCGCAGAGGATCCCACCATCCTCACAATCGATGCCACTCAGTCACTGACGGATGTGACCACATCACTTCAGACGGCGCTGGATAGCTGGCTGGCGGAGCAGGCGTGATGAACTGGTATCCGTGGCTGAATCAGCCCTACCGTCAGGTGATTAGCCAGCATCAGGAGAATCGCGCGCATCACGCGTTGCTGATCCAGGCGATGGCTGGCATGGGCGATGAGGCGCTGGTCTGGGGGATGAGCCGCTGGCTGATGTGCCAGCAGCGGGATGGCCTGAAAAGTTGCGGAGAGTGCCACGGTTGTCAGCTGATGCAGGCCAATACCCATCCTGACTGGTATCGCCTGGAAGCTGAGAAGGGCAAAAGTACGCTGGGCATCGATGCGGTGCGCCAGGTAACGGAAAAGATGTATCACTTTGGTCAGCAGGGTGGTGCGAAAGTCGTCTGGCTGCCGGATGCCGCACAGCTTTCGGAAGCGGCAGCCAACGCCCTGCTGAAAACGCTGGAAGAGCCGCCTGCCAACAGCTGGTTCTTCCTCAGCAGCCGTGATCCCTCACGGCTGCTGGCCACGCTGCGCAGCCGCTGCATGACGCTGCATCTGACGCCACCGGACGAAGGACAAAGTCTGCTCTGGCTGAAGAAGCAGTCTTCGCACGATGAGCAGATGCTGCTGGCAGCGTTGCGCCTCAGCGCAGGCGCACCCGGTGCGGCACTCAGCCTGCTGGAAAACGGTCCGTGGCAGGCTCGCCAGAAGCTCTGTGATGCGCTGCCCGCGGCGTTGCAGCAGGATATCCTGCAGCTATTGCCTGCGCTGAACGCGGACGATGCCGCAGCGCGAATCGGCTGGCTGCTCTCTTTGCTGCTGGATGCGATGAAATGGCAGCAAAATGCCGGTCAGTGGCTGAGTAATATCGATCGCCAGGATGTGGTGCAGCTGCTGGCCGGATACTTTTCAGCCAGCGCGCTCAACAGCAGCACCCAGGAGTGGATGTGCTGTCGCGAGCAGTTACTGCATGTGGCGTCAGTCAATCGCGAATTATTGCTGACCGATCAGCTCCTGAGCTGGGCGGATAAACAGAAACCTGCGCTGGTCAGCTAAACCTATCTGAGAGTCATTATGTTTATTGTGGATTCCCATTGCCATCTCGATGGCCTGGACTATGAAAAGAACCATCGCGACCTTGATGATGTGATTGCCAAAGCGGCGGCACGTGATGTGAAATTTATGCTGGCCATCGCCACCACGCTGCCCGGTTTTCACACCCTGAAAAGTCTGGTTGGCGATCGAAAAAATATTGCGCTCTCCTGTGGCGTGCATCCGCTGAATCAGGAAGAGGCCTATGACGTTGAGGCGTTTCGCCTGCTCTCTGCCGATCCTCAGGTTGTGGCGCTGGGTGAAACCGGGCTGGATTATCACTATCAGCCAGAAACCAAAGAACAGCAGCAGCGCTCGTTTCGGGAACATATCCGTACCGGTATCGCGCTGAACAAACCGATCATCGTTCACACCCGGGATGCGCGCGAAGATACGCTGGCGATTCTGCGTGAAGAGCAGGTTGAGCGTTGCGGCGGGGTGCTGCACTGCTTCACTGAGGATCAGCCTACTGCCGCGAAACTGCTGGATATGGGCTTCTACATCTCCTTTTCCGGCATCGTAACCTTCCGCAATGCTGAACAGTTGCGCGAAGCCGCCCGTTATGTGCCGCTGGATCGGATGCTGGTCGAAACAGATTCGCCTTATCTGGCACCGGTGCCTTACCGTGGCAAAGAGAATCAGCCCGCTTATACGCGCGATGTTGCCGAATATCTGGCGGTTTTAAAAGGCGTGGATATGGAAACACTGGCCGCCACCACCACTCAGAACTTCTCCACGCTGTTTCATATTCCCATGAGCAAGCTGGGCGCCTGACAGGCTTTTATTTCAGCCTCTGTAATTAATCTGTAACCTGCTTATATGACCCTGTTTTTTCAGACAGGGTCAGCTTTTTATCGCCGATTACCTGAACGGATCAGTCAGAAATTTCGCAAAGTGCGCACTTGTGATTGTCGAAACGTGATAGCCGTCAAAGTAACAAAACGGGATTTATTTTACCCTTCGTAATAAATCAAAAGGCGGTCACCGCCAGCCCGGCAAAGAATCCTCCCTCTTTGCCACGCGCACTGCGCAAATATGCACTCATACTCAGGAGCTTCACGCTATGTTCAAAAATGCTTTTGCCAACCTTCAAAAGGTCGGTAAATCGCTGATGCTGCCGGTATCGGTTCTGCCGATCGCCGGGATTTTGTTAGGGGTCGGTTCAGCCAACTTCAGCTGGTTACCTGCAGTGGTTTCGCATGTGATGGCAGAAGCGGGTGGTTCGGTGTTCGCCAACATGCCGCTGATTTTCGCTATCGGTGTGGCACTGGGCTTCACCAATAACGATGGCGTTTCGGCGCTGGCAGCGGTTGTTGCGTATGGCATCATGGTGAAAACCATGGCGGTCGTTGCCCCGCTGGTGCTGCATCTGCCTGCGGCGGAGATCGAGGCTAAACACCTCGCCGACACCGGGGTACTGGGCGGCATCATCGCCGGTTCCATTGCCGCTTACATGTTCAATCGCTTCTACCGCATCAAGCTGCCAGAATATCTGGGCTTCTTCGCCGGTAAACGCTTTGTGCCGATTATCTCTGGCCTGGCGGCGATTGTGCTGGGTGTGCTGCTCTCGTTTATCTGGCCACCGGTTGGTGCCGCGATTCAGGAGTTCTCACAGTGGGCTGCCTATCAGAACCCGGTCGTGGCCTTTGGTATCTATGGCGTCGTTGAGCGCGCACTGGTGCCGTTTGGTCTGCATCACATCTGGAACGTTCCTTTCCAGATGCAAATTGGTGAATACACCAATGCGGCAGGTCAGGTGTTCCACGGCGATATCCCGCGCTACATGGCAGGTGACCCGACCGCAGGTAAACTTTCTGGCGGCTTCCTGTTCAAAATGTACGGTCTGCCAGCGGCAGCGATTGCTATCTGGCATTCAGCGAAACCTGAAAACCGTGCCAAAGTCGGCGGCATCATGATCTCTGCTGCGCTGACCTCGTTCCTGACCGGTATCACCGAACCGATTGAATTCTCATTCATGTTCGTCGCGCCGATCCTGTATGTGATCCATGCGCTGCTGGCCGGTCTGGCATTCCCAATCTGTATCCTGCTCGGCATGCGTGATGGCACCAGCTTCTCACACGGTCTGATCGACTTTATCGTGCTGAGCGGTAACAGCAGCAAAATCTGGCTGTTCCCGATTATCGGTATCATCTACGGCCTGATTTACTACACCGTGTTCCGCGTTCTGATCGCGAAGCTGGATCTGAAAACGCCTGGCCGTGAAGAGAGCAGCAGCAGCGAGCAATCTACTGCGACCGGTACTGAGATGGCGGGCAAACTGGTGGCCGCGTTTGGTGGTAAAGAGAACATCACTAACCTCGACGCCTGTATCACCCGTTTACGTGTCAGCGTCGCCGATGTGGCGAAAGTGGATCAGTCTGAACTGAAAAACCTCGGCGCCCGTGGCGTAGTGGTTGCCGGTTCCGGTGTACAGGCAATTTTCGGAACCAAATCCGATAACCTGAAAACCGATATGGATGATTACATCCGCAGCATGTAATGATGTACTGAGATGAAAAAGCCCCGCTAAGCGGGGCTTTTTTTTGGCCGGGATTCAGAGGTAAATGCGCAGATACTCGGTCAGGCAGAGCAGGGCCATCGCCTGTCCGTAAGGCATGGAGGTCAGGGGAACCGTCCGGTAGTAATCCAGATTGCTGCCCATCGCGGTACCAAAGGAGACCTGCTTCAGCTCGCCATCCTCATCGATATTGGCCATTACGCCGCGCAGCGCCTTTTCTGCCACCTCACGATACTCAGCGGGCAGGTAACGCTTGCGCACCCCTTTCAGAATGCCATAGGCAAACCCGGCGGTGGCGGAGGCTTCCGGGTAGCTGTGTGGATCATCGAGCAGGGTATGCCACAATCCGCTACTGTGCTGACAGGCCTTCAGTGCCCTGACCTGACTCTCCAGCACCTGCTGCAGGAAGCGGCGGGTCGCGTGATGTTCTGGCCAGTTCATCATCTCCAGGAAGTCGGGAATGACAATCGTCACCCAGCTGTTGCCGCGCGCCCAGCGCGCGTCGGCAAAGTTATGGCGGCCATCAAAGTTCCAGCCGTGGAACCATAAACCGGTTTTGCGATCCATCAGATACTGGGTGTGCAGCAGGAACTGGTAGCTTGCTTCCTCAACCCACTCATCGCGTTTCAGCAACTGGCCAATCTTAGCCAGCGCCATCACGCTCATCATCAGGGTGTCGTCCCAGAGCTGCTGCGTGTTTTCGTTGTTATAGACAATGTGCTGCAGGCCGCCCTGTTCGGTGCGCGGCATCTCATACATCATCCACTCGGCCCAGCGCTCAAGTACCGGCCGAAGAGCCGCGTTACCGGTCTCTTCGTAGCGCCAGGCCAGCGTCAGAAAGGGACAGGCGGTGTTCACATTTTTGGTCGGCGTGCCTTCCGCCAGACGCTGAGTGAACCAGTCATCAATGATCGCCAGCGTCTGCTGATCGCCGGTCTGCTGATAGTAGTGCAGCATGCCATACAGACCGATGCCGTGTGTCCATTCCCAGCCCGCCCAGCCTTTGGTATCAATCACCCGGCCATCGTCCAGCCGCAACAGAAATTCGCCTGTTTCATCGGTGATGTTAACCAGATTTTGTGTCAGCTTCTGAATCAGCTGTACCAGTTCGCTGCGCGGCAGCAGATGCTCAGGCTGGCACAATAATTTGCTGTGTTTAACGGGAAATACAGTCATGGGTTATTCCTGTCGTTTTAAGGTCGGGTTTAAAGAAGGGGTCAGAGCGGAATGTGCGGCGAGTTTTGCTGGTGCGGGCTTGTTGCGATTGAGGAAGCCAATGTTGTTGTTCCCCCACAGGTTCTCGTAAGGCATACCAGCCAGTGTTTCAACAATGCCACGCGCTTCCGGGGTGATGCTCTCCGGCACGATGCGGCCCGCGTCGCGCATCTTCAGCGTCTCCTGGCGCAGCACGGTGTGCGTCTGCAGATTCAGCTTAAAGCGCAGTGAAACGAGAAAGCCGCAGGTCAGCACGGCCAGGGTGCCGATGCTCAGAATCACCAGGATAGTGTGGCTGACGCCGGGTACCTGAGTGGCCTGGCCAGAGACAAAGCCAGAGAGCTGCAGCACGATACCGACCAGCATGACGGCACCAGCCTGCGACGCTTTTCGCGTCAGAGTCATGATGCCGGCAAAGATTCCTTCGCGGCGCTGACCGGTGATCACCTCATCCACATCGGCGATATAGGTATAGGTGTTCCATGGCACATAATTGATGCCGCCACGTCCCAGCCCTGCGACGGCGGAGATCACCAGCAGCAGCGACATGTTGTCGTTCATTCCGGCATACCACAATCCGGCATAAGAGAGCGCCGCGAGGCCAAACAGGATGACCACCAGACGATAGGCCGGGGCCGGTCCCATACGGATGCAGAGCGGGATCATCACCATCACGGCAATAAACTGTAAGACCGCCATGGTGCCCATCAGGCTGGAGGCGACCTGCGCGCTCTGCATCAGCACAAATACCACGTACCAGGTGAAGACGGCGTTAAACACATCCTGGGCGATGTAACCGCCGAGATACATGCCAAGGTGCTGGCGGAAGATACGGATACGTAAGGTGGAGGCCAGCTCGACATAGAGCCGTTTGATATTCTGCATCAGCGTCAGCTGCTGCTTCTCCTGATCGGCACGACGTGATTCAGCCGAAAAGTCATCCGGATGACGCTCCCAGGTGAAGCACCACACCAGCGTCAGTACCAGCGCGCAAATCACCGAGAAGACCAGGCTGGCGTAGAAAAAGGAGTCCGGATTATCTTTGCCCAGCATTCCCAGCAGGATGCCGGGCAGAAACGCCGCCAGAATGGCAGAGAGCTGTGCCAGGCCAATGCGCGCACCGGAGAAGCGGGTCTTCTGTTTGAAATCGTCGGTCATTTCCGGCACCAGCGTTTCATAAGGCACCAGAATCATGGTGTAGACGATATCAAACAGCAGGTAAGTGCAGAGATACCACCAGAAACTCATGTCACTGACCCACATCAGGCTATAGCTGAATACACAGGGTATGCCGAGCAGGATAAAGAATTTGCGGCGGCCAAAGCGTTTGCCCAGCCAGGTTGAACCGAAGTTATCGGTCAGAAAGCCCATCAGCGGGCTGACCACGGCATCCAGCACGCGGGCAGCGGCGAAGATCAGCGTGGCCTGAATCGGGGTTAATCCACAGAAGGTGGTGTAAAAATAGAGCAACCAGGCGGCAGTCAGCGCCGTGGTGCCCGCTCCGAGAAAATCTCCGGAACCATAGGCCAGATAGTGGCCAAGACCAATTTTACGTGAGCGCATGTCTGATGCTCCTTGATAATGTATGGCGGTTTATCCCTGGTGATGCCGGACATCTCATCCGGACTGATTAGCAAAGTAGAGCTGACGCAGGGGCTAAACCTTCGCAATCTGGCAAGCGCTGGCGCTGAAGTGGCAATCAGATAAAGAAAAGGGTGGTGCAATTCTAATTTATAAAACAGCGTTTCATTTTTCTGTGATGACGGCTGCTTTACTGCCATTCATAACGACGTTTCGGGCAGGGGCGTGAGGGGCTGCTGCAAAGGCAGGCGAACAATGCAAGAAAAGTGGTCCTGAGGTTGAAAGAAAACAAATTTCTCCCGCATACTGATTGATTACGACTCAGGCTAAAGGAATTGCACCATGGCTGAAGAAACCATTTTTAGTAAAATTATCCGCCGCGAAATCCCCGCTGATGTGGTTTATCAGGACGAGCTGGTCACCGCCTTCCGCGACATTTCGCCCAAAGCGCCGACCCATATTTTAATCGTGCCGAATGTCCTGATCCCAACGGTCAACGAGGCGGAAGCGGCGCACGAGCACGCGCTGGGCCGCATGTTTACCACGGCGGCGAAAATCGCCCGTCAGGAAGGCATCGATCAAAATGGTTATCGTCTGATTGTGAACTGCAATCAACATGGTGGTCAGGAGGTTTATCACATTCATATGCATCTGCTGGGCGGTGAACCGCTGGGTCCGATGCTCTCTAACTGATAACGGAAACGTGCTATGCGATCCTGGCTGACTGGCCTGCCGATCCTGCTCTGCCTGACGGCCTGTAGCAGTGATAAACCAATGATCAATACCTCACAGTCACTGGTGATGGAGTCCTCTGTGCTGTCAGCAGGGATCATCACCGATGAGCCGACGCTGGATGAGAACGATGGACTGAAACGTGCCACCAGCGTGCTCTATAATCAGCGCGAAACACCGGTTGTTGTGCACTATCGTTACTACTGGTACGACGACAAAGGGCTGGAAATCACCCCGCAGGAACCGGCGCAGACCGTCACCGTTCCACCGCAGGGCAGCATTGTCGCCGCTTCGCAAATGGGTAACCTGACTGCCAGCAAGGTTCGTCTTTATCTCTATCTTTAAGGATTTTCATCGTGATACGCAGTATTAATCGTACCGGAACGCTCCTGATGGCGCTCATTCTGACCGGCTGTGTCCTGAAACAGCAACAGCAGCCTGCACCGGTTGAACCGACCCAGCCTGCAGAGCCAGCGCAGCCTGTTCCGCAACCTGAGCCCGTGCCGCAACCTCAGCCTGTGCCGCAGCCACCGAAGCTGGTCACTATCAACTGGGATGCGACCGTTCAGCCGCTGGTGGCCCAGATGTTACAGGCCGCCAGCGCCGAGCCGGGCAGCGTGTTGCTGGTAGATCGGATTAAAAACAGTACCAATGGCGCGCTGCAAAGCGACAAAGCCACAGCGGCTATCCAGAATGCGCTGGCTAATAACGGTAAATTCACCCTGGTCTCTGCCGATCAACTGGCGCAGGCAAAGCAGACGCTGGGATTATCGCCGGATGACAGCCTGAACTCGCGCAGCAAAGCGATCGGCCTGGCGCGCAACGTTAACGCGCAGTATGTGCTCTACAGCAACGCGCGCGGCGATGTTAAAGCACCGACCCTGCAGATGCAGCTGATGCTGGTTCAGACCGGCGAGATCATCTGGTCCGGCAACGGCATTGCACAGAATTAATCCGGCTTTCCAGCGGTTAATTCAGCAGATCACCGGCGAACCAGAACCAGAAAGGGCATCCATAATGCCGCTGGCGGGTCTGACCGGACACAGCCAGAAGATTGTCAGCCCGCGCGGCACTTTTATCGCGCGGGCGGCACCGCAACCGGCCATTCCGTTTGTGGATCGGCAGCGCGAATTCCGTCTGTTACAGAAGCTGCGAACCAGCGGTCTGGCTCCGCAGCCCGTGGCGGGCCATCGTCAGGGGATCATTCTGACCTGGTGCGCGGGCGATACGCTGGATGAACAACGCTTCAGCCAGCAGCGTCCGCAGATCGTGGCGCTGCTGCAACAGCTGCATCAACAGCCGCTGACCGGCTATCGTCTGCCGATGTTATCCCTGTTATGGCACTACTGGCAGCTGACGCCACAGCGGCATTACCGCTGGCTACGGGCGCTCAGGCGGCTGACGCAACAGGGTGAACCCCGGCCCCTCAGGCTGGCCCCGCTGCACATGGATCTGCATGCCGGAAATGTTATACAGGGTCCTGAAGGACTGCGTCTGATCGACTGGGAATATGCCGCCGATGGCGACGTGGCGCTTGAGCTGGCGGCCGTCTGTGCCAGCGATCCGCAGCATCAGGCCGGCTGGCTGGCAGACTATGCCGCAGCGATGCAGCTGCCGCTTCCCGTGCTGGTGCAGCAGGTCAGACGCTGGCAACCCTGGCTGCGGTTACTGATGGCCAGCTGGTATCAGCTCCGTGCCGGACAGGGCGACGACGAAACATTACACCAGCTGGCGCGACAGAGCTGGGAACAGATTTAATCGCGTTATGCAGCAGCGTAACGCTACAGGATTAAGGTTATGAGATCACATTTACCCGGCCCTCTGATGCTTGACGTCGAAGGCTATGAACTGGATGGCGAAGAGCGCGATATCCTTAAGCACCCGCTGGTCGGCGGCTTAATTCTGTTTGCCCGGAATTATCACGATCCGGCGCAGCTGGCCGAACTGGTGCGGCAAATCCGCGCCGCCTCTCATTCCCGGCTGGTGGTGGCGGTGGATCAGGAAGGCGGACGCGTTCAGCGTTTCCGTGACGGCTTCACCCAACTGCCCGCGATGCAATCCTTCGCCGCGCTTCACGATGCAGAAACCGCAGGTGAGATGGCGCAGCAGGCAGGCTGGCAGATGGCGGCCGAGATGATCGCGATGGATATCGATATCAGCTTCGCGCCGGTACTCGACATTGGTCATATCAGCGCCGCGATTGGTGACCGTTCTTTCCACGCCGATCCGGCCATTGCCCTTGCCGTCGCCCGCCGCTTTATTGCGGGGATGCACGAGGCGGGCATGAAGACCACCGGCAAACATTTCCCGGGACATGGTGCGGTGAGCGCCGATTCGCATAAAGAGACGCCACGCGATCCGCGCGACGAAAAAACGCTGCGTGAGCATGACATGGCGATCTTCAGCAAGCTGATTACTGAGCAGGCGCTGGATGCCATCATGCCTGCCCACGTCATCTACACCGACGTGGATCCGCTGCCCGCCAGTGGTTCGCCCTACTGGCTGAAAACTGTGTTGCGCGAGCAGCTGGGCTTTGACGGCGTGATTTTCTCTGACGATCTCTCAATGGAGGGCGCCGCCGTGATGGGAAGCTATCCGGAGCGGGCGCAGCAGTCCCTTTCTGCCGGTTGTGACATGATTCTGGTCTGCAATCAGCGTCAGGGAGCCATCAGTGTGCTGGATAACCTGATCCCGGTCGGGTCAGAGCGCGTGACGCAGTTGTATCATCAGGGCAGGTTTACCCGCGATGAGCTGCAGGCTACGCATCGCTGGAAAACCAATGCCCAGCAACTGAGTGCGCTTCAGGAACGCTGGCTGGCTCATAAGGCGACGTGGTAAGCAGTAACTGCCCGGCGCTATCTCAACCCTGAGGATTATCATGATCATCTATCTGCACGGTTTTGATTCCAACAGTCCGGGCAATCACGAAAAGGTGCTGCAACTGCAATTTATCGATCCTGACGTCAGGTTGATCAGTTACAGCACCCGCCATCCGAAACATGACATGCAGTTTCTGCTGAAAGAGACTGATAAAATGCTGACGCTGTCCGACGACGACCGTCCGCTGATTTGCGGCGTCGGGCTGGGTGGCTTCTGGTCAGAGCGCATCGGGTTTTTGTGCGGCATACGCCAGGCAATCTTCAATCCCAACCTCTTTCCACAGGAGAATATGGAAGGGAAGATCGACCGGCCCGAGGAGTATCAGGACATCGCCACCAAATGCGTCAGCGATTTTCGCGAGCGCAATCGTGACCGCTGTCTGACCTTTCTTTCCCGTCATGATGAGGCGCTGGACAGCCAGCGCATCGCCGACCAGCTGCATCCGTTTTATGAAATCGTCTGGGATGAGACAGAAGGGCACAAATTCAAAAACATATCCCCACATCTTCAGCGGATAAAAGCTTTTAAAACATTAGGTTAAACCCGTCAGGCACCGTAAGGTGCCTGTTTTCGTTACGTAATTATCTGAGTTTTATTTCCGCGCTTTGATGTATATCAATATTCTTATGTTCTCCTCTTCCCGCCATGCTATTCTGCCCGCAGATTGCGATTTTAACTTCGCCAACCCTATGTTTCTTAAGGTTTAATTTAACCTTTGGTTAACTTTTGGTTCACAATTTGAGGGGGTCTTAGTTGACTACATCTGTTAAGAGAATTGTTATTGTCGGAGGGGGAGCCGGCGGCCTGGAAATGGCAACGCAGCTGGGCCATAAACTGGGTCGTAAAAAGAAGGCCGAGATTATCCTGGTTGATCGTAACCACAGCCATTTGTGGAAGCCGCTGCTGCACGAAGTTGCCACTGGTTCAATGGACGAAGGCATTGATGCGCTGAGCTATCTGGCTCATGCCCGCAATCACGGTTTCGAGTTCCAGCTCGGTTCGCTGACCGATATCGATCGCAGCCGCAAAGTGATCTGTCTGGCTGAAGTGCTGAATGCGCAGGGCGAAGTGCTGGTACCACAGCGTGAAGTAGCCTATGACCAGCTGGTCATGGCGCTGGGCAGTACCTCAAACGATTTCGGTACGCCGGGTGTTAAAGATAACTGCATCTTCCTGGATAACCCGCATCAGGCGCGCCGTTTCCACAACGAAATGCTCAACCTGTTCCTGAAATTCTCGGCGAGCGAAGGCAAGGTCGAGAAAGTTAATATCGCTATCGTGGGCGGCGGTGCAACGGGCGTTGAGCTGTCAGCGGAGCTGCATAACGCGGTGAAACAGCTGCACAGTTACGGTTTCAAAGGCCTGGGACGCGAAGCGCTCAATGTGACGCTGGTGGAAGCGGGTGAACGTATTCTGCCTGCACTGCCACCGCGCATCTCTGCCGCAGCGCATCAGGAGCTGACCAAACTGGGCGTGCGCGTTCTGACGCAGACCATGGTCACCAGCGCTGAGTCTAAGGGCCTGAATACTAAAGGCGGTGAGTTTATCGAAGCCGATCTGATGGTCTGGGCGGCAGGGATTAAAGCCCCCGATTTCCTGAAAGAGATTGGCGGACTGGAAACTAATCGCATTAATCAGCTGGTGGTGAAAGAGACGTTGCAGACCACACTGGACGATGACATTTACGCGATTGGCGACTGTGCCTCCTGCGCCCTGCCGGGCGGCGGTTTTGTTCCGCCTCGCGCGCAATCGGCGCACCAGATGGCCTCACGCGCGATGGATAACATCCTGGCGCAGCGTCACGGTAAACCGCTGAAAGCCTATGTCTATAAAGACCATGGCTCGCTGGTCTCGCTTTCGCGCTTCAGTACCGTCGGCAGCCTGATGGGCAACCTGATGCGCGGCTCGATGATGGTGGAAGGGCGTATTGCACGCTTTGTCTATATCTCACTCTATCGTATGCACCAGGTCGCACTGCATGGCTACTTTAAAACCGGTCTGATGATGCTGGTGGGCAGCATTAACCGGGTCATTCGCCCTCGACTTAAGCTGCACTAAGCAACCGCGTTAAAGCTAAGCCTCCTCGATTCTGAGGGGGCTTTTTTTATGCCCTCAACAGCCATTTTACGCCGATGCTGGGAGAGGAGCGGTTTGTAATGACGAGGGCATAGTCGCAATCAATAACGGCTATCCTGATCAATTCAATATGGATGTGAAAGGCGCCTCGTGCATTGCAGCATAAGTTTTAGTTGGATATTTACACCCCTCATCAAAAAGTAACGCTCAACCCGGCCGGGTAACAGGAGATACGTGAGTTCAATTATCTCCTGGTCCTGTCGCCATCTGGAATATTCCGTTGTGGGTGGAGTTTCATGCTGTCAATTTGCGACAGAAAGCCGTCTTCTGTCGTATTGATTACGCCCATATCTCCAGCAGAACCGGTAATAAAGCCTGCCGCGTGATGCAGTTCTGATGTGACTTCCATAGATCGCAAACGGGAGAACGATGTGATGATTGCTTCCACGGCTATAGCGAATAAAATCGTTCCGACACCGGAACGTGGGGCTTCAGCAATATCGGGGGATATGCAGGTAAGTTGATAATCTGTGTTAATAGACTGTATAAAACGGTGTGGTTTTCTGGATGTATTAGCAATGATATTTTCAGTGATTTTGCTTTTTTTGTGGCGATGCGGTATTGATACCTCTGATTATTTTTGGTCTAATAATGCCCTGAAAATGGATTAATAAATAAAGTACATCAGTTATTCAGGTGGTGAAATTCCTGACTTAACTCAAATTAAATGGACGAAATGCTATTTTCTAATAGTGTAATTCAAACTCCACATTTCCACAGGCTAGCCTGTTTTAACGATATCCGGGTATAAACAGATGCACTTCGGCCGATCTGAGCATAAGGCACGGAGCGCTACAGGAAATTCCTGGCCGGTACAGGCGGATAGATAAAGCGATAACCACTCCGTCGGGTATGGGTGATTCAGGGAACGAAGTCCTGCGATAAGCGCAGGGAAATAATGTTAAATTATGAAAAGGAATTAATCAGATGACCTCTAAATTAACGATGCTGGCATTACTGTGTGGCGGTTTGCTCGCGGGCAGCAATGCGCTGGCTGATAATCACACGGTCTCTATCGGCTATGCTCAAAGCAAAGTTGAAGACTTCAAAAACATTCGCGGTGTCAATGTTCAGTATCGCTATGAATGGGATTCTCCTCTCAGTGTTATTGGTTCATTCAGTTATATGAAAGGCGATGAAAGCTTTTCTGAGCGCGAAGATTTTTATGGCGATGTCAGTGGATATGACGGAAAAACCAAGCTGAAATATTACTCACTGATGGCAGGTCCGGCCTATCGCATCAATGACTATGTCAGCTTCTATGGATTGATTGGTGTTGCCCATACCAAAGTGGATGAGAACGTGACGTATCTCGGCGCCTGGTCCGAAGAGTACAGCGAAAATAAAACCTCTCTTGCCTACGGTGCAGGTGTCGTCGTTAATCCGATCAGCAATCTCTCTGTGAGCGTGGGCTATGAAGGTACGCGCGTGAAATATAACCAGGATGTTGCCATCAATGGTTTCAACATCGGCATCGGCTACCGTTTCTGATTAAACGCTAAAATTCACAACCCTGATCATCTGGTCAGGGTTGTTTTTTTGCACTCTGGAAAGAACCGTGTTTTATAAAGGTCAAATAAGGCAGTTCTTAGATATATTGAAAAAATAGTACCCGATGCTGTCTGACCAGAGACGTCGGCTTTCTGAATTAACCGGTTTTAATCTTATTAAAAAAATAATTACACCTGCAGGGAGGCGAATATGTTATGCATTAAGTGTCAGGAAGCGGAAGAGAACAAAGAGTCAGGGTTTTGTGATAATTGTGAAAAAAAAGAAGAGGGCAGGATTAATGGCGTGTTATATCTGCCAGCCTTAGGTTTAATTGTTGGTTTTTTTACGGTGCTGTATAATGGTTTTAGTATTGTCTCGTTGATTGCCGACACCTACCAGAAACAAGGTATGATTAATAGTTTTAGTATTATACTGTTAGCGTTATCTGTTATTAATCTTCCGGTAACAGTGCTGGCGTGCTGGTTCTTCTTTAAGAAGAAAGTGAAAGCAAGATATATGATGATATCGTACTATTTATATGGTCTTATCTTTGCGACTTTTTGCACGCTTTATCCTGCTTTGGTTTTACACGTAACCCTTACACAGCCTGCTATCAGTATGCTGGCCCGGGCCTCAATCAGTTGTCTGATATGGATACCGTATTTTATTTTTTCCAGCAGAATTAATAAAGTCTTTGTGCATTGATTCTGCGAGCCTTTTCGTTTCATTGTTGTGCCACAACATTACAGACAGGTATGCCAGCCTCGTCTGAAAACAAGAGGCTTTCATCAATGAATTTACTCTGCTGCCAGGAAAATGATTCTTGTCATTCACTACTGGACAGAGGCTGAGTACTATCCGAACGCTCAAAAATCTGCCACTGCTGAATTTTCCTCAGGCTAACCATGACTAGAATATTGTGGTCAGAGGGTCCGACTATTCAGGCGATAGCGTTTCCGTCAAAGACCTCACCGCTGATAGCACCATTGTGAGCTCGGGTGAGGTTATGGAATGTCCGTCCGGGAGCATTTTGATGGGTTTCCTTTTTCTTCATTCCTGAAGTCTGAGTGCTTCAGAAATGAAGGTTCCCGATAACGGGACATAAAAGAGGATATCTTAGGGTGACGATGAAAAGGCCGTTATCATTACAGGCAGTAAGCTTCTGTATAACGCCATAAAAACGATATCTTATTGATTCGATTAATTTAATTATCAGAGCAAAAGCATTATTAACAACTCCCTTCACCTCAGAACTCTCCTAAAAACTGGCCCTGATAGCAAAGTAACCAATTTCCTCCATTTGTCTGATGTTGCATTTTCGGTCCATCTGTAAAACTTCATCTCAACAAACACGGCGCGTCGCGCACGCCGGTTATACCTCAGTTAACGAGGATGCTTTAACAGCAGGATTGCGCGGTAACACTTTTCAGGAGGAACTTCCTGTGAATAAATCAATGTTAGCGGGTATCGGTATTGGTGTGGCAGCAGCGCTGGGTGTTGCAGCCGTAGCAGGCATGAATGTGTTTGATCGCGGTCCTCAATACGCTCAGGTACTCTCTGCAACACCAATCAAAGAGAGCATCAAACAGCCACGTCAGGAGTGCCGTAATGTCACGCTGACTCACCGTCGGGCCGTACAGGATGAAAACCGTCTTGCTGGCTCTGTATTAGGTGCAGTGGCAGGTGGCGTGCTGGGTCACCAGTTTGGTGGCGGTCGCGGCAGGGATGTGGCGACAGTAGCAGGTGCGGTCGCGGGGGGTTATGCCGGTAATCAGGTCCAGGGCGGACTGCAGGATCGGGATACTTACACCACAACCGAACAGCGCTGCAAAACAGTGTATGACAAACAAGAGAAAAAACTGGGATATGACGTGACCTATAAAATAGGCGATCAGCAGGGTAAAATCCGTATGGAAAATGACCCCGGCACACGTATTCCACTGGACCGCAATGGTCAGCTCGTTCTCAACGGCGACCAGGCGTAATTGGGCAAAGCTTTGCCGCACTCGCGGCCACACAGCACGACATAATATAAGTAATGAAAAAGGCGCATCGGATGATGCGCCTTTTTTTGTGTTCCTCTCCCGCGCTTTACCGATTAGCTCAGCAATGCGCGGGCAGGAGGGTTACGCCTGATGCTCAGCCAGTTGTGAAACAAAGCCCTGCACCCACTCCATACGAATCTTTCTTTCCGACAGCTCACGGGTGAATCGCAGTCGTGTCGGCCCATCCAGCTTCCACTGCTGAGGCTCTTTCTGCAGCAGGCCTATCAGCCAGGCCGGATCCACGTTGTTTTTCGGCGCAAAATCGAAATAACCGCCTTTGTCACTGGCTTCGATCTTACGCAGACCCACAGCGCGGGCCTTCAGCCGGATAATCGCCACATCCAGCAGGTTACGCGCCGGATCGGGCAGCAGGCCGAAGCGGTCAATCATCTCAACCTTCAGTTCCTGCAACTCCTCTTCAGCTTCTGCGCTGGCGATGCGTTTATAGAGTGAAAGACGGGTGCTGACATCCGGGATAAAGGTCTCGGGCAGCAGGGCGGGCATCCGCAGTTCGACTTCCGTCTGGTTGCTGGTGAGATCTTCCAGTGACGGCTCACGTCCCTCTTTCAGGGCATCGACCGCATTCTCCAGCAGTTCCATATAGAGTGTGAAGCCCAGCGTCTCCATCTGTCCGCTCTGCTCATCACCCAGCAGCTCGCCGGCACCACGAATCTCCAGGTCGTGCGTCGCCAGCGCAAAACCGGCCCCCAGATCTTCCAGTGAGGCGATCGCCTCCAGGCGCTTATGCGCATCAGCGGTCATCGACTTCGGATGCGGCGTTAACAGCCAGGCATAAGCCTGATGATGTGAACGGCCAACGCGACCGCGCAGCTGATGCAGCTGTGCCAGACCAAAGTGATCGGCCCGCTCAATGATGATGGTATTGGCGGTCGGAATGTCGATCCCGGTTTCAATAATGGTGGTACAGACCAGCACGTTGAACCGCTGATGATGGAAATCGTTCATCACCCGTTCCAGATCGCGCTCACGCATCTGGCCATGACCAATCGCGACACGCGCTTCGGGCACCAGATCGCTGAGACGCTGTGCTGCTTTCTCAATATTTTCAACGTCGTTATAGAGGTAGTAGACCTGGCCGCCACGCAGAACCTCACGCAGGATCGCTTCGCGGATCACCAGATCGTCGAATTCCCGCACAAAGGTTTTTACCGCTAAACGGCGGGCAGGCGGCGTGGCGATAATAGAGAGATCGCGCATGCCGCTCATTGCCATATTCAGCGTACGCGGAATCGGCGTTGCGGTCAGGGTCAGAATGTCCACATCGGCACGCATCGCCTTGATACGCTCCTTGTGACGCACCCCGAAGCGGTGTTCTTCATCGACAATCAGCAGGCCGAGATCGTGCCATTTGAGGTCGCTCATCAGCAGCTTATGGGTGCCGATTAAAATGTCGATCTTGCCCTCGCTGGCCTGTTCCAGCACCTGCGCCTGCTCTTTGGCGGTACGGAAACGGGAGAGCATCTCAATGCGGACCGGCCAGTTGGCAAAGCGATCGCGGAAGTTATCGTAATGCTGCTGTGCCAGCAGGGTTGTTGGTACCAGCACGGCGACCTGTTTATGGTTTTCGATTGCCAGAAACGCCGCGCGCATTGCCACTTCGGTTTTACCGAAGCCGACGTCGCCGCACACCAGACGGTCCATCGCCAGCGGCTGGCACATGTCACTCAGCACCGCGTTGATTGCCTGTGCCTGATCCGGTGTGGTCTCAAACGGGAAGCTCTCGCAGAACAGCTGATACTGCTCACGATTGTGCTTAAAGGCAAAGCCGGTTTTGGCGGCGCGCTGAGCATAGATATCCAGCAGCTCAGCCGCCACATCACGCACTTTCTCCGCCGCTTTCTGCCGTGCACGTGACCAGGCATCGCTGCCCAGTTTGTGCAGCGGGGCGTTATCGTCCGCGCCACCCGCATAGCGGCTGATCAGATGCAGCGATGAAACCGGGACATAGAGTTTGGCGTCGTTGGCGTAGGAGAGCATCAGGTATTCTGCCTCAATGCCGCCCGCTTCTAACGTCGTCAGGCCGATATAGCGCCCGACACCGTGCTCCAGATGCACCACCGGCTGGCCGGGACTCAGCTCCGCCAGATTGCGGATCAGAATGTCCGGATTGATGGTGCGACGGGTATCCTGACGGCGACGGCTGACGCGTTCACCCAGCAGATCGCTTTCGCAAATCAGCGCCCGGTTGCCCAGGATATCAATGAAGCCGCGCTCGCTGGCACCAATCATCAGGCTGAAACGATCGTCAACGGTTTCATCAAGGCGATGCACCGGCTGAGGACGCAGTTTAATGCGGGCCAGCAACTCCTGCAGGCTCTCGCGGCGGCCTTCACTTTCTACGGAGAAGACCACCGCACCGCTGAAGGTCTCAATAAACTGACGCAGATGATCCAGCGGGGCTTTAGCCTGCGCCTGAACGGACAGGTCTGGCAGCGGGATATAACCGAGGTTGGTGTTGGCTGCTTTGGCGGGCAGCACCTCATTGGTCATCTGGATGCGTGGCCAGGCTTTCAGTTCACCCATTAATGCATCGGGGCGCAGCCACAGGGTGACCGGTTCCAGTAGCGGACGCATCGGGTCAACGCGGCGGTTCTCATAACGCGCCTCGGCATCCTGCCAGAAGCGGCTGGCGCTGCCTTCCAGATCGCCGCAGTTCACAATCAGGGTGTTGTCCGGCAGATAGCTGAACAGGCTGGGTAACGGCTGCTCAAAAAACAGCGGCTGCCAGTATTCGATGCCCGCAGGTAGCGTGCCTTTACTCACCTGCTGATAGACATGCTCCGACTCGCGGCGCACATCAAAAATTTCGCGCCAGCGGCTGCGGAACAGCTCGATGGCGGCTTTGTCGCTGGGGAACTCATGCGCAGGCAGCAGGTTAATCTCTGGCACCGCTTCCAGCGTACGCTGACTGTCGACGTCGAACAGGCGCAGGCTGTCGATCTCATCATCGAAAAAGTCGATGCGATAGGGCTGATCGCTGCCCATCGGGAACAGGTCGAGCAGGGCGCCGCGCGTGGCGTATTCACCATGCTCCATCACCTGATCGACATGGCGATAACCGGCCTGCTCAAGCTGATCGCGCAGGCGGTCGCGTGACAGTTTTTGTCCCTGCTTCATCACCAGCGCATGGCCGTGCAGGAAACTGTGCGGGCAGACGCGCTGCATCAGGGTATTAACCGGCATGATCAGCATACCGCGCTGCATCACCGGCAGCTGGTAGAGGGTCGACAGGCGGGCAGAGATAATATCCTGATGCGGCGAGAAGCTGTCGTAGGGCAGCGTTTCCCAGTCGGCGAGGTGTGCCACCGGCAGATCGGTAAACTGGCGGATCTCATCCAGCAGACGCAGGGCGGTTTGGGTATCGGGGGTAATCATCAATACCGGACCAGCATGGCGTTCGGTAATGCTGGCACACTCCACCGCGTGCGCAGCGCCGATTAACTGGCCAAGCTGACGGTGATCGCCGGATTTAACGGGCAGGGTATAACGAGTCTGTTCGGGCATGGGATCTCGGGGTTGCTCCATTTTTCCAGGACGTAATCATTCCATATTATGTCAGGGGGATCACCTTTGCGGCACAATTTTCCTGCCGCGCCGCGCTGAACAAGGGGATCGGTCAGCCATTACCTGGCGTCAGGGGTAATGCAGCGGATAGAGAGAGGATAGACGGAGTCTGGGGAGAGATCGGAAAAAACCACCGTCGCCATCCAGCGACGGGGTTAAACGGGCATTTTATTTTATGGATTGCTGTGTGTAATGCATGCGTGGGCGGTCGATATTTGCCCAGGATAATTCCTGCTCAGGATGATAGCTGAGGTTGCCGTCATCCCACTTCACGTAGTAGCCGGCGGGTGCATCTCCCTGCTCAAAGACGTTGATGATTTCGCCTCTGATCTCCCCGGATTTATGTTTAACGATGCTGCCTTTGGGAAATTTCAACATGGTCGCACCCTCTACTGCATGGCGAAGAATCACCCTTTACTCACTGACTGATTGTAGTCTACTCGCCCTGGCGCTGAATAATCAGTCAATAAGCGGCGGCTTTATCGGCTATTCCGCGGCTTTGACGCTGAAGGTGACGCATCCGGATGCAACTTTGCTGCCGACTCAGAGGGTTAGAGGTTTCATAAAGCCAGCCGCTCCTTTATCATCCCACTACCTATTTTCAGGCAACGGCTTACTGGATTCCATGTATCAACCTGTCGCGCTATTTATCGGTCTGCGTTACATGCGCGGACGAGCATCGGATCGCTTCGGTCGCTTTGTCTCCTGGCTCTCAACGATTGGCATTACGCTCGGCGTGCTGGCGATGGTCACCGTCTTATCGGTGATGAACGGTTTTGAGCGTGAACTTGAAGGCAATATTCTTGGCCTGATGCCTCAGGCGCTGATTACCAGCGACAAAGGCAGTCTCAATCCCCAACAGCAACCCGCCGCCTCGCTGAATCTGCAGGGCGTTAACCACATTGCACCGCTGACCACCGCCAATGTGGTGTTGCAAAGCCCGCGCAGCGTCTCCGTTGGCGTGATGCTGGGCATTAATCCGGATGAAAAAGATCCGCTGACGCCGTTCCTGGTAAACACCCAGCAGAGCGTGCTGCAGGCCGGACAGTACAATGTGATCCTCGGCGAACAGCTGGCGTCACAGCTTGGCGTAAAACGTGGCGATCAGCTGCGTCTGATGGTGCCGTCGGTCAGCCAGTTCACGCCGATGGGACGTGTGCCGAGCCAGCGTCTGTTTACCGTGGCGGGCACCTATGCTGCCAACAGCGAAGTCGATGGTTATCAGATTCTGGTCAATCTTCAGGATGCGTCGCGCGTCATGCGCTATCCGGCCGGGAATATTACCGGCTGGCGGCTGTGGCTGGATAAACCGCTGTCGGTTGACAGTCTGAGTCAGCAGACGCTGCCCCAGGGGCTGGTCTGGAAAGACTGGCGTGAGCGCAAAGGCGATCTCTTCCAGGCGGTGCGCATGGAGAAGAATATGATGGGCCTGCTGCTGAGCCTGATCATTGCCGTGGCCGCCTTTAACATCATCACCTCGCTGGGCCTGCTGATCATGGAGAAGCAGGGCGAAGTGGCGATCCTGCAAACCCAGGGCCTGACGCGCCGGCAAATAGTGGCGGTGTTTATGGTGCAGGGTGCCAGCGCCGGGATTATCGGCACGCTGCTTGGCACGCTGCTCGGTGTGCTGCTCGCCAGCCAGCTCAACAATTTAATGCCGGTGATTGGCCTGTTCCTCGATGGTGCCGCGTTGCCGGTTGATATTAATGTGTGGCAGGTCGTCACCATCGCCCTCAGCGCGATGATTGTGGCGCTGTTGTCTACGCTCTATCCTTCGTGGCGCGCTGCCGCCGTTCAACCTGCTGAGGCTTTACGTTATGAGTAACACTCCTTTGTTGCAGTGCCGCGACCTGTGCAAACGCTATCAGGAAGGCAGCGTGCAGACCGATGTGCTGCGCAATGTGGCTTTCAGCCTCAAGCCCGGTGAACTGACGGCGATTGTCGGCAGCTCCGGTTCCGGTAAAAGTACGCTGCTGCATCTGCTGGGCGGCCTGGATGCGCCGACGTCGGGCGACGTGGTGTTTGATGGCCAGTCACTGAATGCCATGTCCTCGTCGGCCAAAGCCGAGCTGCGTAACCGCGAGCTGGGCTTTATCTATCAGTTCCACCATCTGTTGCCGGACTTCAGCGCGCTGGAAAACGTGGCGATGCCGCTGCTGATTGGTAAAACCGCCAAAGCGGAAGCACAGGATCGCGCCCGTGAGATGCTGGCTGCGGTCGGGCTGGACCATCGCGCTGCGCACCGGCCATCTGAACTGTCAGGCGGCGAACGCCAGCGCGTGGCGATCGCCCGTGCGCTGGTGAACCGTCCACGTCTGGTGATGGCGGATGAACCAACCGGCAACCTGGATGCGCGTAACGCCGACGCTATTTTTGAATTGCTGGGCGAACTGAACGTCCGTCAGGGCACCGCGTTTCTGGTGGTGACGCACGACCTGATGCTGGCAAAACGCATGACGCGTCAGATGGAGATGCGTGATGGTCAGTTAAGCGATCAGCTCACTATGGCAGGAGCGCTGTAATGGGTTCGTCGTTATCCCTGTTGCTGGGCCTGCGCTTTAGCCGGGGCCGCCGTCGTGGCGGCATGGTTTCGCTGATTTCGGTGATCTCCACCATCGGGATTGCGCTGGGCGTGGCCGTACTGATTATCGGCCTGAGTGCCATGAACGGTTTTGAGCGTGAGCTGAACAACCGCATTCTGGCGGTGGTACCGCACGGCGAGATCGAGGCGGTCAATCAGCCGTTTCAGCACTGGCAGTCGATGATTGCCCCGATTGAAAAGGTGCCCGGCATTGCGGCCGCTGCGCCTTACGTGAACTTCACCGGCCTGATTGAGAGCGGGGCCCGGCTGGAGGCGCTGCAGGTCAAAGGTGTGGATCCCGCACAAGAGCCGCGCCTCAGCGCACTGCCACAGTTTGTGGCCGATAACGCCTGGTCCTCTTTTGCCGCCGGTAAGCAGCAGATCATTCTCGGCGGTGGCATTGCGAAATCGCTGAACGTGAAGCAGGGCGACTGGATCACTATCATGATCCCTAACAACGATGGTGATAACAAACTGCTGCAGCCAAAACGTATCCGGCTGCAGGTCAGCGGGATTCTGCAGCTGAGCGGCATGCTCGATCACAGTCTGGCGCTGGTGCCGCTGGCCGATGCGCAGCACTATCTGGAGATGGGAGACAGCGTCTCCGGCATCGCCCTGAAGATGACCGACCCGTTCCAGGCGGTGAAACTGGTGCGCGATGCCGGTGAAGCGACCCGTTCCTACGTCTACATCAAAAGCTGGATTGGCACTTACGGCTACATGTACCGCGATATTCAGATGATCCGCGCCATCATGTATCTGGCGATGGTGCTGGTGATTGGTGTCGCCTGCTTTAACATCGTCTCCACGCTGGTGATGGCGGTCAAAGATAAGAGCAGTGACATTGCGGTGCTGCGCACCCTCGGCGCGAAAGACCGGCTGATTCGCGCCATCTTTATCTGGTACGGTTTGCTGGCCGGTCTGCTGGGCAGCGTCAGCGGCGTGGTCGCGGGCGTGCTGGTGGCGCTGAACCTGACCTCGCTGGTGCGCGGGCTGGAGTCGATTACCGGCCACCATCTGCTGGCAGGAGATATCTACTTCATTGATTTCCTGCCTTCGGAACTGCACTGGATTGATGTGTTCTCAGTACTGATTACCGCGATTCTGCTGAGTCTGCTGGCGAGCTGGTATCCCGCCAGACGCGCCAGCCGAATTGACCCGGCTCGGGTATTAAGCGGTCAGTAATAAAATGCGGCGCGAATCTTTTTCGCGCCGCATCTGTTTAAGACCTTTGCTGTTGGGTAGTGCCCTCAGCAACCGTTACTATCGGGAGATGTTGACCCGGAATCTGTTAAGAGCGGCTCGCCGCAGCTGCTACGCCAGGAGATTTTATGCGTACACCACGTCGCCGCATACGACTTGCCCGCCTGAAGAAAACCCGGAGAAAAGTGCATCAGCGCTTTCGCCAGCGCATTTTTGAGCGCGATCGTCAGGCCGAACTGGCCGCCCATCCTCAGCCGCACGTTGTGGTGCTGACCGGCGCAGGTATCTCAGCGGAGTCCGGCATCCGGACTTTCCGCGCGGCTGATGGCCTGTGGGAAGAGCACCACGTTGAAGATGTTGCGACGCCTGAAGGCTTTCAGCGCGATCCCGCGCTGGTGCAGCGGTTTTACAATGCGCGCCGCCAGCAGCTGCAGGAGGCGGAGATTCAGCCGAATGCCGCCCATCTGGCACTGGCTGAGCTGGAGCAGGTGTTAGGCGATAATTTCCTGCTGGTTACGCAGAACATCGACAATCTGCATGAGCGTGCCGGCAACAACCGGGTGCTGCATATGCACGGTGAGCTGTTAAAAGTGCGCTGTGTCACCAGCGGTCAGGTGATTGAGTGGACCGGTGATATCACGCCGGACGACCGCTGCACCTGCTGCCAGTTCCCCTCTGCGCTGCGGCCGCACGTGGTGTGGTTTGGTGAGATGCCGCTGGGCATGGAGCAGATTTATCAGGCGCTGGAACAGGCCGATTACTTTATCGCTATCGGCACCTCAGGCCATGTCTATCCCGCTGCGGGCTTTGTCCATGAAGCCAAACTGCAGGGCGCGCACACCGTTGAGCTGAACCTGGAGCCGAGCCAGGTGGGCAACGAATTTGCCGAGCGGCATTACGGTCTGGCGAGCGAAGTGGTGCCGGAATTCGTGCATAAGCTGCTGCGCGGTCTTTATAAATAAGCAGGGGCGGCTATAGCCGCCCCTGATTTTTTGCCCGTCTCATCGTGTTAAACCGCCCCCCTGTTGTCAACATTGCGAGGTTTGCCGCAACAATCTTGTCACCAGGCGTTTTTTTCGGGCTTATTGCTTTCCCAAAGGTCATCGACAGCGCTAACCTGTCTGCGAATGATTTTACGCAACGTTGTGACCGCCGGGTCTGTGAATAATACCGGACGGCACTTATAAAGGATGGGCTATGGAACAGTTACTTGAGCGCTTTTTGAGTTATGTGGCAGTTGAGACACAGGCTAAGCC
Organism: Pantoea sp. Lij88; assembly: GCF_030062155.1. Lineage (NCBI taxonomy): Bacteria > Pseudomonadati > Pseudomonadota > Gammaproteobacteria > Enterobacterales > Erwiniaceae > Pantoea > Pantoea sp. Lij88. Next base: position 2,473,806 of record NZ_CP118269.1, on the reverse strand, counting down.
GCAGGCGCGCCAGGTGCCCAGCAGTGAAGGGCAGTGGACGCTGGCGCGTCAGCTGCAGGAAGAGCTGCTGGCGCTGGGTTTTGTCGATGTCACCTTAAGCGATCACTGCTGCGTCATGGGCACCTTGCCCGCCAATGTTGACTGGCCGACGCCGGTTATCGGTTTCATCTCCCACATGGATACCTCGCCTGATTTTACGGCGAAACATGTGAATCCCCAGATCATCGAAAACTATCGCGGTGGCGATATTGCGCTGGGAAATGGCAACGAGATTCTGTCGCCGGTGATGTTCCCGGTGCTGCACAAGCTGATCGGGCATACGCTGATTACCACCGATGGCAAAACCCTGCTGGGTGCGGATGACAAAGCGGGTATCGCCGAGATCATGACGGCGATGGCCCAACTGGCAAAAAGCGATACGCCGCACGGTGCGATCCGCGTCGCCTTTACGCCTGATGAAGAGATCGGTCGCGGCACCTCTCACTTTGATGTGGAAGCGTTCGCCGCTGACTGGGCTTACACCATTGATGGCAGCGATCTGGGCGAGTTCGAGTATGAGAACTTCAATGCCGCCTCGGCCACCGTCAAAATCGTCGGTAACAACGTGCACCCGGGCTCCGCGAAAGGCGTGATGGTCAATGCGCTGGAGCTGGCAAATCAGTTCCATGCCGCCGTCCCGGCCAGCGAAAAACCGCAGTACACCGACGGTTATGAGGGCTTCTACCATTTGCATCAGATCAAGGGCAGCGTAGAACACGCCGAGATGCTCTATATCATTCGTGACTTCGAAACAGAGAGTTTCGAACAGCGTAAACAGACGCTGCTGCAGATTGCTGCGGAGATTAACAAAACCCTGCATCCTGACTGCTCGGTCACCGTTGAGATCACTAACAGCTATCGCAACATGCGTGAAAAGGTCGAGCCGTTCCCGCACATCATTGACCTGGCTTTACAGGCGATGCGTGACTGCGATATTGAACCGGTAGTGAAACCGATTCGCGGCGGCACAGATGGCTCCTCACTGTCGTGGAAAGGGTTGCCTTGCCCGAACATCTTTACCGGTGGCTATAACTATCACGGTAAGCATGAGTTCGCGTCGCTGAATATTATGGCGAAGTCGGTGGAAGTGATTGTGCGTCTGTCAGAACTGGCGGCGCAGAAGAAGGGTTAAATTAAAAAGGCTCTCTGCCACCACGGACAGAGAGCCTTGATTCAGGCGCGCAGGATGGCGCTCTGTGTTTTATTCTTCGTCGCCGAAGAACCAGTAACCGGCATTCACCAGACCGGCGATCTGCGCCAGCACAGCCGGATCATCCAGCGCATCCCCCAGATCCTCCAGCGTGATGCGATAGTGATTCGCCAGAACCGCCATCACATCAGGGCGTGAACACTCAACCCGCTCACCGTTGATATAGACCGCATCACCAATCGTCAGAACACGCAGGCCACCTAACCGGCTCAGGGCATCACCCTGTTGCAGCGCATCATAAATTTCATCAGGCTGATAAGGCGGTTCCGGCGGCGCGACGTCAAGTTCGTGACGTGACTGCGAAATAAATTCGCCAAACCACTGAGCGAAATGCTCAGGCTGATTGACCACATCCAGCATCAGCTGACGCACGCCTTCAATCTCCTGCGGCAGAATCTCCGACGGGCAGTCGCGTGAAGGCACATCCGGATCGCTGAAGCGCAGGCTGCCCAGCTCATTGGCCAGGGCATAATCCGCAAAGCCGCTGATTAATTCGCGGCCGCTGGGTGCGCGGAAACCGACGGAATAGTTCAGAGCGTTTTCCAGCGAGTAGCCTTCATGCGGGAATCCAGGCGGGATGTAGAGAATATCGCCCGGCTCCAGCTCTTCATCGATGATGGCGTCGAACGGCTCTACCTGCAGCAGGTCGGGATGCGGACAGTGCTGCTTGAGCGGCACTTTCTCACCGACGCGCCAGCGACGGCGGCCGGAGCCCTGAATAATAAAGACATCGTACTGATCAAAATGGGGGCCGACGCCGCCGCCAGGCACGGCAAACGACACCATCAGGTCATCCACACGCCAGTCAGGCAGGAAACGGAAAGGGCGCATCAGCGCGGCAGAGGGTTCATGCCAGTGATTGACCGCCTGGACCAGCAGCGACCAGTTGTTCTCTCCCAGATGATCATAGCTCTCGAACGGGCCGTGGCTGACCTGCCATTTGCCATCCTGATGACTGACCAGGCGGCTATCCACCTCGTTTTCCATCGCCAGACCGGCGAGTTCATCCGGTGAAAGAGGATCGACAAAGTCTTTAAAACCACGCTTCAGCACGACCGGGCGTTTCTGCCAGTAGCGCTGAATAAAATCGGGCCAGTTAATATCGAGCTGATAGTCCATAAAAGGGTTCCGCTTAGGGCTGTAAATGCCAGCAAGTATAACAGCCCTGAGGGTTTTCTACTCGCGGTGATGTTCGGGTTCCTGGCGCTGAAAGACCACTTCCATGCGTGTTCCGCCCAGCGTGCTGCTGGAGGCGATTACGTTACCCTCATATTGCTCAAGAATATCGCGCACCACCGCCAGACCGAGTCCCTGACCGGGACGCAGGGTATCGGCGCGCTGTCCCCGGACAAAGACTAAATCGCGTTTGCTCTCGGGAATGCCCGGACCATCATCGTCGATATAGAGATGGAGTGCATTTTCGCTCTGAAAAGCGCTGACTTCGATAAACTCCAGGCAATATTTGCAGGCGTTATCCAGCACGTTGCCCAGCACTTCCATAAAGTCATTCTGGTCGCCAATAAAGGAGAGCTCCGGGGAGATATCCAGCGTAATCGCCACGCCTTTGCGCTGATAGACTTTATTCAGTGCCGAACAGAGTTTGTCGAGCAGACCGGAAACGGAATGGATATCGCGCTGTAGCGGATTGTGGTCGGCCTGCATGCTGGCACGATGCAGATAATAACCGACCTGCTGTGAGATGCGGCTTATCTGCTCCAGCATCACCGGCTCAGCCTGTTCCACCGTCAGCTCTTTGCCGTTACGCAGCGAACGCAGAGTACTCTGCAGCACGGCCAGCGGGGTTTTCAGACTGTGGGTCAGATCAGACAGCGTCGTGCGATAGCGGGTATAGCGCTGCCGCTCATTGGTCAGCAACAGATTGAGGTTGCGCACCAGACTGCGCAGCTCGGCCGGCGGATTATCCGCCAGATTCTCGCGCTGACTGGTCTCCAGTTCACGCACCTGCTGTGTCAGCGCGCCAATCGGTCGCAGACTCCAGTGTGCCGCCAGCCACAGCAGCGGAATAATCAGTATCAGGTTTGCCGCCAGCACGTAGCTGAACCATGACCAGACCACATCAGAATGCTGCAACTCCTGCGGGATCGAGTCGACCACCACGATGGTAAGTGCAGGCAGATTGGTGGTGGCATCGTAACGGTTAACGGCGACCGAGTGGGTAAAGGTATCGTTGCTGTCGGTATCCCAGTCGTTGAGCCGTTGCTTAGCATTCACGTTATTGCCCATCGCCACCATGCTGGTGCGGTTGCTGGTATCAATCTCGTAGAAGTCGGGCTTCAGCAGCCATTCACGGCGGATCTTTTTGCGGATCTCCGGCACATCGCGTTGCTGCCACAGCAGCTTGCCGTGCTCATCGTAAATGAACACCAGCGTCGGGAAGTTGAGCGTCATTCTTTCCGGCTGGGCGATGGTGAGCTTACTGTCATGCCACTGCGCCAGCGTAAAAAACAGATTGCTCTCGCCGCGCATCACGCGATAGGTATTTTTATCGAAACTCACCACATAGCCAATGACCGCGACCATGCCGTAAGAGAGGGAGAGGAACAGAACTATTGCTGCGGAGGCCAGCAGAAAGCGGGCGCGCAGCGAAATAGGACGGTAACGGTTAAACCAGGACATGGTCAGAGGTCAAAGCGGTAACCCTGGCCACGCACGGTGGCGATCACGTCGGTAGGGTGCAACGCCAGAATCTTTTTGCGCAGACGACCCATCAGCACGTCGATGGTGTGGCTTTCGCGCAGTTCAGCGTCAGGATAGAGCTGCAGCATCAGCGAGTCTTTACTCACCACTTTGCCCGCGTTGCGGATCAACGTCTCGACAATGGTGTACTCAAAGGCGGTAAGCTTCACCGGCTCTTCGTTAACCGTCAGTTCACGGCGGGAGAGATCCACCTGAAACGGGGCCATATCGATGATTTGCGACGCATGACCGCTGTTACGGCGCATCAGCGCCTGCAGGCGTGCCGCGACTTCTTCAATATGGAACGGCTTGGTGACGTAGTCATCCGCACCGGCTTCCAGCGCTTCAACTTTCGCCTGCCAGCCTTCACGGGCGGTCAGCACCAGAATCGGCTGGCGCACGGCATCGCTGCGCCAGCGGCGAATCAGCGACATGCCATCTTCATCCGGCAGGCCGAGATCGACCAGTGCGATATCGGGCAGATGTTCGCGAAGAAAATAGTCGGCTTCTTTGGCGTCTTCGGCGGCATCGACCTGATGGCCCATGTCACGTAGCTGGACGGCGAGATGATGGCGCAGCAGGGCATTGTCTTCAACAACCAGAACACGCATAGAAATTCCTTACACTCTGTTTGAGTCAACCTGCAGAAAGTATACGCGAAATGTATTAAACAAGATGTTAACGCAGACCGGACCGGGCCGGTCTGCGGTGGGCATTATTTCAGATCGTCAACCATCTGGATAGCGCGACCAATATAGTTTGCAGGCGTCATCTGCTTCAGACGCACTTTTTCCTCTTCCGGCAGCGCCAGACTGTCGATAAAGGCCTGCATACCGGCAGCATCCACGCGTTTGCCGCGCGTCAGCTCTTTCAGCTTCTCATACGGCTTCTCAATCCCGTAGCGGCGCATCACCGTCTGGATCGGTTCCGCCAGCACTTCCCAGTTGTGATCCAGCTCGTCCAGCAGACGGTCGCGGTTCACTTCCAACTTGGAGATACCTTTCAGGGTCGCCTTATAGGCGATCAGCGCATAACCCACACCCACGCCGAGGTTACGCAGCACGGTAGAGTCGGTCAGGTCACGCTGCCAGCGTGAGACCGGCAGTTTGCTGGCCAGATGCTGCATCACCGCGTTCGCCAGACCCAGATTGCCTTCGGAGTTTTCGAAGTCGATCGGGTTGACCTTGTGCGGCATGGTGGAGGAGCCGATTTCGCCCGCTATGGTCTTCTGTTTGAAATGGTTCAGCGCCACATAACCCCAGATATCGCGATCGAAATCGATCAGGATGGTGTTAAAGCGGGCGATACAGTCGAACATCTCAGCGATGTAGTCGTGCGGTTCAATCTGCGTGGTGTACGGGTTCCAGGTGATCCCCAGCGAGGTGACGAAGTTCTCGCTCAGCACGTGCCAGTCCACTTCGGGATAGGCGGCAATGTGGGCATTGTAGTTACCGACCGCACCATTGATTTTGCCCAGCACTTCAATCTGCTTCAGCTGACGTAACTGACGCTCCAGACGATAAGCAACGTTAGCCATCTCTTTACCCATGGTCGACGGCGTTGCCGGCTGGCCGTGGGTACGTGAGAGCAGCGGAATATCACGGTATTCGCTGGCAAGACCTTTCACGGCGCTGATCAGCTGGTCCCAGTAAGGCAGGATCACGTCACGGCGGGCTGTTTCCAGCATCAGGGCATGCGACAGGTTGTTGATATCTTCTGAGGTGCAGGCGAAGTGGATAAATTCAGAAACAGCGTGCAGGGCAGGGAGATCGGCGACTTTCTCTTTCAGGAAATACTCAACCGCTTTCACATCGTGGTTGGTGGTGCGCTCAATAGTTTTGATGCGTGCTGCATCTGCTTCTGAAAAACCGGCGACAATCGCATCAAGGAAAGCGTTTGCGTCGGCATCAAATGCAGGAACTTCCTTGATCTCTGCGGTCGCGGCCAGTTTTTGTAACCAGCGAACTTCAACCTCAACGCGGAATTTCAGCAAACCGAATTCGCTGAAAATCGCACGCAGCGGGCTGACTTTATCGCCGTAACGACCATCGACAGGTGAGACGGCGGTCAGAGAGGATAATTCCATCAGTGCAACTCCTGATTCATTTAGCAGTGTTTTGCCGCACCGACTTAGTAAGTCAGTGGCAGCCGGGATAAGAGGGTTTTCGCTTCACGCAGCAAACGCTGACGCGAGAACATCAGTTGCAGTCGGCCACCGCCGACCTGCTGCCACAATACGGCAGCGCGGATACCGGCTAACAGAGTGGCGCGAACCTTACTCTGCACCTGCGTATTCTGCAGCACCGCAGGTGAACCGGTGACCTGAATACGCGGACCCAGCGGGCTGATCACATCCACATAGATGGCCGCCATCGCGCTGAGAATGGTGTCTGATTCAAGGTCATAATGCGCCAGCTGGCGATCCAGCTGAGAGATGCGCTGTGCCAGCGTCGCCATGGCGGATTTACTGGCGCTGAGCTTGCGCTCCAGCACCATCATGCTCAGTGTGTAACGCGTCAGTTCAGCGCCTGCGCCCTGACGACTGCTGCTGTTCAGCACCGCCATCAGCGTTTCAAGTCCGAGACGCAGGTTGGCTTCATTGTTGCCAAACACCGCCAGCGTGGAACCAGGATTAAGGTCCAGCACGCTGCGCAAGGAAACGGTCAGCGCCTCTGGCTGGCAGTGACCCTGCTGAGCCAGCTGCTGCACCAGATGGGCGGACTGACAGATGCCCGCCAGCGCCAGCGTAATTTCCTGATAATTTTTCGCCACGGTTACTCCTGTTTACGCGTCATCAACGCGGGCTGAGCCCGCTTACTCCGCCACTAACGGCAGGCGCTGTTCGATAATACCGCCACCGAGGCAGACGTCGCCAAGATAAAACACCGCGGACTGGCCGGGCGTGACCGCCGCAACCGGCTCATCGAAACGCACCTCAATCCGATCGTCGCCGTGTGGAATAATCTCACAGGGAATATCGGTCTGACGATAGCGGGTTTTCACGGTGCAGCGAAGCGGGGCGGTAATCGGCTGGCGATCGACCCAGTGCAGCTGCTGCGCAATCAGGCCAACGGACATCAGACGCGGATGATCGCCGCCCTGGGCGACAATCAGGCGGTTACGCGCCACATCTTTGTCGACCACATACCAGGGATCATCTTTGCTCTCTTTCAGGCCGCCGATACCCAGACCTTTGCGCTGTCCCAGAGTATGGTACATCAGCCCCTGATGTTCACCGACGATCTGGCCTTCCGTGGTTTCAATCTCGCCAGGCTGAGCCGGGAGATAGCGGGCCAGGAAGTCGCGGAATTTGCGCTCGCCGATAAAGCAGATGCCGGTCGAATCTTTCTTCTTCGCCGTGATCAGGTCCAGCTGTTCGGCAATGCGGCGCACTTCCGGTTTTTCCAGCTCGCCGACCGGGAACAGGCTCTGAGCAATCTGCTCGTGACTCAGGGTATAGAGGAAGTAGCTTTGATCTTTGTTGCCATCCAGACCGCGTAACAGCTGGCTCTGGCCGGCTACGTCCTGACGACGCACGTAGTGACCGGTGGCGATGAAATCTGCGCCCAGGTCCTCAGCGGCGAACTCCAGGAACGCTTTGAATTTGATCTCTTTGTTACAGAGGATATCGGGGTTCGGCGTGCGGCCCGCTTTGTACTCTTCGAGGAAATGCTCAAAGACGTTATCCCAGTATTCAGCGGCAAAGTTAACTTTGTGCAGCTTCATACCCAGCTTGTCGCACACAGCCTGCGCATCCGCCAGATCGTCCGCGGCGGTACAATACTCCTCGCCATCGTCCTCCTCCCAGTTCTTCATGAACAGGCCTTCAACCTGGTAACCCTGCTGCTGCAGTAACCAGGCGGAAACGGAAGAATCGACGCCGCCGGACATACCGACGATCACTTTTTTCTGGCTGTTGTCAGACATGACACGCTCGCATTACGATAAAAAAACAGGCGGCGCATTCTATCATGCAGAAGGCAGGCGCGCACCCTCGTGAAACGGCCACTGGAACGGGCTGACCAGATGTAGCGGGTAGCGCGTGCCCTGTTGCCACAGTCGTACGCTTTCAGCGACCAGCGGCGAACGCAGGTTAGACGCAGTGAGAATCTGCGCTGGCGGCAGCCACCAGCAACAATCGATGTCACTGTCCTGCGGCTGGGTTGGCGCTTTTTCCGCCAGATCTACGCCAAACAGAAAACGCACAAAAGGCGTACTGTCGGGCGCGATCCACTGGTTTATCCCGATGAAATAGTGCATCGATGCCGCGATGCCGGTCTCTTCATAGAGTTCGCGTTCGGCGGCTTCCAGCAGCGTTTCATCCGCTTCGAGATGTCCGGCAGGCTGGTTCCAGGTGGCACGACCGTTAATCGTCTCTTCCACCACCAGCAATTCACCTTCGGCCTGGACCAGACAGGCGACAGTAACATGAGGTTTAAACATCTCTTCTCCGCAATTGTTAACCTGAGGTTATAAAAAACCGGTTCTTAAGAGGCGCTATCGCTGAGTTCGCGCCACGCACCCGGCGCCAGATCGTCGAGCGTGTAACGTCCCATGGCGTAGCGAATTAACCGTAAGGTCGGAAAGCCGACATGGGCGGTCATCCGGCGCACCTGACGATTACGGCCTTCATACAGCGTGACTTTCAGCCACTGCGTCGGGATGTTTTTACGCTCGCGGATCGGCGGCTGACGTGGCCAAAGCCACTGAGGCTCAGCCACTTTCTCTACGCCTGCCGGCAGGGTCATGCCATCTTTCAGATTAACCCCATCCCGCAGAGGCTGCAGATCCGCCTCCTGCGGTTCGCCTTCCACCTGCACATAATAGATCTTGCCGGTCCGTTTTCCGGGCTGCGTCAGCGCGGCCTGCAGGGCGCCGTCGTTGGTCAGCACCATCAATCCTTCGCTGTCGCGATCGAGGCGACCGGCGGCATAGACTTCTGCGACGCTGACAAAATCCTTCAGGGTGCGGCGGCCCGCTTCGTCGGTGAACTGGGGCAGAACGTCGAACGGTTTGTTAAATAAGATCACGCGGCGCGGAGCCGCAGGGCGGGCAGGGGCACGCCCTGCATCACGCGTCGGGCGGCTGAATCGTTTATCCTGGTGAATTCGTTGAGTTGTTTTTCGCATGGGCTTTGCAGTAAGAAACATTCGGCGCATTATAACGTGAAATTGCGGTGATTGGCGTGACGGAAATATTCAAGTAGTATTGACGCGCATCTTACAAATCATTAACAAACGCCCAGGAGAGGTTAATGGAAAGCAAAGTAGTTGTTCCGGCGGAAGGTCAGAAAATCACCCTGAATCAGGGCAAGCTTACAGTGCCAAACAATCCAGTCATTCCTTACATTGAGGGTGACGGTATCGGTGTTGATGTTTCCCCGGTCATGCTGAAAGTGGTCGACGCAGCGGTGAAGAAAGCCTACAACGGCGAGCGTAAGATCTCCTGGATGGAGATTTACACCGGTGAGAAATCAGTTGAACTCTACGGCCAGGATGTCTGGCTGCCACAGGAAACTCTCGACTTAATCAAAGAATATCGCGTGGCTATCAAAGGCCCACTGACCACCCCGGTCGGCGGCGGTATTCGTTCACTGAACGTAGCCCTGCGTCAGGAGCTTGACCTCTACGTCTGCCTGCGTCCTGTGCGTTACTACAAAGGCACGCCAAGCCCGGTTAAACGCCCTGAAGAGACCGACATGGTGATCTTCCGTGAAAACTCCGAAGATATCTATGCAGGTATCGAGTGGAAAGCGGGCTCTGCCGAAGCGGACAAAGTGATCAAGTTCCTGCGCGAAGAGATGGGCGTGAAGAAAATTCGCTTCCCTGAGCAGTGCGGTATCGGCGTTAAGCCGTGTTCAGAAGCGGGTACCAAACGTCTGGTGCGCGCGGCAGTGGAATACACCATCACCAACGATCGTGATTCACTGACCCTGGTTCACAAAGGCAACATCATGAAGTTCACCGAAGGCTCTTTCAAAGACTGGGGATACCAGTTAGTGAAAGAAGAGTTCGGCGGCGAACTGATCGACGGCGGCCCGTGGATGAAGTTCAAAAACCCGAACACCGGCAAAGAGATCATCGTTAAAGATGTGATTGCTGATGCGTTCCTGCAACAGATCCTGCTGCGTCCGGCAGAATATGACGTTATCGCCTGTATGAACCTGAACGGTGACTACATTTCTGATGCCCTGGCGGCGCAGGTTGGCGGTATCGGTATCGCACCAGGCGCTAACATCGGTGACGAATGTGCACTGTTCGAAGCGACTCACGGTACAGCACCGAAGTATGCCGGTCAGGATAAAGTGAACCCAGGTTCAGTGATTCTGTCAGCAGAAATGATGCTGCGTCACATGGAGTGGTTCGAAGCGGCTGACCTGATTGTTAAAGGTGTTGAAGGCGCTATCGCTAACAAGACTGTGACTTACGATTTCGAACGCCTGATGGATGGCGCTAAACTGCTGAAATGTTCAGAGTTTGGTGACGCGATCATCGAAAATATGTAATATCTGCTTAAGCCCGCATAGCGTTAAACGCTGTGCGGGCTTTTTTGTGTCTGCTATTCACGGTTTTGGATTCCTTTTACGCCAGCTGCTCACTCATTGCGTATTCAACAGATAATCACTTTGCTGATTGCGAAGAATAGCCCGGCTAATCATTCAGGTGCGTTGCCAGGCTTTTTTGCTGGCTCCGCTCTTTTAACCGTGCCGCAACAATGGAACCAATCTGACACTCAGCTGACTAATTTGCTAACTATACCGTTACGTTATCGTTTTCAGAACGTTAACCGGGTGAGTCTCACTTTTATTCAGCCAGTACGGCGTAGCCTGTGCGCAGAGGATGTCAGACATGCGGGTTTTAATAATTTGCCGGGATAATATTGGCGACACTTTACTGACCACGCCGCTGATCAGTGCGCTGGCGCAGTCGGGCCAGCATCAGGTTGATGTGCTGACCAACAATTACGCTGCGCCTGTGTTGCAGCATAATCCCGATATCAGGCAGCTCTTCTATTACACCAAGCTGCATCACCGTGAGGCAGGGCAGGGACGACTGGCCTGTGTATTACAGCGACTGAAGCTGATGCTGACCCTGAAAAAGCAGCGCTACGATGCCGTGATTCTGGCTAAAAGCCGCTGGGATCAGCATGGTATGAAGTGGGTCAAAACTGTCAGGCCTGCCAGAGTGATTGCCCTGGGTGAACAGTCGCATCCGCTGATTACCGATCTGTTACCACCGCCAGGTCAGTCACCATGCCATATCAGTGAAACCCTGTTCAGTCTGGGGCGGCCCTTCAGTCTCAGCGCTACCGCGCCAGGCAAACTGACGCTGCGGCCGGATGCGGCGATTGCGGCCAGCCTGCGTGACACCCACTTGATTGATTCCACCTTGCCGGTCTATGCATTGCAAATCAGTGCCCGTAAGCCGAGCCAGCAATGGGAAGCCACGCGGTTTGCCGGGCTGATCGAAAAAATCGCGGCCCGTCATTCCTGCCAGATTATGCTGCTGTGGTCACCCGGCAGCCGCGATAATCCGCGTCATCCGGGTGATGATGAAAAAGCGCGTGAGATTATGGCGCTCTGCCCGCACCTGCCAATCAAGGCGGTGGCAACCACCAGCCTGCCGCAGCTGATTGCGGCCATGTCGTTGTGTCAGGGGCTGGTGAGCAGTGATGGCGGGGCAATGCACATTGGTGCCGCTCTGGGGTTGCCGGTGGTGGCGCTGTTTGGCGACAGCGATCCGGCGTGCTGGCATCCGTGGCAGGTTAACTATCAGGTGCTGCAACCGGCGTCACGTGATGTCAACGCGCTGAGCAGCCGCGAGGTTTATGACGCCTTCGCCCATACCATTATTCAGTAATCCCCTTCAGGCCAGCGTCCCAGGCTGGCCGCTTCACACAGCATGGCTACCGTTAAGGGATAATATCCGCCTGCGTTAAACCATCCGGCAGGCGTAAAGCGCCGCGAATGCGACGCCGGAAAGTAGCGTGTTTCATCGTAATGCTCTGAGCTGACGCCGAAGGTAGCAAAAAAATCGCTCATCAGAATCGCAAATTCTACTTCATTCAGCGGTAGCTGCTGCAGATGAAAATCTGCCCCATCCACTTTGCGGAACCAGCCCAGCAGGGTTGGCTGATTGTGGTATTCAATCAGCGCAATGATGGCTTGAGTCAGATCGTTCATTATCCCACCAGTTTCGCCACGGCCAGCCCGACCTCTTCGGCCTTGATCGACGCCATCGGATGCTGAGACGAGGTTTTATCCGGGCGGTGAATAATGATGTGACGATCGCTGTCCTGGCAGGGGCCGGTATAGCGCGGATTGGCGGTGGAGAACAGGCTGACCGTTGGCGTCTGCGCGGCCACGGCGATGTGTAGCGGACCGGTATCTCCGGTAACCAGCACATCCAGCGTCTGAATCAGGCTAATCAGGCCGCCGAGGTTAGTTTTACCCGCCATCGGCGTCACGCGCGCGCGGCAGTGCAGAGGCAGGCTTTCGATAAATTCCCTTTCAAGAGGCTGCTCAGCGGCGGTGCCGGTGACGACAATCTCAGTATCAGGCCAGCGTTCAAGCAACGCTGTCGCCAGCTGACTGAATGAGGCCAGCGGCCAGCGGCGGATATCTTTTGATGCCCCTAACTGAAAACCGATACGGCGATGGTCAGCCTTTGCAGTCGGACTGTTGTTCAGTTCCGGAAGATGCATCCGGGTCGGTTCTGTCTCTGCGCCCAGGGCTTCAATCAGTTTGAGCTTACGTTTGATAGTGTGGTCGTCGAAATAGCCTGAATAGTGATCGAGATATTTATTCAGTACAGGTGATTCGCTGCCGTAATGATCGCGCACAATCACCTGACTGCCGGTCAGTACTGAACTCATAATATCGTAAGGGAAATGAGCGTGTAATATTACTGACAGATCGGGTTTATGGCGGCGCAGTTTGAAAAACAGCGGCAGGAAATTCGCAATCTTGTTATCCCAGATATAGATCTTATCAAACCAGTTATAACGGCTGACCAGATCTTTATTTTTCTTGCTGGAAACCAGAACAAATTGACTGGTGGGAAAGCGATTTTTCAGGCTCCAGATAGCCGGCGTATTCATCAGAAAGTCGCCCAGTGCCGTAGTCGAGTAAATCACCACCGTGGCGGGTGCCAGCGTCTGTAAGGCCTGTGGTCTGGTTCTGCTGGAGAATCGAGAATAAAGCGTTAAAAGTCGGTCTATCAGATAAATCTTTTTTTTCTTCACGTCTGAATTCTCTTGAAATTACCAATGTTATTTAATCAAAAATATTATGGAAGGTTAGAGATTAGCGCTATAGCGAAAGTTCATTATGGCAGGATGTTTTTTTGAACTGTTTAATTTTTGTTTGAATTTCACCCGATTTTTTTACTTTAATAAAAATGCACTTTGAATTTTGTAATTAAATGAAAAAAATAATGGGTAATTTTTTTAATGAATGAGAGTGATTTTGATTACATGGAAAATTAATAGCGGGGTAATTATTAGCGAGATTTTGTGAGGAGAACGATGTGCTGCAGGAATATAAAACAAACCCCGGCAAACATGCCGGGGCAGGGCATCACGACTGGGGCTGACCCACCGGACCGGAACCCAGCGTACCGCCCGGTGAAGACTGACCGCTTGGTGCATGAGGGCGTCCATCGTCTTTAATCGCGTCGCTCTTCTGCGAGCAGCCCGCCAGAGAGGTGAAAGTTGCTGCAACCAGCAGCAGAGCAGAAATCGTTTTCATAAGGTCACCTTGATGTTGTCAGAAAGAGAACGTAATTAAGCATAGAGTCTCACGGCACGCTGGTCTGAAAAGGCTTATCTTTCAGATGTTTCTCAGCGGACGAAGCGCGTCGGAGCAAAAAAAAACGGAAGCCAGTGGCTCCCGTTCTGATGACGTTCAGCGGTATTACTTGCGACCCAGCAGGAAGCCGATGAACACGCCAACGCCTGCAGCAACGGCCAGACCAGCGACAGGATTGGACTGAACCTGATCGCGGATGGTTTCAGCAGCGTCGCGGGCAGCATAGCTTGCCTGGTTGGTGTAACGGCGTGCTGCGCCTTTAGCCTGATGCTCAGATGAACCGGTTGCTGCACCCCATTGTTCCTGAACTGCGCCAGCGGCTTCTTTTACTTTATCTTCGATTTTTCCTGACATTTATTGCTCCTTGGTTTTGAGTGAGACCCTCAAAGCGTAGCAAAGATAGTGAATTCTGCTCTTCCAGCGATGAATATCGGGCTAAAAAATCATTTCTGGCTGTTAATGGCGCGGTGTTTGCGGGCCAGCCATTTCCTGTCTAGCCTTTGAAAAGGCGGCACAGGCAGCCACAGCCGGAGGAGAAGCGATGAAACGTGATGCACTGAATGATGATGACTATGACGAAGTCTGCCGGGTGATTGGCGATGCGGTGATTGTGCTGATGGAGCGCGGCCATGACACCCGACGGGGCGAAATCTACGACCTGCTAAAACGTACCCGCCAGCAGCGCGCCCATAGTGAACGGGATGAGCAGCGGATGCTGGATCATGCCATCCGGCTGGTCAAACCCGACGTATAGCAGGGGAGCGCTGCGCTACTGCAGCAGCACGCCCTGAATCAGACTGGCCTCAACAATCGTGACCTCATCTATCTTCAGCGCCTGCATATAGCCTTCCACCAGTAACAGATTACTGACGTCGGTGGCTCGATAGTCGCCAGATAACTCGCTGTCACCTTTCCAGACCTGCTGCTGCGACAGCTTGCTTAACGCCGCCAGCGTATAGCGGTTGGGTTTGCCCGGTAACTGATTGCGGATCGAAAAACCGTGCACGCCCCCGATGCCAATGACCCGACGACCCGCCACATCCTGTTTAATCTGCGGGCTGACCTCATTCTTCGCGTAAAACTGCACAAAGCGCAGCACCGACTGCCGCCACGAGCCAATCGGATTCGGGGATTTAGCCTCCGGGCTGTTCTTCAGCACGGTCAGAATAAAGTTTTTCAGCGTCACTGAGGCCAGCTTGCCCTGATAGATATCGGCCACCGGCTTGCCTGCCTGCTGTCGCCAGGCGGTCATCTGCATCGACCCGCCCCCAATATCCCAGACCAGCAACTGATCATCGCGGATCGCCGGATCGTTAAGCGCGGCTTTAGCAGAGAGAAACCCGAGTTTCGCCTCCTGCTGCTGTGAAATAATGCTGATTTGTGCACCGCTCTGGCGCTGCAACTGGTCAATGACGGCCTGCCCGTTGGTGGCATTGCGGAACACCGCCGTAGCCACGCCGCTGATGCGCTGGGGATGAAATCGCTCAGCGTGCGCAACGAGCTGCTGCAGGGCGGCTGCGCCTTCCTGGGCTATCGCCGGACTGAGCTGATTATCTGCTGAATGCGCTAATGCGTCGTTCCAGGCTACGGCGCGCTGATCCTGATACAGCACTTTTTCGATGCGCAACTGGCAGACATTGACGCGCGCAACCGCAATTTTGGTGGTGCCGGAACCGATATCCAGACCGGCGCGGATTTGCTGGCAGCGATCGGCCTGGGCCGCGGCGGCAAAAAACAGTGAGCAGAACAGCGTGAAAGCAGACAGCGCAGCAGAACGCATAGCGACTCCGGGAGACGTGGGGATCAGAGTGAACGGCCGGCGACGCAGGCCGGATAGACGCTCACCAGGAAATGACGGAGGTGATCAAAACACCATTCGGCGTCATCCGCCTGCGGGCAATAAAACTGAATAGTGATCTTTTCATACTCGCGCTGACGCTGGCGCAGCGGCGACCAGCTCCAGTCGAGAACCGAACGGGCATAATTGACCAGCATCTCTGCGGGCATCTGATGTTGCTTCTCCTGCCCGGTCAGGTAGCGATAAAAATTCGCTTCCAGCTGCAGAGCCTCATCAAAGCCGTGTTGCGGCAGATCGGGACGAAAAGCGACGTCAATAAAGCCACAGACCGCATCAGGCTGCTGCTGCCAGTCACAGGCCAGCGTCATAAACAGCCCTTCCTGCAGATTGATCTCCTCAACCAGCCGCCGCAGATTCGCTGAGCGGTTCAGCACCGCGATCTCCTCAAGGCGACCGGTTTCCAGCGTCAGATCAAAACCACACGGATTCACTGAGCCGTCCGCATTGCGGGTGGCAGGAAAGGGGAAGTCGATATAACCGTTGTTATCCAGACGCTTTTCCATCGGGGAGACCTGCTGCTTGACGTTTCCTGACAATAAACCATCTGGCAGCAGGATTCATCCCTTATGGACAGGTCCAGGTGATTTGGGTGTCCTGGTAAGGATTAATCAGGCGGAACTGCTTATCGGACAGGCGCTGCGCATAGTAGCCTTCGGGTGTCACGGCCGACGGAACATACTTAAACCGATCCAGCGACTGCAGGGGGCCACTCTTCACGCTGACATTATCCCGGGTCACCGTGAAGCTGCTAACCAGATCAAAAATCACGCCCTGGGTCTGCCCCATCGACTGACCATAAATTGTCGAGACCTCACCCGGACATTCCACCCCTTTCGGGCCAGATGAACATCCAGTCAGCATCGCGATAAGGATAAAAATGCTGAATCGCATCATGATTTTTTACCTGCTTCAATCCCTGGGAGTTTCCTGGCGCAGAGTCTATCCTGCCGCGCCATTAATCCTTTAATCATAGCAGTTTCCGTTGCGCTTCCTGTTTGAGATTTGTTTAATCGTTAAGCAACAGGAATGTAAAGGGGTGACTTTGCTTATCAATAAACGTTATTCTTGGCTCCTTTGCGCACCACTTAGGCAAATTCAGGGATAAATGATGAACGAAGAAGAAGCAAGTCTAATGATTATTCGCCATGCGATTGACCAGTTAGAAGCCGATAAGAAGCAACAGGTGATCGCTTGCTCAGCGGGTATTCGTGCAGCAATGCAGGCTTATGACACTGAGAATGCCGGGCTGGCGCTGATGTTGGTGGCCGCCGAAGTGGCCGCTGAATGATCACTACCCGGCCAGTGTGGCAGCCTGCTACGCTGACCGGGTTACTTTATTTTTTCTCAACTTTCAGCTTTTTCGCACTCCGATTCCATCTTTTAATGGTCTGGTTTCATTTTCCCTGCGCCACTCCTCTTTTCTTTAATGTGTTAAGCTAAAAATCTCTAATAAAATCAGCGGAGACACAGCATGAAGGCTGCGTTAATTGCTCTGGGCCTGCTGGCCTGTCACGTCGCACCCGCCTGGAGCGAAACCGAATTTCAGCTTAACTGTCCCGGCCGGGCGACCATGACCGTTTCACGAGCCGAATATGGCTTAACCACCCTGATGTGGCCGGAAAATCACTTCCAGATTGCCGCCGGTCAGCAGCGTACCCGCTTAGAAGCGGGCGATAAGGTGGCGATTACCCGCTTTCGCAATGGCGATCAGCTGATTGTGAACCAGCGCACCCAGGCCACCTTCTTTGTCTATCGTGACAGCGATAAACTGCTGCCCTGCAGCCGCACCGAAAAACGCGATGTGGATGCGCTGAGCCTGGAGCGCTATGACGATCGTCAGCGTTCCGACAGTTAACCGCCCTGGAGACATTATGCAACCTGAGATTACCGACAACGTCACGGCACAGGATCTGGATGAGGTCCGGCTGGGCCTGAATGCGTTTAACAGCAAATTTTATGATGTGGATACGATCAGGTCGATTGGCGTTTTTATTCGTGATGAGCAGGGCAGAAAGCTGGCCGGGCTGACCGGCTCAACCACCGGTAGCTGGCTGCGGATAGATATGCTGTGGGTGAGTGAGTCGTTACGCGGACAGGGGGCAGGCAGCAAACTGATGCAGGCCGCCGAGCAGGAAGCGCGGGATCGCGGCTGCCGCTATGCGCAGGTCGATACCGCCAGTTTTCAGGCGCGGCCGTTTTATGAAAAACTCGGCTACACCCTGCGGCTGACGCTGGCGAACTATGTGGATCATCATCAGCGGCACTATCTGACTAAAATTTTGTAGTCAGAACAGCGGATTCTCCCGCAGATCCAGCGGATGCTGTTCCGCTTCATCAATCGCCGCCAGCCAGCTCTGCAGCGTGACTTTTTTCCAGGAGAGATGCCCGCGCGTGGTACTCATCAGCACCACGTCGGGACGCAGCGAGCGATAAAACTCCAGCGTCTGGCTCAGCTCAGCCGGATTGCTCTCCGGCACCAGCACTGAGATCCAGTTGTCGTGCGACCGCGTCACGGTATCGCCGACAAACAGATAGGTCAGCCCCAGCGGCGAACTATAGAGATAGCTGCAGCTGCCTGGCGTATGTCCGGGCGTCGGCAGCAGATGGAAATCCCCGAAGTGCGTCTCCTGCTGTGTAAAGGTGTCATCAGGCTCAGCAAAACGGCTGACAGGGCCCAGCGACCGGCTGTGACAATACAGCGCGCTGCTGAAGCGCTGCTGGATCACCGCCGCGCCGGGCGCGGATTCGTGCCAGTGGGTCAGATAGTGGCGGATCACGCCGCCGGATTCGGCAATCACTTCATGATCGAGTGGGTTTTCTACGCGGCCAATCAACAGATTGCCGCGCGGATGACGCAGCATAAAGCCATGCATCATCAGGTCATTAACGGCATCTTCCACCGGGAATTCCGGGGTTGAGATCCACAAATCGTCATACAACGGCTTCAATGTCGATCTCCTGAAACGCTCTCTATTCCCGCAGGACGGGGTGCCCGGTCGCCTGCAAATGGGCATTGCCCTGGCTGACGGCTAATCGTGCGCTGGCACCCAGCGGCAGTGTGACGGTATCAGCGGCATGACCAAAATCTAATCCACTGATGACCGGCAGACCGGTAGTGTCGCGCACGTGCTGCCAGACGGTATCGAAGTCAAACCCATTGTCATACTCTGTCAGAGCCGTGCTGGTGAAGCTGCCGGTGACGATCGCCCGCTGTCGCGCCAGAATGCCGCTCTGCTGCAGCTGAATCAGCATGCGTTCAATGCGGAACGGATGTTCATTTACATCCTCGATCACCAGAATGCCGTTCTCGATCTGCGGCATCCACGGCGTGCCAATCAGTGAACAGATCATCGCCAGGTTTCCGCCCCACAGCGTACCCTGCCATTCACCCTGATCTGGCGTTTCGCTCTGCCATTTCACCTCTACTGTAGGTGATGTCAGTGCCTGCCAGAAGTGGTGCAGGGTAAATTCAGATAAGGTCGCGGCACCAAAATTACCGGCCAGCATGGGTGCGCTGAAGGTAATCAGGCCAACCTGCGCCAGCAGCGCCAGCTGAATGACAGTGAAATCGCTATGGCCACACAGTGCCAGCGGCTGGTTCAGCAAGCGGCGTTGCAGGCCAATATAGTCGATGGATTCCAGCAACCGACTGGCCCCATAACCACCGCGTACCGCCAGCACGATATCGGGCAGGGTGCTGAGGCTGGCAAGCTGGTTGATATCCGCCAGGCGCTCTGCGTCTGTTCCGGCGAAACGCTGAAAACGGCGGGTGATCACCTGCTCGTTCTCTACCTGATGACCGGCCGCGCGCAGGCGCGCAATGCCCTGCAGGGCTGCAGGCTGGTTGTGACAGTAACCGGAGGGGGAGATAAGACGAACTGAACGTGAAATCATCATACTTTCCTGCTGTAAGCGTCTGACTTACGGCGATGATGGCGAAAAGCCTCGCTGAAGTCACGGTACGCGCCACATTTTCGTGCATTTAGGATAAACGGTAATTTTGCTCTCAGGCTGCATGGGTATGATAGCATTCGCCACAACAGCTACGAGACGAAAAATTGCTGAAAATCCGACACCTTATACTCTCAGCGTTACTCCTGACCGGCTGTGCCAGCGAGCCACCGCACCAGGCCGTTAAGCAACGCAACACGCCGCTAACTCAGGCACCCCCATCCAGTGTTAATGGGACATGGGCAATGTTTACCGAAGATGCCGCCAGTCATTATGGCGTTGATGAGAAGTTGATCAGCGCCATTATCAGTGTCGAGTCGGGTGGAAATCCGGGCGTAGTCAGCCGCTCTAATGCGGTGGGACTGATGCAGATTAAAGCCTCAACCGCCGGGCGCGAAGTCTATCGCACGCTGGGCCGTCGGGGTCAGCCGTCGAATGCGGAGTTGCGCGATCCGGCCAAAAATATCGATATCGGCACCGCCTATATCCGTATTCTGCAGAATTCCGCTCTGTCGGGCATTCGCGATCCGCTGACGCTGCGCTACGCCACCATCGTCTCTTATGCCAACGGCGCAGGCGCATTGCTGCGGACCTTCTCCAGCGATCGCGATCGGGCCATTGCGATGATCAACGCCATGTCACCGGATGAGTTCTATCAGCATGTGCAGAACAAGCATCCGGCCGCACAGGCGCCGCGCTATCTGTGGAAAGTCACTACAGCCTACCGCACCATCTGACCGGAAATGATTAATACTGCGGCGTGAGCAGCAGCCGCGCCGTGGGATAGTCGATGATCAGCACCTTAATGTAGCCACCCAGCAGCGCACCGCGAATCGCCTGCGCTTTCTCCCGTCCGCCTGCCAGACCGACTACCTGCGGACACTGTTTCACCTGCGCCAGCTCCATTCCAATGACTGGATCTTCTTCGGCTTTCAGCACCGGCTGCCCGCAGGCGTCGAAATAGTGCAGGCAGATATCCCCGACCGCGCCGCGCGCTGCCAGCGTCTGCAGCATTTTGCCATCGTAGTAGTTGCCGGAATTGCGCAGCAGCGCCGACGGCTCCAGATCGCCAATGCCGACAATCGCCAGATCGACCTGCTCAAACTTACTCAGCACCTCGGCCACTTCTGCATTGGCCGACAGTCGCTGCCGATCGCTGACCGAATGCTCAATCGACTGCGACGGCAGCAGCCAGGCGGGGCAGTTCAGCAGCGCGGCCAGGTTCTGCGTCAGAATCGTCGCCTGCACGTTGCCGTTGGCCCCGACGCCGCCAAGCAGCTGGATCACTCCTTTGCAGGCGCTGTTAAGCGGATGCAGCGCATCCACCATCGCCCGGATAGTGCCGCTCCACGACGATATGCCAATCAGCTCATCGTTGCGCAGCCGGGTCTCCAGATAGTGAGCGGCCGCTGAGCCAATCGCCTGCTTAATCTGCAGCGACGACGCCTGATCCGGCACATCCACCACAATCGCCTGCGGCAGGTTATAGGTCTGCTCAATCGCCTTTTCCAGCTCCGGATAGACGTTCGCCGGTGGCACCACGCTGATCTTGACCACACCCTCTTTCACGCTGCGATTAAGAATGCGTGAGACAAACGACTGCGAGAGGGTCAGCGACTGCGCAATCTCTGACTGCTTCAACCCTTCGACATAGTAAAGGGTGGCAATCTTCACCATCAGTCGCTGTTCATCCTGTTTTGCCATCGGTTTTTCCTTCTCTGAATCTGCCCGGTATTGTTAACCAGGTTGATCAAAATCACAACGCAGGCTAATTTGTGATCGTTTTCGCTTTTTAACGATCGCGCATTGGACGCCGTGCCAGCGCAGGCGCATAGTCATTATGCATATAAAATCGCATATGAATATATATTCAAGCGGAGAAAAATAATGACTCGTCCTCTGATTAAACTGACCCTGCTGGCTTCGATGATCGCTTTTTCTGCAACGGCGCTGGCGGCTGAGCAAGGCCTGCTGGCGATTATCACTCCTTCCCATGACAACCCTTTCTTTAAAGCCGAGGCGGAAGGCGCCCTGGCCCGTGCCAAAGAGCTGGGGTACGCCACGCTGGTGGCGTCGCACGACGATGATGTGAACAAGCAAAACCAGCTGATTGAGACCGCGATTGGCCGCAAAGCCAAAGCGATCATTCTGGATAACGCCGGTGCAGATGCCACCGTCGGGCCGGTGCAGAAAGCCAAAGATGCCGGTATTCCTGTTTTCCTGATTGACCGGGAAATCAACAAAACCGGCATCGCCGTGGCGCAGATCGTCTCCAATAACTACCAGGGCGCGCAGCTGGGCGCAGAGAAGTTTGCCAGATTGCTGGGCGGCAAAGGGGACTATGTCGAACTGCTGGGCAAAGAGTCTGACACCAACGCGGGCGTGCGCTCACAGGGCTATCACGACGTGCTGGATGACTACACCGACATGAAAATGGTGGCGCAGCAGAGCGCCAACTGGAGCCAGACCGAAGCTTTCAGCCGCATGGAAACCCTGCTGCAGAAACACCCCAACATCGTGGGCGTGATTTCCGGTAACGACACGATGGCGCTGGGCGCGGAAGCCGCGCTGAAGGCCGCCGGGAAAACCTCGGTGATCGTGGTGGGTTTTGACGGCAGCGACTACACCCGCGACTCCATCCTCAATAAAGGCAATATCAAAGCGACAGTGCTGCAACCGGGCTGGGATCAGGCGCAGATGGCGGTCACGCAGGCGGATTACTACCTGAAGAACGGCAAAGCGCAGAAACAGGAGAAGCAGCTGATGGACTGCGTGCTGATTGACGAAAGCAATGCCGCGAAGCTGAAAAACTTCAACCTGGCGAAATAACGATGAAACGGATACTGGCGGTATTGACCGGTATGGCGCTGCTCAGCGCCTGCACTGTGGTGGATCTGGATGCGGATGGAAACCCGATCATGCCAAAAGATCCGCACGCGAAACCCAGCTATACCACCCAGACGCCGCAGCAGATCGCGGAGGAGACCTGGCAGCCGCGCGTCATGACCACCGCGAACGGTCACGCGCTGAGCTGGGCCGACATGGAGGCGAAAAGCCAGACGGTTAAACCCGGCGGGCGTGAAAGCGTCTTCGTGCGGGCCAGCGGGACGGCCAGCGCCTTTGATGAGAGTAACCCGCGTGAACGCACGCTGACGCTGATGATCAACGGTAAACCGGTGGGGGTCAGCGTCGGGCCGGTGCTGCGCAGTAATGCTATCCGGGATGCCGCCGGTTTCCGTTTCGACGAATTCACGAATCAGGTGCAGTACGCCCAGCTGACCCGGGCGCTGAACCGTCATGCGGTGAAGCAGTTGCCGCCGCTGGATGCCAGCTGGGTCAACCAGCCAGTGCAGGCGCTGCTGGCCGTCAGCATCGGGCAGAACAGTGTTGAAGAAGTGGTGGCGGTTGAGCTGAAGCGGGGGACGCCCTGATGGACGATGAAATTATTCTGCGGGCCGAACAGATCTCAATGCTGTTTCCCGGCACGCTGGCGCTGGATCGCGTCGACTACCGGGTCTGGCGCGGCAAAGTTAACGTCATCATTGGTGAAAACGGCGCGGGCAAATCGACGCTGATGAAGATTCTGGCGGGCGTGCAGCAGCCTACCGCCGGTTCGCTGTTCCTGAATGGTAAGCCGCTGACGCTGAGCAGCACCCGTGACGCCGCCCGGCACGGCATCGGTATGGTGCATCAGGAGCTGAACCTTTTTGAAAACCTCACGGTGGCGGAGAACCTGTTTCTGGGCCGGGAGATCCAGCGTGGCCTGGCACCCATCAACGAAGCGGAACAGGCACGCCGCACCGCCGCACTGATGGCGCGTCTCGACCAGCCCATTTCGCCCGGCGAGCGGGTCGGCAATCTCAAAGTGGGTCAGCAGCAGCTGGTGGAGATCGCCAAAGCGCTGGCCGAGGATGCAGACATCCTGATCCTCGATGAGCCGACTTCCGCGCTGAGTAAAACCGAAGTGGAGATCCTGTTCCGGGTGATCCGCGACCTGACGCAACAGGGCGTCACCCTGATCTATATCTCCCACCGGCTGGAAGAGCTGATGGCGATTGGCGACGTGATTACCATTCTGCGCGACGGACGCTTTCAGGCCGAAGCGCCGGTGAGCACCATCGATGTGCCGTGGATCGTGCGCGAGATGCTGGGCAGTGAACCGGTCACCACTTTCCTGCCGGATGAGCGTGAGTTTGGCGCCCCGGTGCTGGAGGCGCAGCACATCACCTGCGTCAGCCCCAACGGCAATACCCTGGTCGATGATGTCAGTTTTCAGGTACGGGCCGGGGAAATCGTCGGGATTTACGGGCTGATGGGGGCAGGCCGTACCGAGCTGTTTGAATGTCTGCTCGGCAGCCAGCGCCACTATCTGGGCAAACTGTGGCTCGACAGCAAACCGCTGCCGACCCGCCTGCCGACCGCCGATCGTATCCGCATGGGCATGAGTCTGGTGCCCGAAGATCGCAAACGCGCAGGAATTTTCCCGGTCTCGTCGGTCGCCAGTAACCTCACCATCGCCAGTCTGTGGCGGCGACTGTCGCACCGCTTTGCCATTGCGCATCAGGCGGAGCAGCAGGCGGTGAATCAGACGGTGGGCAACCTGGCGATCAAAATCTCCTCGCCGGAGGTCGCCATCAGTGCGCTGAGTGGCGGCAACCAGCAGAAAGTGGTGATTGGCCGCGCGCTGCTGACCAGTCCCCGTTTGCTGCTGCTGGATGAGCCGAGTCGCGGCATTGATGTCGGCGCCAAAGCAGAAGTCTTTCGCATGATGGTGGCGCTGTCGCAGCAGGGCATTGCCGTGCTGTTCTCCACCTCAGACCTGAAAGAGATTATGGCGGTTGCCGACCGCATCCTGGTGATGTCGGGCGGCAAACTTACGGCTGATCTTCCCCGCGACCAGGCGGAAGAGGCAGCGCTGGTGAAAGCAAGTGCGCAGGGGTTCTGAGCATGAAAAGCAATAACAGCGTCGCGCTGAACACACTTCCGGCTAAAGCGTTCAGTTCACGTGAAAGCATTCTGCTGCTGCTTCTGAAGCTGCGCACCTTCATTGCGCTGATTCTGATCGTCGGCTTCTTCGCTATCACCGTGCCGGACTTTCTCGCCACCGGCAGTCTGGTGATCATGGTGAAGCACATCGCCATCAACGCCTTTCTGGCGCTGGGTATCACCTTTGTCATTATCACTGCGGGAATTGACCTGTCGATTGGGGCCACTTTAGGGCTGTGCGGCATGATCGCTGGCTGGCTGATCACCAAAGGGATTGTGCTGCCGATGTTTGGCATCGCCATCTTCCCCAGCGTCTGGGTGATTGTGCCGGTGGTGCTGTTCATCGGCGCGCTGATTGGCGCGGGCAACGGCTGGATCATTACCCGCTACAACGTCGCTCCCTTTATCTGCACCCTGGGCACCATGTACATCCTGCGCGGCGCGGCGATGCTCACTTCGGGCGGCGAGACCTTTCCCGGTTTGCAGGGCAACCCGCTTCTGGGGAACACCGGTTTTGATCGGATTGGCGCAGGGACTTTTCTGGGGCTGCCTTACGCCATCTGGATGATGGTGGTGCTGGCGCTGGTCATCGCTTATATCGCCCGCCGTCTGCCGTTTGGTCGCCAGGTTTATGCCATCGGTGACAACGAGCGCGCCGCGGAACTGTCGGGCGTGAAAACCCGGCAGGTGAAAATTCTGGTCTACACCCTGTCGGGCTTCTGCGCGGCGATTGCGGGCATCGTGGTCTCCTCGCAACTGGTCGCCAGCCATCCGGCGAACGGCACCGCCTTTGAGATGAACGCCATCGCGGCTGTGGTGCTGGGCGGCACCTCGCTGGCGGGCGGACGCGGCACGATTGTCGGCACGCTGATTGGCGCGTTTGTCATCGGCTTCCTGGCGGACGGGCTGATCATGATGGGCGTCAGTGAATTCTGGCAGATGGTGATCAAAGGCATCGTCATCATCATCGCGGTCATTATCGACCAGACCCAGAGCCGGATGCAGCAGAAGGCGGCAGTTGTGGCGCAGAAAGCGTTAATCGGGGAGGGCACACCGGCTAAACCCTGATGGCACTGAACCGGGCTGGCCGGGCTGCTGAGCAGAGATCGGCCTGCCCGGTTTAACAGGCAGTTTCGCGGACAAATTTTTTTAACTGACGTGAATATATATTCATAACCGATTTAAAATTCAGAGGTAGTGTATGAATCCTTTCAATCTTCCGGTCGATGATCTTGAGCGCCGGGCGCGGGCTATCCGCCGCCGCATCATCCAGCTTAACGCAGGCAGCCCGGCAGGCGGTCATACGGGTGCTGACCTGTCGCAGGTGGAGATCCTCACCGCGCTCTACTTCCGCATTCTGAACTGCGCGCCGGATCGCACGGACGATCATCAGCGCGACATCTACATCCAGTCCAAAGGCCACGCGGTGGGGGGCTACTACTGCGTGCTGGCGGAGGCGGGCTACTTCCCGACCGACTGGCTGACGACCTATCAGCACGCCGACTCGCATTTGCCCGGCCATCCGGTCCGGCAGAAAACGCCGGGCGTCGAGCTGAACACTGGCGCGCTGGGGCACGGTCTGCCGGTGGCGGTGGGCATCGCCATCGCAGCGAAAAAAGATAACAGTTCGCGCCGCATCTTTGTGGTCACCGGTGATGGTGAGCTGGCGGAAGGCAGCAACTGGGAAGCGGCGCTGGTCGCGGCGCATTACGGCCTCGACAACCTGATCATCATCAATGACAAGAACAAGCTGCAACTGGCGGGCGCGACCCGCGACATCATGAACACCGATCCGCTGCCGGAAAAATGGCGCGCCTTTGGCCTGGAGGTCACGGAGTGCAACGGCAATGACATGGCAGCCGTCGTCGACACCATTGAAAACCTGCCTAAGAACGGTAAGCCACAGGTGATTGTCGCGCATACCGAGAAGGGATTTGGCGTCTCCTTTATCCAGAGCAAGGCGGAATGGCATCACCGGGTGCCGAAAGGCGAAGAGATCGCGCAGGCACTGGAGGAACTGAAAGATGAGTAATGCACAACATTTAGCCAACGTCATGGTCACGGCTTTCATCGACGCGGTGAATCGCGGGGTGGATCTGGTGCCGGTGGTGGCCGACTCCACCTCCACCGCCAAAATCGCCCCCTTTATTAAGGCGTTTCCCGACCGGCTGATAAACGTCGGCATCGCCGAGCAGACGCTGGTGGGCACGGCGGCCGGTCTGGCGCTGGGCGGCAAAGTCGCCGTGACCTGTAACGCCGCGCCGTTTCTGGTGTCTCGCGCCAATGAGCAGGTCAAAGTCGATGTCTGCTACAACAACACCAACGTCAAACTGTTCGGGCTGAATTCCGGGGCCAGCTACGGCCCGTTAGCCAGCACCCACCACAGCATTGATGACATCGCGGTAATGCGCGGTTTCGGCAACATCGAGATCTATGCGCCTTCCTGCCCGCTGGAGTGCCGCCAGATCATCGATTATGCCCTTGAGCATGTCGGGCCGGTCTATATCCGTCTGGATGGCAAAGATCTGCCGCAGCTGCACGATGAAAGTTACCGGTTCAGACCGGGCGCGATCGATGTGCTGCGGGAAGGCAGCGACATCGCGCTGGTGGCGATGGGATCGACGGTTCACGAGGTGGTTCACGCTGCTGAGCAACTGGCTGAACAGGGGATTTCAGCCGGTGTGATCGCGGTTCCATCGATTCGACCCTGTGATACCCAACAGCTGCGCAACCTGTTAAATCACTACCCAGCGGTGATTACCGTTGAAGAGCATAACGTCAATGGCGGTGTCGGCAGTCTGGTGGCCGAAGTGCTGGCGGAAGGCGGTTGTGGCATCCCGCTGTTACGGCTCGGCATTCCGGATGGGGAATATGCGATTGCAGGCGATCGCGCCTCTACCCGCGCCCATCATGGCATTGATGCCCGCAGCGTGGTCAACAGTGCAGCGCGCATCTGCGCAGGAGCATAAAAATGGTGGGACCCCTGATTCTGGCGATCGACGAAGGTACCACCAATGCCAAGGCGATTGCGGTTGATCGCGATGGCCGGGTGGTGGCGCGCGGCAGTCACAGTTTAACCCTGCAACATCCGCAGCCCGGACTGGCCGAGCAGGACCCTATGGCGATCTGGCAGGCGGTAAAACAGGCGATCACCCACTGTCTGGCGGATTGCGACGGTGCGCCTGTGGCGGCCGTGGCGATCAGTAATCAGCGTGAGTCGGTGCTGATCTGGCAGCGGCGTGATGGTCAGCCGCTGACGCCGCTGGTGAGCTGGCAGGATCGACGCTCCGAGTCCTTCTGCCGCGATCTTCGTCAGGCGGGCAAAGCGCCACGCATCACCGGCTTAACCGGCCTGGCCGTTGACCCGATGTTTCCGGCCGCCAAGCTGACCGGCATGCTGGCCGCCATCCCGGACGGCGCGGCGCGGGCCGCAGCCGGTGAGCTGTGTATCGGAACGGTCGACAGCTGGCTCAGCTGGCAGCTGAGTGCAGGCGAAGTCTTTATTACCGATCATGCCAACGCCTCCCGCACGCAGCTCTACAGCCTGCACCTCAACGACTGGGACGACGAACTGCTGGCGCTGTTTCAGCTGCCGCGCGCCGCACTGCCACGCATCACCGCCTCTGCCAGTGAACAGGGCGTGGTCGCGGTAAGCGATATTCATGGCTTACCGCCAGGCACGCCGATTCTGGCGCGCATCGGTGACTCCCACGCGGCTTTACAGGCGCAGCGGCGCGGCGAGTCTGAAGTGGTGAAAGCCACCTATGGCACCGGGTCGTCACTGATGATGTCCATGGCGACACCCCTGCTGACGGAAAACGGCCTCAGCACCACGGTGGCGTGGCACGACGGCACGCTGCGCTATGCGTTTGAAGGCAACATCACCCACACCGGTTCCGGCGCCGCCTGGCTGGGTAAACTGCTCGGGGTGTCGGATCCGCGCGCGCTGACCGCAATGGCGCAGCGCTGCGATGACAATCAGGGCATCTATTTTGTCCCGGCGCTTTCTGGCCTGGGCGCGCCCTGGTGGGATCTGCAGGCGCGCGGCATGGTGTGCGGCCTGACGGATGCCGCCTCGCCCGACGTGCTGGCGCGGGTGGCGCTGGAGTCAATCGTCTGGCAAATCGCCGACGTCTTTTTTGCGATGGAGCAGGCCAGCGGCCAGCAGCTTCCGGCACTTTGTGTGGATGGCAGCGCCACCGAAAATAGCTGGCTGATGCAGTTGCAGGCGGATGTGTTACAGCGGCCGCTGCAGCGGGTTCCCACCGCCGAGGTCTCCGCGCTGGGCGCGGCGCTGCTGGCAGGCAAAGTGCTGGGATGGTGGCAGCAGGGCAGTGATATGCAGGCGCTGCAGGGCGGCAGCGTCATCATGCCGCGTGAAGAGAACGCGCAGCGTATGCAGGAAAACTATAAAGGCTGGATCGATGCCGTTGCACGCTGTCGTTATCAGCCACATTAATCCCTATCCGGAGCAGAGCCATGTCAACACTCCCTCAGCAGTTAACCTTCGGTGTCATTATTGGCAACCGGGGCTTTTTCCCCAGCTATCTGGTGGGCGAAGCGCGCCAGCAGGCGATCGCGCTGTTTGAAAAGATGAACATCAATACGGTGATGCTGGATGAGACCCGGACCAATCTGGGCGGCGTCGAAACGCGGCAGGAGGCGAAAATCTGCGCCGCGCTGTTTCGTCAGCACCGTGAGAAAATTCACGGCATTGTGGTGCTGCTGCCTAACTTTGGCGATGAAAAAGCCATTGCCGAGGCTCTGCGTCTGGCCGGGCTGAATGTGCCGGTGCTGGTGCAGGCGGAAGAGGACAACCTCGATAAAATGGGGCTGGCGACCCGCCGCGATAGCTTCTGCGGCAAAATTTCGCTCTGCAATAACCTGCGCCAGTATGGCATCCCGTTTACCCTGACCCGCCAGCACGTCTGCGCCCTGAGCGGTGAGGTCTTTATGCAGGATCTGCAACGGTTCAGCCAGCTCTGCCGGGTGGTGAATGCCATGCGGCGGGTGCGCGTCGGGGCGATTGGTGCGCGGCCCGCCGGATTCAACACCGTGCGTTACAGCGAAAAGCTGCTGGAGAAAATGGGCATCGCGGTGGAAACCCTGGATTTATCGGAGATCTTTACCCGCACCAACCGGCTGCGCGATGATGATATCCGCGTAGCAGAGAAGCGTGAAATTCTGGAGGCCAACGCCGATGCGCGCGGCATTCCGGGTGACAAACTGGTGACCATGGCCAAACTGTTTGTGGTGATCAGCGAGTGGATCAGCGACAACGATATTGATACCACCGCCATTCAGTGCTGGACTTCCCTGCAGGAGAATCTGGGGATTAACGTCTGCTCGATCATGAGCGTGATGTCGGGCCAGCTGATGCCCAGCGCCTGTGAAGTGGATGTGATGGGTGCGCTGTCGATGTATGCGCTCGCCAGCTGTTCGCTGAGTCCCGCCTCGCTGGCGGACTGGAACAACAACTTCGGCGATGAACGGGATAAATGCGTGCTGTTTCACTGCGGTAACTTCGCCAGCGCCAGCCTGGAGTCACCGACCATGGGTACGGCGGATATCATCGGCACCACCGTGGGCAAAGAGAACACCTGCGGCGCGGTACATGGCCGGATGAAACAGGGTGATCTGACCTACTTCCGCCTCTCAACCGACGACTTCAGCGGCGAAATTAAAGCTTATGTGGGCGAGGGGATGTCGGTCACCGATCCGCTGGACACGGTGGGCTGTCGTGCAGTGATTCAGGTGCCGCAGCTGGAAACGCTGCTGGCGTGGATCTGCCGGAATGGCTTTGAGCATCACGTGGCGATGAACCACTCAGCCACGGCCGGTGTATTGCAGGAGGCGTTCAGTGAGTATCTCGGGGTGAGCTGCTATCGGCATCAGTAAGCGGTAAGGCTGAATGCCCGCCTTCCTGTTCAGGGGAAAGCGGGCACCGGCTTAGCGCGCCATCCTGCGCACCTCGCCATCTTCATTCTCTACCGCCACCAGATCCACCGGTGGCAGATTGCCGCCGCTGAACTCAACCTGACGAATCGGGAAGGCGAAGCGGATATTGCGTGCTTCCAGCGCCGCCATCAGCTGCAGGTTAATCTCCTGCTGGATGTCCATGTACTTGTTGTAATCCGCATCCAGCACAAAATAGACCACTTCAAAGGTCAGTTTTGAGTCCTCGAAAGCCAGGAAGTGGGCGCGGTCAAAACGGGTGGTCTCAACGCCCTGAATAATCTCTTTCACCAGCGGGCTGATCTCCCGGACCTGCTCAGACGGTGTGGCGTAGCTGATACCAAACTTAAACACGATGCGGCGCTGCTGCATGCGTTTGTAGTTGTGGATAGTCTGCTGCAACAGAATGGTGTTTGAGCAGACAATCTGCTCACCGCTCAGGCTGCGCAACCGGGTCGTTTTCAGGCCGATATGCTCGATGGAACCGGCAATGTCACCAAAGACAATAAAATCGCCATGCTCAAACGGCTTATCGAAACCTATCGCCAGCGACGCAAAGACATCGCTCAGCACGGTCTGAATCGCCAGCGCAATCGCGATACCGCCGACGCCCAGGCTGGCAACCAGCGCGGTAATGTTAATGCCGACGTTCGACAGAATCGCCAGGAACATCATGATCCAGACTACTACCCGCAGCAGAATGCCGAGGATGACTGTCGTCACCGGGTTACGCACATGCAGCGGATCGCGCAACAGGCTTTTCAGCCATAGCCGGATGCCGCAGTCGATCCACAGCGCAAGCTGCACAATCAGCGCCAGGAACCAGCCGTGCGCGATGGTCACGCTCCAGGACGCAGGCAGGTCGACAAACTTCAGGGCAATCAGCAGTGAGAAGATCAGCAGCAGGGTCTGGCTGGTACTGCGCAATATCTCCACCAGAATCGCGGTGGCGCGGACATGACGATGTTCGCTGTAAAGAGCAATCCGGTTGGAGATAAAGCGGATCAGGGTACGCAACACCCAGTAAATCACCAGGGTGGAGGCCACCACGATGGCACTGTTGAGCCAGAGTTCCTGATTAAAAAAGAGGGATTGAAAACGACGTGAAGAGAGCCAGTTTTCCATTGGGGAGGGTCTCCTTGCTGGGTTCCGGTTTAAAAGAAAACAAGCAAGAAGCATAGCCTGGATGCGGCCCACCTGTGTGGCGCACCCATAAAGCAGTTACTGGAATCGGGTCGATTTATCGCGCGCCAGGCGCTCAAGTGCAAAAA
The DNA here is from genome assembly GCF_030062155.1 of Pantoea sp. Lij88. NCBI lineage: Bacteria > Pseudomonadati > Pseudomonadota > Gammaproteobacteria > Enterobacterales > Erwiniaceae > Pantoea > Pantoea sp. Lij88. The sequence goes on along the minus strand of NZ_CP118269.1, from coordinate 2,442,031 downwards.
TAATCTGCTGAAGCTGTCGCTCCTGCGCCGGATTCAGCGTGGCAAAACGAAAGCTCAGGCGGGGTGTAATCAGGGTTTCATTTTTGCGGGTTACGACACAGCGCTCGCCAATGTTCAGCAGCTTCACCGGCACTTCAAAAATGCCATATTCACCCAGTTCGACCCGGAAAGTGTTGAAGCTGTCGCCGTTCTGCAAGCCTTCCGGCAGCGGTTCATCCACCAGCACGCCGAGACCGCCCAGGGAGAGATCCTGTAACCGCAGGCGCGTTTTACTGCCATCCGGCCACACGGTGTGACACCAGAACTGCGGCTCCATCGGGGCGCAGACCCGAAAAAATTCCCGTCGCTGAATCTGCCACAGCAGGTCCGGCAGCGGCGCGCTGAATGCGGGTAAGCCTTCAAACTCCACTTTTTCCAGTGAGGCCAGGCTGAATTCTATCTTCGCGCCAAAGGTTTCAGCGGTGATGCTCAGATCGTCGCTGGTCAGCGCGTAGTCGTTGTCCAGGTTATTACTGCCGAGGTCAAACACCAGGCGATCTTTATCGGCAGTCAGCATCCGGCTGATAAACTGCCCACGCGGAAAGCGCACCAGCAGCGGCGTCTGATGCCGCAGCAGGTCTTTAATAACGCCCAGAACCGCCAGCGTGCCACGTTTTAAGTATTGTTCCTGGTCGGCTTCTTTCACGTCCTGCTCCACAAGGGGGGTTACTGTTTTTATGCTGTTTTTTTGTCTCGTTTCGGTTATCGGCGCGACTAAAAAAAGCTTTAATTTGCTATTCATGAATAATAAGTGTGAGCGGGCAAGCATTTTTCAAAAAGCTGGCTATACTTATCGCGGTAAACCGCTTGATAAATCAGGCGTTCACGATTTAATCATAAAAAGGAAGGAGCAACAGATGGGTATTATTTCCTGGATCGTCTTTGGCTTAATCGCAGGTATTCTGGCGAAGTGGATTATGCCGGGTAAAGACGGTGGCGGTTTCATTCTGACTATCGTTCTGGGTATTATCGGTGCCGTAGTGGGTGGCTGGATCAGTACGCTGTTTGGCTTCGGCCGCGTTGATGGGTTTAACTTCGGAAGCTTCGTGGTCGCAGTGATCGGTGCCATCGTGGTGCTGTTCGTTTACCGTAAAGTACGCAGTTAACCGTAACAGTTTCAACAAAAAAGGGGACGAAGCGATTCGTCCCCTTTTTTTATCTTTTACTCTGCTATCAGAAGTCGTAACCGACTGTCGCCATCACGCTGCGTTCCGCGCCCCAGTAACAGAAGCCCGTGCCGTAACAGCCCGCGACATAGGTACGGTCGGTCAGGTTATTAGCATTGACCTGCACCCATGCCCCTTTCAGGCTGCTGTTCCAGACGCCGAGATCGGCCCGCACTGACGCATCAAACAGCGTCACAGACGGTACGCGCGTGGTGTTCTGGTTGTCTGCCCACTGTTTGCCAATGTAACGCACGCCCGCACCCGCACTCAGACCGTAATCAAACTGATAGTGACCCCAGAGTGCAGCCATGCTGTTGGGGGTGACGTATGGCGTATGACCGCTGTTGCCATCCACCGAATCTTTGAAGCGCAGATGATTCAGCGTATAGCTTGCCACGGTGCTCAGACGCGGGGTGAGCTGATTACGCGCTTCCAGCTCGATACCCTGTGAATGGACTTTGCCCGATGGCGAATAAGTCGCCGTCTGCACGTTGCGGTTTGCCACATCCTTCTGCGTCAGGTCATAGACCGCCACGCTATAGAGATCGCGGGTGCCCACCGGCTGATATTTCACCCCGGCTTCATACTGTTCAGCGGTAGTCGGCTTCAGCAGATTATTGTTGGGATCGGTGAGCGCGGTCGGGGTAATCGCCTGGCTCCAGCTCACATAAGGCGAGATACCGTTGTCGAAGGCATAGAGCAATGCCGCACGTCCGCTGATGTGATCATCCTGACGACGATCGCTGCCGCTGTTATTGGCGACGATGCGGTCATAGCGGCCGGAGAGATCCAGATGCCAGCGATCCAGCTTCATCTCATCCTGCAGATAGAGGCCGGTCTGATAGTAGCGACGGGTTTTGTCCGCCCAGGTGTAATCCGGCATGTCGCCCACCTGCTCACCGGTCAGGGCATTCAGCTGATTAGCCGAACCGCCCGCCGCGCTGATCTCATTTTTGTAACGATGATACTCGGCACCCAGCGTCACGCGGTGCTCCAGTTCGCCGGTATTGAACTCCGCCTGTAAGCGGTTATCGGTCGACCAGGCGGAGAGCGACGAGCGCTCCCCTGAGTAGTAGCGGTTCAGCAGATCGGGATTATTTTCATCCCAGCCAATCTGATAAACCTGATCGAGATCGACATTCGAGTGGCTGTAGCTGCCCGTCGAGGAGAATGACCAGACGTCGTTAAAGCGATGGGCGAAATCGAAGCTGTAGATCTGCTCGCGGCGCTTGAACTGATCGAGATCGCTGTTGCCCTCATAAAAGCCGTTGCTCAGCTTGTAGCCATTGTGTTCGGTGAGGCTGCCGTCACCCGGCACAGAACCGTGATAACCGCCCGACGGATCTTTCTGCAGATAAGCTTTCAGGATCAGGTGAGTATCTTCATCCGGCTGCCACATCAGCTGCGGCATCAGCGCGTATTTCTCTTCGCGGGTGTGATCGTACTGGGTATCACTGTTGCGGGTCACGCCGGTCAGGCGAAACGCCCACTGGTCATTGATGGCATTGGTGTAGTCAAACATCGTGCCGGTGGTGGCGTTGCTGCCCGCCTGCAACTGAATGTGACCCTCTTCGCTGAACTGAGGACGTTTGGTCACCATATTGACCAGCCCGCCTGGTACTGTCTGACCATACAGAGCAGAAGAGGGGCCTTTGATCACGTCAATGCGCTCAAGGAAAGCGTTGTCCACCTGCAGGCCGTTGAAACTGCCGCCGTCGCTCATCAGCCGCATGCCGTCGAGGAACGTGTTATCGACATCGCCGCCGTGGAAGCCACGTAAGGCAATGGTGTCGTAACGGGTAGCAGCACCGCCGAAGTTGGTGAAGACGCCGGAGCTGTAACCCAGCGCCTGATTCAGGGTCAGCGCACCCTGATCCTGCATCTGCTGGCGGGTGACCACGGATATCGACTGCGGCGTGGTGATCAATGGACGATCACTTTTGGTTGCGCCCTGGCTGGTGGTCGCCAGATAACCCTGGGTCGGCGAGGTCGAATCTTCCTGCGGTTGTGCAGTGACCACCATATCGGCAGCATAACTCAGAGCAGGCGCAGTCAGCGCCAGGGTGCAGAGGCGAATATAACCTTTCAGCGACAATGACAGTTTCATCAAAATTCCTTTCTTGGCAAAGGTTCAGGCAGGTGGATAAAATTATTGATAGGCAATCTCATTATCATAATGAGAACTATTACCTTTTGTAAATTGGCTGCAATTTTGCCTGTTGATGTAAGAAGGTCAAGTAAAATTCGCTGAAAGGGGGTGCGGATACCTCCGGCGGGGCCAGAGGTATCCAGAGTGGATCAGTTTTGCGAGGCAGACGCCTGAGGAATATCGTGGGCGCTGTTACAGGTTTTATCTTTCGGGCAGTACTTATCCAGCAGTTTCAGCGTGACGCCGTTGGTCCAGCCAAAGCCATCCTGCAGCGGATATTCACCGCCGCCACCGCCGCCGAGATTTTTGCCATCAACGACATATTTCTCCACCAGCTTGTGCTCACGGTCATAGGTGTTCTGAACGTTTTGCAGGAAGCGTAAGCCGACCTCTTTCGCCAGTTTTGGCTGGTTGTAATGCTCCAGTCCTTCCACGGCAACCCACTGCAGCGGTGCCCAGCCATTCGGCGCATCCCACTGCTGGCCGTTGTTCACGGTAGTGGTCACCAGACCGCCGGGTTTCAGCAGCTGTTTTTCTACCGCGCTGGCGGTGCTTTCAGCCTGCTTATCACTGGCGACCTGCAGATAGAGCGGGAACAGGGCCGCCGCCGTCAGTTGCGGATGAACTTCCTTTTTCTGCCAGTCATAGTCGGCGTACCAGTTCTGTTTGCTGTCCCAGAGATAGCGGTTGATCGCCGCCTGGCGCTTCTCGGCGCGATCGGCAAACTGCTTCGCCAGATCGCTCTGTTTGTTCATCTGATAACCTTTCGACAGCGTCTGCTCCAGATGGAACATCAGGCTGTTAAGGTCAACCGGGGCCAGCTGAGTAGTCCGGATCGTCGACAGGTTGTGCGCGTCGGTAAACCAGCGCGAACTGAAATCCCAGCCCGACGCCGCACCGGAACGCAGCTCACGATAGAGCTCGGCTTTATTACGCTGCGGCGCTTTCTGCGCGGTAACAATGTCATCCATCCAGGATTCGGTGCGTGGCACGTCGCGCGCATCCCAGTAACGGTTCAGCAGCGTGCCATCCGCCAGCTTAATCACCCGCTTGCTGGCTGCACCGGCTGCGACGCTATCGCTGTCGGCCATCCAGTAGTCATACTCTTTCTGCAACTGCGGCAGGTAGCGGGTATAGGCTTTGCCGTCATCGTGGGTTGCCAGCAGATCGACCATCATACTGAAGAATGGCGGCTGCGAACGGCTCAGGTAGTAGCTGCGGTTGCCGTTGGGGATGTGGCCATAACGGTCGAGCAGCGAGGCGAAATTGTCCACCATATCCTGCACTTTGTCCCAGTGTCCGCTCTCGGCCAGCCCCAGCATGGTGAAGTAGCTGTCCCAGTAATAGACTTCGCGGAAGCGACCGCCTGGCACCACGTAGGGCTTCGGCAACGGCAGCAGCGAATCATACTGACCCGCGCTGCCGGTGGTGCGCGTCAGCACCGGCCACAGGCCATCAATGTGTTCACGCAGATTTTGTCCGGCGGGCGGGACATATTTGTCACCGGCAGCGGGCAGGGTGAAGTTGGTATCAACAAAATGTTTGAGATCGAAGTTGCGCTGTTTCTTCTGCATCTGCCAGTCGGCAAGAATCGAGGCGGGATCGAATTTCGGCACCGCATCCGCAAAGGTTTTTTGATCGGGATAGAACTTCGCCTGCTGCACAGCATTAAACAGCGGCCCTAAACGAACGTCCGGCGGCTGCGGCTGATTATTCAGCATGCGGCTGTTGTCGTCGGCATGCGTGGTGAAAGCGGGGACGCTCAGCAGCAACGTGAGCAGAAAGGGCGCATAACGCTGACGCCGTTGATCGGCGTTTACCTCAATTTTTGTCATCGGTTTTTCTCCTTGTCCGAAACGCGGCCGCGCGTAACGCATTGACCACAGGACCAACTTTAGACGCAAACTGACCACTTCACCCTGAAGCGAGCCGGAAATGTGAAGCCACGGGAATTATTTTTATGGAAAAAACCGCTTTATCACGCGGGTTTTTTCTTGCTCTCACTCCGCTTTTCCCCGACGCTGAAAGAAAAAAAGGAGAGCAGGATGGAGATCATCTGGTATCACCCGTCGCAGTCTGCAGCGGCCTGGATTAACGGTTTACAACAGCGTCTGCCCCAGGCGCGGGTACGTGCCTGGCAGCCAGGCGACAACGGTCCGGCCGATTACGCGCTGGTCCGCTCCCCGCCCACCGAGATGCTACAGGGACGCGCCACACTGCGCGGCGTTTTTGCATTGGGTGCAGGCGTAGACGAAATTCTGAAACAGCTGCAACAGCATCCTGAGATGCTGCCCGACAGCGTGCCGTTGTACCGGCTGGAAGATACCGGTATGGCGCGCCAGATGCAGGAGTATGCGGTGCATAGCGTGCTGAGCTGGTTCCGTCGTTTTGACGACTACCGTCTTCAGCAGCAACAGCAGTGCTGGCAGCCGTTGCCCGCTTACACGCGCGAAAACTTCACTATCGGCATTCTGGGCGCGGGCGTGCTGGGGCAGAGCGTGGCGGAGAGCCTGAAACCCTGGGGATTCCCGTTACGCGTCTGGAGCCGCTCACCCAAAGAAATCGACGGCGTGACCAGCTTTGCCGGTCGCGATGCGCTACCTGCCTTTTTGCAGGAGACGCGGGTGGTCATCAACCTGCTGCCAAGCACGCCCGAGACCATTAATCTTATCGACCAGCACTTTTTACAGCAGCTGCCGCACGGCGCGTTCTTCCTCAACATCGCGCGTGGTGCGCAGGTGGTGGAAGATGACCTGCTGGCCGCGCTCAATAGCGGGCAGCTGAAAGCAGCGGCACTGGATGTCTTTCAGGTTGAACCGCTGCCGGAGGCGCATCCACTCTGGTCACATCCGCGTGTCACGATTACGCCCCATAATGCGGCGGTAACCTTAATCGACGAAGCTATCGACTACATCGCCCGCGCCATTAATCAGGATCAGGCAGGCGAGCCGCCGCAGGGCAGGGTTGATCGGCAGCGCGGCTATTAATGAACCGGCCCCGTCTGGGGCACTCAGCAGGAGAAGAGGATGTATCCGGTAGATCTGCATATGCACACCATCGCCAGCACGCATGCTTACAGCACGCTGCACGACTACGTCACCCAGGCGAAGCAAACCGACCTGAAACTGTTTGCCATTACCGATCACGGCCCCGATATGGCCGACGCGCCGCACTACTGGCACTTTATTAATATGCGGGTCTGGCCGCGCGTGATCGATGGCGTGGGGATTCTGCGCGGTATCGAAGCCAATATCAAAAACCAGCAGGGCGAGATCGACTGTTCCGGCCCGATGCTCGATGCGCTGGATTTGATCGTCGCCGGTTTTCACGAGCCGGTTTATGCGCCGCGCGACAGAAAGCATCATACGGACGCGATGATCGCTGCCATGGCGGGCGGGCTGGTTCATATCATCAGCCATCCGGGTAACCCGAAATTCCCTGTCGATATCCCGGCGATTGCCGAGGCCGCAGCGCATTACGACGTGGCGCTGGAGCTGAACAACTCCTCCTTTACTCACTCGCGTCCGGGCAGTGAACCTAACTGCCGGGCTATCGCCGCCGCCGTGCGCGATGCCGGTGGACGGCTGGCGTTTGGCTCCGATTCCCACACGGCTTTCACGCTCGGTCATTTCGATCACTGCCTGCGAATTGCCCGCGAGGTGGATTTTCCCGAGGATCGGGTGTTAAATGTCACGCCGCGTCGTCTGCTCGACTTTCTGGAAATGCGTAGCGGCAAACATATTGCTGAACTGGCTGACTTTTAGCGGTAGGAGCGTGTAATCAATACGCTAACTATAAATATAAATCCCGCTTTTATTATCAGAGATATAATGGCTAGCGTGAGTGTTTCGCCATGCCCTTGTCCCTTATCAACTCGGAAAGGCAGTGTGGCACGACATACAGGTTAAAACCGAAAGAATACTTACTACTAAAAAACCTGACCTTACTGAGTTGGGTTTTCATTTTAGGGGGCTGTTCGCCAAAGCGGGTAATAGCGAACGTTTCGATTACCATTCTACTCTTATATATTATGTTAAATTAAAGAGCAGAATCGCGGCGGTTACTTGTACGCTGTATTATTTTGACTGTTAAAAATGATAACAATAATGATGAGATTATTATTGCTATAAACAATGCATTCACTGTTGAAGGGAAAATCTGAAATGGATTTAAGATTTCCCCAAGCTTCATATAAGCATCTTCTGAAAGATATCGGAATATAATTTCTGGGATTAACATAAGATAAAACAGGGTGAATGCAATGTATAAAACTACCCATTTGATCCTTTTCATAAGCGCTTCTCCTTGCATAGCTTTCAGTTCAGTATACAATCGTTATATAAGGAATTCTACACAAAAGGATGAGTATGAGCATGTCTTATCTGAAACTTAAACTACAAGCAGAGCGAACCATTGCACTTAACTTTGAAAAGGCCCTTATTGAGTTACAACAAACGACGCTTGATACAGGAAGGAGTGTTCTATCAGGTGCTCAGCGTGCAAGCGGCTATGGTTCATGTTTTTTTGATGACTACAAAGATGTGTGTAAACAACTTAAGCGAGAGGATCTGCGATACCTGAAGCAACTCAGGATGCTGTTTTCCCGGCAAGACGTAGTATTAGATATGGTAGAAATTTACTTCAGAAAAAAACTGAGCCGTATCGATGATAACGGGATCCAAAACATACAGAGATTGTTAGCTGAAAAAGCTTCTGACTATGCTTCTGCTAAATTCTCTAAAATTGCGATAGCGCAGTTAATCGCGCTTGTGATTACGGAGTCTCGGGATTTTAAAAAATCACACATCAAAATAATTAATACTACAAGCTCTTATGCCGTAACCGCTTTCAAGTTTTATGGTAAGTTTGAGGTGGCTACAAAAGCAGCAAGAAAGTTAAGGTTCGATGATGCGGAGTATTACTTTGACTTGTATAATAATAATATGGAAATGTTCTATTATCTGATTGAGCCGGAAATGTCGAAAATAATTTATTTGCAAAAATCAGGCTCCACTAATGAAGACCAGGTTTTAACGTTATTAAATAATATTCTAACAAAATGAAAACTATTCTTCGCTGGTTATATGCCTGGGTGAGCCAATCCTTCTTTGGACTCATACCACCAGCTGTAGGTCTGGCTGGGGCTATTTTGTTTGCAAGCTACTTTCCTGCATATGGTTTATTTTTCGCTTTCTTGTGGGTTATTTTAATAATTTATCTTAGTGGGAAATATTTTCGGTTCTACTAGTAAAAAAGCATATTATGAAAAGTAGGTTATTCTTTTAAATCAAGTGGTTGTTGTAAGATAATGTTAGACGTATTGACTATGTCTCCGGCAGAGATTGTTATGTGTAAGATTGGATTTATCGGACACCAGATCAGCACCATTCTTTAGATCGTCGATGTCGATGTCGATGTCGATGTCGTTAGACGGCTGGCATTTGGCTCCGATTCCCACACCGCGTTTACGCTCGGGCATTTCGATCACTGCCTGCGAATCGCCCGCGAGGTGGATTTTCCCGAGGATCGGGTGTTAAATGTCACGCCGCGTCGCCTGCTCGACTTTCTGGAAATGCGTAGCGGCAAACATATTGCTGAACTGGCTGACTTTTAATTTATTTTGCCTCAAGGAAATCTGACTCATGAATGAGTTTTCCATTCTGTGCCGCGTGATCGGCTCACTGTTTAATCGTCAGCCGCAGGACCCGCTGCTGGTGCCGCTGTTCACTCTGCTGCGTGAAGGTAAACTGCAGTCGCAGTGGCCGCTGGAGCAGGATGAGCTGCTGACCCGTCTGCAACAGAACAGCGATCCGCAGGCGCTGGCCGCCGATTACAACGCGCTGTTTGTTGGCAGCGACTGTAATGTGCCGCCTTACGCTTCACAGTGGCCGGAAGGCAAAACGGAGCCGGAAGTCCGTGCGTTCTTAACCTCACGCGGCATGCCGCTGAGCGATGCGCCTGCCGATCATTTTGGTGTGCTGCTGCTGGCCGCGTCATGGCTGGAAGATCAGTCAGAGGAAGATGAGAGCGCAGCGCAGATGGCGCTGTTTGAAGAGTATCTGCTGCCGTGGTGCGGTACGTTCCTGGGCAAAGTGGAAGCGCACGCGACCACCGCGTTCTATCGCACACTGGCGATGCTGAGCCGCGAAGCGATTCAGGCGATGTACAACGAACTGCTGGATAGCAGCGAAGAAACGCCTGAAGCCTGATTCACCACCTCGCCGGGTGCGTGCCCGGCGCACAGCCTGGCGTTGCAAAGATCTGTGGGGTGCCGGGTAGCCAGGAGGCTGCCTGTAGCCTCACGCCAAACCCCCACGGCGTTAACTCGTAACAGGGCTGGTTGTCTTTATTCTGCGGCACAATGCCGGAAGCTGCGTTCTGACCTGCGGGGTGCTGCTGCAACAGCCACGCGGTGCGGGCCAACGACAACCGGACCTGGCTGCCGTGCCCCTCAGTGATGCGTCGTCGTAATCCCTCCAGTACCGCCGCCGCCAGCAGATAGCCGCTGGCATGATCCAGCGCCTGCACCGGCAGCGGGACCGGTTTATCACTCTGCTGCCACTGCATGCCCCGTTCAGCAATGCCGCATCCCATCTGCACCAGACTGTCAAAGCCCCGGCGGTTGCGCCACGGCCCCTTCCAGCCCCAGGCATTAAGCCCGGCATCAACCAGGCCAGGTGAGAGTGACTGCAGGGTCTGCGCGTCAAACCCGAGCCGTTCCAGCGCATCCGCCCGATAGCCATGCACCAGCACGTCGGCTTCACGTAGCAGACGGATAAACTGCTCGCGATCGGCGGGCTGAGTCAGATCGAGCACCGCACGGCGCTTGCCACCGCTCATCTCCTCATCCAGCGTTGGCTCCTGCCAGCCGGGCGGATCGATGCGCAGTACGCTGGCACCCAGGCTGGCAAGAAAACGGGTGGCGACCGGTCCGGCAATAATCCGCGTCAGATCCAGGACGTTAATGCCCAGTAAAGGACGGGCTCTTGCCAGCGGCCATGCCAGCGCAGCTGCCTGTTGAGTGGACTGCCAGCTAAACAGCGGCTCATGCTGCACAGCCTGACCCTGCGGATGCTGCTGCCAGGCAGCGGCGCTGCGCATTTCTGCGGCACAGCCACCCGCATCAATAATTGCCTGCTCAAGCTCGCTGGCCTGCCACTGCTGAACCTGCTTTGCCAGCGCGGTGCGATCGGTGTGCGCGCCCAGCACCTGCTCCATCGCCAGCCGGTGATGCGCGGCATTGGTGTGCAGGCGGATCCAGCCATCGCGGCTGCGGTAGTCACCGGCAAACGCATCCCACATCACGGGCGAAGTGCGGTTCAGCGGATAGAAGCTCTGCTGAAACCAGCGCGACGCCAGTCGCACATTGACGGTGATGGGCGGAGAAGGAAATTCAGGGCGGGAGGTGGCGATTAAATCGGCAGCAGCCTGGGTTGCCAGACCGATGCTGGTGGCCGCCAGTTCACTGACGGCAAAGGCAGAAGAGAAGGTGGCGCGATCAACGAAAGCGGGAAGAGGCAAGGCGTCGTCGCGACCCCGCAATCCCTGCTGCATCTGCTGCCACAACGAAGCGGCGAGCTTTAAGTCCATGTTGTGCTCCCTGAGAAAGGTCATTTCTCAAGCATAGCACGCGGAATTAACGCCGCCGCAGGCGCGGGAAGCGGGCATGCATCCGCAGGTTACGCAGGTTAATCACCGCGATAGCCGTGCCGAGGATCACCAGTGATGCACCAATAATCTTAAAGCTGTTCAGGCTGTCGCCCAGAACTACAATCCCCATCAGCACGGATAAAACCGGCGTCAGCAGCGAGTAGGGCATGATCAGATTGACGTTATATTTCTTCAGCAGCATATACCACAACGTGTAAGCCACAATCGATGAGGCGATGGCGCTGTAGAGAATCGCGAACCAGCCGTGCCAGCCTGCATGCTGCAGGGCATAGAGCTGGTTTGACTCCATCACAAAGCTGGAAACGCCTACGATCGGAATCGCCAGAAACGCAATCCATCCGGTCATCGTCAGCGGCTTTATAGGCGGTGACTTCTTCACAATCAGGTTACTGACGGCCCAGCCGGTGGCACTGCACAGCAGCAGACAAAGCACCCACCAGGACGGAATCGTCGGGCTACCGGAGAGCACGACCACGCCGCTCAGCGAGATCATAATGCCCATCAGCTGCACCAGCTTCAGCTTCTCTTTCAGCACTACCATCGCCAGCAGCATTGCAATCGGCGTACCCAGCTGCACGACAATGGCACCGGTGCCGGCATCGGTATAGCGCAGGCCGACAAACAGCAGCGAGAAGTGCATGAAGCCGAACGTAAACGCCAGCAGCAAGAGCCAGGGCAATTGCTGACGGTTAATCCGGCAAAACGGCACCAGCACGATGGCTACGACCACAAAGCGCATAAACGTCAGAAACAGGGGCGGCAGTTCCAGCAGGCCCCATTTCACTGCCACGTTATTGAAGGCCCAGATGGAAACCACCATCAGAATCAGAAAAAAATGCCGCACAGCCACGATAATATCCTTTCGATGATTTTTTGCTTAGCCCGCTAATGATGGCACGAACTGCGGCATTCCAGCCAATCGCAGCGACAAATTTTCTGCAATTGCGGCGCAGCCTGATGAGACTTTCGCGCGCGATGCTGGCAGACTGATTTAAAACGACTTCTTAAAGGAACCGATTCGGTATGACCCAAACGTCCGCCTTACCCCTTGCGTTAATTCAGCTTGAAGTCCCACCCGCAAACGTCGTCTCAGAGATTGGTGAACAGCCGCGCTGGTTTATCGACGCGTTAAACCTGCAACCTGATGAATACCTGATTGTCCGGCCCCATCTGGGCGAAGCGTTACCCGATTTCGATCAGATTTCCGGGGCGATCCTGAGCGGTTCCTGGGCGATGGTCACCGACCACGCTGAATGGAGCGAACGCAGCGCCGCATGGATTCGGGCAGCGATTGATCATGATCTGCCGCTGCTCGGCGTCTGCTACGGTCATCAGCTGATGGCTTATGCGCTGGGCGGTGAAGTCGCAGATAATCCCAACGGCTGGGAGCGCGGTCTGTTGCCAATCCGCTGCTCAGCTCAGGCGCAGCGCGATCCGCTGCTGCAGAAACTGCCACAGGATTTCAGCGTCTGGCTGTCGCATCGCCAGTCGGTTATCAGCGCGCCACCTCAGGCCCAGGTGCTTGCTGCGTCTGCGCGCGATGGCTGCCAGATTGTGCGCTATACGCCGCAGGCGCTCTCCGTGCAGTTTCATCCTGAATTTTCACGGCACATCATGACCATCTGTACGCCACAGGGCTGCACAGAGGATGGGGCAAACGAGATTGAGGGGAAAGACTGGGCGCGAGAGTTGCTGGTGACGTTCTGGCAACAGACGCGCCCGGCAGTGGAGCATGCTCAGGGCGCGTAGTGGCGCGTGCAGCGATAGACCCAGGCGGGGGGAACATTTTTCAGCACCCGCTGGCGCTCCCAGGTGAAGTAGCGTGACAGATCAGGCTGGGTCAGCGAGGTGTACTGGAACTGCACAAAAATACCGTTCGGGCCAAGAGCGTTATAGACCGCGCGCAGAATCGCCTCTCGCAGTTCAGGCGGCAGTGACAGCAGCGGCAGGCCGGAGAAGATGACGTCATACTCGCCGCTCAGGTACTCAGCGGAACAGGTGCGCACGGTCATGCGCGCATCGTCCAACTCAACAAGCTTGTCTGCCAGCGTGCTGCTGATTTCAAAGGCATCGAGGGTGGCGTCAGCTGACATCTGCGCCAGTATCCGCCGCGTCAGCACCCCGTCGCCCGCGCCGAGTTCGGCAATACGTAATTTTTCAGGCCATTCCACCGATTCGATCATGGTGCGGCACAGCGCCTCTGACGAGGGCGTAATGCTGCCCATCATGCGTGGGTTGCGGATAAACTGATGCACGAAATGGGCTTTAGCGCGCATCAGGGTAATAGCTGAAGCCAGCATGCTCATCTCCAGAATGAATTCATCCTCAGGTTGACTCCTTTGTGCCGCACAAGTTTCTCCCTTGCCAGCCTTTTGGGGAAAAGTCGGAATTATCTAAAGACGAAGCGCAAACGCCTATTCCTTCGGGGCGGTCACAGTTTCCGGATAACAGACCTGACAGGCTCTCAATGATCCTTCATGTTAATAATAAGTTTCATCATTGTTACATCAGTCACCTGTCAGGAGAATGATCATGCGTTACGCCGCCCCCGGAGAACAGGGTTCTCTGATCACACTACAAAAGAATTATGGCAACTTCATTAATGGTGAATTCGTCGCGCCGGTGAAAGGCAACTACTTCACCAATACCTCGCCAGTGAACGGCTCTGCGGCGGGTGAGTTTCCGCGCTCAGACGCTGCCGATGTTGATAACGCTGTGGCCGCTGCGGCGGCGGCAGCTGATGCCTGGGGCAAGACCTCGCCACAACAACGCTCTCTGCTGCTACTGAAAATTGCCGATCGGCTGGAAGAGCATCTGGAGACCATGGCGGTCTATGAAACCTGGGATAACGGTAAACCGGTGCGCGAAACTCTGGCGGCCGATCTGCCGCTGGCTGTCGATCACTTCCGCTATTTTGCAGGTTGTGTCCGGGCGCAGGAGGGCAGTGCGGCAGAGATTGATGAGTTCACTGCCGCCTACCATTTCCATGAGCCGCTGGGCGTGGTTGCGCAGATTATTCCGTGGAACTTCCCGCTCTTAATGGCAGCCTGGAAACTGGCTCCGGCGCTGGGTGCGGGAAACTGCGTCGTACTGAAACCGGCAGAACAGACGCCGCTGTCGATCACCATTTTTGTCGATCTGATTAAAGATCTGCTGCCGCCGGGCGTGCTGAACGTGGTGCACGGTTTCGGTAAAGAGGCGGGTGAGGCGCTGGCCTCTCATCCCGGCATCGCCAAAGTCGCCTTTACCGGCTCTACCGCCACCGGCGGTCATATTCTGGAGCTGGCCGCGAAAAGCCTGATCCCGTCAACAGTTGAGCTGGGCGGTAAGTCACCGAACATCTTCTTTGAAGACATCATGCAGGCGGAAGAGAGCTTTATTGAGAAAGCTGCCGAAGGCGTGGTGCTCGGCTTCCTGAACCAGGGCGAAATCTGTACCTGTCCGTCGCGCGCGCTGGTGCATGAGTCGATCTACGAGCCGTTCATGGCGGCCGTGATGAAGCGCGTAAAAACCATTAAACGAGGCGATCCGCTGGATACCGAGACCATGGTGGGCGCGCAGGCGTCGCAACAACAGTTCGATAAAATTCTCTCTTACCTTGAGGTTGCCCGTCAGGAGGGTGCCGAAGTGCTGGTGGGCGGCGGCGTAGAGAAGCTGGATGACTCACTCAACAGCGGCTACTACATCCAGCCAACATTGCTGAAAGGCAACAACAGCATGCGGGTGTTTCAGGAGGAGATCTTTGGCCCGGTTATCGGCATCACAACCTTTAAAGATGAAGCGGAAGCGATCAGCATCGCCAACGACTCTATTTATGGGCTGGGTGCGGGCGTGTGGACCCGCGATATCAACCGTGCGTATCGGGTGGGCAGGGCGATTAAAGCCGGTCGCGTCTGGACCAACTGTTATCACCTCTATCCAGCGCACGCCGCTTTTGGCGGCTACAAGAAGTCGGGTATCGGCCGTGAAACGCATAAAATGATGCTGGATCACTATCAGCAGACCAAAAACCTGCTGGTGAGCTACAGCATCGAGCCGCTAGGCTTTTTCTGATTTTATACCCCTGTCGGGTTACCCGTTACAGCCACCAAAACCACGCTCCGGCGTGGTTTTTTTGTGCCCATTCAGCTGTAACCTGCTGACACACTTAAACTTATCGGCAATCGTACTTTCTAAAGAAAAATTAATCAGTCATGTCTGAACGGGCAGCTGGCCCATTTAGCGTTTCGCTTAACTCCGTTTGCTCTTCTCCAGCTTATATCCGCTGCTTTTATGCCCTCATATCTGTTAACACCCTGATAACACCAGGTTTCTGGAGGATGTCTTCGCCCGGAACGGCTCATCACTACGACCTGTTGAGGCTCGTGGCTTTTCTCTCCTCCACAATCAGAACCATTCTTAACATGAGTATTTTTAATGGTGATACCGAAATAAACGGATGAATGTGTAAAAATACTTCAGATTTTTGCAGGTTGTTGAGCTTTGTCCTGATCGGGTACTTAAAAAGGAAACATATTTGGATTAACTTAATTTCTTAAGTGTTTCTAAAGTAAATTCTTCTGAAAGTGGCCCGTTGAAATTTTGTCAATCTTCTGTAAACTCGCAGCTTATATTTACACATGGATTGTAATCGCTAACCCACGGGCAGGGACTACCTGGCTCGTGCGGTAGCTATGAAATGACAAAATTTTTGTAAGTTATTGAATAAGATCGCTTTAATGAGATGTATGGCAGATGTGTTAAGTCATATTATTTCGTAAGCGAATAACTCTGTTATTGGGAATCTTATCCAGTATGTTGGTTTTTCGACCAGGGATGGCATTAGTAAAGCTTGGGTTTTGCCTGCCTTCTCAAATTTGCCGGGAAAAAATTGATCATGTTTCTGATCGTTTATTGCCAGGTCAGATTCCTCCCGTTTCCCGCGTATGTCTCCAGTGATGCTTTTTTATACTTAACTTTCGCTGATCGTTTTCCGTCTCATCACGCGAGAGTTTTGCGCTGTTTGTTTAAGAATTGTCTTTTTGCGTGGCACTAAGTCAAATTTTTAAAGACCTATTCCCGATTTTCAACACTGACAACCGGCCTCTGGCCACTCTCCAGGATATGAATGGAACACAACATGAAAAAAATGGTGAAGCTCCGTATTGCGTTAGGCCTGATGTTTGTTTTCTCTGTCGCCGGTTGTAAAACACCGCCAAAAATGACCGATGACACGCTGGTCACCAGCACGGTAGACGGTGTGGCTATCAGCCACCGTTATGCCGTTAAACCGCCCGCGCAGTTCAGTCCGGTAAACGAAACCTACCGCGCGCTCTATCCTGGCTCGGTAATGAGCCAGCCAGGTTACGGCGGCAAGGTCGTTGAAACGCTGAAAACCGGTGACAGCTACACCGTGATTGGCCAGGTAGAGAACAACTGGCTGGCGCTGGGTGAACCCGCCCAGGCCGCTGCAGAAGCTAAACCAGAGAACGCCACCGCTGCCGTGAAAGATGCTGCTCAGCCTGCCGCACCGCAGGCAACCGTGCAGCTGACGGGCTATGTGCCGTTCCGCGCCGTGGTGAAAAGCGACCTTTACGACCAGACCGTTAAAGCCGATCAGCCAAAACGTCGCGCGCGCAGCAGCAGCAAGAAGAAAACCTGCGTCGCGGTCAACGGTGACAGCACCGCCTGTCAGAACAGCAGTAACGGAACCTGGATCATTAACTAATCGCACTGAGCAGGGAGGGCTTGATGATGAGAACAACACAACTGTGTCGTGGGCTGATCGTGCTGCTGGTGTGGCTGCTGGCAGCGTGCAGCAGCGACAGCACACCACCGGTGGCTTACTACAACCTGGATGTGCAGGGGCAGAATCAGCTTAACGGCGGCGCGCCGCTGAAAGTCCGCGTGGTGTTACTGAGCTCCGATGCAGAGTTCATGTCAGCGGACTTCTACTCCCTGCAAAACCAGTCCGCAACCGCGCTGGGTAGCGCCCAGCTCAACACCCAGCAGTTCTTCCTGACGCCAGAACAGCGCAGCAAAACGCTGCGCATCCGCAGTCTGCCGGAAGCGCGCTTTATCGGCATCATGGCGGAATATCAGTCGCTGGACGGCAAGGTCTGGCGTCTCTCTCTGCCGGTTCCCGAAGGCGAGTCGCCGTCATTCTGGGCGTTCTGGAAACGTAACGATAGCGAGCTGAATGCCCGCATCGTGGCAGGGATTAATGGCCTTCGCGTGGAAAAACAGTGATGCCTATGAACAGAGCCGAAAAGGTGGTCTGGACCGAGGGGATGTTTCTGCGTCCTCACCATTTCCAGCAGTCCGAAAATTATCTTCTCAGCACGCTGCGTGAGTGGGGCCAGTCTCAGCGCGCCTATACGTGGGGCTTTTACGATCTGGAGTTCGATGAAGCGCTGCTGCGCCAGGGGAAACTGGCGCTGAGTGCTGCCAGCGGCTGTCTGCCTGACGGCACGTTCTTCTCCTTCAGCCAGCCGCAGCATGGCCCGGCACCCCTGGATCTGCCGTCCTCAGTTGACCGCAGCAAAGTAGTGCTGGCGATACCGGCCCGGCGCAATGGTCGCGAGGCGGTCGCGTTTCAGGAGTCGCAGGATTCTCTGGCGCGCTATCTCGCCTGGGAAGCGGATGTGGAAGATGACAACGCGCAGGCGGTGGGCAGCGCCACGGTGCA
Source organism: Pantoea sp. Lij88 (assembly GCF_030062155.1). NCBI lineage: Bacteria > Pseudomonadati > Pseudomonadota > Gammaproteobacteria > Enterobacterales > Erwiniaceae > Pantoea > Pantoea sp. Lij88. The sequence goes on along the minus strand of NZ_CP118269.1, from coordinate 2,424,339 downwards.
GTTCGGCAAGTTGCGGCTGCGTCTGATGCTGGAACAGGATCTGACCGCCGAGTGGACCGCGATGGGTGTGGCGCAGGTCATTGAAAAACGCAGCGACAACCATATCCGGCTCGACAGCGACTACATCCCGCCGATGCTGACCCTGAACAGCAGCCGTCCGCTGCAGAACATGTTTAACGATCTGCATGGGCTGATCCAGCAACGCAGTCAGCAGCTGAGCCAGCGCGCACCGGGCACCGGCCGTTTTAACAGCGCGGATATGGTCGATTTTATGCTGCTGGCGCTGCTCAATCGTCAGCTTGGCCTGCACAGCCATCTGCAACATCTGCCATTGCTGCATCCTGAAACGCTCTACAGCCACTGGCTGCAACTGGCGGCGGAACTCAGCACCTGGACGCCAGCCCGCGCACCGGATTCGCTGCCACTCTACGATCATGACGATCTGCACAGCTGCTTCAGTCGTCTGTCGCTGCTGCTGCGTCAGGGGCTGTCGCAGGTGATGGAAGAGAGCGCCATTCAGCTGCCGCTGACCCAGCGTTCGCACGGCCTGAACGTCGCCACCGTGCCGGAGAGCAGCATGGTGCACGAGTTTGGCTTTGTGCTGGCGGTGAAAGCCAGCGTGCCGGCCGACACCCTCAAAACTCACTTCCCGGCGCAGATGAAAGTCGCGCCGGTCAGCAAAATCCGCGATCTGGTGCAGCTGCAGCTGCCGGGTCTGGCACTTCGGGCGATGCCCGGCGCGCCGCCGCAGATCCCGTGGCATGCCGGATACAGCTATTTCGAACTGGATAAGAACAGCGAGCTATGGAAAGAGATGGAGCGCTCGGGCGCTTTTGCGCTGCATCTTGCCGGTGAGTTTCCGGGCCTGAACATGGAGTTCTGGGCCATCCGCAGTCAGTCAGAATAATAAACTGAGCACGCAGCATGATGCAGGAACAACAAAAATCACACAGCGATCTTGCGCCGGATGCCAGCCATCAGAATGTGCTGGTTGCGGCGGCCAACCCCCTGATTAACGCGATTCCGCAGATCCGCCATTCGGTATCGCATGAAGACCCGGCGCAACTGCGCCAGCAGCTGATCGATCAGATTCGGCGCTTTGAGCTGAGCTGCCAGCAGTCTGGTCTCGGCTATGAAGTGATCATCGGCGCACGTTACTGCCTCTGTACCGCACTGGATGAGGCGGCGGCATTGACGCCATGGGGCAGTCGCGGCGTCTGGACCAGCAACGGCTTGCTGGTCACCTTTCACAACGAAACCTGGGGCGGCGAGAAGTTTTTCCAGCTGCTGGCCAAGCTGTCGCAGAACCCCAGACGTCACATTCTGATGCTGGAACTGATCTACTTCTGCCTGCTGCTGGGGTTCGAAGGACGCTACCGGGTGCTGGACAACGGCCGCTCGCAGCTGGAGACCATCAAACAGCGTCTGCTGCAGATGATCAGAAGCGTGCGCGGCAGTTACGCGACGGCGCTGTCACCGCATCCCACCGATCAGCCGGTGCTGCGCAAGCTGTGGCGACCGATGATCCCGCTGTGGGCCTGCGCCGCAGTGGCCGGGCTGGCGGCCTGTCTGTTCTATATCGTGCTCAACTGGCGTCTGGGTGACTACACCTCGCCGGTGCTGGCCCGCATCTATCAGACGGCGCTGCCGGAAGTGAAGATCGGTAACCCTGCGCCGCCACCGCCTGCCACGCTGAACCTGCGCGCCTTCCTGAAACCGGAAATCGATGCCGGTCTGGTCGCGGTGCGTGATGAAGCGGACCGCAGCGTGGTGACGCTGAAAGGGGATGGGTTGTTTGCCTCGGCGGCGACCGAGGTGCGCGGACGTTATATCGACGTGATCCAGCGCATCGCCGCCGCCATGAACAACGTCAGCGGTCAGATTCAGGTGATTGGCTACAGCGATAACGTACCGATCCGCAGCGCACGCTTCGCCTCCAACTTTGAGCTTTCGCTGGCGCGTGCCCGGTCAGTCCAGTCTCTGCTGCAACAGCAACTGGCCGATCCGTCACGAGTGAAAGCGGAAGGGCGTGGCGAAAGCAATCCGCTGGTGCCGAACAACAGCGCAGAAAACCGCGCACGTAACCGTCGTGTTGAAATCACACTGCTGGTGGCGCCGGATGCGACGCATGCCGAACTCAACGGCCTGGCGAGAGGGAACTGATCCATGCTGAATATTCTGTTTGCGGTGCTGACCAGCCGCCTCGCGTGGGGCTTTGTCGGCATTACCGCGCTCTCTTTTATCATCTGGGTGATTGGCCCGGTCTTCTCTATCGTTGATTCGCGTCCGCTTGAGCCAGAGCAGAACCGCATGATCAGTATTGCGCTGCTCTATCTGGTCTGGGGCCTGGGGCAGGCGATTCCGCGGCTCTACAATTTCTGGCTCAACCGCAAGCTGATGTCGAGCCTGGAAACCGGCAAAAGCGATGCACCGGAAGCCGATCGTCAGCGCCTGACCAGTGAAGAGCAGGTGCTGGCAGGGCGTTTCTCAGAAGCCACTGAGATGCTGAAAAAGGCGCACTTCCAGCGCCACAGCAGCAAGGGCACGCCGTTCTGGGCGCAGCGCTTTGGCCGTCAGTATCTCTACCAGCTGCCGTGGTACATGATCATCGGTGCACCCGGTGCCGGTAAAACCACCGCGCTGGTTAACTCCGGCCTGCAGTTTCCGCTGGCGGATAAGTTCGGGAAGTCGGCGCTGCGCGGCATTGGCGGCACCCGCAACTGCGACTGGTGGTTCACCAACGACGCCGTGCTGCTCGATACCGCCGGGCGCTACAGTACACAGGAGAGTCAGCAGGCTAGTGATGCCAGCGAATGGCATCATTTCCTCGACCTGCTGCGTAAATATCGCGGACGTCAGCCGATCAACGGCGTCATCGTTACCCTGAGCGTCTCCGATCTGCTCAGCCAGTCGCCCGAAGCGCTGCGCAACCAGGCGCTGGCGCTGCGTCAGCGGCTGATGGAGCTGCACGATCGTCTCGGGATCCGCTTCCCGGTCTACGTACTGGTCACCAAAGCGGACCTGCTCAAAGGCTTCCGCAGCTACTTTGCCTCGCTGGATAAAGCGCAGCGTGAACAGATCTGGGGATTCACTTTCCCGTGGGCGAAAGCGTCCGCTGCTGATTTCGAGCTGAACAGCCAGTTCCAGCAGGAGTATTCACTGCTGCAACAGCGGCTCGATGCCGGACTGGCCGATCGGCTGCTGACAGAAAGTGATGCGCAGGCGCGAGCCGAAAGTTATCTCTTCCCGCAGGAGTTCGCGGCATTGCGTCCATTGCTGGCAGAGGCACTCGACACGCTGTTTGCCCGCTCCGATTTTGAAACCCAGTTCGCGCCACGCGGCATCTACTTTGCCAGCGGCACCCAGGAAGGACTGCCGTTTGACCGGGTAATGGGCGAGCTGAACCGCGCGCTGAATCTCCCTGGACAGCAGGCAGGCGAATCGGGAAGCTGGGATCAGGTCAATAAAGAGGCACCGATTCCGCAGAACAAAGGCCAGAGCTTCTTCCTGAAAGGGGTGCTGGAAAATGTGATTTTCCAGGAGTCGGGTCTGGCGGGCAGCAACCGCTGGTGGGAGCTGCGTAACCGCGCCGGATTGTGGTCGGGTTATCTGGCGCTGCTGTTACTGCTTCTGGTGGCGGGCGGACTGTGGCTCACCAGCTACAGCAAGAACAAAACCTATCTGCAGGAGATGGCCGCTAAAGGCCCGCAGGTTGAGCAACTGGGCGATCAGCTTCAGCAGCAGGTCAATGGCGATCTCTTTGCGCTGGTGCCTTATCTCAACACCCTGTTGCATCTGCCGGAAAGCGCCGACTTCTCGCTGGAGTCCCCACCGCTGACGCGCCGTATGGGGCTTTATCGCGGCACCGAAGTCAGCGATGCGACCCGCGCACTTTACGACAAAGCGCTGAAACAGCTGCTGTTGCCGCAGGTAGCGCAGAACATCACCCGCTGGCTGCGCAATGACAACGGCAGCGACGCGGACTACAGCTATGAAGCGCTGAAGGCGTATCAGATGCTCTATCAGCCGAAGCACTACGATGGCAAATTCCTGCAGGCGTGGCTGATGCTGAATCTTTCACGTGAGCTGCCGCAGAACGTCACCCAGCAGCAGGTAAAACAGCTGGCGTGGCATCTGCAACAGCTGCTGGAGACGCAGATTCACTCGTCGCCGTATGCGAAAGATGATGCGCTGGTCAAGCGCGAGCAGGCGCTCATTAATCAGATGCCGCTGTCACAGCGCGTCTATGGACGACTCAAACGCCTGCTTTCACGCAGCGACAGCCTGCAGCCAGTCACCCTGGCGGCGCTGGGCGGTCCTCAGAGCGAGCTGGTTTTTTCGCGTAAAAGCGGTAAGTCGGTCAATGACGGGGTGTCTGGTCTCTATACACCCGATGGCTACTGGCAGCATGTGGACAAGCAGATTGCCCCCGTAACGCAGGCGCTTTATCAGGACGATCTCTGGGTACTGGACGGTGCTGCGCCGCAGCAGAAAAGTGAGCAGACCGATCTCGCGGTTCGCCAGCTTTATGTCCAGGACTACATCCGCCAGTGGGAGCAGTTCCTGAGCGACATCCAGCTCAACAGCAGCGCCGATCTTTCACAACGCATCAACACCGCGCGTCTGCTGTCAGGTAACCATTCTCCGCTGCGCCAGCTGGTGATCAATCTCAGCAATCTGCTGACGCTGAACCGGGCGCAGCCCGATGAGAAAACCGCGCAGGCCGCGAAGCCAGCGGATAACAGCGCCACCCGCACCCTTGAAGCGCTGTTTACCTCGCCTGAGGCGGCTGCGGCGCGTGGACAGGCGGCAACCCAGGTGTCACCGGAGCAGGCGGTTGCCGTGCATTTTGCGCCGGTCATTGAGCTGGCTCAGCCATTACAGCAGGGCAGCAAAGTGCTGGCGGTGGATGATTTCCTGCACCAGATTGACGATCTCTATCGCTACCTCACGGCGGTGCAGGATGCCGCCAACAGCGGGATGCCGCCACCGGCCAGCGATGCGATCAGTCGTCTGCAGGCCAGCGCCGGACGTCTGCCGGGGTCGCTGCAGAATATGGTCTCCAGCATGGCGGTTGGCGCCAGCAGTGATGCGCAGCGCCGCGACATGGACAACGTCCGTAAACGCATCACCATGGAAGTCGGCAGTTTCTGCCGTCAGGCGATCGCCGGGCGTTATCCGCTGGTTCGCTCCGCGCGCAGTGAAGTGACGCCGGACGATCTGGCCCGGATGTTTGCCCCCGGCAGCGGCATGATGGATAGCTTCTTCCGCGATAATCTGGCCAGCAAGGTCGATACCACTAACGCGGCGTGGCGCTTTACGCCGGGTATCGACGGTAAAACTCTGCCAGGTGGCGAAGCGTTACTGCGGCCGTTCCAGCAGGCGCAGTCAATCCGCGATGCGTTCTTTGCCAACGGCGCAACCACACCAGGCTTCCGCGTCACGCTGCGCACCGTAAAAATGGACAACGACATTCTCAACCTGACGCTGGATGTGGATGGACAGATCCTGCGTTACAGCCACGGGCCGCAGGCGGTGCAGATGGTCAGCTGGCCTGGCCCTGGCGGCACCAGCCAGGTGCGGATGCAGCTGGGCCTGACCAACGGCACCACGTCGACGCTCGTCACCAGCGGCCCCTGGGCGCTCAATCGCTTCTTTGATCGCGCCCGTGTTACCGCTGCAGGCGGCCTGACCCGCGAAGCCACGTTCAGCGTGGAAGGCCATCAGGTCACGCTGTCGTTTACCCCTGGCAGCATTCGTAACCCGTTCCAGCTTCCCGGCTTTAGCTGCCCCTGAAACAGGACCCGACAATGACTCATTACGCTGCACCCTGCTGGTACGGCAAATTGCCCAGCGCGGGTGACTTTGTGAAGCGCCGCTTTCCTGACGTGCTCTATCGCCAATGGTCCAGCTGGTTTCAGGTGGGCCTGCATCACTGGCAGAGCAGCCAGGAGAGTGAAAATGCCCCGTCGCGCCCGTTCCTCAACGCGCCGGTCTGGAATTTTGTGGTGCCGCCGATGCTGGGCAGTCAGCTGATCCAGATGGGCTGCCTGATCGCCGCACGGGATAGCGTAGGGCGTAACTATCCGCTCTGCGCGCTGCGCCACTTCACCCCCGCCGAGTGGTCACCAGCCCTGCTGGCCCGTTCCGGCGAGTGGTACCAGCAGGTGGGCAATACGCTGCTGCGGGTGGTTCAGGGCGGCGGATCGCCGGAGCAGCTGGATCAGGCGCTGATCAGCATTCCGCAGCCGCAACCGCCGCAGGAAGCGGGTGAGTCGTCAGATATTCTCAACGTCATCGGGCATGGCGACACGCCCTCGACGCTGAACTGGGCGCTGCCGGGCGAGAACTTCGACCCGCAGTTCTACACCAGTTTCTGGTGGACCAATCAAAGCGACGGTTTCCCGCTTTATACCCAGGTCCACAGCGGTAACTTCACCGCGCAGCTCTTTTCCTTGCTGTTTGATCCGGCCGGTGGGGCAAAGCCGGGACGAAACGGACTTTATCCCCCGATGTTTGAATCCTGAGGCGACACGCATGACGATGAATACAGAGGCTTTGCTGGCTCCGGTCAGTGAGGACAATCCTGGCGGCGATAACCTGGAGTACGACGCCGATTTTCAGGCGATGGAGCAGGCCAGCGCCGGTAAAGCGGAACAGCAGTTCGGCGACACCATCATTCCGGCCGAACCCGCCGACTGGAACAAAGTCGAGAAGCTGGCGATCGCATTACTGGCCCGCAGCAAAGATTTGCGGGTAATGCTGGCGCTGACTCACGCCTGGACAGAGCTGAAAGGGCTGCCGGGCTATGCCCAGGGGCTGAAGCTGATTGAACAGGCGTTGCTGCTCTACTGGGAGCCGCTGTGGCCCCGGCTGGAAGAGTACGGTGAGCAGGATCCCTTCTACCGTATTAATGCCCTGGCGCTGCTGGGTGACAAGACTGAACTAAGTGGCGCGGTGCGTCAGTGCTGGCTGCTGCGCTATCCGTCTGACGGTATCTCGCTGCGCGATGCGGCCGCCCTGTGCGACGGCAGCAAAACCGAGGTAGCAGACTACCCTGGTGGCCTGCCGCGTCTGATCGACGAACTGGCGCGCGGCGACCAGCCCGGTATTGAGGCGGTGCTGCAGATTCATGAGCGGCTGCAGACCATCTGCGAAACCGTGGCCGAACGGCTGGGCGATGCGGCAGTGCCGGAACTGACACTGCTGCGCAGACAGATTGCGCAGATCGCCGAACGCTGCCAGGCCACCGACCTCAGCCAGCTGATACCCACTGCAGCGGCGGAACAGCCCGCAGAAGCGGCTGCACCGGTGGCTGCCGCAGCAACTCCACGTGCTGCCGCGGACTGGCGCACGGTACAGATCAATTCCCGCGCCGATGCCCAGCTGATGCTGGAAAAGGTGAAGCTCTACTTCACTCAGCATGAGCCGAGCCATCCGGCCCCGCTGATGATCGACCGGGTGCAGCGCTTAATCGAGCGCGACTTCCTGGAGATCATCCGCGAACTGGCACCCGATGGCGTACATCAGCTGGAAACCATTTTCGGACGTCGCGACTAAGCAGGCGTGACCCACTCACACAGCGGGACCTGCGCGCCTGCTGTGACACATTATCCGCGCATCATTGATGGAGAAAACCATGGCAACAAGCAAATCCAGTGGGCAGAAGTTCATTGCCCGCAATCGCGCGCCTCGCGTTCAGATTGAATATGACGTGGAAATTTATGGCGCGGAACGCAAAATCCAGCTGCCGTTTGTGATGGGCGTGCTGGCGGATCTGGTGGGTAAACCGCTGGAGCCGCAGCCGGGCATCGACGAACGTAAATTCCTTGAGATCGACATCGACAACTTTGATGAGCGCATGAAAGCGCTGAAGCCGCGCGCCGCATTCCAGGTAGACAACACCCTGAACGGCGAAGGCAAGCTGAACATCGATCTCACCTTTGACAGCATGGATGACTTTTCGCCGGACGCGGTGGCCCGCAACGTCGAGCCGCTGAGCAAGCTGCTGGAAGCGCGTACCCAGCTGGCGAACCTGCTGACCTATATGGACGGCAAAAACGGCGCTGAAGAGCTGATTGGTAAAGTGCTGCAGGATCCTACGCTGCTGCAGGCCCTGACCCATCTGCCAAAGCAGGATGAGGCCACTGAAGGTAAGGAGCCGCAGGCATGACGCAGACTTCACAACAACCGCAGTCGCAGGGCGCAGCCAGTTTCAGTCAGGATGAGTTCAGTGCACTGCTGAATAAAGAGTTCCGGCCGAAAAGTGATCAGGCGCGCGCGGCGGTCGAAAGCGCAGTGAAAACTCTGGCGCAGCAGGCGCTTGAGAACACCGTCACCGTCTCCAGCGATGCGTATCGCACCATCCAGGCGCTGATTGCGGAGATCGACGAAAAGCTGTCGCAACAGGTGAACCAGATTATTCACCATCCAGAGTTTCAGTCGCTGGAGAGCGCCTGGCGCGGTCTGAGCTATCTGGTGAACAATACCGAAACTGACGAGATGCTGAAAATCCGCTTTATGAGCATCTCCAAGCAGGAGCTGGGTCGGACTCTGAAGCGTTACAAGGGTGCCGGCTGGGATCAAAGCCCGCTGTTCAAGAAGATTTATGAGCAGGAGTATGGTCAGTTCGGCGGCGAGCCGTTTGGCTGCCTGGTAGGTGACTACTACTTCGATCACAGCCCGCAGGATGTTGAGCTGCTGGGTGAGATGGCCCGTATCGGTTCGGCGGCGCACTGTCCGTTCATTACCGGCACCGCGCCGGAAGTTATGCAGATGGAGTCCTGGCAGGAGCTGGCGAATCCACGCGATCTGACCAAGATCTTCCAGAACACTGAATATGCCGCCTGGCGCAGCCTGCGTGAATCGGAAGATGCACGCTATCTGGGTCTGGTGATGCCGCGCTTCCTGGCGCGTCTGCCATATGGCATCCGCACCAACCCGGTCGACAGCTTCGATTTCGAAGAGCAGACCGACGGTTCCGATCACGGCAACTACACATGGAGCAATGCTGCCTACGCCATGGCCGCTAACATTAACCGCTCTTTCAAAGAGTACGGCTGGTGCACGGCGATCCGCGGCGTGGAGTCGGGCGGGGCAGTTGAAAATCTGCCGTGTCACACCTTCCCGAGCGATGACGGCGGCGTGGACATGAAGTGTCCGACCGAAATCGCCATCAGCGATCGCCGCGAAGCGGAACTGGCGAAAAACGGCTTTATGCCGCTGGTGCATCGCAAAAACTCTGACTTCGCTGCCTTTATCGGTGCGCAGTCACTGCAGAAGCCAATGGAGTATCACGATGCCGATGCCACCGCCAATGCCCGTCTGGCCGCGCGTCTGCCTTACCTGTTCGCCTGCTGCCGCTTCGCGCATTACCTGAAGTGCATCGTGCGTGACAAGATCGGCTCTTTCCGCGAGCGTGACGAGATGGAACGCTGGCTGAACGACTGGGTGATGAACTATGTCGATGGCGATCCGGCTAACTCCTCGCAGGAGACCAAGTCACGCAAGCCGCTGGCCGCTGCCGAGGTGAATGTGGAAGAGCAGGAAGACAATCCAGGCTATTACGCCGCGAAGTTCTTCCTGCGTCCGCACTACCAGCTGGAAGGCCTGACGGTTTCTCTGCGTCTGGTCTCTAAGCTGCCGTCACTGAAAAATGACAATGCTTAAGGGCTGAGTTGCAGGGTTATCAGGCGCGAAAGGGTTTTGCGCCTGATGCCTGACAGGAAGGTTGCTGAGATAAACGTCAGGGAGGATGACAGGATGCTTAAAAAGTCAGCTCTATACTTGCTGCATTATCTGCTGGTTTTTATTTCCGCTCTTATTTTAATCACCTGTGCAGGTTATTACCTTTTGTTCTTTGACTGGAATATTCCTGTTATGGGGAAAGTGACTAACGGTGTCCTGATTATTATTTCAGGCACTGTGTCGTTAGGTTTTTACTGGGCGGCGGCTAAGCTAAGAGAAATTTATTAAGCGCTTCTCTGCGTCCTGAATAGCGGGTCAGAACCTCGATTTCTCATCATGAGAAATGAATAAATACATTGCCCGGCCTGGTGCCTGGCAACGCAGTATCTGAAATATTGTTTATGACGATATTTCAGAAGCAAGGCAAAGGTAAAATATGGACTGTTTTATTCAGCCCCATGCTTTTCTTTTTGCCATATCCTTGCTTTTTTGAAAGCAATAATCTCAACCAATAAAGAGTGAAAGATAATGGCTATTGATATGTTTATGAAGGTTGACGGAGTCACCGGCGAGTCTAAAGACTCAAACCACACTGGCTGGACTGATATCACCTCTTTCTCATGGGGTGCTTCTCAGCCAGGCAACATGTCTGTTGGCGGCGGCGGCGGTGCGGGTAAGGTTAATTTTGAGGACTTGCATGTTGAGGCTCTGATTGATAAGTCAGTAACGGCATTACTGAAAAACTGCGCAAGCGGCAAACACCTGTCTAAAGTCGAATTATCAATCTGTAAGGCTGGTGGTACTCAGGTTGAGTATGCTCGCATCACACTTGAAGATGTTCTGGTAACGACTGTTAAATATAACGGCGCAGATAATGGTGACTTAGTAGGCATGTCCTATTCTTTCCAGTCTTCCAAAGTCAAACAGCAGTATTGGGAACAGAGCTCCTCCGGCGGAAAAGGCGCAGAGAGCAGTGCTGGCTGGAATATCAAAGAAAACAGAGAAGCATAATTGTAAGAGCCTCCTGCTGGCAGGAGGCTCATCTTTTACGCTCAATATGTACCGGGATGTATCAGTAATTGAGGTGAAGGTATGGCAAGAATTAGTTCGCCTGTGGGTATCGGACAGAAAAATAATTACGCGGATGTTTTTACCGTTCAGGTATTGTTAAATAAAAATAAAAAAATAACTACACCGTCAAATAAATTAGGCGAGGATGGGGTTTTTGGTCCTGCCACTGCAGAAAGAATTAAGAAGTTTCAGCAGGAGGTTGTTAATTTAAAAAATCCTGACGGAATCATTTCTCCAACCGGCATCACCATGCGCAATTTAGTTGTGCATTCATCATTCCATACATCAACCAACAGAGCGCCACGGGCAATTGTTTTCAGCCAGGAACAACTGGTTGAGGCGGCAAAGAGCCTTGGGTGCGAAGTCGCAGCGATCAAAGCGGTTGTACTGACTGAGACGCCACGTGGGGCTTTTGGTGATGACGGTAAACCCACTATTCTCTATGAGCGTCATTATTTCCATCGATTGACCAATGGGAAATATGATAGCGATCCTGTCCTCTCCAATAAAGACGCCGGAGGGTATGGAAAGTACAGTGCCCAATATGGTAAGTTGAATAAAGCTATTGCTCTTGATAGAAATGCCGCTTTGCAATCAGCTTCATGGGGGGCTTTTCAGATTATGGGAGAGAATTACAAAGCTGCAGGTTTTGCATCTGTCGAAGATTTTGTGAAAGGTATGGAAACAGTGCAAGGGCAACTAAATGCGTTTGTTAGTTTTATTAAAAATACGCCTCCGCTGCAAAGTGCTCTGCAAAATAAACACTGGGTTACTTTTGCAAGAACTTATAACGGAAAAAACTTTAAAAAGAACGACTATGATAATAAGCTTGCCAATAACTATCAGGCAGCTTTAAGAAATTCTTGAGAGGAAATATGCGCTTATCTTTTTTAATTCCAGTTCTGTTTTTCCCGGTTGCTGCGTTTGCTCAGACATCATTACATGCTGTGAGTGATACAGCATTTCAGAAAGATCTCTTCCAGAAAGCGACAGAAAAGTCTGTTCAGGGTGGAACGCCTGTTGATGGACAGACTTTCACGCTCACTAATAAAGGAAAAGTGCTGGGAACTTTTATCGCAGGTAAAGGTTTCAATGCACATGATGACAACGTTTGCTTTGTCGGCTGGTCTGAAAAAAAACCTGCAGTTAAGACGTTAATCCCAACAATAGGATTTGATGACTGGGAAGCTGAGGTTTGTAATGCTACTAAATCTGTGGGTATTGTTTCCCCGGATAATGATCCTGAAACCAGGATTGCCGTTATCTATGAGGTAGCATCACCAAACTCCACGGCTGATGAAGCGATCATTTTCTCTATAGATAATTCCAGTAATGACATTGAAATTGATAAGGCATTAACGCAGAAAGTGGGTGCTTCCGGAGCAAAAACGATTAAAGAGTTAAAAAAGAAGCTGAGTGAAAAGAGCTAACTTAATTTAATAAATTGAGGTTATCAACAGATTGATAACCTCAATGTCTGGTTTAAAAACACCAGGTTATCACATCGTTCTAACCTTATTTTTCTTCAGTTAACATTTATTTATATGAAAGTTAATAATTAATAATAAAAAGCATGCCTTAGATAAGAGGGTGATGCTGCACCTTTCTTTTATAATGCCTGTTGAACTAACAAATAATTACCAGTGTGTTTTGCTGGGGCTTATTAGTTGTCGTATTTAAGGGTTCGTATGCGATCTTATTTATCATTAATGCTATGTGTCTCAGTTGTTTATACTTTCCCCGTTCACGCGATGAGTGATTGTTCAAAGGGAAATAACGTTCAGGAAGTTAATGAATGTGCAGAAAAAAATAAAACAGAGTCAGAGCTGAATTTAAATAAAGAGTATAAGGCTGCGAAGACGCGTATTGAGCAAATTTATAAGGGCCACGATCAGGAGTCAAGCCAGTACAGAACCGCCTTTCTTGATACTCAGCGTAACTGGCTTAAATACCGTGATAGTCAGTGCAGGCTGGAAGCCTATGCCGCAGAACAAGGCAGCGATGCTTATGTGAGTGTTATGAATTTCTGTATTGACCGTCTCGATAAGGAACGCACCGCGATTCTGAAGCAACTTCCCTACTGATTACCTGGCAGGATTCATGTCTGTTCAAATTTAAAAATCCACTCATTTTTTATTTATCTTTAATTTATGTTTTTCCGGTTCCGTGTTTATGCTGCACCCATTTAAGCTCAGGGTTTATTAAATTCAGAAGTACTAAATTTGCTTTATTAACCTGTCGCGCAGTCATTTTCAGTAATACATCCGGCACAACTAATTTAAATAAACCCAACCCCAATATTAAAACTCTCCGCTTCCTATACCCCGCGCCTTTCCCTGAGAGGTGCGCGGTATAGATGCCGAACCGCTAACCGCAGGAATCCGTTATGCGCTTTACGATAATAACGACTAAACCCGGCCAACAGCCGCCTCAGACTCATTGTGATTTCTTCCCGCCCGGCGGCACCATTGGTCGCGGCGTGGATAACAATCTGGTACTGCCGGATGACGATCGAACGCTCTCCCGCCTGCAGGCGATTGTGCACATCACGGCTAACGGCGAATGTCGCCTGACCAACCGTGGCAATGTGACGCGCGTGCTGCTCAACGATATCCCGCTGGAACGCGGTCGGCAGGTTGAGCTGCAGGATGGTGACATACTGGGCATCGATGATTATCAGCTGCTGGTCAGCGACCTCAACAGCGATCATCAGCCACAGATGGAAAGGGCCGTTCCGCGTCCTGAGCCGGTCCAGCCTGTCGCACCTGCTCGCGAACCGGCAGCCGAAAAAGCCAGTACCACCGCCGCCATTCCCAGTGAAATCTGGGACAGTCTGGCGAAAGAATTCTCGATTTCCGACGATCTCTCTAAACGCAAAGCGGTGCCGGAGATGCCGGATGCTCATCCGCTGACCGCGCCTGCCATGCCAGACCGGAATCCGGAAGATCCACTGGCACAGCTGATCGACGATGCGCCGCTGGATTATGGTCAGAAACCCAAAAGCAGCAGTCTGTTTGACGACGGCGATGCGCTGTTCGCGCAGCAGAGCATTTTTGACGACCGGACGCCGAGCACGCTGTCGGCTCAGCAGCACAGCGCACCAAAGCAGGCTGAAGCGCCCGCCGATGAACTGGACCCGCTGAGCCTGTTTGATGGCGAGAGCAGCGTGGATGTGCGCAACCATGATGATCCATTAGGACTGATGATGGGGAATGCGGTGCCGCTGGCACAGCCGGAGCCAGAGAAACCCGCCACGTTGCATGTGCCGCCTCAACCAGAGGCAAAGCCGGAGCCGGTTACTTCCCGTGAACACGGGCAGGCATCCGTCAGCCTGAATGAAATGGAAAATTCACCGCTGTTCAGCGGCGTCGACGTACCTGTTGATGACCAGCCTCACAGCGAAACCCCACGCCAGATGCCGCAGGCTGATGAAGCAGAGTTCGGCCTGCCGGAAGCGGTGAATCCGCAGAACGACTACGGCGGAATTACGCTGCCGACGCCGCAGGCGGTGCAGCGCACGCCATCGCCAACGCCAAAAGGGCGGCTGCGCATCGATCCGGTTGCTTCCGGTCGCCATCATGCTACCGCTGTTCATCCTTCAGCGCCGAGCCAGAGCAGCGGTGATGCTCTCAAGGGCGAACTGCTGGATGCGCTGCTGGAAGGCATGGGCCTGCGTGACCTGCAGCCGACACCACAATTTGACCGTGAGCAGATGCTACAGTTTGGTCAGATGCTCAGCATGTTCTCTCAGGGTACGGTTGCACTGCTGTCGTCGCGTTCGATCCTCAAGCGGGGCGTCAAAGCCGACATGACGGTGATCCTCGACGATGCCAACAACCCATTCAAGCTGCTGCCGTCGGGTAAAACCGTATTAATGCAGATGTTCGGCAGCCGGATGCCGGGCTTTATGCCGCCGCGTCAGGCGGTGCGTGATGCACTAATCGATCTGCAGGCGCACCAGCTAGGCATGATCGCCGGTATCCGCGCCATCATCGCCTCAATGCTGCAATCCTTTAACCCGGAGCAGCTGGAAGAAGAGGCGCGTCAGGCAGGTTCGGTTTCACGTATCGGTCTGCCGGGCAGCCGCAAAGCGGCACTGTGGGAACATTTTGTAGAGCGTTACGGCGAGACAGCGGGCGAGATCGAAGACGATTTCCACACCCTGTTTGGCGAAGCGTTTCTGCACGCCTATGACCTGGAAGTCAATCAGTACAAAGACTCACAAACCCACACGGATGACGCATGAATATCACTATTGCCTCGACGTCGAATCAGGGCGATCGCGCCAGTAATCAGGATCAGATCGGTGATGTCATCGGTAAGCGTTCAGCCTGCTTTGTCGTGTGTGACGGTGTGGCAGGATTTCCCGGCGGGGATAAAGCAGCCGCCATCGCCCGCAGCAGCCTGCTGCAATCGTTTGATGGCGATGCGCACCTCAATGCGCAGTCGATTCGCAACTACGTCAACCACGCGAACCATGCCATCCGGCAGCAGCAGAAAGCCAGCAGCGAACACAGCCGGATGGGAACCACGCTGGTCAGCCTGTTCATCGACCGCGACTACCATCTTGCCTGCTGGGCCCATGCCGGTGACAGCCGCCTCTATCTGTTTCGTCGCGGCTATCTCTACCTGGTCACCACCGACCACAGTCTGGTGCAGCAGATGAAAGATGCCGGACATCGCACCGAAGGCATCAACAGCAATCTGCTCTATTTTGCGCTGGGGATGGGCGATGAGCAGCGCGACGCCAGCTACAGCGACGTGGTCGAGATTGAAGATGGCGATGCCTTTTTACTCTGCACTGATGGTTTCTGGCACGGCGTAACGCTGGAGCAGATGCAGCAGTCACTGCACATGGTGAACACACCGGAAGAGTGGCTGACGCTGATGCAGCAAATCATCAAAAACGATCAGTCGGATCAGGGGCAGCAGGATAATTTCAGCGCGCTGGCCGTCTGGATTGGATCGCCCCAGGACACCACCTTGCTGCACTCGCTCTCTGAAGCGGCGCAGTTCTTCCCTCTGCGAGATTGAGAACGCCAACATGAAATATGGATTACTGGGTCTGGCTGCGCTGCTGCTCAGCACGCAGGCTTATGCTGAAAACTATCGCATCGTACAGTCCCCGGCACAGAAACTGGATGTCTGGATTGATAACGTCAAAAACAATCAGCTGTCGAGCTGGTGTAACAGCACTATTAACCTGCGCATCGTCACGCTGGGTGAGAAAAACCCGACGGTCTTAAAAGAGTTTCTGCCACGGGTGGCCGGATTGATGGCGACGCAGTGTAAACCGCTTCAGCAGCTGCACTGGCAGCTGACCGATGCAGAGGGCAGTGAAATCGCCACCGGCAGCGCTGCCCGATCGCAGCAGTGGAAAACCGTGGTGACGCCGCCTGTGCCGCAGCAACAGCAGCAGCCAGCCCTGGCAGCCGTTCCCGCTGACGCACTGCGTAACGCCGCTCAGGCGGACACCTCGCCGTGGCTGCAGTTCAGCCTGCTTGATGGCTGCCATTTCCGCACCTGGTGGCAGCACCCGGCGCAGGGCAGCGCGCTGTTTGTTCCGGCAAAACAGGGGCTGGTCTGCGGTTCCGACGGCTGGCTCAGCGGACACAGCCGCCTGACGCAGCAGGGCAACGGCGCGCCGGCAGCCGTCGGCGTGACCTTCCTGCAGGGCTTCCCGGTGATGGGACTGAGCAGTCAGTCGTCCACCGCTGAACTGCACATCACCACGGTCAACAGCGAGCGCATGGTGCTGAGCAATGAAAAATCCCCGGACAGCTGGCTGGTTCTGCCATTCAGCAACCGCTTTAACGGCTGGCAGGCAACGCGTCAGGTGGTGGTGCAGATGCCCGCCAGCGAAGCGGCTGATGAGAGTGCGGTGCAGGCGCGTCTGCAGGAAGTCCGCAAAGTCTGGTCACCGTGGGTCAGCGGTGATGCCATGCTGAGCGTAAAGCTGGTGGAAAAACTGCATCCTGAACTGAAAGATCCCGCCGCTGCGGTCTATCGCACCCTTAACTGACGCAAAAAGGAGTTTGCATGGAATCCTTACAACACCGTCTGGCCAGCGCCACACTCAGCGAGACGCTGGCTGATGTGACCCGCCAGATTCAGGCCAATCCGGCGAATGCCGACCTGCGGGCTGCCTTTGTGCAGCTGCTCTGTCTGGCAGGCAACTGGACACGTGCGCAGACACAGCTGCAATCCTGGCTGGCGTTAAGCCCGCAGGCGCAACCGACCGTCACTCTGTTGCAGCAGGCGATTGCCGGTGAGCTGCAGCGTGACGCGGTGTTGCGGGGTGAGGCACAGCCGGTGTTGCCGGGCAGCGCCTGGCACTGGTGCGACACGCTGCTGGCCGCCCTGCAGGCCGAAACCGCAGGTGATGCCACGCGCGGCAGCGCACTGCGGGCCGACGCGCTGGAGCTTGCTGCCGCCAATCCCGGCACGGCCACTCAGCAGGATCAGCCGACCGCATTCAGCTGGCTGATGGATGGCGACAGCCGTTTCGGGCCGGTGTGTGAAGTGATCAATCAGGGGCGTTATTACTGGATCCCGTTTGCCGCCATTCGTGAGATGCAGTTTCAGGCACCTGCCAGCGTCACCGATCTGGTGTGGCGTCACACGCGGGTGCAGCTGGTGGATGGCAGCGAACAGGTGTGTCAGATCCCGGCGCGCTATCCGCTGCTGGCGGGTGCAGACGAGCGTTTTCTGCGCGCCAGCGTCACCGAATGGCAGCCGCTGGGCGACGACCCGGACCAGTTCATGGGGCAGGGGCAAAAAATGTGGCTCAGCGACAGCGCAGAATTCTCGCTGCTGAGTCTGCAACAGGTCGCGTTCGACAACACAGAGTCTGCCGATGAGTCATGATTCTGGCGCGCACAATGACGGCTATGCCCAGCTGCATGGCGGCTTTCGCGCGCGCAAAAAGCGTGACGCGTTAACCGCCCGCGACAAGCTGCAATCCTCATTGCTGGATCGCCTGACCGACAACGCGCCGGACAAGCAGCAGGAGGCGGAGAACAGCATGCTGATCAGCCACAGCACGCTGCGCCGCCACGTCCTGCGCGATCTGCAGTGGCTGTTCAACACCATTAATAACGAAGCGCAGCAGGATCTCAGCGGCTTCGATCAGGTGCAGCGCTCGGTCTGGAACTTCGGCGTTGCGCCGCTGGCCGGGCAGAACGTCTCCGATATCGAATGGCAGGATATGCAGCGCAAAATGACCAACGCCATTCTCCACTTTGAGCCGCGCATTCTGCCGCAGGGTCTGCAGGTGCGCTGCGTCAGCGATCTCGGCTCGCTCAGCCTGCACAACGTGCTGTCGATTGAGATCAAAGGGCGGCTCTGGTGCGTGCCTTATCCGCTGGCGTTTCTGTTCCGCACTCAGGTTGATCTGGAGAGCGGCCATTTCGAACTTCAGGATGCAGGGTGATCATGGACAGCAATCTGCTCGACTATTACAACCGTGAACTGGCCTACCTGCGCGAGATGGGGGCGGAGTTCGCCACGCGATACCCTAAAGTCGCGGGACGTCTCGGCATGCATGGCATTGACGTGGCGGACCCCTATGTAGAGCGGCTGATGGAGGGATTCGCCTTCCTGACGTCGCGCGTCCAGCTGAAGATGGATGCGGAATTTCCGCGCTTCTCACAGCGTCTGCTGGAGATGATTGCGCCATCCTATCTCTCGCCAACGCCGTCAATGGCCATCGCACAGCTGACGCCGGACAGCCGCAAGGGTGACATCACCCAGGGCTTCCGCGTGCCGCGCGGCACCATGATGGAGAGCCAGAACCTGAAAAAAACCGGGGTGACCTGCAGCTACACCACCGCACACGATGTGGTGCTGCATCCGCTGCGCATCAGCGAAGCCAGCCTCGGCGGCGTGCCGGGCGATCTGCCCTCTGGCGAGCTGAAACTCACGGGTCTGGGCGCAGCCAGTGCGCTGCGCATCCGCATCACGTGTGAAGGGATCTCCTCGCTGAGTCAGCTCAACGTGGATGACCTGATGCTGTTCCTCAGCGGTCCCGATATCCAGGCGCTGAAGCTGCTGGAGCTGCTGATGCAGCACCGGGTCGGCATCGTGCTGCAGTCGGTAGAGAAGCGGCCGCAGCGTCAGGTGCTGACGGATGATGCCCTGCAGCAGGAAGGTTTTGCGCCGGAGCAGGCGCTGTTGCCGGACGATCTGCGCAACTTCGACGGTTATCGCCTGTTGCAGGAGTATTTCGCCTTTCCGGCCCGTTTCCAGTTTATCAGCCTGAGTCAGCTTGGCCCGTTTCTGCGCCGCTGCGACAATGCCACGGCGTTCGACATCATCATCCTGCTCGACAAAGCGGATAGCGCGCTGGAAAGCGTGGTCGATCACAGCCATCTGGCGCTGCACTGTACGCCGGTCATCAATCTGTTCCCGAAAACCGCCGAGCGTCTGAAGGTCAGCGACAGCCAGCATGAATATCATCTGGTGGTGGATAACATCCGGCCGCTGGATTACGAAGTGCATTCAGTGCAGCGGCTGTTCGCGACCGTAGAAGGCAAACGGGAAGAGCAGATGTTTCGCCCGTTCTGGAGCACCTTCAGCGGTGACCAGGGCGACTACGGCGCCTATTTCTCGCTGCGTCGCGAACAGCGCACCCTGTCAGAGCAGGCGCAGCGCTACGGCACGCGCACCGGTTACATCGGTTCAGAAGTCTTTCTGTCGCTGGTGGATGAGCATCACACGCCGTGGCGCGATGACGTGCGCTATCTCTCTGCCGAGGTGATGTGCACCAGTCGCGATCTGCCGCTGATGCTGCAGCAGGATCAGGGCAACTTCGTGATGCCGGACTCCATTCCGGTGTCGGAGCTGAAACTGTGCAAAGGGCCGACACCGCCGCGTCCGGCGCTGGCCGAGGGCCTTTCTGCGTGGCGGCTGATCAGCCATCTGCAGATGAACTATCTCAGTCTGATGGACAGCAGCGACGGGGAAGGCGCGGCCGCACTGCGTCAGCTGCTGAGCCTCTATGCCAACCTCGCGGAGGCGCCGGTTGCCCGGCAGATAGATGGCATCCGCCACTGTACGCTCAGCGCCGTCAACCGCCGCGTGCCGGAGCCTGGTCCCGTGGTGTTTGCGCGCGGCGTCAGCATCACTCTGGAGGTGGATGAGCAGGCGTTTTCAGGTGCCAGCCCGTGGCTGTTTGGCAGCGTACTGGAGCGGGTCTGTGGCCGCCTGGTGGCGCTGAACAGCTTCACAGAGTTCACCCTGAACAGTCAGCAGCGCGGGGAAGTGGGCTACTGGCCGCCGCGCATGGGCCGGAAAGCGCTGATATGAGTGGCGAAAAAGTCATTACGCTGCCGCGGCTGACCCGGCTGCCGGATGATTTCTGGCAAAAAGTGATGGCCGCGCCCTGGCGCTACGATCTGTTTCAGCTGCTGCGGCGGCTGGATGCGCAGGGCGGGCAGCGCTATCCGCTGGGCCGTGCGCCGCTGCCGAAGTTTGAATCGGTGCGCATCGGTCAGACGCCGTCACTGGCGTTTGCGCCCGCTACCGTTGCCAGCGCCATGCCGCGTGACGAGTCGGGAAGGCATGAGCTATCGATCTACAGCTTTGGCCTGTTTGGCCCCAACGGTCCGCTGCCGACCCATCTGACCGAATATGTGCACGAACGTATTGTGCATCATCAGGATCACAGCCTGTCGGCGTTTGCGGATCTGTTTCACCATCGCGCTACGCTGCTGTTCTATCGCGCCTGGGCCGATGCGCAGCCGACCGTGTCGCTGGATCGTCCGGACGACAGCCGCTTCCTGAACTATCTCGCCTGCCTGGCGGGCATCGGTTTACCGGCCCAGCAGCAGGCCAGCTCGCTGAGCCTTCATGCCCGGCTAATGCTGGTGGGCCATCTCAGCCGTCACGGCCATGATGCCGAAGGGCTGGTGCGGATTCTGCGCCACTACTTTGGCGTGCCGGTCCGCCTGACGCAGAACCTGCCGCACTGGCTGACGCTGGACAGCCGCGATCAGGCCCGACTGGGTGCGGGACGCCATATGCCCCGGCTGGGTACCTCCGCTTTTCTCGGGGTAGCGGTGCGCGACGTGCAGCACCGTTTCCGTCTCCACCTTGGCCCGCTCAGCGCCGCGCAGTATGCCCATTTTCTGCCCGATGCCACCGGCGCGCGTGAAGTGCGCGACTGGGTTCGTCATTACCTCGGCATCGAAATGCAGTGGGATCTCAGCCTGATCCTGGCCGCTGACGAGGTGCAGGGTGTGGCGCTGGGCGGCAGTGCCCGACTCGGTTACACCAGCTGGCTGGGGCAGATGCCGCAGCCGCAGGATCGAGAAGATTTTATGTTTGAGGTTGAGGCTGCTTCGCGCTAGCCCAGCCGCTTTCCCTGTTACACAGCCTGCGTCTTTCATTGAAGAGAGCCCCCTATGTCAGAAATCAGCCGTGCCGTGCTATTCGGCAAACTGGATACGCTGTTATTTACCTCGCTGGAAAGCGCCACCGCCTTTTGCAAACTGCGCGGCAATCCTTATGTCGAGCTGGTGCACTGGCTGCATCAGCTGATGCAGCAGCAGGATGGCGACTTACAGCAGGTCATCACACATTTTTCACTGGATGAAAAGGCCCTGACTCAGGACATCGTTGCCGCGCTGGATCGCCTGCCACGCGGTGCCAGTGCGGTCTCCGACCTCTCCGAGCATATCGACAGCGCCGTCGAGCGGGCGTGGGTTTACGCCTCACTGAAATATGGCGCGACCCGCATTCGCGGCGGCCATCTGCTGATCGGCATGCTGAAAACCTTCAACCTCGCCAGCGTGCTGAAAGGCATCTCCGGCCAGTTCAGCCGCGTCAACGCCGATGCGCTGCTGGCGGAGTTCGACACGCTGCTCAGCAACAGCAAAGAAGCCCAGCAGGCGCTGAGCGCACCGGCTGATGTCGCTGGCGCACCCCCTGCAGCGGGTGGCAGCACGCTGGAGCAGTATGGACAGGACCTGACCGCCCGCGCACGTGAAGGCCGCATCGATCCGGTGACCGGGCGTGACGATGAGATCCGCCAGATGGTCGATATCCTGATGCGTCGTCGCCAGAACAACCCGCTGCTGACCGGTGAAGCGGGCGTCGGCAAAACCGCGGTGGTCGAAGGCCTGGCGCTACGCATTGCGGCGGGCGATGTGCCTGCGCCGCTGCGCGATGTGCAGCTCTGGCTGCTGGACATCGGCCTGCTGCAGGCGGGTGCCGGGATGAAAGGGGAATTTGAAGCGCGACTGCAGGCACTGATCAATGAGGTGCAGTCCAGTCCGACACCGATTGTGCTTTTTGTAGATGAGATTCACACCTTGGTCGGCGCGGGCGGTCAGCAGGGCACCGGCGATGCCGCCAACCTGCTGAAACCGGCGCTGGCGCGCGGCCAGCTGCGCACCATCGGCGCGACCACCTGGGCCGAATATAAAAAGTACATCGAGAAAGATCCGGCGCTGACCCGCCGTTTCCAGACCGTGCAGGTGCAGGAGCCGGATGAAGCCAAAGCAATTCTGATGCTGCGCAGCACCGTCAGCGCGCTGGAGAAACACCATCGGGTGCTGCTGCTGGATGATGCGGTCAGTGCAGCGGTAAAACTATCCCATCGCTACATTCCGGCGCGCCAGCTGCCCGATAAAGCGGTGGCGCTGCTGGATACCGCCTGCGCCCGCGTGGCAGTCAGTCAGGGCGCGCAGCCTGCAGCGCTGGAAGATTGCCTGCACCGTCTGGCCGCGCTGGAGATTGAAGCGGAGATCATTGAACGCGAAATCCGGGTGGGCCTCGGCGATGTGACCCGTCAGCAGGCGATTGCCGGTGAGCGTGCAGCGCTGGAAGCTGAACGCGATGCACTGCAGGAACGCTGGCTGCAGGAGCGTGAACTGGTCGAGACGCTGATTGCGCTGCGTGCCCGCTGTGTAACCGAAGAGGATGCGGTGCTGCGTGAACAGCGCGATGCGACACAGCAGCAACTGACTGCGCTGCAGGGCGACACGCCGCTGCTGTTTGCCGCCGTCGATGCGGGCGTGGTAGCGGCTGTGGTCTCGGACTGGACCGGCATTCCGCTGGGCCGGATGGTGAAGAATGAGATCGACGCCGTCCTGAATCTGGCGGATACCCTGAACCAGCGCGTCATCGGCCAGCGTCACGGTCTGGAGCTTATCGCGAAGCGGGTTCGCACCACGCGCGCACGCCTGGACAACCCCAACAAACCCGCAGGCGTCTTTATGCTGTGCGGCCCGTCCGGTGTCGGGAAAACCGAGACCGCGCTGGCGCTGGCCGAGTCACTGTATGGTGGTGAGCAGAATATCATCACCATCAACATGAGCGAGTTCCAGGAGGCGCACACCGTCTCGACGCTGAAAGGCGCACCGCCAGGCTACGTCGGTTACGGCGAGGGCGGCGTGCTGACCGAAGCCGTTCGACGTCGGCCTTACAGCGTGGTGCTGCTGGATGAGATTGAGAAAGCCCATCCGGATGTGCATGAGCTTTTCTTCCAGGTGTTCGATAAAGGCTGGATGGAAGATGGGGAAGGTCGCCACATCGACTTCCGCAACACCATCATCATTCTGACCTCGAACGTTGGCACGCAGCTGATTAGTGCTATGTGTGCCGATCCTGAGCTGATGCCCGATCCCGACGCCCTGAGCACCGCGCTGCGTAAGCCGCTGCTGGAGGTGTTCCCGCCTGCGCTGCTGGGCCGTCTGCTGGTAGTGCCCTATTACCCGCTCAGCGACGCGATGCTGGCAGAGATTGTGCGGCTGCAGCTGGCGCGTATCGTGCGTCGTCTGGCCGACAACCATGGCATTGAGGCGCAGATCGACGAGTCGGTGGTGAGCCAGATCGTCCAGCGCTGCACCGAGGTGGAGTCGGGCGGTCGCATGGTGGATGCCATCCTCACCAACACGCTGTTGCCGCAGATGAGCCAGATACTGCTGAGCGCCCACGCCCGCGATGAACGCTATCGCCGCGTTGAAGTGCGTTGTGAGCAGGGCGAATTTGTCTGCCAGTTCGCTGTTTAAAGCCTATCAGAGAGTTTTCGAATATGTCGGAACATGATCAACCCCTGAATGTCCCCAACGCCCTGCCGCTGGGTTACCGCTTCAATGAGTTTGAAATCAAAGAGGTCATCGGCGGTGGCGGCTTTGGCATCGTCTATCGCGCCTGGGATCACCAGCTTGAGCGCGATATCGCGATCAAAGAGTTTATGCCCGCCTCGCTGGCGGTACGTAGCGATGACCTGAACCTGGTGCTGCGCAGTGAGCGGTTCAGCAAAACCTTTCACGCCGGCCTGAACAGCTTTATTCAGGAGGCGCGGCTGCTGGCGCGCTTTAACCATCCTAACCTGCTGCACGTGCTGCGTTTCTGGGTGCAGAACGACACCGCCTACATGGGCACGGTGTTCTACAGCGGCAC
Organism: Pantoea sp. Lij88; assembly: GCF_030062155.1. Lineage (NCBI taxonomy): Bacteria > Pseudomonadati > Pseudomonadota > Gammaproteobacteria > Enterobacterales > Erwiniaceae > Pantoea > Pantoea sp. Lij88. Next base: position 2,400,174 of record NZ_CP118269.1, on the reverse strand, counting down.
CACGCTCTCGAACTTCAGCGAACGTAATCCGCAGTCGGTGAATGAGGCCTGGATCCGTCGCATGCTGCCTCCGCTGCTGGGCGCGATCAAAACCATCCATGAAGCGGGTTATCTGCATCGCGATATCTCGCTGGATAATATCCAGATTCAGAGCAGCGGTGAGCCGATCCTGCTGGACTTTGGGTCGGCGCGTAAAACCATCGGCAACCTGTCGGATGAGAGCGAGACTATGCTGCGTCCCGGCTATGCGCCGATCGAGCAGTACAGCGATAACGATGAGAGCGAGCAGGGCGCGTGGACCGATATCTACGCGCTTGGCGCGGTGCTGCATACGCTGATCACCGGTGCGCCTCCGCCGGTCAGCGTGGTGCGCAGCATCGAAGATAACTATCAGCCGCTGGTACAGCGTCGTCTGGCGGGTTATTCGACTGCGCTGCTCAGCGCCGTCGACCGCGCGCTGGCGCTGAAACCGGAAGATCGTCCGCAGAGCATTGATGATTTTGCTGTGCTGATGGCGCTGCCGGATCGCGAACCGGAACCGCTGCTCAGCGCAAAAATGAGCGGGCCGGGCACCATGCTGGTGCCGATCGAAGAAGAAGAGGAGGTTGTCAAACCCGCTTCGCCGCTGAAAACGCTGCTGGGACATCGCTTTGCACTGCCAGGCCTGGTGGCCGCTGGCGTGCTGGTCGGCCTGTGCGCCGGTCTGCTGATGTCACGCGGTAACGAACAGACGACGCCGGCTGAGACCGCGCAAAACACCGCGCCTGCCGTTACCGTCGCACCGGTTAATCAGCCGGTTACTGCGCCACCGACGCAGCCTGACACCCCGCCGGATAGTGTTGCCAGCGCTCCGGTCCAGACTTCAGAGCCCGCGCAGACCGCTGCGCGTGAACCCGATCCACAACCGGCACCGCCGCCAGCACCTGTTGCTCAGGTCTATATCCGTCTGCAACAGGGTGAACGCGTTCAGGTGAACGGTCAGCCGCAGGCGCTGGTCCCGGCGGTGAATGGCTTCGCCACGCTGCAGCTGGCGCCGGGTAACTACACCTTTGCCATCAGCGGCCAGAGTGGCACCCGTCAGCAGACGCTGAACATCAGCGAAGAAGGTGTCTGGTTGCTCGATCCACACAGTTAATAGTCAGGGATTACTTATGTTCTCACGCATTACTGCACAGCTACCGGCGGACGGCCTGCTGTTCCATACGCTCACGGGCACCGAGACGCTGTCCCGTCCGTTTGTGCTCACCGCCGAACTGCTGGCCACCGACGCGCGCATCGACCGTCACGCCCTGCTGGGCAAGCCGGTGACGTTTACGCTGCCGACCGATGGCCTGATGAACGCGCTGAGCCCGCGCTACCTCAACGGCAAAATCACCCGGATAGCGGTGCGCAGCCAGGAGCTGAGCGGCACGCGCTACGCGGTCTATCAGCTGACGGTTGAGCCGGACCTGTGGCCGATGCAGCGCGACCGCAACCTGCGCATTTTCCAGAGCCAGACGGTGCCGCAGATTGTGCAGACGCTGCTGAAGGAGTACGCGGTCAACGTTGAGACGCGGCTGGCGGGCAACTACCGGGTGTGGGAGTACTGCGTGCAGTATCAGGAGAGCAGCCTGGACTTTATCAGCCGCCTGATGGAGCTGGAGGGGATTTACTACTTCTTCAGCCACGAGGCGGACAAGCATACGCTGGTGCTGTGCGACGCGCCGGACCAGCACCAGGCGTTTCCCGGCTATGAGACCATCGCCTATCACGTCACCCCGTCGGGCGGCGTGGTCACGGAAGAGGGTATCAGCCAGTGGTCGCTGGCGGAGAGCGTGACGCCGGGCATCTACAGCACCGACGACTACGACTTCCGCAAGCCGAACGCGTGGATGCTGCAGGCCCGCCAGAACCCGGCGTCGCCGGTACCGGGCTCGGTGGACGTCTACGACTGGCCGGGCCATTTTGTCGACCACAGCCACGGCGAGTCCTACGCGCGCATCCGTCAGGAGGTGTGGCAGGCCGAGCACCACAGCGTCAGCGGGTCGGGCACGGCAACCGGCATCGCGCCGGGCTTTACTTTCTCCATCATCAACGCGCCGCACTTCAGCGACAACGGTGAGTATCTGGTGACCTCGGCCACCTATGACTTCGCCGAGAACAGTTACGCCAGCGGCGACACCGGCGACAGCCGGCACAACATCCACTTCACGGTACTGCCGTCGTCGGTGACGTACCGCACGCCGCCGGAAACGCGGTGGCCGAAAACCCACGGCCCGCAGACCGCGAAGGTGGTCGGCCCGAAAGGCGAGTCGATCTGGACCGACCGCTACGGCCGGGTGAAGGTGAAGTTTCACTGGGACCGGCTGGCGAAGGGCGACGACACCAGCTCCTGCTGGGTGCGCGTCTCCAGCGCCTGGGCCGGTCAGGGGTTCGGCGGGGTGCAGATCCCGCGGGTTAACGACGAAGTGGTGGTGGACTTCATCAACGGCGATCCGGATCGTCCGCTAATCATCGGCCGCGTGTATAACGAGGCGAGCATGCCGCCGTGGGCGCTGCCGGCGGCAGCGACGCAGATGGGCTTTCTGAGCCGGTCGAAGGATGGTAACAGCGATACTGCTAATGCGTTGCGTTTTGAAGACAAAGCAGGACATGAGCAGATTTGGATCCACGCCGAAAAAAATATGGATACGGAAGTGGAAAGCTGTGAGACGCACCATGTCGGTGTGGATCGGCAGAAAACCATAGGCCGTGACGAAAAGGTCACTATTAAGCGCAATCGTCAGGCCAACGTGGGTGAACATGCGGTGAGCAATACGGGCATCCAGCACGTTATTAATGTTGGCGAAGGCGAAACGGTGCTGACCATGGATAAAGAGGGCAATGCGCTGCTTGAAGCCAATACCAGCATCAAATTAAAGGTGAAAGAGAATTACATCCTGATCACCCCTGAAGCTATTCAAATCCAAGTGAAAACAGGAAGTATCCATGCTGAAAGCGAGTTGCAGGCACTGTTTAAAGGCAATGAGTTGACCACTTTAGGTACCGGTAAAAATGCAGAATTAAAGGCGAATGACAAGGTAAGCATTACCGGCACGAACATCACCGACATCAAAGGCGCGGTCGTCAATATTAACAGTTAATCGCTTATTGGAAGGAACATCAGTATGGGTATGCCTGCGGCCAGAGCTTCTGTGGATAAAGCGGCTCACGATGGCCCCATTCAATGCGGCAGTCCTGACGTTATCATTGGCGGATTTCCCGCTGCGCGAAAAGGTGATGAATTTTCGTGTAAGCAACACGGTGGCGGTATTATCGTCAGCGGCTCCGGCAGCGTATTCGTTAACGGTATGGCGCTGGCCCGTCAGGGTGATAAGACGCAGTGTCATGCAGGTGGGGCGTCGGCTCCCGCGAAATGTAAACCTGCACCGCCTCAATACTGGGGAGGCTCGCTGGCGAAGAAGGCTGGTGATGATGGGATGTTACATGGCGAGCACTACGATGCGCGAATTTTAGGGGCGTATGCCAGCCTGAAAGACAGCACTAATGATGGCAGTTATGACACTGTGTCGGCAGGATTTTCGCTTGAAAACCTCACATTAGCGAATATGAAAAGTGACGCCCTTTTGAAAGGTGAGTTGCGGAATAAAATAGCGGATGCCAATGCAACTGGCTCACTTTACACCGGTGATAGCGGAATCTATGGCATTAATGGCAAAGCCGCAGCGGCGGGTATGCAATATGGCGCGACGGGCTCAATAGGAACAGAGAACACATTGTATGCCATCGCTACCGGCGATGTGACGCTTGGCACTGCTGATGCAAAAGCGGTTGCAGAAGTATATACCGGCAATAAAGGAAGATATGGGTTCAGTGTTGAGGGTGGCGCAGGTGCAGCGGCAGTGAAAGAGAGCGTTACGGGGAAAGTTAGCCTGTACGGTATTGTAGTAGCTGATGCTAAAGGCGGAGTACATTTAGGCGCAGTAGGTGCAGCAGGAGGTTTAACTGCCTATGCGGATGAAACCGATTACTCAGCTACAGTAAAGCTCTCAGGTAAGTTAGCTTTTATACTGGGGATAACAGGCGAAATTAATGTAAAAATTGCATTAAAACCCCTCCGCGACCTGCTTTTTGGTGAAAGGGATAGTACAGAAAAATCTGGCAGCAATGGTGGTGCAGATGGTGCTATCATCAACGGTTGCGCAACGGTTTTAGTTGGCGGTTAAATAAAGATAGGGTTAATTCTAACATGAAATTTATAGCATTTTTATTTTTCTGGATTGTAACGGTTTATTATGTCTGGAACGGAAAGGATTTTTATAATAAAAAAGAATGGGCAGCATTTGGTAAGAAGTTTGCAGGTGTGCTGGTTGGTATTGTAGTACTTGCCTTTGCGCTCAAAGGATTAGTGTTAGTTATTCCCGGGTTTAGTAATGATCTTGCTGGAGATTTAATGGAAGAAATAGGTATTTCTTTTATATTTATCCTTGGTATAAAGTTTATGATTATCATGATTTGCACTTTATTTAGTGGGATTGTGGGTTTTCAAAGAAAATATAATGCTGATAATTATGCCCGAATTTCACCTACTGCCAGTAAGTTAGTGCCGGGCATGCTCATCTTTGCAAAATGCGTGGTTTCTCTTGGCTCTATAGTGATTTATTACGGCATCTGGCTAGCGAATTAAATTAAGAAGGGAAACAGGCTATGAATTTTGAAACGGACTATATTTTTCCCCTTACGCCGGGTTTCTCTAAAGAAGAAATCGAACAACGCTTCTGGAAATGCCTTTATACATCGGCCAGAGAAGAAATGCTGCATTACTGGGTTGTGCTGCCTAAAAGCCTCAAACCTGTGGAACTGGAGCCGGTTGCCTTCCCTGATGTCGGTTTAACCAATATCGGACGCTACTTAACTACGGATGACTCACTCTATCTGGAAGTTTGGGCAGCGTATGAACGCTGCCAGTGGGAGATGAATGCGTCTGACTGGCTGTTTAAAAAACTCGCCATGATGGGCGAAAAAATCCTGCACCGCCGTCTTGTCGGTAAGGCCTCGGAAAACGGTATTTTTGCAGATGTATTGACCCTAAAAACGCACGCTTCCGGTGACGATGTGATCTCACGATACACTGTTCAAAAAGATTACAATCGGGACAGCGGCGGTGGGAATTACCTCTTATTAAAAGCGTCCTGTGCGGCACGCGACTATCCTTCGCTTGCCAATGACATCTATTTTACAGTGGTTAACTGGAATCTGCTGAATCGCAGTAACTTAGCCATGGCGGAGTTGCTGACCTCGGTTAACATGGACGGGGAAAACGCTTTTAAAATACCGGTTTCATGGCATGCCAGCGTCATTGCTGAGAACAGACTTATCGTTGATCATACAATAGGTGGTGTGAATTACGGGGTCATTAATTTTTACTTTTATTCCGGTACCGTATGCCATTCCGCAGAGGATGCTTTTGAAAAGTCGACGCAACGTTTCCGGGAGCATGAGCATTCGGTCACGCTGGTGGCAAACGAACTGGAACCCATTCCTAATGATATCAATGCTGCGCTGGGATCATTATCGACCTGTACAGGTGAGCTCTACAGCGACGAAGAGAAAATGCGTGCCTTTTATCAGAGTTACATATTCAATTGTTCAGGCTTGTGGTGCTACGTTGATTTAGTAGGGCAGCACAGAAATTATAAAAGTTATCACTTCGAAGCGAATAAACGCTGCGTAGAAATTATTCTGGCGACTCTGAATATCAAAGTGAAATAATAATCCTGCTAGTTAGACCTCTTTAGCTGGCATTTCGCCTCGTAGCAATGAGTATTAAGGTACCTGCTTTTAACTCGTCATGTGATCCGCTGCAATAATAAAAGACGCTTGTCTGACCCTCTGGTATTGCCTGACCCGGGGAATCCCCGGGTTAATTCACCGATTACCATCTGTCCGGGAAATCACTATGTTTGATCGTATCACCGTCCTTCTACCGGCGGACGGCCTGCTGTTCCATACGCTCACGGGCACCGAGACGCTGTCCCGTCCGTTTGTGCTCACCGCCGAACTGCTGGCCACCGACGCGCGCATCGACCGTCACGCCCTGCTGGGCAAGCCGGTGACGTTTACGCTGCCGACCGATGGCCTGATGAACGCGCTGAGCCCGCGCTACCTCAACGGCAAAATCACCCGGATAGCGGTGCGCAGCCAGGAGCTGAGCGGCACGCGCTACGCGGTCTATCAGCTGACGGTTGAGCCGGACCTGTGGCCGATGCAGCGCGACCGCAACCTGCGCATTTTCCAGAGCCAGACGGTGCCGCAGATTGTGCAGACGCTGCTGAAGGAGTACGCGGTCAACGTTGAGACGCGGCTGGCGGGCAACTACCGGGTGTGGGAGTACTGCGTGCAGTATCAGGAGAGCAGCCTGGACTTTATCAGCCGCCTGATGGAGCTGGAGGGGATTTACTACTTCTTCAGCCACGAGGCGGACAAGCATACGCTGGTGCTGTGCGACGCGCCGGACCAGCACCAGGCGTTTCCCGGCTATGAGACCATCGCCTATCACGTCACCCCGTCGGGCGGCGTGGTCACGGAAGAGGGTATCAGCCAGTGGTCGCTGGCGGAGAGCGTGACGCCGGGCATCTACAGCACCGACGACTACGACTTCCGCAAGCCGAACGCGTGGATGCTGCAGGCCCGCCAGAACCCGGCGTCGCCGGTACCGGGCTCGGTGGACGTCTACGACTGGCCGGGCCATTTTGTCGACCACAGCCACGGCGAGTCCTACGCGCGCATCCGTCAGGAGGTGTGGCAGGCCGAGCACCACAGCGTCAGCGGGTCGGGCACGGCAACCGGCATCGCGCCGGGCTTTACTTTCTCCATCATCAACGCGCCGCACTTCAGCGACAACGGTGAGTATCTGGTGACCTCGGCCACCTATGACTTCGCCGAGAACAGTTACGCCAGCGGCGACACCGGCGACAGCCGGCACAACATCCACTTCACGGTACTGCCGTCGTCGGTGACGTACCGCACGCCGCCGGAAACGCGGTGGCCGAAAACCCACGGCCCGCAGACCGCGAAGGTGGTCGGCCCGAAAGGCGAGTCGATCTGGACCGACCGCTACGGCCGGGTGAAGGTGAAGTTTCACTGGGACCGGCTGGCGAAGGGCGACGACACCAGCTCCTGCTGGGTGCGCGTCTCCAGCGCCTGGGCCGGTCAGGGGTTCGGCGGGGTGCAGATCCCGCGGGTTAACGACGAAGTGGTGGTGGACTTCATCAACGGCGATCCGGATCGTCCGCTAATCATTGGCCGCGTGTATAACGAGGCGAGCATGCCGCCGTGGGCGCTGCCGGCGGCAGCGACGCAGATGGGCTTTCTGAGCCGGTCAAAGGATGGCACGGCGGAAACCGCGAACGCGCTGAGGTTTGAGGACAAGGCGGGTGAAGAACACCTGTGGATTCAGGCGCAGAAGAACATGGATACGCATGTTAAAAATGACGAATCACACAGTGTTGGTGGAGAGCGAAGCCACTATGTGGCTAAAAATGAGCTTAACAGGGTTGAAGGCAATCAGATTCAGGCCGTAAAAGGCGGAACTGAAATCCTGACTGGCCTGAGTAAAGTTGATGCAGTCGTTGAACAATATGTTCTGGCATCGGGATCGCAGCTGAGACTTGTTTCTGGTGAAAGTGCCATTGAACTCAATGCCAATGGCACAATAAATCTTATTGGAAAAGATTTTAACTTCTTTGTTGAGAACGACGGACATATCACCACCGGCGGTAAACTGAATCTGAACACTTCGGGTGCTAAACCTGGCACGTCTGCGCCGGGTGCAGGTCATAAAGGCGATATAGATGCGGCTGTTAAGGAGAAGTTTACGCCGGGAAAGGAGAATAAGGCAGGTGCAATAGCAAGCGCACCTGCCGACGCGTCACAAAATGCTGGCGCAGCTGCGAATTCTCAGGCTCCTTCTTTTAGTGGCTTTGGCGCAGATGTAGATAATATGGTTGAGAAATCACCGACCATGAAACAGGACATCACGACGCTCAAAAAGCGCGGCTGGGTTTTTAAAGAAGGGGCTGCAGGTAAAGGTACGTTTGCCGATCGTCAGAGCAGGACTATTACTGTTGATAAAAGTAATATGAACGATGCCGCAAAAGTGGTGCAGTCACTATCACATGAGAGTGGACATGCATTGTATAAGCCTGATATCAATGTAACCTCACGTGAAACCTACCTGAATAGTGCGCTTAGTGATGAAGGGGCAGCCACACTCAATAATATTCGTGTACAGCGCGAAATTATTGCAAATCAGGGCGGAGACATTGGGATAGCGGGCAATGCAGCAAATCAGAAAGGGTACAACGGAATCTATGATTCTCTCAGTAAAGGTAACATAAGCGAAAGCGAAGCCAGGACGCAGATTGGTCGTATATTCGGTAAAGGTGAAAAAACCTCCACTACCAATCAGCTTTACGAAGATTACTATGGGGGCTGGTATGATAAAAATTATCCGACAAAGTAAGATGTTTATTTTATTAATGGCTGGTTTTATGTTAAGCGGAATAGTGGAAGCGAAGATGCAAAAAGAAGATATGTGGGTTTTTGTCACGCAAATGAGTGCCTCCATAAAGACTCTGTCTGTGGAAAGTATTCATCAGGCACCATTGACGTTTACATTAAAAAATCAAAATGAATATATCAACTTCTATCAGGCTAATCCGGTAAAGCTGCAAGATGCGTCGACGATTACGGATATAGAGTTGCGTTTAAGTAAAACGTCTGATGGGATGGCTCCTTTTCTTAGCTTTACTCCCCAGGGAAAATGCATCTCGCTCAATGAAGTCAAAGAGCACTATCAGAGTGTGAAGTTAACCGATTATCCACGGGGACAGTCTGAAAATGAAGTGACCAGCTACACATCATCCCCCGATGGTAATGGACAGTTCATCACGTTTTCATTCTCTGCCAAAAATCCTGATTGCCTGAGTAAAATCATTATCACTGCCGATGAGTAAAAGAACGTGATGTTGAATCCATTGCCTCATATTTGAGGCTCTTATGTCTTTACTCCGATAAAAGCCAATGATTGTAAATCGTTTTTTCACCAGCCTTATATGTGTACCTGTACTCCTCTTTTTATCCTGTATTGCCAGGGCTGAATCCGCCGCGGAATCGTCTGTTCCTGCGCTTAACGAGGGCGATTTTTCCGTTCTGCTGAACGACTATGCTTTCACTCCGGGTGAGACCTGGAACAACGAAAATTTTGTACGCGCAGGTAAAGCTCTGAGTTCAGTTCTGGCCGGAGAAGTGGACATCAACAATCAGCAGTACAACTACTTCCAGCATAGCTATGACGGCTTTGAGTTGTTTAGCGCGGCGGCGGTTGGAAATGCCAGCCACCCGGTTCTGGCTGAGATCCTTCTGGGAAGTGCCAGCGTGCCGACAGCCCGGAATATTAAAGTAGGCGATAGTCTGGAACAGGTTCAGCAAGCCTATGGACCCGGCAAAGAAGATAACAGTGATAATCAGCACTGGCTTGTCTATCAGTCGGGCGGGAAACAGTTAATGTTCCAGATTGACCAGGGAAAGGTCAGTTGCATCATGTTAAAAACAGACCTGGGTGAAGAGCAAAGCGAAATTAGTGCTTATCAGGCTATCAGCGCCGCAACGGAAGCGATTCATACCTGGCACCTGACCAGCCTCGATGATAAATGCCTGCGTTACGATCTCGACGACAGCAGTGATAAACGTTTCTTTGTCATTACGGTTCGTGAAGATAATCACGACCGCAGTTGCGGTGGCGATCCTGATATTACGCATCGACTTTTTGAAATTAAAGTTGCGCGTGATAATACACAGCTACTCACTAATGCCGATAACGTCGATGGCGAATTCCATAGCCTGATTCCACCCGCCACAAACCATTAATAAAACGGACACCCAATATGAATTACCACTTCAATGAGGGCGCCTTTGCGCTTTTTCCTGCTGACTGGCAGGACACCACCATGAATATTCTCCGCGATGAAGCCAGTGGACTGGCATGGGTTGTCAGCCGTGGTGTTATTTCTGAGGGCAGTGATGCGGAAAAAGAATTCCGGCGTCAGTGGGACACGTTGCGGAGTCAGATGGGCCACATCCAGCAGAGTGAATTTGTACGTTCGATGGCCGGTGTGAATAACACATTACATGCGGTAGAAGTTGAAACCATATTTGACCGTAACGGGCAAGCGGTGTGGCAGAAACAGCTGGCTACACAGGTGCCTGACTCGAACATCTTTATGATTTTTACGCTCTCCGCGATGCGCCCATTCAATGAAAAAGACGGACAGCGCTGGAGTGCTTTTAAACAAAGCCTGAGTCTGAACAATCCACGGAAAGCATAACCTATGGATAACCATGCGGCCCGCGTGGGCGACGAGATCATTCACTCCAGCATTTTCGCTGATATCACGAGTATTGTGGCGGAAGGTGCGGCCTATGCCGTTATTGGTGCCGCAGTGGGTGCCGCTATCGTCTCGGCAGCGCCCCTGCTGGGGACAGGAGTGGCAGCGGCGAGTGTCGCAGCCGTGGGTAACAGTTGCCTGCTCAGCGGGATTCTGGGGGGTATCCTGGCCAATGCCGTGGGTCTGTCAAAGGAGATCAGCAAAGCGGCGGATGAGCTGGGTAATATGATATTCCCCCCTTCTCCAGCCGGTGTGATATCCAGTGGTTCAGAGAATGTCTATGTTAATGGTCTTTTAGCCGCACGCGCGGCCGGGATGCTCACGCTAGGTGAGACACCGCCACCGGAACCGCAATCGCCGCAGAGCTTTGCGGACTACGGCGGCATGCTGCTGTCTGCGGTCGGCCAGTTTGGCAGTGCAATGTGGCAGCCCACGGTCGCCTCTGCCGATGCGGGCACCTCTCCGCTGGAGCAGGACAAAGTGGCCTGTGAAAAGCACAGTGCACCGCAATATCTGGCACAGGGTTCGAAAAGCGTCTTTATTAATGGCCAGCCTGCAGTACGCGCAAAGGATAAAACCACCTGTGATGCCACCGTGAGTGACGATGTTTCCCCGAACGTCATCATTGGTGGTGAAACCGTCACGGTCAGAGAGATCAAAAGTGGCAAGTTCCCGGGTCTGGCCGTGATGATGATCGGTCTTTCCCTCCTTCGTGGTCGCCCCGGTCAGATCATCAAAAACATGCCCTGCGCGCTGGCCAGTGCCGTGGGCGGTATGGCGGCGGACATGGCTATTAACGCGGCCTTCTCGTCGCTGTTCCCGGTTCATGCGGCAACCGGCGTCAAAGTCCTGAATGATGATGCCGAGCGCGATTTTTCCCTTCCCGGACGTTTCCCGCTGAGTTTTCAGCGCAGCTATAACAGCCTGACTCAGCGCGCTGGCCTGTTTGGTCAGGGCTGGGCCACGGTGTTTGACAGCTATCTGACGCTGGAAGGGAACCGGGCGACCTGGTTTGATGACAACGGGCGCGAACTGAGTTTTGACGTTCCCGGTGAAAAAGAGGTGCTCTACAGCATCAGCGAAGGGCTGATGGTGCGGCGCAACGAGTCTGGCGATATCGCCATTGCCGATGATGACGGTGCGGTCTGGCGTCTCTACCGGCGCACGGCTGCCGATCCGCAGGTGCTTCGCCTGGCTTCACTGAGCGACGAGTACGGCAATGCGCTGGAGATGGGCTGGGATGAACAGGCTCGTCTGGTGCGTATTCATGACGCGCAGCTGGCGATTGACGTCACACTGCACTATAACGACAAACAGCATGCGCGGCGCCCGACATCCGCCAGCCATTTTGATGGCGATCAGCACTGGCCTCTGACGCGCTGGACCTACAGCGACCAGGGCCAGCTTGCCAGCGTCACCGATGCCGCAGGCGTTGTCTCCCGGCGCTTCCGTTACAACGACGACGGATTGATGGTCTGGCATCAGCTTCCCGGCGGGCTGGAAAGCGAATATCGCTGGCAGAAGCTGGATCACTGGCGCGTGGTGGAGAACCGCACCAATACCGGTGACGGCTGCCACATGCATTACGATCTTGAGGCGGGCATCACGCGCGTATCGACCTATGACGGTCAGCAGCGCGAACACCACTGGAACGCCGCGGGCCTCATCACCTGTTTCATTGATGAGCGGGGCCAGAAGTGGCGCTATGAGTGGGATGAAAACGAACTTCTGACGCGCCGCATCGATCCGCTGGGCAACGCGGTAAGCTTCACCTATGACGATCTGGGTAACCGCGTTGAAGAGAAAGATGCTGACGGCGGTGTGCAGGCGGTGCAGTGGCTGTCCCACCGTTCACTGCCCACGGTGGTTGCCGGAGCTGATGGCTCCACAACGAAATACTATTACGATCCCCATCATGGTCTTGAGCGCGTGGTTGATGCGCTCGGGCAAAGCACGATCTATAAGCGGGATGAGTCCGGGTTGGTTGTCGGGGAGATCGACGCAGCAGGTAACAGCTACCGCCGTGAGTTTAACGATGCCGGGCAGGTTATCCGTGAAACGGACTGTTCAGGGCTGACCACGCGCTACCGTTATCATCCGCTGGGCTGGCTCAGCTCTGTCACCGCGCCGGATGGTGAAGAGACCCGTTATCACTATGACGCTGCAGGCCGCCCTCTTCAGCTGGAGCGTGCAGAGGGATGGGAAGAGCGGCTGCACTGGAGCGAAAACGGGCTGCCGCTGGCCTATGAGTCGGCTGATGGTAAGCGCAGTGAATTCCGTTACGACAATGTCGGGCGATTGATCGCCAGCCGCAATGCGCAGGGTGAGACGGTTCAGCGAAGCTGGGACAGCCGTGGCCGGTTGACGGCGCTGCAAAACGAGAACGGCGAGCAGTATCAGTTCCAGTGGGGCGCAGATTCCCTGTTGCTGGCTCAGGTTGGGCTGGATGGCGTTGCCACGCGTTACGGCTATGACGCGGCGGGACGCACGGTATCACGCACCTTTGCCGCCGGGCATCCTCAGTCCATTACCCATCGTTACCACTGGAGCCGTGCGGGACAACTGCTGGCGCGAACCACGCCGGAGGGCCAGACGCGCTATCACTACAGCGGTGGCGGTCAGCTGGGTAAAGTGTCGCAGCATCTGCCGCTGTCTGACACCGAGTGGAGCCAGCAGGCCGAGCAGGAGATTACCTTTAAATATGATGCGCTGGGCCGCATTGTTGCTGAGCAGGGGGAGCAGGGCGAACTGGCGTGGGAGTATGACGCGCTGGGTAACTGCACTGCCTTAACCCTGCCGGATGGCCGTAACCTGAAGCAGCTTTATTACGGCAGCGGCCATTTACTGAGCATCGCATTAGACAACCTGCCGGTCACCGAGTTTACCCGTGACACGCTGCACCGGGAACTGAGCCGGACGCAGGGTGGCCTGACCATGCGCAGTGAATATGACCGGTCAGGCAGACTGCGCCGCCGTGATGTGTTCAGGGGTGACTCGCAGCGTCCTGCACCGCGCGTCTGGTCCCGCCGGCGTGACTTCGATTACGGTAACAACCTGATCCGTGAAGAGCGTGATGATAATCCGTTCAGCCAGACACTATGGAACTACGATAACGCCGGCCGGCTGTTGTCACAGGACGGTGCGCAGCCGGGTAATGAACAGTGGCGCTGGGATGGCGCAGGCAACCCGCTGGATCGCCATAGTAACGCCCATGTCCTGCACAACCGTGTCACTGAACTGAACGGTATCCGCTGGCAGTACGATATCCATGGCCGCACCACAGAAAAAGATGACGGCCAGGCCCGCTGGCGATATCGCTACGATGGGGAGCATCGCCTGACGGAGGTGCTCAGCGAGCCGCGGGACCGTAACAAGCCGCGCACTAAGGTGAGTTTCCGTTATGATCCGCTGGGACGTCGCATCAGTAAAACCAGCCAGCAGCTGTTACAGGGAAGACCATCTGGCAACGCCGTCACGACGCGCTTCGTGTGGGAAGGTTACCGCCTGCTGCAGGAAAACCACGACGGCACTCCGCTGACTTACGTTTACAGTGACAGCCAGAGCTATGAGCCTCTGGCGCGTATTGATGGCGTGGAAAGCCCGGAAATTTACTGGTTCCATAATGCGGCCAACGGGATGCCGGAGCTGCTGACTGACGGTGAAGGGCAAAAAGCCTGGGAAGGCATAAACAGCCCGTGGGGCAAACTGCTGCGCGAGTCCAGCCAGCGGATGCCTGTAATTCAGCAGAACCTGCGTATGCAGGGCCAGTACCTGGACCGGGAAACCGGACTGCACTACAATCTGTTTCGTTATTATGACCCTGACAGCGGACGGTTTACCCAGCAGGACCCGATAGGGCTGGCTGGCGGGATCAACCTTTACCAGTATGCGCCGAACGCGCTGGGTTGGGTGGATCCGTGGGGGCTGAGTCGTACTTGTAAAGACCCTTCTAAAGAAGCGACTAAATGGCAAGGTCCGGGAAATGATGTCTATCCAGGTGTGGATGTTTATAAAAACAGAAAGCTCAAAAAAGGTACTGTTCTTTATGCGCTATATCCGAATGGGAACCAACAACCTTCTTATACAGTGACATTTCCTACAGTCAGACAATATAGGGGCAATCCATTGGGCTATCATCAGGCGTTACAAGTTAAATTAGACCCTAAATGGCCGGTTCGTACAAAATTAAGAGCTTTCTACGTAAGTGAAGACATAGATGTTGCTTATGGTCGAGCAGCAGCTAATAGTAAATATGGTGGCGGAGGCGGTCTTCAGTTCTTTATCCCTGAGGAGTCGAGACACCTTTTAATTCCAGGAAAGATAATAGATATATGATAAATTTAAGATTTAATTCAATCGCGGGCAAGTTAAGTTTTGATGATATTCCTTTGGAGATTGATACAGAAGAAGGTTTTTGTAATAGTAAGCTTTACGAGTTGTTAATTAATCGTGGTTGCATAAAGAGTAATATACCTCATAGCTACCTTGTCGATGTAGCGACTTTTTATGATAAAGAGTTTGAGGTTAGTTTAAATCCAATATGCTTTGGCTTTCCTTTTATGGTTCAACTTGTTGATAAAAACAGTCAATATTTCAGATCTTTAAAAGATTGGGATGCTCGAACCGATATCGATATGTTGAATGAATCAGTGAAAAACCTTTCTGATTGGTTAAAAAAATCTTTAAGTTTAGGTGATCCTGATATAAAAGAGGATGAGATGGTCAGATGGATTTTCGATTGGGGACGAGTTTCAGTCTCATACGAGACAAGATCATTCGATCACGGGATTTATATCGTTTGGAACGTAACTGAATAGTATTCTTAAGTGTTAAATCTTGTGCTTTTAAAATAAATTTATTTATATGTATAGTGTGCATTGTTATTTATGGATGGGAAATATATTTCCGGTAGTTCATTTAAAAATGAAAATTTGGATTTTTTAATATGAATAATTATTCGAATATTGTATTTGCTCCAAAACTGATAAAACTAACACATTTAACACATCGATCAGTCAAAATCATTGTCATTGGCGCATATAAAAATATCCATCTTGGGATTTGACTTTCTGACCCAGACAGAATGGTTGCAGCGGATGATAAGCAAAATATTCGTCAGGATAATCATAAATTAATCGTGGATAAACCATTTATCATCATTATGGTCGAACCTAGACGGTCAGCGTCATCCTAATGGCCAAAGTGGTATCGTCACACATCTTATTGTGACCAAAACGCCTAAGCAAGCCACAGCGTCTAATACGGGCAAGTCACTTAGTGAAGCAGTAAGCGCAACCGCAATGGGAACGGAGATTGCCTCAACCGTGCTTTCCTGTGGCGCAATGATTATCACAGCTGGTGTGGCGGTTATCGGCGCTTCAGCAACACCTATAACCGCTGGCAGTAGCGGGGTGCTTGTTGCTATTGGTTATGCCGGCGCTGCCGCAACAGGCGTGCAATGTGTCAATGGTATTTACCGCGTTTATGATCTTGTCGAAAACGGTGGTCAAAACGTAGCGTGGCTGGACTCTCAGGATTGGTACGTTGCCACTTCAACGTCCCTTGACCTAATTTCACTAGCCAGTGTGGGCGGTGCGTTAAAAGAAGCCCTGGCAACATGGCGAGCGATGAAATCGGTCTCTTCTTTAAAAGCAACGGAGTGGCTCAGGAACTATCCAGGGCAGGATCGCGCGCGCCTGACTGAATTAATTATTAAGGCACAAAACCCTGGTATAAGTAATAAAGAGCTTAAAGCCGCCATCCGTGCAGGACTTTATCCAAAACGTTTCCCTGTAGAGTCGGTGCAAAAAGAACTTGTTAAGCAACTCGCGCAGGTCGTCACGAGCGCAGCTGCTGTGGCAGGCAGTGCTGTCAGTGGTATTATTGCTACTCCAGGTAACGTGCCGCGCACCGGGCGTTATATAGTGGGAACAATTCAATCGCTGGCGGTATTTTAATGCAATTTTTATCATGGCTTGTTGGGCGTAATATCACTGAAGTACTGCAGCATGGTCGCGAAATAGATCAGGTAATTGCACGGCAGGATAATTCGATACTTGCCCGTTCCACTACAGAGCTTGAGCGTTATTTTAAACAGCCTTCCGAGTTGCTTCCCCGGCAGAACGGCTTCCCGGTTGCACTAGTGCTGGTGCTGTTACTGGTTGCGTTTGCATTTAATTTACTGACGTTTCTGCACGCTTTACCTCCTCTTACTCCACAGATACATGCGTTGAGTTTTTTTGTTCCCTCAATCGTCATTCTTGGCGCGATTCTCACCGCCAGTTATCTGCTTGCGCGAGGTCATACAGCGGGTGTTCAGGGGCTGGTTTACATCTGGGCAATGTTGGTTATATCGACCGTTTTACTCTTAAGCTACAGCGTTGTTACGGGCAGCCACTCGGGCCTGTGGTTACTTCTGGCACTCGCTGCTTTGGTGGGTGCTCGCTGGATACTCAATGGGCAGGCTTTCATCCTGCTTGCCATTTACTGCCGGACCCAACGCCTCGCCAGTGTGGCCCGGCGGCGTCGCATGAAATAACCCATCGTGGTCTTTAGTGCTGTTATCGCGGAATACCCTTTCCGCGACTTCTGTCATACCTTTCACCTCTCCAAACCTCAAACCTCAAACCAGGTGCAAGCGGTCCCTGATTACTATTGGTTAAGAGGAAAGGCCTGTAATATTCAGGTTTCTTTAGCGCGACTTCGATTACGGTTATAACCTCAACACTGAAGAGCGTGACGATAATCCGTTCAGCCTGACATTATTGAACTTCGATAGCGCCGTTCGTCTGCTGTAACAGAAATGCGCGCAGCCCTGTAATGAACAGTTGAACTGGGAGAGTATGGTCAACCCGCTATATTACCATGCTGGTTCTGACATCATGCATACCACACAACCTCACTGACAATATCCGCTGGCAATAGGTCCTAACACCGATAAGGATGAGGCTTAGTCCCATAGGCTACCGTTATGATGGTAAGCACAATTCAACAGACTTCCTCAGCATACCGCTGGACCGCAATATGCCATGCACTAATGTGAGTTCCCGCTAAAATCCGTTGGGGCGTCGCATCAGTAAATCTGCTAGCAATTGTTACAGGGCAAATCGTCTGGCAACATCATAGGCTATTGCTAAGAGAAGGATGTAAACATCATGTCATTCACGCTATTTCCATTTAAACGAAACGATTATTACTCTGAAAAAATAAGTCTAACACTGAGTGAAATTCTGAGCGGATCTGGTTTTAACAACGAGGATAGTGAGATAGGCATCATAGCATTCATGATTATTACCCTTGATAGGGGTGATAAGAGTTGACAATGAAAGTTAGAATGAAAGTTTGTTTAATTGAGCGCAAAATTTAATTTTTTGACTAATAATTCGCCAGTAACAAAGTCAGGTTTTTTATATGAAAAAGATAAGTGAGTTAACGTTGTTAACTGATCAGTCCGCTATAAAGTGGAACTACATGGGAGAAGCATTTTTATTTTCATGTTCAGAAGCCGATCAGATTTTAGCTGATGAAAGCAGAGATTTAATATTTGTTCTTGATCAGAAGAAAAATTTGCCTGAAAGACTCACTATAATAAATGCGCAAGGTAAAATCTTATCATCTTTTTCATCTCCCGACGGTGGAGCATTCTACTACATGACAGTAGGTTCAAAGAAAGAAGTATTAGTGGTTTGCGTTTTTACTGAAAAATTTGATGGCTGGAGTGACTGGCATTTCTCTTTCTATCCTGAAACGAATCAACTGGTGCGTTTATCACGAGCTTACTAATATTATAAAAATTTAATTATTATAAGCCCAGCTAATTATACTGACTTTGATTACTGTTAACGCGAGTTGTGAAGTGGAGTTTAGTCAGTTTTCTTGCTGAAGATGCCTATAAGTCATATTTACCTGACGAGCCATTTTTTAGTCGGCTGACGGTGATTTATGAAAATGGTCACATCCCCTGTGGATGGGAAGGGCAATGGCCATCCGGGAGACTTGTTATCTACTGATGGAGGCTCATCTATGTTTTTGCTGGGTGAGCACGCACACAACCCTTTAAAGACGACCATCCTCCGCCTGCCCTGTTAACTCCTTTTAGATGATAAGAGTGTGAAGAGGTTATCAATCCATTATCCCTTCCGGAGAGTGTGACACCTGGGGCTACTATGATGAGCAATACAAGGGTTAGTATGAAAAAAATGACACATCAAAGAAACAGGGTTCTGTTAATACTGACTTTTTTTCTGTTTAGCGGGTTCGCAAAAGCGAAGATGCAAAATAAAGATATGTGGAGCTTTATCCGTCAGTTGAGTGCTTCACTTAAAAGTCTCTCTGTGAAAAATCTTACTCAGTTTCCGCTGGCGCTGACATTAGAAACCCAAAATGACTACATCAACGTTTATCAGGTTAATTCGGTCAAACTGGAAGATGATGCGAGTATTACTGATATTGAGTTGCGTGTCAGTAAATCATCAGGCGGCATCGCCCCTTTTCTGAGCTTTTCTCCCGATGGTAAATGCACAACCCGTGATGATGTCAGGAAACAGTATCCGGGTGTTAAGTTGAGTGACTATCCTCGTGGCCAATCTGAAAATGAAGTGACCAGCTACACATCCCCCCCGGATTTGGATGGTCAGGTAATCACATTTTCTTTTGCTGTCAGAAATCCGGATTGCCTGAGTAAAGTGATCATCACGGCTAAAAAGTGAATCAGGTGATGTTGCACATATCTCCAATTAAGCAGGACGATAACGGCAGCACAACGCCGCTTAGCACCATCTGTCCCTGGAGTGTACAGCCTCACAACGGTTACACCGTGTAATGCTTTCGTCTCTTACAGAGCGTTACCCCCAAAGGCAGCCCGGTCTGTTTTTAAAGCCTGAGCTTAGTGCGGCAATGCGCAATCCTTCAAACTGAAATATTTAAGAGAACGGTATGAGCGAGACTCTATTTAGTAACTATGGTATTGATATCGTAATAAGAGATGGGGTTTTTTATATCCGATATGATGATGGCAGTTTAGTCAGTAAAGAGATTGAGTCTGAAATAAGTAAGGACGAAGCGCTCAAAGCTCAACGCAGCCCGGGTGATGCTAATGAAATCATTTTGTTAACCCAGGTTAGAGATGGGATTAACATTGCTAAATTTTAGGCTGGCAATTTGGAATGTGCCGAGATAGGTATTGTTTCAGATAAGTTCAGCCTTGCACATGGGGATTACACCTCAAAGCAGTGTGAGATCTCCACTAAACCATAGCAACCGGTTTAACATGATTAAGTCTGTAATAGGTGCCTTCTTAAAGAGCATAAGTCAGCGATGAAAGCAGCGTTATTTTCGGAGGAAGAAATGGATAACCCTTCGTGCCATGAGGTACTTGACCATTTAAACGAGTTTTTTAACAGCAGGGTTGAATCACCGTTCTACCGTAAAAGCTTACTGAGTTTGGTAGAAGGATCCCGATCTGAACAAACGGTGACAATCAGGGCAATTTACGAAACCTACATGCAATATGTAAAAGCGAACATAAGTGTAGTTACTGCCATTCCCGAAGAAAAAGAAATGTGGTCAGTCTTACTGCATCATTGGCAATAGAGGACATTCAACAGATAAGTGTTGATCACCCTCTGCCTGAAATACGACTGCTCTGACAGAGCTGTTTCACTCTTTCAAAAAGTGGCTTCAGGAGGCCCATCCACGTTTCATATTTCTGGCAGGTGCGCTGATCAGTGGAATCGTAACAGAACCGGGAGGTGTAGCAATATGGATGATCTAAGCTATCTGCATTCTGCGATGCCAGCAAAAAGAGAGGGTTGGTCTCAGTTTTTGAGTGAAATGCTTCTTTCTGATAGCCTGGAAATTGGTGTTTCTTATGAGGAATCACTAAGTTTATTATTACCCCAATATCGAAGCAGAATGCGTTCAACTGAAATTGATATCAGCGATACCCTGGGCCTGAATACCCTGATTAAGTGTTTAGCAGCCTTTGAAGATAACGCCAAAGTCATTGTTTTCCCGTTAAAAAATAGCTTTATTTCTGGAAGTTGCTTCATCATCGGTGATGAAATTATTGGTTGTGCTTTCATTAAACGTGGCCATAGTCGTTCTAAAGAAGGGCTTTGGATAGAGGGAAAAAAGTTGTGTTAATAGGTACTAAGGAAAAACCTCTGACAATCCACCTCCGTTCTTTGTGACGCGAAAATTTTAATCTCATAATGGCATTCTGTCTGGCGTGAAAATGTAAGTAACCTTTCCAGAGAGGGTAAAAGGGTATGAGCGATGGAGTTTTGATTCACGTGAGAAAAGGAGACTATGCGATTCTTGAAACTAAAGAGGGTTATATAATCAGTGTTTTGTTTCCTAATGCCTACAAAAACTCTCACTTTGATGTGAGCAGAGATTTTAAGCTGGATATATCAGGGCTGATACAGTCAGGTGATTTTGAAGCACTTGATGCATTATCTAAGGATATAAGAAGGGATTATGCCTCATTTCAACGGTATGAGACTGAAAGGGTCAACGTTACAGGACGACGACTGATGAGTAAATTGAAATTAGCCATGAAACCCTGGGATTTCACATTATATCGGTGTGGTACCGAGACGCATGTACTGAAGGTCATTTTCAGTGAGGGAGATTACAAAGTCGATGTTGAGAGATTTTTTATTGTCACTGACTCCCTACTGAACGCAGAAGACCTGGTGAGTACGTGCGAGAGGTTAGCGGAAAATATCAGGATTTCCTACAAATATTATGCAAAAAGCCAAATAAGTAAGCGTGATTTTGATTTTCTCTGAATGTGATTTTCAGGATGGGTACAGATTTTAATGCCAGTGTTTTGCTGCAGCCAGAACAGTAACGAACGGGAGCTCTCGTTTCAGGGAGTACTATTATAATAGCGTATCGAAATCTGTAAAGATTCGATGAAACTGATTTTCCTTTAACCCCTATTCAAGGCATTAATGTAGAGACATCGCTGACGATTAAATTTTCTCAGGCAGGTAATAATGAAATTCTTTATAAGAGTGATTTTTTTGATTATTGTCTTAGGTGTCACAACAGGTGCCGATATGGCTTCTGAGAATTCACAATCGTTGTCTCAGTATGATAATTTAAGTAATATTTCAGCTATCTTTAATAACCATGCAGTTGTTTCCAGATTGAAATCTGTGCTGGGGAAAGATTACAATGAATTTAATCAGAATTTCGATGTTTTTGGTGAGCCTCATAAAACTAAAGAAGGTGGTTTATTCGTTGAGGGCTGGCTAAAAGATCTTTATCTTGAACAGGCTTCAGCATTTGTCATACAGCCTGATGGGGACATTTATGCTGCGTGGTTTTCTCCGGAAAACAATGAAGTGCATTATGTCACTAACGCACCGCAAAGGAAAATACAGGAAGATATTGCTGGCTGGGCGAAGCGTTTTGACAAGGTGCCGCCACCTGTTGTGACTGTTGAACACAAAAAGAACAGCAAAACAGAACGCTTTTTCGAGACAAATAAATTCAGGATTAAAATCACCTCGCTTTGTATGACTGATTCAGATTGCAATGATGTTAGCTATGAAGGCGTTCGAAAGTCAGATGGAGCAGTTGCCAGACTGAAAGGTAAAGCGATGAAAAGCGACTGTGGTAAAGCCTCTTGCCCAATTCTCACCTATACATTTAGAAATCATGATGCAAATTATATTATTAATAACGTGATCAATAATCTTTCCGTTAGTGTTAATGGTAAGCTTATACTTTCCGAAACAGGGAAGTGGAGTGATGTTCCGGATAAATAAGCAGGCTCGCGTTCTAACAACGCATTGCCGTAATGAGCATGATGCAATCGTGTGAAATGCACAATAAATTTAGTGTCCTGTCGATGGAGAGGTAAGGGCAGGGTTATAATCTTGTCTCAATCTGTAATAACAAAGATGAGTATTTAAATATGAGCTTAAAATACGCAACTGGAGAGCTGGTTTTTAATGATTCTTTGAGTTTGAACCCAAAAATAACAAAGCAGGAGTTAATGTCAATCCCTGGATTTACCTGGGAGGCATGGCCAGATAATGGTGGAAATACAGTTTCATACAGAAGTGTTTTTCCGCTTAAAAAAACTAATAGCGGCGATATTTATTTGGTTGTCAGTTTTTTTGAGTCAGGTAACTCAGACGTTGCAATATCGCACTGGAACTTTGCACCAGACAAATTGTTGGCAGGCGAGCAGGAAAGCCTGGCTGGGAACGTAACTCAAAGGTTAAAACGTTGGTTTAAGGAACAAACGAGATCTTCATTACCTTTAAACGGGGTCTGGGGTAGCATTGGTGTAGCTTATGACGTTTATAACAGAACGGCTACAGTCAATTGTCACTATCGTTCTGCACCCGATAAATAGAATTAATAAAAATAACTTTTAACAATAACGAAACAGGATAAGAGGCGTGATTGTGAATGCTATTAAATTCACGATGATATTAATATGAAGGATGATGTGTTTTTTAAGCCATAAATTTAGTTTCTTGATCTTTCAGGATGCAAAATACCGCCTGATTTAGCTGAAATATCTCTTATGCTCTTGATTATAGCATATAGTTAAGTGAAATGCTAAGTGGGCTAATTGTTTATATCTATCTAATAATTAACGGGCGAATAAATATAGTTGTGAGGTCATAACATTAGGTTGTAGATTGTATTTCGATAGTGTAAAGGTCTTAAGTTTATCAATTTTTTCTGGAAGTTACTTACACTTTTATTGAGTCCATTTTTTTTGATGAGCTACTTTTACTCGACATTTAACTCTTAAGATTTCAAGAGTAATAAAGAGGGGTTTACTATGACAGTAAATAATTCAGACAAAAAGCTTTTATATTTCCTGGCTCCAGATTTGTTACGTCATTATATAGATTTTCAAAATATAGAGTCTTTTTTTTCAAGGAGCATTATGACGGGCAGAGCAAAGGAAGAAATTGATATTCATCTCATTGGCGTCAAAAATATGGGGGGCGAGGTTATAGGAAGTGTCTCGTTAAAAGAAAATCTTAGTCTCTATCAGGGATGCTATGTATATATTTTAGCTGGTTATGACAGGCACTATGGTTTTGAACTCTATCTCAATGATAAACAGACTAAAGTTCTGGGTGTTATGATTGTCAGGCTGAGAACAAAAAGTGAAAAAGAAACTCAATGGGAAAGGGATGTGTTAGGCATTAATCATCCATGAATTTTCTTAAATAATCAGGTTTTTAGTACACCAGGCAGGGCTCTGAATGGATCATAAACCCGTCAGGGCTGAAGCAAAGTCTGGAGGCCTGACAGGATGCGGCTGATATCGCTGCGGTGAGGGGGAGTTGGAGTAAAAGCAAACAATTTCCTGGCCTTAACAGGTCAAGAAAAATGAGGTGTATACGTATATCAGTCTGGGAAGGATTAAATCCCGCTCAATGAGAATCTATGGATGAGTTAAAAATGTGTGTTCCAGAGAGAAAAGACGCTGAAATGATGTTACTGAATCTTTTAACCCGCACTTTAAAAAATCAGGCTGATATTGCCCTGTTAATGGATTTAGCAACAAAAAATGAGTACTCAATTCCAATGAAAGGTATCAGACATAAATTTGACAGCATGGAGAAACAGCCACTTACACAAGATGACTGGAATGATATGGATACATTAATGCACTATTTTGGTCCTTAGCTCTTGCTGCGCAACAGAGAAAAATGACTATGAAATGTA
Source organism: Pantoea sp. Lij88 (assembly GCF_030062155.1). Taxonomy (NCBI): domain Bacteria; kingdom Pseudomonadati; phylum Pseudomonadota; class Gammaproteobacteria; order Enterobacterales; family Erwiniaceae; genus Pantoea; species Pantoea sp. Lij88. The sequence continues at coordinate 2,376,034 of NZ_CP118269.1, read as the reverse complement.
GTAGAGTTTTTTCTCCCACGTAATTGAAAAGGAATTTTTATGATAGACCTAAGATTGCCGGATTTTGATCTTAATATTTACGCCAGGAAGTATGCGCATTTACTTCCTGAGCTATCGCCTCAGCTCATCAACCGGATGGCATACGAACATCAGCCGATGCCCGATGAAAAGCCCACGAAACCTGAGTGGATGTATACGCTGAAACAACGCATTTCCGATGTTGAGGCTTTAGACAAAGCCAAAGGTTTACTGATTGGACTTGCTGTTGGTGATGCCGTGGGAACCACGCTGGAATTCCAGACCCGCGACAGTTCTCATATTTACGATATGGTTGGCGGTGGTCCTTTCAATCTTAAGGCCGGAGAGTGGACCGATGACACCTCAATGGCGCTGTGTCTGGCAGAAACCTATATTGAAAAGCAAAGCTGTGACATTGATTTATTCAGGAAAAAATTAATCCAGTGGTACAAAACGGGGCATAATAGCGCGAATGGAATCTGTTTTGATATCGGTAATGCGACCCGCTATGCTCTGGAACAAGTTATCAAGCATGGGCCTGATTGGTTGGGCAACAACTCTCCCGAAACAGCAGGTAATGCTGCATTGATTCGGCATGCGCCCGTGGCTATTTTTAGAAGGAAATCTTTTATTGATGGTTGGCGTGATGCCAGCATTCAAAGTATGGCAACGCATGGTGCACCAGAGTCAATAAATAGCTGTCAGTATTTGAATTCCATTTTACATTATCTTTTAAATGGTTTTGGTAAAAATGAAGCCCTCGCGCCTCATAAAATGTCTTTAATGGTAAGACTTCTGATCATCAATGCCGGTGAATATAAAGAAAAGCATCGTGATCAAATCCGCTCTTCTGGCTATGTCATCGACACCCTTGAGGCCGCATTATGGGCCGTCTGGCATACAGACAATTTCAAAGATGCCATTTTGCTGGCGGCAAATCTTGCTGATGATGCTGATAGCGTGGCAGCCACCGCAGGTCAGTTAGCAGGCGCTTTGTATGGACTGTCAGGCATTCCTGCAGAGTGGGTTGATAAAATAGTCGATAAAGACAGAATCCTTTCGATGGCAGAAGAGTTGTTTCACCTCGCACCGGAAGAAACGGATTAATTTCAGGTAGGGGATTCTTTTGTTGCCCTGATATAACCCGGCAGGGCCGCTGGCATTCGCCATGAATGCTCTCATCAGCGGCCCGGCGTTAGTGACTCCGTAAGCCATTTCCTCCCCTTGCCCATATCCCTCCTTCCCGAACACAATCTTTTTCCTATGACCCACCTCTTCTTTTACTCCTTTCCCTGTCCCAAACCCCCTGAAAAACCCACCCATCATCACTATTACCTCTGGCTATAACCTGCCGTTATACCCTCCTGCTAAACAAGCATTCGTCACCTTTCAGAACGCATGAAATAGTGGTTTCAGAACCTGATCTTTTGGCTGAAACGAGAGACAACATGCTAATCCCACAACCCTATTTACTCTTTCTTGGCGATGTAACCGATCCCCTCGCGGCAAAAACGGCGCGCGGCGTTCATATCTGGCGGCCGGAGCAGTGCGTTGGCGAAATCAAACTGCCGGGCTGTACGGTCAGCCTGGGTCTCGATGAACTGGATATTCCCGGTGCCATAGCGCGCGGCGCAAAAACGCTGGTGCTTGGCACAGCCAATGCCGGCGGCTATCTGCCTGCACACTGGCTGGAAACCATCAAAAGTGCCATCAAAGCAGGCATGAATGTTGCCAGTGGTCTGCACCATCGGCTGGTGGATGAGCCGGAACTGGTAGCGCTTGCGCAGGCTTCGGGTGTTGAGCTTTTTGACCTGCGTCATATGCGACCAACGCTCAGTGTGGGCAGCGGTAAGAAGCGTTCAGGTAAGCGGATACTGACGGTGGGTACGGACTGCTCAGTGGGCAAAATGTACACCTCACTGGCGCTGGAAGCGGCAATGCGTGTGCGCGGCATGAAAGCTGATTTCCGTGCCACGGGGCAGACCGGCATTCTGGTCGCAGGTGAGGGCATTGCTGTCGATGCGGTCATCGCTGATTTTATTGCCGGTGCAGCAGAAGCGCTGTCACCGGCAAATGACGAGGACCATTGGGATATCGTCGAAGGCCAGGGCTCTCTGTTCCATCCCTCTTATGCGGGCGTGAGTATGGGGCTGATGCACGGTGCGCAACCGCACTGGCTGGTCATGTGCCATGAAATGGGACGTCCTCATATGCGTCATCTGCCACACCAGCCCATGGTCAGCCTGCAGGCGTGCGTTGAAGCCAATCTGCGTGCCGCGCAGGTGACCAGTGAGTCGGTTCAGCTGGCGGGTTTTGCTATCAACACCTCCAGTTACAGCGAAGAAGAGGCGCTCGCTTATTGCGCCGAAATCAGCGCTGAGTTCGGCTTACCGGCCACGGATCCTGTGCGTTTTGGTATTGATGAGATCGCCGCACTGCTTCAGGAGCGTGGCTGAAATGCGACAGTTGCAGATTGAGGTGGTGGAGCTGCCGCTGGCCCGGCCTTTTGCTATCGCACGCGGAACCCGTACCGCCGTGACGGTCGTCCGGGTCACGCTGGAGCAGGAGGGGTTCATCGGGCAGGGCGAATGTACCCCGACGGCCCGCTACGATGAGACGCCCGACAGCGTTCAGGCCCTGCTCGAAGCGGTACGCACTGACGTGGAGTCGGGTCTCAGCCGTCATGATCTGCAACACCGTTTACCCGCCGGTTCAGCGCGCAACGTGCTGGACTGTGCGCTTTGGCGACTTGATGCCGCACGGGCGAATCAGACGCTGTGGCAAATGAGTGCGTGCTCTCAGCCAGCGTCGGTGGTGACGGCAGAAACCCTCAGCCTGGATACACAGGAATTGATGGCTCTCGCGGCGGCGGATGCCGTGTCACGTGGTGCCATCCTGCTCAAAATTAAGCTCGACCGCAGTGAGATTCTGGAAAAAGTGGCGGCGATTCGTGCGGCGGCACCGCATGCCACGCTCATTATCGATGCCAATGAAGCCTGGTCGGGGCTGGACCTGGAAAGCCTGCTGGTGGCACTGAAGGCCTTCAACATTGCGATGGTGGAGCAACCCCTTCCCGCCGGACAGGATCATGACCTGCAACGCTTTAAGCATCCGATACCGGTCTGTGCTGATGAGAGCTGCCATACGCGGGCAGACATTGCCGGATTACGCGATCGTTACGAGATGGTCAACATCAAACTGGATAAGTGCGGTGGCCTGACCGAAGCGCTGGCGATGGTGAATGAAGCCCGGATGCTGAATATGCGCATCATGGTCGGTTGCATGCTGGGATCGTCACTGGCCATGGAGGCCGCATTGCCCGTCGCGGTTAACGCTGAGTTCGTCGATCTGGATGGGCCTATCTGGCTTGCCGCCGACAGTTCTCCTTTCCTGAGCTACTCCGAAGGCCGTATCTGGCTATAACTCTGCGAGGCGACGATGACGGACACACAACGTACTTCCCCGGCAACCCGCGCGGCTTCGCCATCTCCCGTGCTGGCGATTCAGGATCTCAGCGTCTCATTTCATGGCCGCAGCGGAGAGAATCAGGCACTCAAAGGCATCAGTTTTGCCATTAATCCGGGTGAAATTGTCGCCGTGGTGGGTGAAAGCGGATCGGGTAAATCGGTCACGTCACTGGCGGTGATGGGCCTGCTGGCAAACAACGGCCGTATCGATCGAGGCAGCATGCAGTTTCGCGACCGGAGCGGAAAAGTGCATGCGTTAGAAACGCTGGATGACGCTCAGCGCCGCACACTGCGTGGCCGTGAAATGGCGATGATCTTTCAGGAGCCCATGACCTCGCTGAATCCGGTGCTGCGCATTGATGATCAACTTACCGAGGCATTACGCGATCATCACCTGTGTGACAGAAAGCAGGCCCATGCGCGCGCATGTGAATTACTGCGACAGGTGCGCATCGCCGACGTGGATCGCGTCATGAAAAGCTATCCGCACTCGCTGTCAGGCGGCATGCGGCAGCGTGTGATGATTGCGCAGGCCCTTGCCTGTGATCCGCAACTCCTGATTGCTGATGAGCCTACCACTGCCCTGGATGTCACCGTGCAGGCGCGCATTCTTCATATACTGCGTGACCTGCAACGCGAGAAACAGATGGCGGTGCTGTTTATCACCCATGATATGGGCGTGGTTGCGGAAATCGCCGATCGCGTGGTGGTCATGCTGCGAGGCGAAGTGGTCGAGCAGGGAACCGTGTCTGAGATTTTTGCCGCCCCGCAGCACGCTTATACCCAGGCGTTACTGGCTGCCGTACCCAGACTCGGCGATATGCGGGAACACGCGTGGCCGCACCGCTTTCCTCTGCCCGGCGCGCGGGACGCTGTGCAAAGCGAGCAGCAAACCGCGCGCTATGACGAGGCGCCGCTGCTGGATGTACGCGGGTTGAAAGTCTATTACCCCATCCGCAGCGGCATCTTTTCGGGCCTGACGCATCATGTGCATGCGGTGGAGCAGGTTGATTTCAGTCTGTGGCCAGGTGAAACCCTGGCGATCGTGGGCGAAAGCGGCTGTGGCAAATCGACAACCGGACGGGCGCTGATGCGCCTCATCAACAGTGAGGCTGAAAGCATTCATTTTGAAGGAAAGGAAATCTCTGACCTGAAAGAGGCGGAGTTCCAGCCGCTCCGGCGTGAAATCCAGATGGTGTTTCAGGATCCCTATGCGTCTCTGAATCCCCGCCTGACAGTAGGGTTCACCATTGCCGAGCCGTTGCTGTTACATGGCATGGTCTCTTCACTTGAACAGGCCTCTCCACAGATCGATGCGCTGCTGAAAAGCGTCGGCCTCCTGCCAGAGCACGCGCGTCGTTATCCGCACGAATTTTCTGGCGGTCAGCGTCAGCGTATTGCCATTGCCCGCGCCATGGCGCTGAAACCGAAAGTGATTATTGCGGATGAAGCGGTGTCGGCGCTCGATGTCTCAATTCAGGCGCAGGTGGTGAATCTGATGATGGACCTGCAGCAGCAAACGGGCGTGGCATGGATTTTCATCTCTCACGACATGGCGGTCGTCGAGCGTATTGCGAATCGCGTCGCGGTGATGTACCTCGGCCAGATAGTCGAGCTTGGACCGCGCCAGTCAGTCTTTAATCAGCCGCAACATCCCTATACCCAACGTCTGCTGGCCTCCGTGCCGGTCGCGGATCCAGAGAACCGTCAGCCCCGACTTTTCGATGACAGCGAAATTCCCTCGCCGTTGCGTAAGGTGGGCGAAACGGTTACCAAACCCCGTTATCGCCAGGTTGCGCCCCAGCACTGGGTCGCTGACGGCATTGCATTGCAGTAATCCTCAACGACCAGGAGAATGTATGAAAACGCTTTTTCGCCGCACTACGCTAGCCCTCGCACTGACGACGACGCTGGTCATGACTGCGCAGGCACAGGATCTGCGCATTTCAATGTATGCCGATATCACGGGGCTGGATCCGCACGACACCTCGGATAATGTCAGCTATTCGGTTCAGAGCGGCATCTTCGAGCGCCTGTTCCAGTTTGATCCTCAGATGAAGCTGCAGCCCTGGCTGGCGACCGGTTATACCTCCAATGACAGTGCCACCGAATTTACGCTGACGCTGCGCAAAGGCGTCACTTTCCAGGACGGTACCCCTTTTGATGCCGAAGCCGTTAAAGCTAACCTTGAGCGTCTGGCAGACCAGAAAAAAGGGCTGAAGCGTAACAGCCTCTACAAAATGATCGATAAGGTCACGGTGCTGGCACCCGACCGGGTGAAAATCGATCTCAATCAGTCGTTCGGGGCCTTTATCAACACGCTGGCGCATCCTTCCGCGGTGATGTGGAGTCCAGCGATTCTGAAGCAATATCCGGTCGAAGCGCAGTTGCGGCTGCATCCGGTGGGAACCGGTCCGTTTACCTTTGTTGACTGGAAACCGGGCAAAGCCGTTACCCTGGCCAGATATGCAGGCTACTGGCAGCAGGGATGGCCTAAAGTCGACCATGTCATCTTCTCGCCGAGTCCGGAAGATGCGACACGAGTAGCGGCGCTGAAATCGGGTCAGGTGGATGCCATCTGGCCGCTGCCGTCAGACCTGATCGCGGCCGTGAAGCAGGACAGCCATCTCTCCATTCAGCGCGATCCGAGCATTTATCTTTATTACATGGCGATCAACACGCAGCACAAACCGCTGGCCGATGTTCGGGTGCGTCAGGCAATCAACTACGCGATTGACCGTAATCTGTGGCTGAAAGTGGCCTTTGCCGGTCTGGGCAAACCGGCCACCTCCGCGATACCGGAAGGCGTACAGTTCTATCAGAAACAGGGCGATCCTGATTACAGCTATGCGCCGGATAAGGCCAGAGCCTTGCTGAAAGCGGCGGGCTATCCGGACGGGCTGGATCTGAAGCTCTGGGTAACGAATGCCACGGCCAGCGTCCGTGCCGCTCAGGTGCTGAAAGCACAACTGGCCACGGCGGGCATTCGTGTCACGGTAACCCCGATGGATTCCGGTACGCGCAATGCAAAATTGTGGGGCGTTCAGGACCCGAAAAAGGCGGAGTTTGACCTCTATTATGGCGGCTGGTCGACCTCAACCGGTGATGCCGACTGGGCGCTGCGTCCGCTGTTTGCCACCGAATCCTGGGTGCCGACCTCCTATAACGTCTCTTACTTCAGCAACCCTGACGCAGACAAAGCGATAGCGGCCGGGCTGGCGACGGCCGATCCGGCAAAGCGTGGCATCGCCTATGCCCAGGCGCAGAAGGTGTTGTGGAAAGAAGCCCCGGTGGCGTTCCTTGGCACGCCAGACAATCTGGTGGGCAAGCGCAACACGCTCGGCGGCGTTTCGATGCTGCCTGATGGCAATTTACTGTTCACTCAGGCGTCCTTTAAATAAGACGGTTTCTTCTTTCTCGCCCCCTGTCCGCAACGGGTCGGGGGCGTGAGGAGGCCAGTCGCACCTCATTTCAGGGAATGGCATGTTTGCATACATCATTCGCCGATTGCTGGAGATGATCCCGGTTTTGCTGGTGGTCTCGTTGCTGGTTTTCGGTTTTATCAAGCTCATGCCGGGCGACCCGGCGCGCATTTATGCCGGGCCGGATGCGCCGGTTGAGGCGATCGAAGCGGCGCGTCAGCATCTCGGGCTTAACGATCCGCTGCCGCAGCAGTATGTTCACTGGATCGGCAGCCTGTTGCAGGGCGATCTGGGCACCACGTATCGCACCCAGCAACCCGTGCTGACGGTGATCAGGGAAGGCTTCATGCCGACACTGTGGCTCGCCCTGGCGGGTTTTACCTGGTCCGTCATTCTCGGTTTGTTATTCGGCGTGATGGCTGCACTGAAACGGGGACGATGGCAGGACTGGACGCTGATGAGCGCGGCGGTAGGCGGCATTTCAATGCCGGCCTTCTGGCTGGGACTGTTGCTCATCCAGTTCGTCGCGATGCCTTTCGGGCTGTTCTCGGTCAGCGGCTTTAACCAGGCCAGCGATATTGTCCTGCCCGCCATCACGCTGGGTTCATCGGTTGCGGCGGTCATGGCGCGTTTTACCCGCTCGGCCTTCCTGGAGGTCGCGCAGGAAGACTACGTGCGGACCGCCAGGGCAAAAGGGCTGCGTAACCGCCTGGTCACGTGGAAACATGTGATGCGCAATGCGCTCATCCCGGTGATTACCATGCTGGGCCTGCAGTTCGGTTTTCTGCTGGGCGGCTCCATCGTCGTGGAGAGTGTTTTCAACTGGCCAGGGTTAGGCTGGTTATTGATTGAGTCGATCAAAGCGCAGGATCAGCCGGTCATTCAGGCGCTGGTGATGCTGTTCGTGTTTGAGTTTATCGTGATTAATCTGCTGGTCGATCTGCTATACGCGGTGGTCAATCCGGCTATTCGTCTGCGACAGGAGCCGAAATGAGTATTCAATCGCTGACTGAAAACCCGCCTCAGATCATTCGTTCGCCGTGGCGTGACTTCCTGCATGCCTTTGTACGTAACCCTCTGGCGCTGGTTTCAGGCGGGTTCGTCCTGTTATTAATTGTGGTGGCGATCTTTGCACCCTGGCTGGCGCCCTGGGATCCCATGGCCCCGGACTGGATGGCGTTATCATCGCCACCCACGGCGGCACACTGGATGGGGACCGACGAACTGGGGCGCGATCTGCTCAGTCGCATTATCTATGGCGCGCGTATCTCGCTCTATATCGGCGTGCTGTCGGTGACGATCGGTATGTTGGTTGGGGTCATGCTGGGTTTACTGGCGGGCTATTACGGCGGCTGGGTCGATATGCTGATCATGCGCGGTGCCGACGTATTATTTGCCTTTCCGGGCATGTTGCTGGCCATTGCGGTGGTGGCGCTGCTGGGCACGGGCCTGAACAATGTTATTATCGCGGTCGCAGTATTCAGCGTACCGGTATTTGCGCGTATCGTGCGGGCATCAACGCTCTCTCTGAAGCAGGCTGCCTATGTTGAAGCCGTGCGCTGTGCCGGTGCGCCAGACCGGGTGATTATTCTGCGGCATATTCTGCCCGGCACGCTCTCCAGCGTCATTGTCTACTTCACCATGCGCATCGGCACCAGTATTCTGACCGCGGCGGGCCTGAGTTTTATCGGACTGGGTCCGGAGCCAGACGTGCCGGAATGGGGCAACATTCTGGCGATGAGCCGCAGCATGATGATGGCCGGATCCTGGCATATGAGCGTATTTCCGGGGCTGGCGATCTTTATCACCGTGCTGGCATTCAATCTGCTTGGAGACGCGCTGCGCGACACGCTCGATCCCAAACTCAAGGGCTGACTATGGATTTCCAACAACGGCAGCGCGATCTGCTGCTGGATCGCTGGCGTGACAGACGTCAGCTTGGGCAGCCGCGAAGCGCATGCGGCCCCACTAATCGCATCAGCGATGTTGCGGGCGTACGTGTCGGACATTACACGCTGAATGAAGGCGAAAAGCAGACTGGCGTCACCGCTATCGTACCGCCGGGCGACAATCTGTTTCTCACGCCGCTGCCGTGTGGCGCTGAGGTGCTGAACGGCTTTGCCAAACCCGTCGGACTGGTCCAGATAGAGGCGCTGGGCGTGCTTCAGACGCCGATCCTGCTCAGTAACACGCTGGCGGTCGGCACGCTGTTTACCACGCTGGTGCGGGATGCCATCCGTCGCAACCCGGAACTGGGCCGCACGTTGCCCACGGTCAACCCACTGGCGCTGGAGTGCAACGATGGCTGGCTGAATGATATCCAGGCGCTGGCTATCAGTGAGGCGATGGCGCAGGCGGCGCTGCAGACGGCCTCTGCCGACTTTGCGCGTGGCAGCGTTGGCGCGGGACGCGGGATGAGCTGTTTCAGCCTGAAAGGGGGCATCGGAACCGCCTCGCGCGTGATTCCCTCGCTCAACGCCACGCTTGGCGTGCTGGTGCTGGCCAATTTCGGCACGCTGGAGGCGTTAACGCTGGATGGCGTGCGGACGGGTGAGATGATTGCGCCGCTGCTGGCGGGAGATGCGCCACAGCTGGATGCCGGTTCTGTCATCATCATCATGGCGACGGATGCCCCGCTGGACGCCCGTCAGCTGAAGCGCATTGCGAAGCGGGCCGGTGCTGGTCTGGGACGGCTGGGCAGTTACTGGGGCCACGGCTCCGGCGATATTGCGGTGGCATTTTCAACACAACCGCTGCCGCAGCCGCCACAGGATGACATGCTGGAGCCGCTGCTTGCGGCGGCGGCAGATGCAACGGAACAGGCTGTACTGGATGCCTTGTTGAGCGCAGAGGCGGTTACCGGCTTTCGCGGTCATCATCGCCCCTCACTGACGCAGATTCTGGATAAATTAACCTCATGAAAATTTTTATCTCGGCCGACATTGAAGGTATCGCGGGGGTCATGCGCCCGGAGCAATGTACACCTGGTCACCCGGAACATCAGCTGGCCCGGGGACTGATGGAGCAGGAAGTGAATGCCGCGATTGAAGGGGCTTTCGCAGGCGGGGCAACGGAAGTGGTTGTGGCAGACAGCCATGCTCAGATGACCAATTTACGTGCGGAAAATATCGATCCCCGCGCCCGACTGGTGCAGGGAAAACCCCGCTGCCTGTCGATGGTGGAGGGGATAGAACAGCAGACGTTCGACGGGCTGTTTCTGGTGGGATTTCACAGCGCAGCAGGTGAATCCGGCGTACTGGCGCATACCATCAACGGTCGTGCATTCTGGCGTATTCATATCAATGGCCTGGTGATGGGAGAAACCGATATTTATGCCGCCGCTGCCGCTGAACAGGGCACGCCATTGCTGCTGGTCACCGGCGACGATCAGTTACAGAACTGGATAGCGGAACACTACCCGTCAGTCGATTACGTCTGTGTAAAACGCGCCATTTCTCATACCTGCGCGGAATCGATAAGCCCCCAGGCGGCCCAGCGTGCCATCGCCACCGCCGCCAGCACCGCACTGCAACATCCCCCTCAGGTGAGCACAACCCGCCTGACGGCACCTTACGCGATGCAGCTTCAGGCCACTAAACCGGTGCTGGCCGATCTGTTCAGCCTGATCCCCGGCGTCACGCGCCTCGATGCCGTTACCGTGGCGTATCAGGCGGAGAAGATGGAGACGTTAATCAGCTTACTCAGCGCATTCTCTTATCTGGCGAGTACCCAGTCGTAGCGGCATTATCCCTGGGTGACTGCGCCGGTTTTGCGGTACAGTTTTTGCTTCATGATCATGATGGCTCTCTCACTCTCCGCCGGTGCAGCCGGTCGGAGAGGCCTCCGTGTTCGCTATTCCAGCCAGGGTAAATCACCATGCGGCTCCGCCATATAGAGGTCTTTCAGGCCATCGTACAGACCGGCAGCATCAGTGCAGCGGCGCGCCTGCTGAATGTGTCGCAGCCGAATATCAGCCGTGTGCTGAATCACGCTGAGCAGCAGCTGGGATTTGCGCTGTTTGAGCGACGGCTACAGGGAATGAGTGTGACGGCAGAAGGGCGACGCCTGCTGCCTGAAATAGAGGATCTCTGCCAGCGCCTGCAATCTATCACCCAGCTCACCGAGCAGCTGCGGCGTGGCGAAGGGCAATTAGTCCGCGTCGGGGCGGCGCACGCGTTTGGTCAGATGGTGATGGCTCCTGCGCTGGTCACCTGGCGGCAACAGATGGCCTCCGTCAGTGTGGAACTGGTCACCGAGCACTTCAGTACCTTATGCCAGATGATTCTGGAGAATCAGCTCGACTTCGCGCTGGTTTTTGGTCAGCAGGTCGATGCGGATCTGCTGGCTGAACCTCTGTTCCAGTCCTCGATGGTGGCGCTGTTACCGCTCCATCATCCCCGGCATGAACCCGTTACGCTGGAGTGGTTGTGCAACAATAATTTACTGATGATGCAGGCGCAGGATCCGCTGGGGCGCGTACTGCATCGTGCGCTGCGCGATAAAAAACTGAACCCGGCCGTCTCGCTGTCGATCAAAACCTACTCGGTCATTGCGGATATGGTGCTGGCAGGCGGCGGCGCGGGCGTCGTGGATCTCTTCACTGCCTGTCGCTATGCCGAACAGTTAAAACTGCTGCCTATCGCGCAGCCCCTGCCGTTTGAAGTGATGCTGATCAGTCGTCGTGACCAGCCTCAGTCGCAGTCCACTCTGCAACTTAAGCAGGTCATCCGTAACAGACTGTGGGAGATCGCCCGGCAGTGTGAGACGCAGTTTATCCATGGCTGAACAGGTGCCTGCGGAGGCATTTTGCTTGAAGTTCGACCAGTTATTGACCCCGGTGTGGCGTGAAATCACGCTCAGAGCGTCTGTATCACAATGGTGCGCGCTGCACTGACATCATGCGCATTCATCTCCCCATCAGGCCTCTTCACCGCCATACTCCGCTGTTTTAACAGTTGGCGCAGTAATTGCTTTCTGAAAGTTACCGCATCCTGCCTGGCAGGAACAGGCACCGTAGCCTGGTAAGCGGCTTGTGGCGACCCGCCACTCCACAACATCGATTTCAGGCGAAGAAGCCCTACCGGCAATGCTGTCGGCAGGGCTTTTTTTTGGAGTAAATCTATGAATAAGTTGAAAGCTTGGTTTCAGGGGCCGCAGGATATCACCGAAGCAGAGGCCGTTGAGGATTACGCGGTTGGCCGCGTGCCGTCGCACTATCGCTGGCCCATCCCGGCCATTATTCTGGTGTTGCTTGGCAACTCTACCGCTATGTTCTGGTTCAGCCTTGGCGCGGACATGAGCTACCAGGTCGGCTGGCCAATGTTGCTGCTGCCGATAGGTTATATGGTGGTGTTCGCCACCCTGATTGGCTCATGCATTATGAAGATGGCGAGCAAAGAGGGACTTTCACTCAATCTGATGACGCGCGGCCTGGGGTTTGGCTATATGGGCTCAGCCGTCACCTCGCTGATTTACGCGGTGAACTTCATTTTCTATTTCCTGTTCGAAGGCACCATTGTTTCCCACGCCATCGCCAACTATGCGGGCGTGCCGGTCAACTCCCCGATCGGTATCGCCATCTTTGCGCTGATGGGGCTGGCCGCCATCTGGTTTGTCTGGAAAGGCATGTCATCAATGCAATTTCTGCAAACCTGGGGCGTTCCCATTTTCATTGTGCTGTTTGGCTTTTGTATCTGGCAATTAACGCACCACTATCCGGCGGTCAGCTTCAGCGGCTGGCAGCCAAAAGGGGAGGTCGACAGTAACGCATTGTGGCTGGTGATGAATATGGCCAACGGGCAGATTGTTTTTCAGGGCCTGATGGCCACCGACTACGGTCGTTTTGCCCGTCCGGGCATCAGTCATAAAGGCACCGCAACGATCATGCTGGGGATGCTGATCCCGATTGTCGTGGTCATGCTGTTTGGCGCCTTTATGGCCTATACCCTGATGCCGCATATTCAGGGCGAAGATGTCTGGTCGCTGGCGCTCGATCCGGGCTTCGTCTTCCCGCTGATTATTGGTCTGACCGGCGTGTTATTTGCGGTGATTACCCAGATCCGCATTAACGTGCTCAATCTCTACTCAGGTTCAATTGCACTGTCGAATACCATGGATATGGCGTTTAACTATCGGCCTGGGCGTCAGTGGTGGATGTTACTGGTCTGGCTGCTCGGCGTGGTGTTCTATATCTGCAATATCCTGCAGTACACCGGCACTTTCCTGTCCATTACCGGCATTCTCACCAACACCTGGGTATTTATTATCCTTGCTGATTACTTTATCTGCCGCAAAGTGCTGCACCTTGCGCCATCTGATTTCGTGGAGTTCCGCAAAGCGTATCTGCGTATGTGGAACCCGTCCGGCGTCATTGCGTTGTGCGTCGCTGTTGCAATCGGCGCGGCGGGCGTGCTAGGCCTCTATCCGATGGTGTACGCCTCGTTTATTGCCATGCTGGTTGGCCCTGTGCTGCATGTCGCGATCAGCGTGGCCACCCGCGGCAGCTATTACTTCAAAACCTTCCCTGAAGATATGCAAACAAACTGGAAACCCTCCGATGCTTACCAGGGACCGAAACCGGTATTTAATCCGTTACTGAGCAAGGAGGCAGAATAATGCGCATCAATGTTGCAACCATCCAGTTTGAACCCACGCAGTTCAGAAAAGAGGAGAACGTTGCTCGCCTGCTGGCACTGGCAACCCAGGCCGCGCGGGGTGGCGCGCGTTTGATCGTTATGCCGGAAATGGCCACCACCGGTTACTGCTGGCTGGATCGCGCGGAAGTCGCCCCCTATGTCGAAACGGCGGACGGTGCCACCAGCCAGGCATTTGCTGCCATTGCGCGGGAGTTTAACTGCTTTCTGGTCTTCGGCATGCCGGAGCGGGACACGGTCACCGACCTCTACTATAACAGCGCCATTCTGGTCGGGCCGCAGGGCGTAATCGGCGTTCATCGTAAAACTCATCCCTATATTTCAGAACCGAAATGGGCGGCGAATGGTGATAGCGGTCATCAGGTATTTCAGACGGAGATCGGCAATATCGCGCTGTTGATCTGTATGGATATTCACTTTATTGAAACCGCCCGGCTGGCCGCGCTGGGTGGGGCGCAAATTATCTGCCACATCAGCAACTGGCTGGCTGAACGCACGCCAGCGCCTTACTGGCTTACGCGCGCCTGGGAGAATGGCTGTGCGCTGATTGAAAGTAACCGCTGGGGATGGGAGCGGGGCGTGCAGTTCAGCGGCGGCAGTTGTATCGTGGATAGCCACGGACATCTGCTGGCCAGTTGCGACAGCGGCGATCGAATACTCAGTGCTGAATTACCCCTTCCAGAGCAGAATCCGCAACTGAATAAACGTCGGCCTGAGCTGTATCAGCGTTTGATGACCAACACGTTCTTCTGGAATCCAGGGGACTTTTTTGGCTTATATGGCCGTAATCCCTTGCCCGACGGTAAAGCTTCACGCATTGCGGTGGCGCAGTTTCGTCCGCAAGACGATGTTGATGCCAATCTGGCACAGATTCGGCAGAAGGCCGAAGAGGCGAAATCGGGCGGCGCAGAGCTGCTGGTATTGCCGGAACGCGCGCTGACCGGTGGTGACGGTAGCCGCTATGCACTTAAACGGGATGATGCGCCTGTACAGGCGCTGATCGCGCTGGCAATGGAACTGGATATCGCGCTGCTGGTGGGGTTCGCCGAACAGGAAGGGGAGCAGTGCTATAACAGCGCGGTGCTGGTGAGTAGTGAGGGGTTGAGTGCCCATTATCGGCAGATTCATGTCAGTGACCAGGATCGGCACTGGGCCAGCGCAGGCAATCAATGGGTGACGTGCGATCTGCCCTGCGGGCGGGTCGGTATTTTGCTGGGTGAGGATCTGCTGGTGCCGGAAGCCGCACGGATTCTGGCGCTGGAAGGCTGCGACATCATTGCCTGTCCGGCGCGGCTTCATTCACCTGCGCCCATGGCGCACGCAGGCACGGCGATCCCCCACGTCTGGCCGATTCCGCGCGGCGCCGATCCTTACCACTGGCTGCTGCCGCGCGTTCGCGCGGGTGAGAACAACGTCTGGCTGGCGTTTGCTAACTGGCCAGCCGCGGAAGGCGAAAGCTTTGGTCTGAGCGGGATATTTGGCCCCGATACGTTTGCTTTTCCGCGTCAGGAAGCGAAAGCGACCGGTGCGAAGGGGCTGGCGGTGCTGAATATCTCCACGGGATCAGCCGGTACGTCATATCCCGATCATGTTGTCAGACGTAAAGACCTGGTGCTGATGCGTCAGCCGCATTACTACACGGCGCTGGTTGCTAAACCACCGCGATGACCCCAAGACGCGGCCTGTGGTGGGCCGCGTTGATTCAGGAGCTATTATGTCTGTCACTCAGCCGCTGCCTAAACGCGTTATTCCGGTCGGTATTCTCTATTCTGTTTCTGGCGATTATGCGGTTATCGGGCGTGAGATGCTCAACGGCATTCTGCTGGCAATTGAGGAGATAAACGCCAATCCCGCCCATCAATTTACCCTTGCGCCCGTGATCCGCGATCCGCAGGGTTCGCTGGATCTCTACTACGAATATTGCCACGACTTACTCTATCGCCACGGTGTGCGTCATGTAATTGGCTGCTACACGTCCGCGGCGCGTAAGACCATTCTGCCGTTGATCGAAGGGGCCAACGCGCTGCTGTGGCACTCCGCGCGCTATGAGGGATTTGAGAGCAGCAATAGCGTGATTTACCTGGGTGCCACCCCTAATCAGCATATTTTGCCGATGCTTAGCTGGCTCCTGCAGCAGCAGGCGGCGGAGATCTATCACATCGGTTCAAACTATGTCTGGTCCTGGGAGATGGATCGCATCACCCGTGAAGCCGTTATCCCTGCGGGCGGCAGCGTGCTGCAAAGTAAATTACTGCCGATGGGCGAAGAAGATGTCGAGACGTTAATCGCCGATATCATCGCCTGCCGGCCGAAAGTCCTCCTGAATACCCTGGTCGGGAAAAGCGCCTACAGTTTTTATCGCGCCTGGCATCAGGCCTGCCAGCAGCAGCCGTGGTTAAACGAGGTGCTCAAGCTCAGCCTGACCTTGTGTGAACCGGAAGTTAAGTTAATCGGCGCAGAAGCGTTAGAGGGATATCTGGTTTCGGCAAGCTGGTTTCAGTCGATAGACAGCATCGCCAACCGGCGTTTTCTGAGCAGCTATCACCAACGCTTTGGTGAGCATGTTTCGCCGTCAGTGGATAGCGAGAGTGCCTGGCTGGCCGGACATTTGCTGGCGAGAGCCATTGCGAGCCACGGCAATGATGACGTCGAAGGTGTGCGCAATGCGGTATTACAGGATGAAATGGATTCGCCAGCCGGGCGGATCCGCCTTAACGCCGGGAATAATCACTGCTGGCTGACCCCGCATCTGGCGCGTTGCCACAACGGCAGGCTGGAGAGTTTCTGGCAGGCTGATGCGCCGGTGGAACCCGATCCCTGGCTGGCCTGGGTGGATCTCGCGAGCCTCATGCAGCGCGGAGGTCCCGCATGAGCCGAAAAAACGTGCAGATGCGCGGATTAAAAGTCTGTGTGATCGGCTGTTCCGACCGTGATAACCACCATCTGGCGCAGCAGTTTAGCCGCATAGGGATTGAGGGCCTGTTCTGTGCGGCGTTTCCGGACGAGAACCAGCTGGCTGACCAGCAGCTGTTGGTGTTCGACGGCGATAACTCCACCCTGTTTCACCCCACGAACCCGCTTCCCTGGCCCGCGCTGCCAAAGATTGCGCTGACCGCCATTGAAACGCCGTCGCGTTTACAGTGGATTGCCGAACAGAAGATCGACAGCTATATGCGTAAACCGGTGCGCTTTGATGGTGTGATGACTGCTTTTACGCTGGCGCTCTACCATGCTGCACACATCAGCCAGCTTGAAGCGCAACTCCGACGGCAGGAGGAGCGACTTCGCGCACGGAAGTTTCTGTTTTCCGCGCAGCTGCGGGTGATGTCTGCGCTTCGGCTGGAGGAGGATGACGCCTACAGCCTGCTGCGCCGTGCCTCAATGGCGCAACACATGACCATTGAAAATCTCAGTTGTGAGTTGCTGAACAATACGGAGTCCTGGCTCAACCGATTGAGATCAATGCTGGCGGAGTAGGGTAATTTACTTAGTGAGGTGCTGCACAAAAAATGGCTTCAGGAAGAGGCCGGAGTATCGTTGTTGCGGGGTTAAGTCAGACATTATGAAATAAAAAATCCACGCAATGGCGTGGATTTCAGGGAGTCTGTCTGACTTCATGGGATTGCTGAAACCCCATAAGCCAGCAAAGTTTAATCAGACGTTGAACAGGAAGTTCATCACATCGCCATCTTTCACGATGTACTCTTTACCTTCTGAACGCATCTTGCCGGCTTCTTTCGCGCCTTGCTCGCCTTTGTAAGCGATGAAGTCTTCAAACGCGATGGTCTGGGCGCGGATAAAGCCTTTCTCGAAGTCGGTATGGATTTTACCGGCTGCCTGTGGGGCCGTTGCGCCAACCGGGATAGTCCATGCACGCACTTCTTTCACGCCAGCGGTGAAATAGGTCTGCAGGTTCAGCAGGGAGTAACCGGCGCGGATCACGCGGTTCAGACCCGGCTCTTCCAGTCCCAGTTCGGCCATGAACTCGTCACGGTCTTCATCTTCCAGCTCGGCAATGTCCGACTCGACGGCGGCGCACACGGGTACCACGACGGAACCTTCTGCTTCAGCAATAGCGCGAACCTGATCCAGGTATGGGTTGTTCTCGAAACCATCTTCATTGACGTTCGCAATGTACATCGTTGGTTTCAGGGTCAGGAAGCTCAGATAGCGGATGGCCGCTTTGTCGTCCGCATCCAGATCCAGTGAACGCAGCATGCCCGCTTCAGAAAGATGCGGCAGGCACTTCTCCAGCGCAGCCAGCTCAGCCTTGGCATCTTTGTCGCCGCCTTTGGCTTTCTTCTGCACACGCTGAATGGCACGTTCACAGGTCTCAAGATCGGACAGCGCCAGTTCGGTGTTGATGACATCAATATCTTCAGCCGGGTTAACTTTACCCGCAACGTGGATGATGTTGTCATTTTCAAAGCAGCGCACCACGTGGCCGATCGCTTCGGTTTCGCGGATGTTGGTCAGGAACTGGTTGCCCAGGCCTTCACCTTTTGACGCGCCTTTTACCAGACCCGCGATATCGACAAATTCCATGGTAGTTGGCACCACGCGCTGCGGCTTAACAATCTCAGAAAGCTGGTCGAGACGCAGGTCAGGCATTGGCACCACGCCCGTGTTTGGCTCAATGGTGCAGAAGGGGAAGTTAGCCGCTTCGATGCCCGCTTTAGTCAGCGCGTTAAACAGAGTGGATTTACCGACGTTCGGCAGGCCCACGATACCGCATTTGAATCCCATGGTTTGATACCCTTTATAACTGGATGGACAGCGCGCCAGTAAGCGGGCTGTCGGAGACGAATAGAAAAATTTCGCGCATTATACACGGAATCGCGACGATTCGGGCGTTTAAGCAGGCCTGAAGGCGTGCAGCCGGTTCATCGCCTTAATGCGATCCTCTTTCAGCCACAGTTCGGTGCAGCGCGCCGCTTCATCAATGGCATCATCAATCAGCTTCTGCTCACTGGCAGGCGGCTTGCCCAGTACAAATCCCGTTACCTTGTTGCGATCGCCGGGATGCCCGATACCGATGCGCAGACGGTGGAAATTATTGTTATTGCCCAGTTTGCTGATGATGTCTTTCAGCCCGTTATGGCCGCCATGCCCGCCGCCTTGCTTGAATTTCGCTACGCCGGGTGGCAAGTCGAGTTCATCGTGCGCCACCAGAATCTCTTCCGGTGCAATGCGATAAAAGGTCGCCATTGCCGCCACCGCTTTACCGCTCAGGTTCATAAAGGTGGTCGGCACCAGCAGGCGCACATCCTCTCCGGCTATCGCCAGACGGGCGGTGTAGCCATAGAATTTGCCTTCCTCTTTCAGTGACTGATTGTGGCGCTCAGCCAGTAGATCCAGATACCAGGCACCCGCATTGTGGCGCGTGGCGGCATATTCAGCGCCCGGATTGGCAAGGCCCACAATCAGTTTAATGCTGCTCACAATGATTATCCTGCTGTTATCGCGAAAGGGCGTTAGTTTACTTCGCCACAGCCAGGATGACAAAGCACATGCATCGAAATGGTTCAGGAGGGTGATTAGTCATTTTCTATCTAAATCAACAGGCTGCAATCAGGGCCAGTAAATTGTTTATGGCTGATGTGTGATCCAGTACGCAACGTAGCCGCTATCCATTGCCTAAACTTATGGCACTTAACATTGTGTGCGGTTATTGACTCATATGGATGGAGGTGCAGCATGAAACATCAACATTCCCGCTTAGCGGGTAACAGCTTGATGGTACTGGGATTAGTCACAATGGTGCTGGGCGTCGGTTTTTCTATTATTAATCAGCTCCCCTCACTCGACATGCCGCAACTGCTGGCGCAGGGTGCGATGTTAGGCATCTTTATCGGTGCGCTGCTGTGGCTGGTGGGGGCGGGCCTGAGTGGTCGTGAAAAAGTGGAAGATCGTTATTACTGGCATCGTCGCTATGACAATCGCTGCCGCCGGTCTCACAATTCACACCATTAACTGAGGGCTGCAGTGACCGGATGCTGCGCTGTGCGGTTCCGGCCGCTGGCCTTCGCGTGATAGAGCGCTGCGTCCGCCTGCGCCAGCAAATCCTCAAAACCCTGCCGGTGGCCTGTTGCCGTGGCAAAGCCAATGCTGACCGAATAGGGTATCGCATTCGGCTGCGATGCGCAGACCGCCAGCCGGATGGACTCACACCACGTTTCTGCTTCCTCAGCCGCTCCCGGGATAATCGCCGCAAACTCTTCTCCGCCCAGTCGCGCAAAACGCCCCTCAGCCGGCAGTAGCGAACTGACCACGTCGCAAAAGTGGATCAGCACCAGGTCGCCCTGATGATGACCATACTGATCGTTAATGCTTTTGAAATGATCGAGGTCGAACAGGACCGCGCTGAAGGGCCGGTTCTGACGGCGGCATCGCGCCACTATTTTTTCTGCTTCATTAAACAGGGCGCGACGATTCCAGACGCTGGTCAGCGGATCATGCAGGGAGGCATGTTTTAAGCTGACCTGCATCCGTTCATTGACCATGGCCAGAAGGGTAAATGTCAGGCCGATGACAAACAGAATCGATTCCAGAATGACGTAAACCGAGAAGTTCGATCCCCCAATCGCGCCCGGCTGAGTGCTGGGAACCGCCGTGTCCAGAAACAGGCGCGCCAGGTGAAACAGCAGATGGATCCACAGCAGCAACTGCGCAGGCCAGAAGCTCGCCTTCAGCGTGTCACGCGCCTGCCAGACCAGCTGAATCAGAGCCGCCGTGTAGGCAATGCAGGCGATGCAAAGCACCATGACCCGTTTGGGTAAGCTGTAATAAAACGCCGGAAAGCAGCAGAGCAGTGCCCAGAGCAGGGCGCCCAGCAGCCAGTGGGTGCCCAGGGGTTTGTCGCAGAGGCGCCGGAACGCATTTAATAATCCGCCATAAGCCAGCATCATCATCACATTGCCCACCGCGACCGGCAGGAAATGCAGACCACTGCTGCGCAGGCTACTTAAGAACACCGCAATCAGGGTAAAAATCAGCGACAGGCAGGTAAAGCCAAGGACGCGGTCATACTGCGATCCGATCCAGGCAAAAATCATGATGATACTCAGAAACCCCAGCACATAGAGCTCGCAGACAAACAACGTATAGATATCCAGGCTCATGGTGGTCAGGTTCTCAGGGAAAGTGCGCAGCAAATTACCACTTTACGGCACAGGGCAGAAGCGGTGAGCGCAGTGTTTGAGTAAAAGAGTGAGTGGCGTTGAAAATAGAGGGTTTTGGGGACGTTTTTCGCGGAAAAACCAGAAAAAGAAGCGCGTTAATCGGGGAGTCGGCAGGGTTAAAAAAACCGGGCACAGGGCCCGGTTCCGCGAAGATTAATGCTCGAACATCGCCGAGATAGATTCTTCGTTACTGATGCGGCGAATGGCTTCGGCCAGCATGCCAGATAAGGTCAGCGTGCGCACATTCGGCAGTGACTTAATCTCGTCAGAGAGGGGGATGGTATCGCAGACGATAACCTGGTCGAGTACAGATTTACGCAGGTTTTCAACCGCATTGCCGGAGAAGATCGGGTGCGTCGCGTAAGCAAACACGCGCTTTGCACCACGCTCTTTCAGCGCTTCAGCCGCTTTGCACAGCGTGCCGCCGGTGTCGATCATGTCGTCGACCAGCACGCAGTCGCGGCCAGCAACGTCACCAATAATGTGCATCACCTGAGAAACGTTCGCGCGAGGGCGGCGTTTATCGATGATAGCCATATCGGTGTCGTTCAGCAGTTTAGCGATAGCACGGGCACGTACTACGCCACCAATGTCGGGAGAAACAACAATCGGGTTTTCCAGACCGATCTGCATCATATCTTCCAGCAGGATCGGACTGCCAAATACGTTATCAACCGGGACGTCGAAGAAGCCCTGGATCTGCTCGGCGTGCAGGTCAACCGTAAGAACACGGTCAACACCGACGCTGGAAAGGAAGTCTGCCACTACTTTAGCGGTGATAGGCACACGCGCAGAACGCACGCGGCGATCCTGACGGGCATAACCAAAGTAGGGAATGACTGCGGTAATACGACCAGCAGAAGCACGACGCAGCGCGTCGACCATCACAACCAGTTCCATCAGATTATCGTTGGTGGGAGCACAGGTGGACTGGATGATGAAAATATCACCACCGCGTACATTTTCGTTAATCTGTACGCTCACTTCACCATCACTGAAACGGCCTACTGCGGCGTCTCCCAGGCTGGTGTAAAGGCGGTTGGCAATACGTTGTGCTAGTTCCGGGGTGGCGTTACCAGCAAATAGCTTCATATCAGGCACGAGAAGAACCTCAGGCTTTGCGTCCAGAGAATGAACGGCATGACTGTAACCGGCGCGTACAGTCATGTGCGTTCACACGGGTGTGTTGATGCGAAACGTGCAGTGCCTGGAACGGGGTGACACTGTCACGCATTCGCTAATCGCCTCGCAGGGTACGCTGTAGCGGCGAAACATTTACGCCCCGCGCTACAAATCCGCGCACCCCATTCGGGGCAAGCTCCAGCACCTGACGGGCAGCAGACTCGGTGTCGAATTCAGCAAACACACAAGCGCCCGTGCCAGTCAGGCGTGACGGCGCGTATTCTAGCAGCCAGGAAACAAGCTCATCAACCTCGCGAAAACGTTTTCTTACCACTGCTTCACAATCATTGGTGAAGGGGGCGGCTAAAAGCGTCGATAAACTGCGCGATGGCGTGTCACGCGTCAGTTCGGAGTCGTTGAATACCACTGGGGTGCTGATGTTCACGCCGGGATGGGCGACAAGATACCACTTTTCTTCCGGCTCTGCGGGCTGAAGTTGTTCACCTACACCCTGCGCAAAGGCCGCGAAGCCCTTCACGAAGACCGGTACATCCGCTCCCAGCTTCACGCCAATCGCCGCCAGCTCATCCGGTGTGAAACCGGTTTGCCACAGATGATTCAGCGCAACCAGCACGGTGGCTGCATCAGAAGAGCCGCCGCCAAGACCACCGCCCATGGGCAGGTGTTTCTCGATGGCAATCTGCGCGCCGGCGCGGGCAGGCAGGCAATGTTTGTCCTGCGCCGCCTGCTTCAGCATGGTCGCAGCGCGCACAATCAGGTTGTCCGCATCCGCGACGCCTGCCACGGGCGTTAACAGCTGAATCGAATCGCTGTCATCAACGGTAATCTGCAACTGGTCACTGTAATCCAGAAACTGAAACAGCGTCTGCAGGTTGTGATAGCCGTCGGGACGACGGCCGGTGATGTAGAGAAAAAGATTCAGTTTTGCCGGGGCAGGCCAGTGGGTGATCATTGAACGGTCCAGCCGTCCATACGCAGTTTAATCCGCTGATCACCCTCTTTCAGCTCCAGGCTGGATGGCAGCGGCGGGGTGACTTTGCTGTCGTAGCCCGCGATAGAGACCTGCCAGGTCTGGCCGTCGCGGCTGTAGTTCAGGCTGCTCAGCTGATAGCTATCGTTAAGCTGATAGTCGGTGGCATCGCCCGGCAGGCCCATCATCCACTGACGCAGATTCGCCAGCGGAATATTCATGCCGGTCAGCTGGGAAATCATTTTCTGCGCGTCGTTGCTGACATAACGCTTGCCCTTGTTGTCGACGATCTGCACCACAGAGCCCTGCGCATCGAGCTGCAGTTCAGTGCTGCCCAGCGGATTGGTCAGCAGCAGGCGATAGCGATCGGGCGCGGTCTGCTGCCAGTTGAAGCGGGCATAGACTTTCTGCTTGTCAGAAAGGTAGGCAAAGGCGCCGCGGGTCTGGTAGTGCGTGACCTTTGAGACCGCCTGCTGATGCTGTTGCCACTGTGGCGCGGTAACGCTGGGGCCCGGGCCTTGCGGTTTGTTGACGCTACAGGCCGCCAGCAGAACGCTGGCGAGGGGCAAAAGGCGCAACAGATTGCGTGGTGTATTAAGCATCAAGTGGTCATCTCCTCGGACACATTTATTATTCGTAACGGATAACGCTAACCGTCCCGGTTTTAACCGTCAATGCTGTTATGCAGCAAATTGAGCACGATCGGGTTAATCTTATTACAGTCATAGCCTTTGTATGGCTTTTCTTGATCTGCCGCATCTTGTAGAATGCGCCTCACAAAACCCTGACATTATTGGGACATCCCAACCAAAACCACCATGACGCTGCTCGCTCTCGGAATCAATCACAAGACAGCCCCCATTGCTCTGCGCGAACGCGTCTCGTTCGGGCCGGAGACGCTTGAGCAGGCGTTAAACAGCCTGTTATCACAGCCAATGGTGCAGAGCGGCGTGGTGTTGTCCACCTGTAACCGGACGGAACTTTACCTGAGTGTAGAGCAGCAGGCCGATTTACAGGCGCGTCTGGTGAGCTGGTTATGTAACTATCATCAGCTGGATGAAGAGGATGTGCGGAACAGCCTCTACTGGCATCAGGATAACGAGGCGGTCAGCCATCTGATGCGCGTTGCCAGCGGCCTCGATTCACTGGTGCTGGGCGAACCCCAGATTCTCGGTCAGGTGAAAAAAGCGTTTGCCGACTCCTCACGCGGTCAGGCGCTGAGCAGTGAACTGGAACGTATGTTCCAGAAAACCTTCTCTGTTGCCAAGCGCGTGCGCACGGAAACCGATATCGGTGCGAACGCGGTCTCGGTGGCCTTTGCCGCCTGTACGCTGGCCCGTCAAATCTTCGAATCTCTCTCTTCCGTCAATGTGCTGCTGGTCGGCGCAGGCGAAACCATCGAACTGGTCGCGCGTCATCTGCGCGAACATCAGGTCAAAAATCTGATCATCGCCAACCGTACCCGCGAGCGCGCCGAAACGCTGGCGGCGGAAGTCGGTGCGGAGGTGATCACGCTGGCGGAGATCGATGCCCGTCTGGCAGAAGCCGACATTATCATCTCCTCAACCTCCAGTCCGCTGCCGATTATTGGCAAGGGGATGATGGAGCGCGCCCTGAAAGCGCGCCGCAACAAACCGATGCTGCTGGTGGATATTGCCGTACCGCGCGACGTAGAGCCGGAAGTGGGCGACCTGCCTAACGCCTATCTCTACAGCGTGGATGACCTGCAGGCGATCATCGAGCAGAACCTGGCGCAGCGCAAAGCGGCCGCGGTTCAGGCCGAAAGCATCGTGGTGCAGGAAAGCAGCGAATTCATGGCGTGGCTGCGCTCCCAGGGCGCGGTGAATACGATCCGTGAATATCGTTCTCAGGCGGATGAGATCCGCGCTGAGCTGGAAGGCCGTGCGCTGCAGGCGCTGCAGCAGGGTGCCGACCCGCAGAAAGTCATGCAGGAACTGGCGCACAAGCTGACCAACCGTTTAATACACGCTCCAACCAAATCACTTCAGCAGGCCGCCCGCGATGGCGATAATGAACGCCTGCAGATTTTACGCGACAGCCTGGGTCTCGATTAGGCACACCGCTGTCGCCACCTGTTTACGGGAATCCCACATTTAAATGAAAACCTCTATAGTTGCCAAACTGGAAGCCCTGCAGGAGCGCCACGAAGAAGTGGAAGCGATGCTGGGCGATGCTGGCGTCATCGCCGATCAGGAGCGTTTCCGTGCGCTGTCACGCGAATATGCTCAACTGACCGATGTGACCCGTTGCTTCCGCGACTGGCAGCAGGTTCAGGAAGATATCGAAACGGCGCAGCAGATGCTCGACGATCCTGAAATGCGTGATATGGCGCAGGAAGAGTTGCAGGAAGCGCGTGAGAAGAGTGAAGTACTGGAACAGCAGTTACAGGTTCTGTTGCTGCCGAAAGATCCCGACGATGAGCGCGCCTGCTTTATCGAAGTGCGCGCCGGAACCGGCGGCGATGAAGCCGCGATCTTCGCTGGCGATTTGTTCCGTATGTACAGCCGCTATGCCGAAGCGCGTCGCTGGCGCGTGGAGATCATCAGCGCCAACGAAGGCGAGCATGGCGGTTACAAAGAAGTCATTGCCCGCGTGACCGGCGAGGGTGCCTATGGGCGCCTGAAGTTTGAGTCTGGCGGTCACCGCGTGCAGCGTGTGCCGGAGACCGAATCTCAGGGTCGTATTCATACCTCAGCCTGTACCGTGGCCGTGATGCCGGAAATTCCGGAAGCGGAACTGCCGGAAATCAACGCCGGTGACCTGAAGATCGATACCTTCCGCTCATCTGGCGCAGGCGGTCAGCACGTTAACACCACCGACTCCGCGATTCGTATTACCCACCTGCCAACCGGCATCGTGGTGGAGTGTCAGGACGAACGTTCACAGCATAAAAACAAAGCCAAAGCGCTGGCGGTACTGGGTTCGCGTATTCACGCGGCAGAGATGGCCCGCCGTCACGCCGCCGAAGCCAGTACCCGCCGCAACCTGCTGGGCAGCGGCGATCGTTCTGACCGTAACCGCACCTATAACTTCCCGCAGGGCCGCGTAACCGATCACCGCATCAACCTGACGATCTACCGTCTGGATGAAGTGATGGAAGGCAAAATCGACAGCCTGATCGAGCCGATTGTGCAGGAGTACCAGGCGGATCAGCTGGCGGCGCTGGCTGGTCAGGATTAATGGATATTCGTCACTGGCTGAAACAGGCGGTCGCCACACTGTGCGGTGGTGACAGTCCGAAGCGTGACGCAGAGATCCTGTTAGGTTTTGTGACCGGCAAATCACGCAGCTGGTTAATCGCCTTTGATGAAACGCTGCTCAGCGATGAGCAGCTCTCGCAGCTGGATAGCCTGCTGGCGCGTCGCGCCCGGGGTGAGCCAGTGGCGCATCTGGTGGGCGAACGTGAGTTCTGGTCGCTGCCTTTGCGCGTCACGGACGCCACGCTGATTCCGCGCCCGGATACCGAGTTACTGGTTGAACAGGCGCTGGCACATCTGCCCGCAACACCGGCGACCATTCTGGATATGGGTACCGGCACCGGCGCAATTGCCCTGGCGCTGGCCAGCGAGCGGCCCGACTGTCAGGTCACCGGCGTGGATCGCATCGACGCCGCCGTCGAACTGGCGAGCAGCAATGCGCAGCATCTCAGTCTCCTTAACACCACCTTTCTGCTCAGTCACTGGTTCCAGGCACTGCATCCGCAGCGCTTTACCCTCATCGTCAGCAACCCGCCCTATATTGATGCCAGCGACAGTCATCTGGAGCAGGGCGACGTGCGTTTCGAACCGCGCAGCGCGCTGGTGGCCGATGAAGCGGGGCTGGCGGATCTGCGCACGCTGATCGAGCAGGCGCCCGCGTGGCTGCTGCCTGGTGGCTGGCTGCTGCTCGAGCATGGCTGGCAGCAGGGCGAGGCAGTGGCCGCGCTGATGCGGCAGAATGGCTATCAAGCTGTTGAAACAGTTGACGATTACGGCGGCAATCCACGTGTGACCTTAGGTCAGTTCCCCGCTTAACAGCGCTTTGAAAAGGATTCATGATGTACGCCTTTTATCCCCTGATTAAAAATCTGCACATCTTAACGGTCGTGCTGACCGTGACGTTGTTCCTGCTGCGTTTTTACTGGCTGCGCCGTGGATCGGCGATGATGACGAAACGCTGGGTCCGCATTCTGCCGCACGTTAACGACACCCTGTTACTGGTGACCGGCGTCTCGCTGGTGATGATTACCCACTTCTATCCCTTCACGCCGCAAGGAAGCTGGCTGACGGAGAAGCTTTTAGCGGTTATCATCTACATCGCCTTAGGATTTGTGGCATTGAGTCGCCGTCCACGTACTGATCGCACCCGCTGGATCGCTTTTCTGGTGGCGTTAATCGCACTGGTGACCATCATTAAGCTGGCGCTGACCAAAATGCCGTTATGGGGATAGCATGACCTCGACCGAACAATTAGATTTCAGCCAGACGCCGCTGTGTGAAGCGGTGATTGGCGCTACGCTTGCCATCCGCGCCGACTTCCCGGCGGTGTCGGTGGAAACGCAACTTGCGGCGTTAGTCGCCGAAGCGCGTGAGTATGTCAGTGACATCGAAGATGCTGATATGCAGCTCGAAAAGCTGCTGGAGCTGTTTTATCGCCAGTGGGGCTTTCGCGGTGCCAGCGGCGTCTACAAACTTTCCGATGCGCTGTGGATCGATAACGTGCTGAAGACCCGCCAGGGCACCGCAGTGTCACTGGGTGTGATTCTGCTGCACATCGCCGCCGAGCTGGAACTGCCGCTGATGCCGGTGATTTTCCCGACGCAGCTGATTCTGCGCGCCGACTGGATTGATGGCGATAAGTGGATGATTAACCCGTTCAATGGGGAAACCCTGGATCGGCACACGCTGGAAGTGTGGCTCAAAGGCAATATCAGCCCGACCGCGCGTCTGTATGACGATGATCTGGACGAAGCCAAAACCGTCACCGTGATGCGCAAGATGCTCGACACGCTGAAAGCCGCGTTGATGGAAGAGCAGAAGATGGAACTGGCGCTGAACGTCAGTCAGGTGCTGTTGCGTATCGATCCTGATGATCCCTACGAAATCCGCGATCGCGGTTTGATCTACGCGCAGCTGCAGTGCGAACATATCGCCCTGAATGATTTAACCTACTTCGTTGAGCAGTGTCCTGAAGACCCGGTCAGCGAAATGATCAAAGTTCAGATTCACGCAATCGAACAAAAACAGGTCACGCTGCACTAAGCGGACCCACTGAAAAGGAAAGGGCATGACACAGAAAGTCGTGAGTATTGGCGATATCAAGGTTGCAAACGATCTGCCATTTGTACTGTTTGGCGGGATGAACGTGCTGGAGTCGCGCGACCTGGCGATGCGCATCTGCGAACATTACGTCACCGTCACCAGTAAACTCGGTATTCCTTACGTGTTTAAGGCGTCGTTTGATAAAGCGAACCGCTCCTCTATTCACTCTTATCGTGGCCCAGGCCTGGAAGAGGGAATGAAGATTTTCCAGGAGCTGAAGCAGGCTTTCGGCGTGAAGATCATCACCGATGTCCATGAAGCGTCACAGGCGCAGCCGGTCTCTGAAGTGGTTGATGTGATCCAGCTGCCGGCTTTCCTGGCGCGTCAGACTGACCTGGTAGAAGCCATGGCGAAAACCGGCGCGGTCATCAACGTGAAGAAGCCACAGTTCGTCAGCCCCGGTCAGATGGGCAACATCGTTGATAAGTTCGCTGAAGGCGGCAACGAGCAGGTTATCCTGTGCGATCGCGGCAGCAACTTTGGCTATGACAATCTGGTTGTCGATATGCTGGGCTTTAACGTGATGAAGAAAGTCACCAAAAACAGCCCGGTGATTTTCGATGTGACCCATGCGCTGCAGACGCGCGATCCGTTTGGCGCAGCTTCTGGCGGTCGTCGTGCCCAGGTCGCTGAGCTGGCGCGTGCGGGTATGGCGGTCGGCATTGCCGGTCTGTTTATCGAAGCGCATCCGGATCCGGAACACGCCCTGTGCGATGGCCCATCCGCGTTACCGCTGGATAAGCTGGAGCCGTTCCTGGCACAGATGAAAGCGATTGACGATCTGGTGAAAAGCTTCCCGGAACTCGATACCAGCAAGTAAGTAAGTTTGCTGCAAAAAAAAGAGCGATTAATCGCTCTTTTTTTTCGCCTGACATCCGGTGACGTTACAGCATGATGGTCATCAGATAACCGATAAACAACGCCAGATGGGCGGCACCGTTCAGGACATTGGTGCGTCCGGTCGAGAAGGAGAGCTGACAGAGAATCAGCGACGCCATCATGATCACCATCTGCGGTGGCTCCAGACCGAATATCAGCTCCTGTCCGGTCAGAGTAGCGATAATGGTCACCGCCGGTACGGTCAGGGAGATGGTCGCCAGCACCGAGCCAAAGAACAGGTTCATGGCGCGTTGTACCTGATTCATCAGCACGGCCTTGATCGCGCCCAGGCCCTCCGGTGAGAGGATCAGCAGCGCGACCAGGAAGCCGGTGAACTGCGCCGGTGCATTCAGATCCGTCAGCAGGCTTTCCAGCGTATTCGCATTCATCTTGGTCACGGCAATCACCGCAATCAGATGCACGAGCAGCCAGATGGTGTGCCAGACGCTGCTGTGTGCCGAAGGTTTGCCGTGATGCGGATCCCCATCGTCACTCTCATCTTCGTGCTCGTAGACAAACAAGCTCTGGTGCGTTTTAGTCTGGATCAGCAGGAAAACGCCATACATCGCTGCGGAAATTGCCGCGATGAGCAGCGCCTGGGTAACAGAGAAGTTACCGCCCGGCAGCGCGTTGGGAAACACCAGCACCAGAATCGCGAGGGGAAAGATAGCGATCAGATATTGCTTCACGCCCGCCAGATTCACGTATTGCGTCGCGAATTTATTCCCGCCCAGCAAGAGCGCAAAGCCGACCAGGCCGCCGGTGACAATCATCACGATTGAATAAAGCGTATCGCGCATCAGGCCGGGTGCGGCATCGCCGGTCGCCATCAGTGCCGAGATCAGGCTCACTTCCAGAATCACGACGGACAGACTCAGGATCAGAGAGCCATAAGGCTCGCCCAGGCGGTGGGCCAGTACGTCTGCATGTCGTACAACGCTAAACGCGCTGCTCAGAATGGCAACCAGCGCCACTAAGTTGATCCCGACGACGATCGGAAATGACGTGGTTGCACCAAAAAAATAGAGTATCCCCAGCGTGATAAGGGGAAGTATCAGCGAGAATTCCTTGTGACGTGTTTTTTCATGTGAAGGCATTCACCATCCTCTCTGGTTAATGATTATCCGGACACAGCGCGTGCTGCTGTTAGAAATATAATCAGTTTTAGGGCAGGGCGCAGTTTATCTTTTCACCTGCCCGAGCGGGAAAAATTTACTGCTTTTTACTAAAATGCAATAAAGTCCCGAAGGGGTATTAACCTGAAGTTATCTCAAATATTGCAATATTAATCAGCCTACAACAATTCTGACATATCACTCTATCCAGCGGTTATTCACCGGAAAATCCGCTCTTCATGATGACTTGTGTGAGCTCACAGGGGTTTTCACTATGAAGTGGCGATAAGTCGCTGTTTGTATTTTTGCCGTGCTGCGCCAGGCTTAACAGGTGTTCCTTAACTGAGGAGGGGTTATGCCTTATTCTGACCGAAACGACTTACCAGACAATGTTAAACACGTGCTGCCCGCGCATGCGCAGGATATCTATCAGCAGGCATTTAACAGTGCGTGGGAACAGTATAAAAAGGCGGAAGATCGCCGTGGCGAGGAGTCGCGGGAGGAGGTGGCGCACAAAGTCGCCTGGTCAGCCGTGAAAAAAGAGTATGAAAAAGGCGATGACGATAAGTGGCACCCTAAAAAATAATGCCCTCGCTAGCCTGTACATGACAAAGGGCCAGGATTATCTGGCCCTTTTTTACGGCTGCGCTATCAGGTTTATCTGGTTTTTTTTAACCTGCGACCGGAATCACGCTTGTAACCCTGCGCAGAAATAGATTAATGTCAATTTAATGAACGAAACGCAGCGCCGTTTTGGAGATCATGTTACAGGAGCCATTCCGCAGGACGCCGTTGACGTTGAGGAGGTCGCATTGCTTACCCGGGAATTTCTATTAAAAGCGGATTGTAAAACGTCGTTCGGGGATATCGATGAGACGCTACTCTGGAGTTGCGAGCAGCGCGCGGCCTCACTGGCAGCCACCCTGGCCTGCCGTCCCGATCACAGCCCGGTATGGATCTTTGGCTACGGCTCGCTGATGTGGAACCCGATTTTTGAGGCGGATGAAGTCGCCTCCGGTTCGCTGGAGGGCTGGCACCGCGCTTTCTGTTTGCGGCTGATTGCCGGACGTGGAACCGCCACGCATCCAGGCCGTATGCTGGCGCTGAAGCAGGGCGGCCGCACCACCGGACTGGCATTTCGTCTGCCGGAAGAGCGCCTGCATGAAGAGCTGGCGCTGCTGTGGAAGCGTGAGATGATCACCGGCTGCTATCTTCCCACCTGGTGTGAGTTACAGCTGGAGGATGGACGCAGCGTGACGGCGCTGACGTTTATTATGGACCCGCGTCATCCGCTCTATGAATCGGACTCCTGCCCGGAGGCGATCGCGCCACTTATCGCCGCCGCCAGCGGCCCACTGGGCTCGAATGCGCAGTATCTGTTTGCGCTGGAAGAGGAACTGACCCGGCGCGGCATGGAGGATGAGAGTCTGAGCCGACTGGCACATCAGGTGCGGACGCTGCAGCAATCCTGCCTCAGACAGGCCTGAGCCGGGGCAGCCGCATAGAAAAGGGCGCGACATTGTCGCGCCCTTTTACGATCGAACCGGGGATTAGTTACCCGGATTAATCAGCCAGGTGCCAGGCTTATCGATCGTCAAAGACTGGCTGTGCATCTCACTGCCATTCTTCACGTCAATTTTGTACTGGCCCGCCGCCAGATTCAGCGCGGCAAAGCCGCTGCTGCCCGGTTTCACCTCGACCGGCTGTCCGTTCAGCACCACGCTCTCACCACTCTCCAGCTTGAGATAGACCGTCGCCAGCGCGGCCGGAACGGCGGCGGCTGACGGAGCCGATGCGGGCGCATTCGTCACGGCTGAACGATTACTCACGCCCTCCGGCGTCGCGCTGTGGCGATTAGTCAGCCATACCGTGACGATCACCGCCAGGATAGCCACGGCCGCCAGACCCAGCAGGCCAGGAGACAGTCTGCGCACCGTACGCGGCGTAACCGGTTCAGCCGACGCGGCGGCGTGATTCATCGCCATCACCACCGGCGGAGCCGCCTCAGTCACCTCTTCGATCGGCAGAGCAGGCGATTCGCCCGGCACCGGGAAGCTGTTGACCACGGCCTCCACATCACTGACCGGCAGATCGATCAGCGCCGCAAAGGCGTCAATCGTTTGCGGACGATCGCCGGGTTTCATGGCCAGCGCGCAGTCAATGGCGTGCAGCAGCGGCAGCGAGTAGCCTTCTGGCTGACGTTCCACCAGCGGCTGATAATTATCTTCAATGCAGCGCACCACACTCACCGGCGGTGGATTACCGGTAATCAGGCTGTGCAGCACCGCGCCCAGAGCGTAGATATCGGTCCACGGTCCCTGTTCGACTTCACCCTCTTCGCTGTACTGCTCAATCGGCGCAAAGCCCGGTTTGAGCATGATTTCCGTTTCGTCAGAGAGGTTGCCAATCTCTTTACGCGCCGAGCCGAAGTCCAGCAGCACCGGCAGCTGATTATCCTGCAGCTGGATGTTGTCGAGCGAGATATCGCGATGCAGATAGCCGGCCTGATGAATGGTGCTGATGGCACCCAGCAGCGGCGGCAGCAGGCGACGGATCCAGGCTTCACAAATCGATGCCGGGCTGGTGACCTGCCACTCTTTCAGAGTCATGCCGCTGTAGTAGAGCGTGCCCATATAGGCCGTGCCGTTCTGCTCCCAGAAGCGCAGCACGTGCAGCAGTCCCGGATGGTTAAAGCGGGCCAGCAGACGTGCTTCCTGAATAAAGCTGTTCAGCCCGGCATTAAACAGTTTCTGAAAACGTTCACCGCGCAGCTCCAGCGTTAAATCGGTGGCACGGACCGCCAGCGACACCGGCATATACTCTTTGATGGCGATAGTGCGTTCTAACTGGTGATCCCACGCGCGATAGACGATGCCGAAGCCGCCGCCCCCGATCACTTCCTTGATCTCAAACTCATTGAAACGATAGCCGTCAGGCAGGGCATTCGGAACAGTTTTCGGATTATCATTTGCCGACATAGTGAACTCTCTGTACACGGCCTGATCGCCAGGCAGCGCGGTAATTAATTGATGTTACGCCAGGCACCAATGGCTGGATCGACCAGATCCGCGTGCAGGGTGTCGATGAGTAACACATTCACTTTTTGCTGTGGCATGAAATAGGGCGCCCACTGGCTGCGCAACGTATCGACCCGCGATTTCACAGCGTCAGCATCCTGCTGCGCAGCATTCTTATCCATCTTTATCAACAGCGCACCATTGAAGCGCCACACATGCTGGCGGGCATCAAAGGGCAGTACCAGCCAGCTATCGGGCGTATCCGGGCGCGTCACAATCATGCGCTGATTATTCGCAGCGATGACTTCCAGCTTGCTGTCCGGGATCGTCAGATTGGCGATGGGGTAGCCCTGATAAAAGGTGACCGCGACCGGCGTGGGGTGCTCCGGCGTCGCCAGCGTCAGTTCACTCTTGCCTTCTGCCCAGCCGTCGGGCGAGCACTGCTGCTTGCTGACGTCCGGGATAAACAGGGTCTGGGCATTTTCATCCCAGGCGGTGCGGAAATGGCAGCCGCTCGGGAGGTCAAAATGTTGCAGCGGCGTGCTGTTGGCGGGCCGTGACAGGTCCAGCGGCACGGCATTGCTGGCACTGGCGCTGGCCGTGGCATCGGCCATCACGATAGGACGCCAGTTCTGCAACTTGCTGGCGCTGCCGCTGGCCAGGACGCCACCCTCTTTATTGGTCATCTGCCACGGCAGTTCGTCCAGTAATCCGCACTGATTGGCGAGCAGGGTGCCAACGCGCGGTAAAAAGGTGGTCAGCACCGACGAATCCTTACTCTTGCCGGAGACGATGCGCAGCGGCAGCGTCTCTTTACACCAGTCGTCAGGCGCTTTACTCACCACGTTATCGATGTAGACCTCCAGCGCCAGGCTGGGGGAGTACACCACCCGATAATTTTCAGCCTGGGCGTTAAAGGCCATCAGCAGGGTGATGATGCCGGGCAACCACAGTTTCATAAGGATCCTTGGAATCAAAAACGAGGCGGCAGGAAGCGCGCCGAATCAGCCAGTGAATAGAGCAATGTTGCCTCTTCCGGCTCACCAATCCAGACCGCCAGTGCGCTGAGATTATCTTTTTTTACGTTGCGGCTTACCGCCTGTTCCATCAGTGCCAGCCACTCTTCGCAGGCATTCACCATGCGCAGCGCCTGTTCCATTTCATCACTGGTGAGATTCAGCCAGAAGCCATCGGTGCAGACCAGAAAAGCGTCGCCATCTTCCAGCCCTATCTCCTGCGAAAAGCTCACTAAACGAGACGGTTCAGCGCCGAGCGCATTATAGAGTAAATTACTGTTAATGCCGGTATTTTCATAGCCGGCATCTTTCAGCTGCTGGGCCAGACTGTGATCCCGGGTCACCTCATGGAGCGCGCCGCGGCGGAAGTGGTAAACCCGGCTGTCACCGGCATGCGCCCACCATGCACGCTGTTTATGACGGTCAATAAACAGGGCCGCCAGGGTAGTACTCATGCGTGAATATTTCGGATTTTTACCCTGTGCCTCCTGCAAGGCTAAGCGGCACTGTTCAATCGCCTGACGGGTCATTTCCGGCGTAAAGTCGTCATGCGCCTGTATCTGACTCAGCAGGGTGTCGCGCACCAGCTGTGCCGCCATCTCGCCGCCAGGCAGACCGGCCACGCCATCGCAGACCACAAAACAGGCTTTACGATCATCCAGCTCTGCGCCGGTGCGATCCTGATTCTCATCACGTAGCCCCTGCTGACAGCGGCTGGCAAAAACGATTTTCATGCTTCATCTACCCGCGTCTGAGAGTCCTTATACTGATTCACCTCCATGTCATACGCGTGCAGAAACGCCTCGCCAAACAGCGTATGGAAATCGTCTTCGATCTCCCCGGCAGTTCGCTGGTAATTACGCATGAAGTAGTCCCACAGGGCCGCTTTCTTCGCGGTGGAAAAGGGCAGCTTTGACACCAGACCATCGGCGCGCGCCTGCTCTTCCAGCCGCTGCGGATTAAAGGATTGCAGCATCGCCGCGATAATGGCGCGGATACCGGCAATCATGCCCAGCTGGTGGGCCTGCAGATCGACCAGCGCATCGCGAACCGCCTGTTCCGGCGGCATAAAACCCGGCATCTGGCTCTGGTACATCTGCATCAGCACGGTTTTGCCGGAGGGCAGGATCTTGAACGGATTATTGGCCTCGTTCAGGATCATCGTCATGTCCGCTTTTACGCCACGCTTGAGAATGGATCGCGACGAGAGCAGCGCGACGGTGCCCTGGGAGAATAGGCTCAGCATCCGGCCGGTAATGAACATCTGCTCTTCATCCACCGGCGTAGCGTGACCGTTGCTCAGCCCCATGCCGTCGAGCAGGGCGGCGATCAGCCGATCCTGATCCACCGGCTGTGATACCAGCGCCCGGCGCGGCTCACTGGCCTGCGGATCAATCGCCAGCCGCGCATCGTTGTGGCGCTCGTGGCGTGAAGGGGTGACCTCATTGACCAGCAGCCGGTCATCAATCTCATGATGTTCGTGAATGCCCAGCGGATTCGCGGGCTCGGCGCTGTCGCCTGCAAACAGCGCCAGGGGATCGTTCTGCACGTTATTGCAGGCGGGGTCACGCACTTCCAGCGCATAGTCACCGATGCGTAACGCATCGCCATGCTTCAGCAGCACCTGCATGCCGCGACCCAGGGAAATCCCGTTATGTTCTACCGGCGTCACGCTGCCCTGATTGGTCAGACGGCACTCTCCGTCGTGCGACAGGTGAACCAGCGCCTGCAGACGCGAAATGGCCCGCGTCTCGTCCGGCAGCACCAGATCGTTGTCCTGACTGCGGCCAATCGTGCCGCCAGGCGGCAGAAACGCGACGCTTTTGACCGGAACATCCGTAGTGCTTTGCACAATGGTAAATTGCATGAGTTATCCCAGATTAAACGGCAAACGCATCCGGCCTCACTCGAACATCGGAGGATAGAGGCCATTACGTCCCGGCTGTGAACCTGCCGCCGGGTTAAACAGTAACGAAAATAGTTGCGCGGTGAGGTTGCCGCTGTGCTTGTGGGTCGCATGGACAAACCCATCACTGCGGTTACTCCACCAGTAGCTCATATGCTGCTGAGGATCGAAACGTTCCGCCACCTCACGCCAGCTCAGCGTGCAGGGCAGATCCTGAAAACCGAGCACATCCATAATTTCAGAGGGCTTCCGGGCGGGCACCAGCAGCGGCGGCAATGCCTGAATCTGCTGCTCTAACTGCTCGCCATTCAGCGGGGTCTGAACCGCCTGTAACAGCGTCGCGCCCAGATCCTGAAACCAGTCGCCGGAGATGGTCAGCTGCGCCGGATGCCACTGCGCCAGCGGAAAGCTGTGCAGGGCCAGCAGCGGCCAGGCGCGCCCCACGCGGTCGCAGGAGGGCAGTAAACAGCCCATCTGTATCTGTGGCCGGGTCGCGGTTACCGGCAGAACAAAATTCCACACCGGCGCGTGAAGAAAGTTGGCGCTGAAGGACCAGGCCTGCTGATGCCAGTGCATCAGTCCCTGCTGGAACCAGTGATTCCAGGGGCTAATCTGTTGCTCGCTCAGCCGATGGTGCAGAAAGTCACCGGTCGACGGCAGCTTGCCATACCAGCCGGGGGCCGTGTAAGCAGCCATGTTCACCTCACCATTACTCGCTATGCGAGTTTGACCGCGGGGCCGGGTGCAGAGGCGTTACCGCCAGCACAGAACCCGCTTCGCCCGCAATTTTCAGATTATCCGCCAGCTTGCGCATCATCAGTGCATTATCACGTGCATAAGGCGACGACTGAATCTGCTGATCCAGCAGCTGGCTGAGGTGCCAGTCGAGCTGCTGCAGATCGCGGGCACTGACCGTATCGGGCAGTGAGCGCTGGAGATTTTGCAGCAGCCAGGCCCGTAAAAACTCGCCGTCATAATTACGTGGTTGATAGAGCATCTGATAGGCGCGCAGCGCATTGCGGCTGTAGGCGTTATCATCACCCGGATCGTTACGCAGAATGTTGGTGATCTGCTGCGCCACGCGCGGCAGCAACAAAGACTTAAGCGCATTTTGATAAAGCACCCAGGCAGCATCGCTGACCTGACTGCCGCGATACAAGCCCGCCCGCATAGTAAGCGGCGGATTATCGAGAGAAAAACGTTCCGACAGCGGCAGCTTCACCAGGTTATTCAGAAAGGGTAGCAGATCAAAAATATTATCAGCAGGCTGATGAATCACCTGCTGACTCTGCTCACGAATCGCGGGTACCCGCGCAGCCACCTGTTGCAGATAATGTTGATTCTGGTAGTAACTCAGGCCCCACAGACTGGAGGCGATCAGCAGCGCGCCGGCCAGCACGCCGTAGCCAATCCAGTGGAACAGCTGATTGCGGTACTCCCAGCGGCGATTACTGCCCGCCAGACCGCTCTCTTTGAAAATGAGATCGCTCAGCAGGTCACGAATAAAGAAGCTCTGGCCTTTGTTGCCGGGAATCGGACTATTGCGATTAACGCTGTCCCAGGCCGCAATCGAGTGATCGCCTGCCTGGCGCAACTGCAGCTTGCGGCTCAGTTCACCCATCACCCGATCAAACGGCAGACCTTCCTGGGTTCCGCTGGTGAAGAACAGGCCGCGCGGACTCCAGGCAACCGCATCCTGATGGTCAGAAAAGACGATATCCAGATATTCATTCAGCAGCGGACGCAACGAGGCAAACTCCTGCGGGAAGAGGAAACATTCCGCACGCTCGTTCAGGTCGCGCTCAAGGGTCATCTGCTCAGCCAGATCCTGCTGGAGATTTTCTTCCAGCCGCTGGAACTGCTGACCAAAATGGCGATGCCAGTCATCTTTGTGCGGCTTGCCGAGATCCCAGTTAAACGTGAAGCCCCAGATGGCGTCACGCCGCGCTTTATCCATGGAGCCGAAGTAGCTCATAAAGCCTTTCAGCAGATCGGTTTTGGTCACCATCACATAAACCGGGAAGTGAATGCCGGTCTGCTGATGCAGTTCCGCCATGCGCTCACGCAGCGCGCTGGCCTGGGCGAAACGCGCCTCGGCAGAATCACTCAGCAGGTCGGCGACGCTGATCGTCATAATCACGCCGTTAATCGGCTGGCGGGTGCGATAGCGTTTCAGCAGATTAATAAAGCTGTGCCACTCCGCCGCATCGCGCACACGCTGGCTCTCCTGCAGCGCATAACGGCCGGCGGTATCGATCAGCACCGCGCTGTCAGTGAACCACCAGTCGCAGTTGCGGGTGCCACCGACGCCACGAATCGCCTGTTTGCCGAGCGTATCGGTCAGCGGAAATTCAAGGCCCGCATTAAACAGCGCGGTCGTTTTACCGGCGCCAGGCGCACCCATCACCAGATACCAGGGCAGCTGATAGAGATAATTAGCGTTAAAGCGTGACAGCAGACTGCCGCTGTGACGACGGCCAAACTGGGTGCGTTTCAGCTGCATCGCGGCTTCACTGAAGCGCTGGTTGAGCCGCTCTTCGGTCATCTGCCGTTCCGCCGAATCCTCGTGGCCCGCCAGTTCAAGCTGGGTCAGCAGGCGGCTGTTAAACCAGGCACGGTAAAGCGAGGGGATCAGCTGGAACAGAATCCAGAGAAAATAGAGGGCACTCACGGTGAGCTGACGAGGCAGAACCGGTTCCAGCGGGCGTGACTCGCCCCATGACCAGAACGGGCCCAGCATCCAGACCAGACAGCTCAGCGCCGTGACGCCGATAAAGCTCCACAGCAGGCGGTGCGTTAGCAGCAGACGAAGGGAGACGCGCATCATTGTGCTCCTTGATGATTACTGAGCGTTTCAGGCGCGGCAAACAGGGTGATTTCAACGCGGCGGTTGCGGGTCCGGTTTTCGCTGCTGTCGTTGGGCAGCAGCGGGTCGCTGTCGCCGCGGCCTTCAGAGCGAACCGTATGCCCGTCATTCAGCTGAACCTGTAACAGCTGGGTAATCGCACGGGCGCGGGCAAAAGAGAACTCATAGCTGGAGGCAAAGCGGCTGTTATCCACCGGATGATCGTCGGTAAACACCGAGACCAGAATGGTGCCTTTAACATCTTTCATGGCGTTTGAGACGCGGGCCAGCAGCGCGCGGCCTACCGGATTGATCACCGTGCCTTGCTCGGCAAACAGCTTGTCCGCCGGAATAATCACTTTGCTGCCAAAAGCACCATCGCTGACTTCGAGTTGTCCGGCGGCGATCACATCATTCAGGCGCTGACGCAGATCGAGCAGCGCCTGCGGGGAAGAGGGACGGCGGCCAGCGGTAATCTGCGGCAGCGGCGTCTGATAGATAGTGCGCAGCAGCGGTTCGGCAGCGTTGCCGAGCCGCCAGTTCAGGCCGCTGTAGATCAGGCAGCCAATCAGCGCGACCAGCATGGCGCAGGCCCAGAGCGGCACCATCGGACGGGCGAGGGTGCTCACCAGCGGATGCACCTCCACCAGTGGCGGTTGCGGGGTCTGACGCTGGGCGCGTGTTTCATCAATCAGGGTTTTCAGGCGTTTACGGATTCCGTCGCACTGAGCACGACCATTTTCACTGCCGCGATAGCGGCCTTCAAAGCCCAGCAGCAGGCAGTACTGCACCACTTCCAGCAGCCAGAGGTGCTGTTGCGGGCTTTGGGAAATGCGCGACAGCAGCTGAAAGAATTTTTCGCCGCCCCAGCTTTCATTGTGGAAGGTGACCAGCATGCCGTTGCCGGACCAGACGCCGCGCGTGCCCCAGGGGGTTTGCGCTGCCGCTTCATCCAGCGCGCTGCAGATGCAGTAACGCGCGCCGATAATCATCTCAAACGGCAGTCCTGCCTGTTTACAGCGTTGTTCAAACTGGCGGATTTCATCGATCAGAGACTGGCGCAGACCCGCAGGGTCGTCGTGGGTGGCTGCCTGACGAATTTGCACCACCGCGTTCAGCAGTGGCGCCGCAGCCTGAAGTAATAGATTCTCATTGCCTGAGGGGGTCGCCTCACGCGCAGGGGATTCCACAGTCATTAATTAGTGATCTTCCAGCCAATGGCCAATCCCTGTACCCACAGCCCGGGACGGTGCTGCGGGCAATATGCGCCGGATTTCATATTCAGTCTAAGATCCAGGTCGCGGTATCGTTAGTCCGGCAGGCTTTGCTGGCACCGCCGACGGCCACACAGACCTGTTTGGTTTTGCGGGGACGGGGACGATCGCTCTGCACCGTCGCATCATAACGATCGCTCGCCACGCCTGCTTTAAGCGGCACATAGCCGATCAGCGGGCCGTCAGCCTGGTCAGCAATCGCCAGCCAGCTGTGTTCCACATTACCTAATACTTCAAACGGTTTACCCGTTTCGAGATAGCGAACCACTTTGCCGCCGTAATCCGGCGAGGTCATGACGGAAGCACCATAGAGTGCGCGCCAGGTCTGATTGACCGGCTCAAATTCAGTCGGTGCCGCGACAGCGTGTCGATGGACCAGTTTGACGCCGTTAATTTCGCTGGTGACCAGCGTATCGTCAGTGACGGGCGGCGGCGGGGCCTTACAGCCTGCCAGGGTAAGAACCGCCAGCAGTGTTAACGCAAGACTCTTTTTCACCATGTTCCTCGTGATCTCATCAAAGTATCTGCATGTTGCCGGGCCCGATGCCAGGAGGCGCTGTTTGTCGCGCCGCATCGTGCCGAAATTCTGTTTTTCAAAAAAAGGTCAGTTTACATCAGGATAGTAACGTGTTCAGTCTACCTAAGACTTTTGAGAATTCAAACCATTGCACCCACTGCCGATGCGTGATAGCGGGCGCTTTACAGGCGGGTTTCGGTGTCAGAAAATCGCCAGCTAATGTGATAGTTAAAGCGAACTGAATTATCGCAGAGACAAACTGATTGAGAACAGTGCCGCGCATTCTGACATGCAATGAATCCGATTGGAAACTATTAAGATTTACTAATAACTTGTTGCCGAAAAAATTTATCAGTTTGTGTTAAGAATCTCATCAAAATCAGAATTAACGCCTCTGTTGTGGCCCCTTTTTTTCCGGAAAGCGGCACGCCTTTTGCTACAGAAAGGTTTTAACTACACAGAGGTGAGCAATGAGTGATGCCATGACCTGGCTACAGGCCTCGCGTGACAGCGATATTGCCAGCCTGCAACGGCTGCTTGAGACCGGCGAGCTGATGGCCGCCGTCAGTGAACTGGTTCATCGGTTGCAGCGTGAGCGTGGCGCGAACAACCTCTGGATCTGCTCAGACGGCACGCTGTTCAGCGCCGAACGTCTCGCCCGCCAGCAGGAGGTCAGCGACGGTTTGCAGCACTTTTATCGGGCGCTGCCGCCCGCCGTGGCGCAGCCCGGCTACAGTCGCTTCTGCAACCTGATTGCGGCCGCTCTTCAGGCGCTGGACGGTCTGCCCGCGCTGCGTCAGCAAATCAGCCAGGGTGAGCGGGATCAGGCTGCGGCGATGGCCGCCTTTAATCAGGTGATCCGCACCTTACTCAATCTGGTGTTTGAGGCGGCCGACACCGCCAGCTATCCCGGCATTTCCCGCGCGCTTATCGCCCTGTTCAGCTTTATGCAGGGCAAAGAGCTGGCCGGACAGGAGCGGGCCATCGGCTCTGCTGGCTTTGCGGCGGGGCAGTTTACGCCTGACCAGCGCAGCCAGATGGTGGCCCTGATTGCGGCCCAGGAGCAGAGTTTTACCACC
Source organism: Pantoea sp. Lij88 (assembly GCF_030062155.1). NCBI lineage: Bacteria > Pseudomonadati > Pseudomonadota > Gammaproteobacteria > Enterobacterales > Erwiniaceae > Pantoea > Pantoea sp. Lij88. The sequence goes on along the minus strand of NZ_CP118269.1, from coordinate 2,334,211 downwards.
TTCCGGGAATTTGCCGACAGCGCCGCCTGTGAATGCTGGCAGCCGCTGGCTCAGCCCGGTCGGGACATCGAACGTCTGCGGCGTATCGCCTGCACCGGCGGCCGGTATGATGAAACCGGCGCGCTGCACTGGTTTTCTCTGCTCTCTGAGCGGCTGGACCAGATGAAAACGCTGGAAGATGCCCTGACGGCCACGCTGATGCAGCGCTGCCGTGAGGCGATTGCTCAGGCGCAGCAGCAGGCAGCCTTTCCGGTCGTTCGGGGCGACAGCAACTTCTCGCTCTACGTCTCCGGGGCTGACTGGCTGCCCGGCGCGGCTGCACTCAACAGTGACGGCCTGGCCCCGCAGCTTGGGCGCTCGGTGCTGTCGCTGATTGGTGAGCAGTCGCAGCGTCTGCAACAGCAGGCGGATGAGCTGGCGTCGATGCGGGCCTCACTCGACGAGCGACGGGTGATCGATCAGGCCAAGCACTGGCTGATGCAGCAGCAGGGGTTCAGCGAAGAGGCCGCCTGGCAGGCGCTGCGCAAAAGTGCGATGAATCAGAACAAGCGGGTACTGGAAATCGCACAGGCGGTGCTGGCGGTGGCGAAGACCCTGGACACCTAACCCGGATGAGGTAGCTGCACAGCCTTTGTGCGTGATCTGCGTCGGAAACGTGCAAAAACGGTTAATTTCTCACCAGGCTGTCCCCGCAGATCGGCATTCACGCGGCTTCGGCGATCTGGCACACCCTTTGCTTTAACCTTACAGAGAGTACGCATTGCTCCCGCCAATGGCGGTGGGGTCAGTGCTTTGGATAAAGGCGTCCATCCGCAGGCTTCGGCTTGTCGGAGGACGCCTTTTTTTATTTCTGTTCAGGGGCAACTTGATGAGCAAAACGCCATTTTCACTGACACGACGTCAGGCGCTGATCTCCGGTGCTGCGCTGGGTGCGGCCTGGATCGTTCCGGGATTACGAAATGCAGTCTGGGCAGCAGGTTCCGATGCGCCAGAAAAGGCGCAGGTGCGGGTGGGCTTTATTCCGCTTACCGACTGTGCGCCGGTGGTTATGGCGTCGGTAAAAGGCTTCGATAAGAAGTATGGCCTGACGCTTGCGGTCAGCAAAGAGGCGAGCTGGGCGGCGGTGCGCGACAAGCTGACCTCCGGCGAACTGGATGCGGCGCATGTGCTCTACGGCATGATCTACGCGCTGCAGCTTGGCGTGGCGGGACCGCAGCACGACATGGCGAACCTGATGACGCTCAATCACAACGGGCAGGCCATTACCCTGTCGAACCAGCTGAAAGCCAGTGGCGTCACCGATGCGGCCAGCCTGAAAAAAGCCGTTGATAGCCGCCCTAAAGGCAGCCTGACTTTCGCTCATACCTTTCCCACCAGTACGCACGCCATGTGGCTCTACTACTGGCTGGCCAATGCCGGGATTCATCCGTTTGACGACGTGCGCACCGTAGTCGTGCCGCCGCCGCAGATGGTGATGAACATGAAGATTGGCAACATGAGCGGCTACTGCGTCGGCGAGCCGTGGAACCAGCGCGCCATCAGCGACAACATCGGCTTTACCGCCGCCACCAGCCAGCAGATCTGGCCGGAGCATCCGGAAAAAGTGCTCGGCACCCGCGCGCAGTGGGTGAAAGAGAATCCTAATACTGCCCGCGCGCTGACCGCCGCCGTGCTGGAGGCCGCGCGCTGGATCGACGCCTCAGACGATAACCGCCGTGAAACCGCGCAGGTGTTAGCCGGGCGCGCCTGGATCAATACCAAAGTGGAAACGCTGCAGGGGCGAATGCTCGGCCAGTATCAGAACGGCCTGGGACAGTCGTGGCAGGACGCGCATCCGATGCGCTTCTTCGACAACGGTAACGTCAGTTTTCCGTGGCTCTCCGACGGCATGTGGTTCCTGACGCAGATGAAACGCTGGGGACTGCTCACCCGCGATCCCGATTACGTCGCCGTGGCCCGCCAGATCAACCGCATCGACATCTACAAACAGGCTGCCAGCGCCGTCGGGCAGATTGCATTGCCTGCCAGTGAGATGCGCAGCAGCACCCTGATCGACGGCAAAGTCTGGGATGGCAGCAATCCTGCCGCCTACGCCGCCAGTTTCGCTATCAAACGTTAAGAGAGGTCGTTATGAAAACTGACGCGCGCGCGCTGGCTCAGCCGGTGCAAACCCCCGGCAGTGCCACCGTTATTCCGTTACAGGTCACCCCCAAAGCCGCCGTTCGTCCGGCGCGGCTGCGTCCGTTTCTGCAGCGCTGCATACCGGCTGCGGGCGGCCTGCTGCTGATGCTGCTGGTGTGGCAGATCGCCGCCCTGTCCGAACCCTCGTTTCCTTCGCCTTACGCGACCTGGCAGGCCGCGCAGGTGCTGTTCGCTGACCCGTTCTACAGCAATGGCCCCAACGATCAGGGCATCGGCTGGAATGTGCTGGCCTCCCTGCAGCGCGTCGCCATCGGCTTCGGCCTGGCTGCGCTGGTGGGCATTCCGGCCGGTTTTCTGCTGGGGCGCTTCACCTTTATGGCGCGGATGTTCAATCCGATTATCGCCTTACTGCGTCCGGTCAGTCCGCTGGCCTGGCTGCCGATTGGCCTGCTGCTGTTTCAGCGCGCCGAGCCAGCCGCCAGCTGGACCATTTTCATCTGTTCAATCTGGCCGATGATCATCAACACCGCCGAAGGAGTGCAGCGCATTCCGCAGGACTACCTCAACGTAGCGCGCGTGTTACAGCTTTCTGAATGGACGGTGATGCGCCGGATCCTGCTGCCCGCCGTGCTGCCTGCGGTGCTCACCGGGGTGCGTCTCTCTATCGGCATCGCGTGGCTGGTGATCGTTGCCGCCGAAATGCTGACGGGCGGGCTGGGGATCGGCTTCTGGATCTGGAACGAGTGGAACAACCTCAACGTGGCAAACATTCTGATCGCCATTCTGATTATCGGTGTGGTCGGGCTGCTGCTGGAGCAGGGTCTGATGCTGCTGGCGCGTCGTTTCAGCTGGGAAAAATAAGGAGAACATCATGCAGCAACACATTATTCGCGTTCAGCAGGTGAGTCAGCGTTTCAATACCGCCACTGGCGAGTTTCTGGCACTGGACAACGTCAGCTTTGATATTCACGAAGGGGAAACCCTGAGCCTGATTGGTCACTCCGGCTGCGGCAAATCGACACTGCTGAACCTGATTGCCGGACTCACCCGTCCCAGCAGCGGCGTGCTGCTGTGTGATAACCGCGAAATCACCGGGCCGGGCCCGGAGCGTGCGGTGGTGTTTCAGAACCATTCGCTGCTGCCGTGGCTGACGGCGTTTCAGAACGTCGAACTGGCGGTGCAGCAGGTCTTTAAAGGACGCTTCAGCAAAGCGGAGATGCGGGACTGGATCGAGCACAACCTTAATCGGGTGCAGATGAGTCACGCCATGCACAAGCGGCCTGGCGAGATCTCAGGCGGCATGAAGCAGCGCGTCGGCATTGCCCGGGCGCTGGCGATGAAGCCGCGCGTGCTGCTGCTGGATGAGCCATTTGGCGCGCTGGATGCCTTAACCCGCGCTCACCTGCAGGACAGCGTAATGCGCATTCAGCAGGAGCTGAACACCACCATCGTGCTGATCACCCATGACGTGGATGAAGCGGTGCTGCTCTCCGATCGGGTAATGATGATGACCAACGGCCCGGCGGCAAAGGTCGGCGAAATCCTCACCGTCGATCTGCCGCGTCCGCGCTCGCGGGTGGCGCTGGCGGATGAGCCGCGCTACCACCAGCTGCGCCAGAAAGTGCTGCATTTTCTCTATGAAAAACAGACCACGGCGGCATAAGGAGCAGACCATGAGGCAACGGTTGCTGGTGATAGGCAATGGTATGGCGGGGATGCAGATGGTGGAGAGCCTGCTGCAGCGTGCGCCGCTGCGTTACGCCATCACGGTCATTGGCCGCGAGCCGCACGGCAACTACAACCGCGTGCTGCTGTCGCCGGTGCTGGCGGGTGAAAAGTCCTTCAGTGACACCCTGATCCACGATCGCGACTGGTATCAGCGGCACGGCGTCACGCTGCTGACCGGCGAAACCGTGCAGCAGGTCGATCTGGCCGCACGCACGGTGCAGACCGATCAGCGCCAGCTCGGCTGGGATCGGCTGGTGTTTGCCACCGGCTCACAGCCTCGTCTGCCTGCGATTCCGGGTATCGATGCGGAGTGCGTGATGAGTTTTCGCAGCATCGCCGACGTCCGGCGACTGCTGGCGGGCCAGGGACCGGTGGTGATACTGGGCGGCGGCTTTCTCGGCATTGAAGCGGCGGCGGCACTCCGCGCCCGTGGCCGTGAGGTTACGCTGGTCCATCACAAACCCTGGCTGCTGGATCGCCAGCTGGATGCAAAAGCGGGCGAGCTGTTGCTGACGGCTTTAGCGCAGCGCGGTATCTGCTGTGAACTCAACAGCGGACTGTCGGCGATTGACGAGGCGGGCGTAATGCTCACCAGCGGCCGCCACTGCGCCGCCACGCAGGTGGTGATCGCCATCGGCGTGCAGCCGGAGATAACGCTGGCGCAGGCGGCGGGGCTGCCGTGTCAGCGCGGCATTCTGGTCGATGGTCAGCTGCGCAGCGCCATTCCCGATGTTTACGCCGTAGGCGAGTGCTGTGAAATCGCGGGTGAAACCTTTGGCCTGGTCGCGCCCTGCCTGGCGCAGGCACAGATTCTGGCGGCGCAGCTGGCGGGATCGCCGCTGGCAGATTTTGTCAGCCAGCCACTGGCGACGCGTCTCAAAGTCAGCGGCATTTCGCTGTTCAGCGCCGGTGACGTCAGCGAGGCGCCCTCCATCAGCAGTTTCGATCCCCTCTCCGGCGACTATCGCCGCCTTTTTCTCCGTCAGGGCCGCCTCTGTGGCGTGCTGCTCTCTGGCGACACCCGGCAGGGCGCGGCGTGGCTGGAACGCCTGCAGCGCGCTGAGCCTGTCACGCTCGATACCCTGTTCGATCACGATCAACCTGAACCGCAGCCACAGGCTGCAGAGAGTCCTGAGATGAGTAAACCGGTTTTAGCCGTCATTGGTCACGGCATGGTCAGTCACCACTTTCTTGAACAGCTGGTTGCCCGCGAACTGCATCAGCTCTATCACATCGTAGTTTACGGCGAGGAGCGCCAGCAGGCTTACGATCGGGTGCATCTGTCGGACTATTTCAACGGCAAAACGGCCGGTGATCTGTCGCTGGTCGGCGCGGACTTCTTTGCCCTGCACGGTATCGAACTGCGCAGCGGCTGCACGGTGGTGGCGATCGACCGCCAGCAGCGCAGCCTGCGTGACAGCGCGGGCAATGAGCTGGCGTGGGATAAGCTGGTGCTGGCGACCGGCTCACGCGCTTTTGTTCCGCCGGTGCCGGGTCATGACGGCGAACGCTGCTTTGTCTATCGCACGCTGGATGACCTTGATGCCATTGCTGCCTGCGCCCGCCATAGCCAGCGCGGCATTGTGATTGGCGGCGGCCTGCTGGGTCTGGAGGCGGCGAATGCGCTGCGGCAGCTCGGACTCGAAACGCACGTGGTGGAGTTCGCGCCACGCCTGATGGCGGTGCAGCTCGATGAGGGCGGTGCGCTGATGCTGCGTCAGAAGATCGACGCGCTGGGCGTTACGGTTCACACCTCAAAACAGACCGAACTGATCGCGCGTCAGCCCGATGGCAGCGTGGTGCTGCGCTTTGCTGACGGCAGCAGTTTACCCGGCGATCTGGTGCTGTTCTCTGCCGGTATCCGGCCGCGCGATGAGCTGGCGCGTGAGGCGGGCCTGACGCTGGGACCGCGCGGCGGCATTGAGATTAACGATCGCTGCCAGACCAGCGATGACGACGTGTTTGCCATTGGAGAATGCGCACTATGGAACGGTCAGATCTTTGGCCTGGTCGCGCCGGGCTATCAGATGGCGCGGGTGCTGGCCGGACATCTGGCGGCTGAACCGGCTGCCTTCAGCGGCGCGGATATGAGCACCAAACTGAAACTGCTGGGCGTGGAGGTGGCCTCCTTTGGTGATGCGCATGGTCGAACGCCAGGCAGCCAGCACTATCACTGGACCGACGGGCCAAAAGGCATCTACAAGAAAATCGTGGTCTCTGCGGAGGGCACCCGGCTGCTGGGCGGCGTGCTGGTCGGCGACAGCAGCGATTACGCCACGCTGCTGCAGATGATGCTCAATGACTTACCGCTGCCCACCGCACCGGAAAGCCTGATCCTGCCTGCGCTGGCCGGTGCGCCGAAAGCACCCGGCGTCGCGGCGTTACCGGACAGCGCGCAGGTCTGTTCCTGCCACAACGTCAGTAAGGGCGATATCTGCGCGGCGGTGAAAGGCGGATGCGGTGAGATGAGCAGCATCAAGCGCTGCACCAAAGCGGCCACCGGCTGCGGCGGCTGCGCGGCGCTGGTGAAGCAGGTGATGGAGTTTCAGCTGGAAAATCTGGGCGTCGAGGTGAAAAAAGATGTCTGCGACCACTTCAGCTATTCACGCCAGGAGCTTTATCACCTGGTGCGGGCAGGCGAGTTCAGGACCTTTGATGCGCTGCTGGCCTCGCACGGCCGGGGGCAGGGCTGTGAGATCTGCAAGCCGCTGGTGGCATCGCTGCTCGCCTCCTGCTGGAACGACTATCTGCTGAAACCGGCGCATCTGCCGCTGCAGGACACAAATGACCGCTACTTCGCCAACATCCAGAAAGATGGCACCTATTCCGTGGTGCCGCGTGTCCCGGCCGGCGAAATCACGCCACAGGGGCTGATCGCCATTGGCGAAGTGGCGGCGCGTTACGATCTCTACACCAAAATCACCGGCGGTCAGCGTATTGACCTGTTTGGCGCGCGGCTCGATCAACTGCCCGATATCTGGCAGACGCTGCTCGCAGCCGGTTTCGAAACCGGTCACGCCTACGGCAAATCGCTGCGCACCGTGAAGTCCTGTGTCGGTTCAACCTGGTGCCGCTACGGCGTGCAGGATTCGACCGCCTTCGCCATCGCGCTGGAGAACCGCTACAAGGGGCTACGTGCGCCGCATAAGATCAAAATGGCCGTGTCGGGCTGTACCCGCGAGTGTGCGGAAGCGCAGAGCAAAGATATCGGCGTGATCGCCACCGAAAAGGGCTGGAACCTCTACGTCTGCGGCAACGGCGGCATGAAACCGCGCCATGCCGACCTGTTCGCCAGCGATCTCGACGACGCCACGCTGCTGCGTTATGTCGATCGCCTGCTGATGTTCTATATCCGCACCGCCGATCGTCTGCAGCGTACCAGCGTCTGGATGGACAATCTGGAAGGCGGTCTGGATTACCTGCGCCAGGTGGTGATAGAGGATAGCCTCGGGCTGGGCGCGACCCTGGAGCAGGAGATGCAGCGGGTGGTGGAGGCGTATCAGTGCGAGTGGCAGACCACGCTGGCGGACCCGTCGCGCCTGGCGCTGTTTACGCCGACGGTCAACAGCGACCAGCCAGATGAATCGCTGCACTACAGCCGTGTCCGCGGTCAGCGCCAGCCTGAAACCGTGGCCACACGTCCGCTGCTGCAACTGCCCGCCGAGCCGTGGAGTGCTATCTGCGCGCTGGAGGCGATCCCGCCAGAGGCAGGGATTGGCGCACGACTTGGCACCGAGCGTGTCGCGCTGTTCCGCTTTGGTGACGCGCTGTTTGCCCTGGAAGATCGCGAACCTGGCAGCGATGCCAGCGTGCTGTCGCGCGGGATCCTGGGCGATGTCGGCGGCGAGCCGGTGGTGATCTCTCCGCTCTACAAGCAGCGGATACGGCTGCGTGACGGGCAGAGTCTGGATAACCCGCAGTATCAGCTGCGCTGCTGGCCGGTGAAGCTGGAAGCCGGGCAGATCTGGCTGGCTAACCGTCCGCTTAATCAGCTGGCGCAGGCATCATGAACAGCACCTGTCCCTATTGCGGCGTCGGCTGTGGCGTCTGCGTCACGCCGCAGGGTCCGCACCAGGCAACCGTCGTCGGCGATCCACAGCATCCTGCCAATGCGGGCCGGTTATGCGTTAAGGGTGCGGCGCTCGGCGAGACGCTGACTCCGCAGGGGCGTCTTCTCACCGCCCAGGTTAACGGCCAGCAGGTCAGCCTCGACGCTGCGCTGGATGCGGCGGCGGCGGGATTGCGTGCGGTGATCGATCAATATGGTCCGCAGGCGGTGGCGTTTTATGGCTCCGGCCAGCTGCTGACCGAGGATTACTACGTCGCCAATAAGCTGATGAAGGGGTATATCGGCGCGGCCAATATCGATACCAATTCCCGGCTCTGCATGGCGTCGGCGGTGGTTGGTTATAAGCGGGCGCTGGGAGCCGATGCGGTGCCCTGCTGTTATGAGGATCTGGAGCAGGCCGATCTGGTGTTGCTGGTGGGCTCTAACGCCGCCTGGGCGCATCCGGTGGTCTGGCAGCGGCTGATGCAGGCGAAGCTGCAACGCCCGGCGATGCGTATTGTCGTGATTGATCCGCGCCGCACGGCGAGTGGCGATCAGGCCGATCTGCATCTGCCACTGCGTCCCGGCAGCGATTCAGCGTTGTTTTCCGGTCTGCTGCACTGGCTGGCGCAGCACGATGGTCTTGATAGCAGCATGCTGCCGTATCTGAATGGTGTGAGTGAAACCCTGGCCGCCGCCGCGCAGTGGGATGTGGCGCGGGTAGCAGAGGCCTGTGATGTAACGGAACAGCAGGTGACGCACTTTTTCCGGCTGGTCAGTCAGCACGATCGGGTGCTGACGCTGTGGTGCATGGGAATCAATCAGTCCGCCACCGGTAGCGACAATATCCAGGCGATTCTTAATCTGCATCTGCTGACGGGCAAAATAGGTCGTGCGGGCTGCGGGCCTTTTTCGCTGACCGGACAGCCAAATGCGATGGGCGGACGCGAAGTGGGTGGCCTGGCGAATCAGCTGGCGGCGCACATGAGTTTTACGGACGCGGATTGCGCTCGGGTGCAGCGTTTCTGGCGCAGCCCGTCGATAGCCCGCCAGCCGGGGCTGATGGCGCTGGATCTTTTCAGGGCAATTGCGGAAGGCGAGGTGAAAGCGGTGTGGATTATGGGCACCAATCCGGCGGTGTCGATGCCGGAGGGCAATCGCGTGGCGCAGGCGCTGGCGGCGTGTCCGCTGGTAATTGTCTCTGACGTGATGGCGCAGACCGATACCAGCGCCTTTGCCGATATTCTGCTGCCCGCCCAGGGATGGGGCGAGAAGAACGGCACCGTGACCAATTCAGAGCGACGTATTTCGCGTCAGCGCGCCTTTGCCGCCGCGCCCGGAGATGCCCGGCCTGACTGGTGGCTGCTGGCGCAGGTGGCGCAGCGATTAGGGTTCCGCGAGGGCTTTAACTGGCAGCATCCGTCGGAGATTTTCCGCGAGCATGCGGCGCTGTCAGGTTTTGAGAACCGGGGGCAGCGGGCGTTTGATATCAGCGGGCTGGCGCAGTTAACCCAGGCCGGATGGGACGCGCTGCGTCCGGTTCAGTGGCCGGTGAATGGTGATTTTCCGCAGGGCTGTGCCCGGTTGTTTGGCGATCGCCGCTTTTTCCACGAGGACGGGAAAGCCCGGCTGCGTGTTCCGGCCACGCCTGCCTTAATACCCCGTGAGGCTGCCTGGCCACTGTTGATGAATAGCGGTCGGGTGCGCGATCAGTGGCACACCATGACGCGCACCGGGCTGGTGCCGCGTCTGATGCAGCATTGCGATGAGCCGTTTGTGGCGCTGCATCCCGCTGATGCCGCGCAGTATGGCGTCGCGGCGGGCGGCCTGGCGCGGGTGCAGTCGGTGCAGGGCTGGATCAGTGTGCGGGTGCGCACGGATGTCGGGATGCGGCGCGGCGAACTGTTTGTGCCGATGCACTGGAACCGGCAGTTCAGTCAGCGGAGTCACGTGGGGATGCTGGTCGCCGCCCGCGCCTGTCCGTTTTCGGGACAGCCCGCGCTGAAGCAGACGCCGGTGCGGATTCTGCCGCTGGCGGTGAGCTGGCAGGGTTGGTTGTGGCAGCGCGGGATTACCCCGCTTGCGGGATTGCGTTACTGGTCGCGTGTGCCCTATGCGGCGGCGCAGCGTTATGCGGTAGCGGGCGAGGGATCGCCGCAGGCGTGGCTTGCCGGGCAGGTCGATCTGTCAGGCTATACAGTACAGCTCGCCACCGGCAGCGGTTGTGATTACCGGTTGCTGGCCTGGCGCGACGGTGAGTTGCAGCTGGCGTTTTATGCCGGTAGCACGTTGCCGTCGCTGGATAGTGCGTTTGTCGCCGCAGCCTTTGCTGATGCGCCGCAGGATGCTGCCGGGCGGCACAGCGTGCTGGCAGGTCGGGCGGCACAGCGCAGCGCGGCGGGCCGGATTATCTGTAGTTGTATGTCGGTAGGTGAACAGTCGATTTTGCAGGCGATAACGCAGGGGTGTCGCAGCACTCAGGCATTGGGCGAGAAGCTGAAGTGCGGCACGCAGTGTGGCTCCTGTATTCCGGAGCTGAAGCAGCTGTTGCTGTCCGACGTGGTTGTGGAGGAATGATGACGCGAGCAATTGATTCTCTGGATAAGTTACTGGCTCCGGCCGGTGTGGCTAAGCAGCAGGGTGCGGTGTGGCTGGTGGGTGCAGGCCCTGGCGATGTGGAGCTGCTGACGGTGAAAGCGTTGCGGTTGCTGCAGCGGGCTGAAGTGGTGGTGTATGACCGGCTGGTGAGTGAAGCGGTGATGGCCGAGGTGCCGGAGAGCGCGTTATGCATTGATGTGGGTAAGCAGCCGGGGCAGCACGGGCTGAAGCAGGCGCAGATTAATCAGTTGCTGGTGGATCTGGCGCGCAGCGGGCGCGATGTGATCCGCCTGAAGGGCGGCGATCCGTTTATTTTTGGTCGCGGTGGCGAGGAGATGGTGAGCCTGCAGGAGGCCGGGATTCGCTGTGAGGTCGTGCCGGGGATTACGGCGGCGGTGGGCTGTGCGGCGGCCAGCGGGATTCCGTTGACGCATCGCGATTGCGCGCAGTCGTTGCGGTTGATTACCGGGCATGGCCGGAGTGGCGAGCCGCAGCTGGATGCAGCCGCGCTGTCGGCGGTGAATCAGACGCTGGTGTTTTATATGGGGTTGAGCTGGAGTGCGTCGATCAGTGCGCAGTTGCAGGCGCAGGGGCGGGATGCGGCGACGCCGGTGGCGATTATCGAGAAGGGAACCCGGCCGGACCAGCGGGTGCTGATCACCACGCTGGGTGGGCTGGCGGAGACGGTCGCGCGGGATCAGCCGGTGTCGCCGTCGCTGCTGGTGGTGGGTGAGGTCGTGCGGTTTTATCGGGCGGATTTGCAGGTGCGGGGTAATGGGAGCGGGAGCCGGTGCGTCGTGCAGGAAGTCGGGTGCGTCGTGCAGGAAGTACGGTGCGTCGTGCAGGAAAGGCCTGCCTGATCGCAAAGGAGTCCCGCATCCCTGCGGATTGGGCTCGCCCTCCCTGGCTCGCACACTTTGCTCTTCAGGCAGGCCATCCCTGCACGGCTGGCGGTGGTGCGGAGTTTTACTGGTTTACCTGAATGGAGTGGAAGTAAGGTGCGTCGTGCAGGAAAGGCCTGCCTGATCGCAAAGGAGTCCCGCATCCCTGCGGATTGGGCTCGCCATCCCTGGCTCGCACACTTTGCTTTTCAGGCAGGCCATCCCTGCACGGTTGGCATTAGTGCGGGGTTTTGCTGGTTTGCTGCAATGGAGTGGAAATAGGGTGTGTCGTGCAGGAAAAGCCTGCCTGATCGCAAAGGAATCCCGCATCCCTGCGGACTGGGCTCGCCATCCCTGGCCCGCACACTTTGCTCTTCAGGCAGGCCTTACCTGCACGGTTGGTCATGGTGCGGGGTTTTGCTGGAATGACCGCACTTTCCTGCGCCTCAAATTCTTATTTCTCACCGCTCTGGAATCATTCACGTCACTTTGATACGGGTGTTCAGTTACATCGCCCGCTTCAGCGGCAGCGGGGCCACCAGCACTTTCACGCCCAGGGCTTCAAACGCTTTGACCTGCGCGGAGCTGATGCCGCTGTCGGTGATCAGGTAGTGGATGTTGCTCCAGTCACAGGGCAGCGCGAACATGGAAACCTTGTCGATTTTGCTGGAGTCGGCCACCACGTAGACCGTGCTGGCGGATTTGATCATCGCCAGTTTTACCTTGATGTCCGTTTCGCTGGGAAAGCTCAGGCCCAGACGCGGTGAGATGCAGGCGGTCGCCAGGAAGAGTTTCTCGGCCAGCACGTTTTCGAAAAAACTGGCCGCCTTCTCGCCGGATGTTGAGAGCGTCGGAAATTTAAAGGTGCCGCCGGTCAGCAGAATGTTGATCCCCGGTTCGCCGCCCAGTTTCAGGGCGATATTGACCGCCGTGGTCACCACTGACAGACGGCGGATGTGGCTGATGGCGTCGGTTATCGCGGTAGTCGTGGTGCCGGAATCGAAAATCACCGTGTCGCCATTTTCGATATGCTGCGCCGCCAGCCGGCCAATCGCCTCTTTCTCTTCCAGATGGGTCTGCCGCTCCAGCAGCATCGCCCCGGTATTCTGCTTGCCCGTCATCAGCGTCGCGCCACCGTGGTAGCGCTGCACAAACCCCTGTTTTTGCAGCATGCGCAGGTCGCTGCGTAATGTGGCTTCAGTCAGGCCAAAGGTCTCCGTCAGCGCTTTGACCGTGACCGTGCCATCCTCACGGATCATCTCCAGAATTTTCTCGCGGCGTTGCTGCATGTCAGCGAACTGCTCACTTTTGCTTTTCAATCGAAATGCTCCCTTTTCCAATAACCTGAGAGGTCGGCCAAACAAGGTCTCTGTGGCTGAGTTTAACGCGCCATTTTTATGAATGCGAGATGGCCTGACGTGCCTATGATTTTCGAACGAAAATAAATAATCCGCAGGTTATTGAATCTCTCAGGCTTTCCCGATTGCAGCCAGGCGGCTTTATTGCGGGACTGGAAGCCAGATCACGTCTTTTCAATCAGATAAGCCGCTTAAGGCGGCAGATGGTCGAAATTTGATCTACCCCACACATCATTTCTTTTCGATAGCTTATATTTTTGTTCGAAAATGAGTGAAGCAACGGGATCCGCAAAATACTGAGGGGAAGAGTGGGATGAGTGGTGAATATGACGTAAACCTGCGCTACGGCGTGGATACCGCAATGAGTCTGGCCGACAAAGTGGCGGTGGTAACCGGTGGGCTGGGCGGCATCGCCATGGCGACTAATGGCATGTTGCTGGAGAAGGGCGCGCGTCTGGCACTGCTCTATCCGCCGTTTGAAGCGGAGAAGGTCGCCAGCCTGCAGGCGGAATTCGCGGCCGATCGGGTGCAGTTTGTCTGCTGTGACGTCACCGATCCCGCGTCGGTGGAAGAGGCGTTTGACGCGGTGGTTTCCCACTATGGCCGGATCGATATCCTGGTCAACTGCGCAGGCTACGTCATGCTGCAGCCGGTGATTGAGACCGATTTTGCCGAGTGGCAGAAACAGATTGCGGTGAACCTCACCGGGCCTTTCCTCTGCTCGCAGGCGGCCGCAAAGCTGATGATTCGTGCCGGTGCGGGCGGCAAGATTATTAATATCGCCTCCCAGGCGGCGTCCATCGCCATCGACAACCATGTTGCCTACACCTCCGCCAAAGCGGGCCTGCTGGGCATGACCAAAGTGATGGCCAAAGAGTTTGCTCCGCATCGCATCAACGTGAATACCCTGTCGCCCACCGTGGTGCTGACGCCGATGGGCGAGAAAGCCTGGCGCGGCGAGAAGGGCGAACAGATGAAAAAACTGATTCCGCTGGGCCGCTTTGCCTATACCGATGAGATCGCCGCCGCCGTGCTGTTCTTCGCCAGCAACGGCAGCGACATGATTACCGGCGCAGATTTAATGATCGATGGTGGCTTCACCATCTGGTAAGGCCAGCCCAACACCCGGGACTTCATACCTTGCCATAACGATAAGAGAGAACATCATGAAAAACCGTACCCTGCTATGTACTGCCGTGGCTGCCTGCCTGGTCTCGCAGGCGGCATTTGCCGCCGAAAAAGGCACCATTATGATTCTGGTTAACTCACTCGATAATCCCTACTACGCCTCCGAAGCCAAAGGCGCCAATCTCAAAGCGCAGGAACTGGGTTACAAAACCACGGTGCTGTCGCACGGCGAAGATGTGAAGAAGCAGAGCGAACTGATCGACGCGGCTATCGGTAAAAAAGTGCAGGGGATCGTACTGGATAACGCCGACTCCACCGCCAGCGTGGCGGCGATTAAAAAAGCCAAAGATGCCGGGATCCCGGTGGTGCTGATCAACCGCGAGATCCCGGTAGATGATGTGGCGCTGGCACAGATCACCCATAACAACTTCCAGGCGGGTTCAGATGTTGCCAACGTCTTTGTGGAGAAGATGGGTGAAAAGGGCAAATACGCCGAGCTGGCCTGCAATCTGGCGGACAACAATTGCGTGACCCGCTCTAAATCGTTCCATCAGGTGCTGGATCAGTATCCTGATATGCAGAGCGTGGCGCGTCAGGATGCCAAAGGCACCCTGATTGACGGCAAGCGCATTATGGACAGCATCCTGCAGGCGCACCCGGATGTGAAAGGGGTGATCTGCGGTAACGGCCCGGTCGCGCTGGGCGCGATTGCCGCACTCAAAGCCGCCGGTCGCAACGATGTAATCGTGGTGGGTATCGATGGCAGCAACGACGAACGCGATGCGGTGAAAGCGGGCACGCTGAAAGCCACGGTGATGCTGCAGGCGCAGGCGATTGCCGCCGAAGGCGTGACCGATCTCGATAACTTCATCCAGAAAGGCGTGAAGCCGGCCAAACAGCGTGTGATGTTCCGCGGCATTCTGATTACCCCGGAAAACGCCAAAGGCGTTCAGGACTTTAACTACAAGTCGTAATTAACCGCTGTCGCGCCTGCGAAAGCGGGCGCCAGGGAGAAGAAGATGTCCCGAAGAGTCTGGCTGACGCTGCTGGTCATGCTGTTAAGCGGCTGCAAAATTGTGTCGCAGCAGGAGCTGGCTGACCTGAAAAATCCCCCCAATCCGAAAATGGCCAACATCGATCAGCTGTGGCAGCAGAAGCTGGTGCCGCAGGTTCAGGCGGAGGCGAAACCGCTGGCGACACTGATGAAGTCGCTGCAGTCTGCCAAAGATTTTGACAGCGCCTGCCAGACCTACGGCTATCGCAGTCAGGCTGAGAATCCCTGTGTCTTCAGCGTCTCCGTTCGCGGCGAAGTGACCGCGGTAAATACCACCTCACGCAGCGGAAAGATGACCGTAAAAGATGAATCAGGTGACAGTGTCACTATTCAGGTCGGGCCTATCATTCGCGGCACCGCGCTGCGGGATGCCTACAAAGGCACGAGTTATCAGGACTTCAATGACCAGGTGCTGTTCGGCGATTACGGTAAGGCGATCAATCAGCACGCCTCCAGCCTGATGCAACAGTTCGCGCCGAAGGTAGGCGACAAGGTGATGGTCAGCGGCGTGTTCAGCAGCTGGGACATTCCGCAACAGCTGCCGGATATCACCCCGGCTGCGATCACCCGGCAATAAGGAGCGGCAGATGCAAAATCCTCAACCGCACTCGTCCGGCGACGTGATTATCGAAACGCGCAACGTGTCGCGTCTCTATCCCGGTGTGACCGCGCTCGATCAGGTCAGCTATCGGGTCTACCGCAACAAAGTGAATGTCCTGATCGGGGAGAACGGGGCCGGTAAGTCCACCATGATGAAGATGCTGGCGGGGGTGGAGACGCCGTCGTCGGGCGAGATCCTACTGGATGGCAAAGTCGTGTCGCTTAACTCCACCCATCAGGCGGAGAAGCAGGGGATCAGCATTATTTTTCAGGAGCTGAACCTGTTTCCCAACATGAACGTGATGGACAACATTTTTATCGCCAACGAATTTTTCCAGCGCGGCGTCATCAATGAGAAGTATCAGTACGCGCTGGCGAAGTCGCTGCTGGAGCGGCTGCAGCTGGATGTCGATCCCTATGCGCCACTGGGCGAACTGGGCATTGGTCATCAGCAGCTGGTGGAGATCGCCCGCGCGCTGTCGAAGGATACCCGGGTGCTGATCATGGATGAGCCGACCAGCGCCCTGAGCCAGTCGGAAGTCAAAGTGCTGTTCAGTGTTATCGACCAGCTGAAGCGGCGCGGTGTCACCATCATCTACATCTCTCACCGGCTGGAAGAGCTGATGGAGATTGGCGATCACATCACCATTTTCCGCGATGGCCGGTTTATCAGTGAACGCGAGGTGCGCGACGCCAGCGTGCCGTGGATCATTGCCCAGATGGTGGGCGACAAGAAAAAACAGTTCGACTACCAGCCTGCGCCACAAGGCGAAACGGTGCTGGAAGTCGAGGGGCTGACCGCGCTGCATCAGAACGGCGGCTACAAGCTGAATGAGGTCAGTTTTTCGCTGCGTAAAGGCGAGGTGATCGGCATTTATGGACTGCTGGGCGCGGGACGTACCGAGCTGTTTAAGGGGCTGATAGGCCTGATGCCCTGTCAGTCGGGCCGCGTGCGGCTGGCCGGTAAGGATCTGGCGAAGCGCAGTTTCCAGCAGCGGCTGAAAAGTGGCATCGCACTGGTGCCCGAAGATCGCAAAGGCGAAGGGGTGATTGAACGGATGTCGGTGACGGCCAACATGACGCTCTCTGACTTCAGCCTGCGCGGTTTCCGTCGGGCGCTGGGGTTGCTGAATCCGGCACGGGAGCAGCAGCGGGTGAATGAGATGATCGGCCATCTGGCGATCAAAGTCAGCGATCCCGATCTGCCCGTGACGGCGCTGAGCGGCGGTAATCAGCAGAAGGTGGTGCTGGGTAAAGCGCTGATGACCGGGCCGCAGGTGGTATTGCTGGATGAGCCAACACGCGGCATCGACGTGGGCGCTAAAACCGACGTCTATCACCTGATTGGCAATCTGGCGCAGCAGGGGCTGGCAGTGATGTTTTCATCCTCCGAACTGGATGAGGTGATGGCGCTGGCAGACCGCATTTTAGTGATGGCCGATGGCCGGATTACGGCCGATCTGCCTCGCGCAGCGGCGACGCGAGAACATCTGATCGCGGCATCAACCCCACAGGATTAACAGCCTGACCCATTGGGCTAAGCTGGCCGGAGAATGTCATGAACCAAAAATATCTGCTTTACATGTATCTGCTCAAGGCGCGCACCTTTATTGCGTTGCTGATTGTGGTCGGCTTTTTCAGCGTGATGGTGCCGAACTTTCTGACCCCGTCCAACCTGCTGATCATGACGCAGCACGTGGCGATCACCGGGCTGCTGGCAATCGGTATGACGCTGGTGATCCTCACCGGCGGTATCGATCTTTCGGTGGGCGCGGTCGCCGGGATTTGCGGCATGGTGGCGGGCGCGCTGCTGACCAACGGCATTCCATTGTGGGGCGGCAATACGCTGTTTCTCAACGTGCCTGAAGTGATTCTGGTGGTGGCCATCTTTGGCGTGCTGGTGGGACTGATTAACGGCACGGTGATCACCCGACTGGGCGTGGCACCCTTTATCTGCACCCTGGGGATGATGTATGTGGCGCGCGGTGCGGCGTTGCTGTTCAACGACGGCGGCACCTACGCCAACCTGGTGGGCGTGCCCGCGCTGGGCAACACCGGTTTTGCACTGCTTGGCTCCGGCACCGTGCTGGGCGTTTACCTGCCGATCTGGCTGATGCTCGGCTTTTTACTGCTCGGCCTCTACCTGACGCGTAAAACGCCGCTGGGCCGTTATATCTATGCGATTGGCGGCAATGAGTCCGCAGCACGGCTGGCGGGTGTGCCGATTATCAAAGTGAAGATCTTTGTATACGCCTTTTCCGGCCTGTGCGCCGGTCTGGTCGGGCTGGTGGTGGCTTCTCAGTTGCAGACCGCGCACCCGATGACCGGCAACATGTTTGAGATGGACGCCATTGGTGCCACCGTGCTGGGCGGCACGGCGCTGGCGGGCGGTCGTGGGCGGGTTTCCGGCTCGATTATTGGCGCTTTCGTTATCGTCTTCCTGGCGGATGGCATGGTGATGATGGGCGTCAGCGATTTCTGGCAGATGGTCATTAAAGGTCTGGTGATTGTGACTGCGGTGGTGATCGACCAGTTCCAGCAACGTCTGCAAAGCAAAGTGGTGCTACTGCGTCGCCATGAAAAAAAGCAGCAGGCAGTGCCTCTCACTGATGTCCGTCACAGCTAACAGGAGCGATTATGAACCGCGAACAACGTGGAAAAACAGTGGTGATTACCGGTGCCTGTCGCGGCATTGGTGCCGGTATCGCGGCGCGTTTCGCTCGCGACGGCGCCAGGCTGGTGATGGTGTCGAACGCTGACCGGGTCTTCACGACGGCCGACCAGCTTTCGCAGCAGTACGGCAGTGAGATTCTGGCGCTGCAGGTCGATGTCACGGATGAAGCCGCAGTGCAGCAGCTCTATCAGCAGGCTTTTGAACGCTTTGGTCAGATTGACGTCTCGATACAGAATGCGGGCGTTATCACCATCGACCGTTTCGACACCATGCCGAAAAGCGACTTTGAGCGAATTCTGGCGGTTAACACTACCGGCGTCTGGTTGTGCTGTCGTGAAGCGGCAAAATATATGGTTCAGCAGCGCAGCGGCAGCCTGATCAATACCTCATCGGGGCAGGGACGGCAGGGTTTTATTTACACACCACACTATGCCGCCAGCAAAATGGGGGTGATTGGCATTACCCAGAGTCTGGCGCTGGAGCTGGCGCCGTGGAACATCACGGTCAACGCCTTCTGCCCTGGCATCATCGAAAGTGAGATGTGGGATTACAACGATCGCGTCTGGGGCGAAATCCTCAGCAGCGAGGAGAAAACCTACGGCAAAGGTGAGCTGATGGCGGAGTGGGTGAAAAACATTCCCCTGAAGCGCGCCGGTCAGCCGGAGGATGTCGCCGGACTGGTGGCATTTCTGGCTTCGGACGATGCGCGCTATATCACCGGCCAGACCATCAATGTGGATGGCGGGCTAATCTTCTCCTGACACCGCTTTTTCCGCATCAGGCCTGCTCTGAACGCAGGCCTTTTTCTGCCCGGATTTTTCCGGGATATGCACAAATCGCCGCTGCTGTCCTGCATCGCCGTCACAATATGTTAAGGTAAGTGCTGATGATTTGTCTTTAATCGCAGCAACTCACTAATCAATGTGCCGGGTGACATGATACGGAAAACAGGGGTTCTCTCTTTAATTGCGCTGTCGCTGACTGCCACGCAGAGCGCCCGCGCCTTCCAGACCGAAACAGCGGTGTCTGAGACGCCCTTCGACGATCCGGCGCGCTACAGTGACGCGCTGCCGACGCTGGGCGGTGCCAGCGATCAGGATGAAGAGTGGAGCAAAAAGCTGGCGACCGTGGCCAAAAGTATTGGTGAAGCCAGTAACAACAGCGATAGCAATGTGACCTTTGGTCAGCAGGCGGGTGTCTGGGCCTTCAATCATCTGCGCGATGAAGTGGCCGACCGGGTCGAGAGCGAAGGGCAGTCACTGCTTTCCCCGTATGGCAATGCGCAGCTGGATCTGAAAGTCGATATGAACGGCAACTTCAACGGCACCGGTGGCGATCTCTTCAGCGCGCTGGCCGACGAGAACAGCCTGCTCACCTTCAGCCAGCTTGGTCTGCACGATACCGATGAGGGTCTGGTCGGTAATGCGGGACTGGGACAACGCTGGGATGCCGGTAACTGGCTGCTGGGCTACAACGGCTTTATCGATCGCACCTTCAGTAGCGGTCTGCAGCGCGCCTCTGTGGGTACGGAAGCGTGGAGCGACTCGATGCGTTTCTCCGCCAACTACTATCAGCCGCTTTCCGGCTGGAAAAATCTTAATGATTTACAGCAGCAGCGCATGGCGCGCGGCTATGACATTACCAGCCAGAGCTATCTGCCTTTTTATCGTCAGGTTGGCGTCTCGGTGAGCTATCAGCAATATCTGGGTGAGAATGTCGATCTGTTTAACAGCGGCAACCGCTATCACAATCCCTCCGCCATGTCGTTTGGCCTCTCTTATACGCCGGTGCCGCTGGTGACCTTATCCGCCATCCACAAAACCAGCAGCGCTGGCGAAAGTCAGGATCAGCTGGGGCTGAAACTCAACTATCGCTTTGGCGTGGCGCTGAGCCGCCAGCTGGATGCCGGTAACGTCGCCGAAGCACGTTCCCTGCGCGGCAGCCGTTACGATACCGTGACCCGCAGTGATACGCCGGTGCTTGCATTCCGTCAGCGCAAAACGCTCTCCGTGTTTCTGGCGACACCACCCTGGCAGCTGAGCAGTGGCGAGAGTCTGCCGCTGAAGCTGCAGGTGCGTGCCAGCAATGACATTAAGGCGGTGAGCTGGCAGGGCGATACGCAGGCGCTGAGCCTGACGCCACCGGCCAATAACGCCGATCCGCAGGGCTGGAGTGTGATCTTACCGCAGTGGGATCCGGCACCGGAGGCCAGCAACGAATATCGTCTGTCGGTAACGCTTGAGGACAGCAAACAGCAGCGTGTCACCTCAAACTGGATCACTCTGAAGGTTGAACCGCCGATGGCGATGGACGCGGCCTCGCAGAACGATCGCTATGATTTGATGGCGCCTATGGGCACGCCGATGTAACGGGGAAAACGGGGCGGTGCACGGGATACCACCGACGCCCCGTTTACCACCGCGCCGTCCCTGAAAGGGTCATACGTCAGGGAACTGTGTCAGTAGTAACATCATGTTGCAATCATCAGTCGAAACTATCGCAGCGATGCATAATGGACGTCGCGATATAGCCGATAACTACAGCAATTCCCACTCATTCTGGTTTTGCTGATGCCCCTGAATTTACTGAAAAATCTTCTTCCTGCTTCTCTTCGTCAGCGGGGCGGGCATTCTGCCGCGTCGTTCCGTTCGCTGGGACGCGCTATGGCCGTTATTGAATTCACGCCAGCCGGTATCATTAAAAAGGCCAGTCCACTGTTTCTGGCCACGATGGGGTACCGGGCGGACGAAATTGTGGGTCAGCATCACCGCATGTTCTGTCCGGCAGCGCTGGTGAACTCCGCGGAATATCAGCATTTCTGGCAGCGTCT
This sequence comes from Pantoea sp. Lij88, assembly GCF_030062155.1. Classification (NCBI taxonomy): domain Bacteria; kingdom Pseudomonadati; phylum Pseudomonadota; class Gammaproteobacteria; order Enterobacterales; family Erwiniaceae; genus Pantoea; species Pantoea sp. Lij88. The sequence goes on along the minus strand of NZ_CP118269.1, from coordinate 2,313,170 downwards.
GGCGGCAGGCGAAAGTTTCAGTGACAAGTTTCTTCGGCTGGCCAAAGGCATGCGGCCGGTCTGGCTGGAGGCGAGTTACATTCCGGTCACTGACCGACGCGGCAGAGTCTTCAAAATTATTAAAATAGCCGCAGATATTTCCGAACGGATGCACTCCTCCCTGGAGCAGGAGTCGATCATTAATGCGATTGGGCGCTCGATGGCCGTGATCGCCTTCAGCCCTGACGGGCACGTGCTGGAGGCTAACGACAACTTTCTTAAGGCCACCGGTTATCAGGCGGCTGAGGTCATAGGGCAGCATCACCGGCTTTTCTGTTCAGAAACGCTCACACAGAGCGACGAGTATCGTCAGTTCTGGGCGCGACTGAATCAGGGCGAATTTTTTTCAGGCCAGTTTCCCCGCCTCAACCGGCGTGGCGAACCGCTCTGGCTCAGGGCCACCTACAATCCGGTATTTAACAGCGACGGGCAGCTCACAAAGATCGTTAAATTCGCCACCGACGTGACGGAGCAGGTGCTGCGAAATCAGCAGGAACATGACGCGGCGATCAATGCCTGGAATATGGCGGTCCAGACGCGGGGAAGCGCAAAGGCGGGCGCGGATGTTATCGACAACAGCATTCAGATGATCAACCGGATTGCTGAAGAGATGAGCGTTGTTTCAGCGGATGTCTCGCGCCTTAACAGCCAGTCTGACAGCATCGATGGCATGGTTGAAACCATCAGACGTTTTGCCATGCAGACCCGGCTGATTGCACTCAATGCCGCCATTGAGGCCGCACGGGCAGGCACATCGGGACGAAGTTTCGCTGTCGTGGCGGCCGAAGTCCGCAACCTGGCTGCCAGCGTCAGTGGTGCGACCGAGGAGATCGAACGGGTGGTCGCCGGGAATAATCAGCTGGCCAGAGAGGTGTTGCGTGGCATTGAAAGCTCGCTGGCGAATACCGGCCAGGGCGTCATGCTGATGCGGGAAGCGGGAGAGGTGATTGCCAGCATCCAGAAAGATTCAGAGCGGGTAGAGAGCGCCGTCAGAGACGTTGCCCGGGCGGCACAGGGCGGTTAGCGGGTCAATCCAGGGCCGCAGAGTGCGTGCCCTGGAGGAAGAGAATCAGAGGCCAGCAGGGCTTTTGGTGAGTTCAGGATGAGTCACAGTTAAACCGCTGTCGGCCAGCCAGGATCCCGGCGCACCGCACGGCTTCACGCCGTGTCAGTTAACCATGTTCATCACAATGCGAACGGCCCTGGCATAGACTTCTCGCTGACCGTTGACCGACCGCGCCTGCTGATGCTGCAGAAAAACGATGATTTCCTGAATGCCAGCCGACTTGCCTGACTTCAGCAGGCTTGACACAGCCTGGCCTACCACGGCATGGACATCGTCCATATCCGCCGGTTTATTGCTGCTCAAAAGAAACTCCAGCGGCGACTGTTCTGCTGAACAGCACCTGACGGGACAACGCTCAGCGTGTCCACTCGTTTATCGAAAACCCGTTTCATGGCACAGCCTTAAGCAGCTTTTCGCGCAGCGTGGCGACCATGGTCGTCAGGTCGCCCAGCTCGCTACAGTCGGTATCCATCACCGAGACCATATCCGCCGGGACGCCAGCCGCGTCAACTTTAAGCTGGTGGCCCTGTTCCGTCAGCGAGATGAACACCCGGCGCTCATCGTTTCCGGTGTCACGCTGGCGGCTGATAATGCCTGCGCCTTCCAGCCGCTTCAGAAGCTGGCTGAGCGTGCCGGAATCGAGCCGGACACGGGCACCAATCTCAGAGACAGTCAGGTGATCCTTTTCCCACAGCACCAGCAGTACCAGATACTGCGGATAGGTCAGTCCCAGCGGTTTCAGCCGTGACTGATAGAGCTTAGTCATGGCAAGCGAGGCGGAATAGAGCGCAAAGCAGAGAAACTGATCGATGGTTTCAGGCGCTGCACTGGCGGGAGGCGTATCAGAGATCCCCGCGGTTTCATCATTCATATGTTTACTCATTCTGAGTCCGGGGCAGGACGGCCAGACTACCGGCGGTTCGCCAGCCGTGAAGTCTTGCTAAATGTCTTGGGAAGTTGTGGATTGCGGCATCCGCTCTTTTCTGGTGACAGACACCAGACCTTTAAGCGCTATCGCAGCGGAGAAACAGTGCTGAGCTGCGGCTCCGTTTGAAAGGTGTCACAGTATTGAGTCAAATTATATTGAAGTCAACATAACTGGCCGCAACGCTTGCGCACAACGTGCGCAAAGGGGCTAAGCCTCTGAGACTGGCAGCTAACTTTCAGCGTTTAGCTCAGGCCGATGTCAGAACATGGGTTCCGCCATCGGCCTGTGGGGTTCGCTTTTCCGGCAGGCAGGTGCTGCCGGAAAGACTTATACCGTGAAGGTCTCAACCATGCCGCGCAGGTCGCGCGCCTGGCCAAGCAGTGACTGTGACGCAGAAGAGGACTCCTCCACCAGTGCGGCGTTATTCTGCGTGACGCCATCCATCTGACTCACCGCAATGCTGACCTGGGAGATGCCCTGCATCTGTTCGCCGGAGGAGAGGGAGAGGTTGTCCATCGCATCAGCCAGTTCACCGACGCGGCTGACGATCTTGAGGATACGCTCACCCGTGCCCGCCGCGACGGTCACCCCTTCTTCGACCTGGGTCACGGCCTGCTCAATCAGCTGCTTGATGTCGCGCGCTGCGGTGGCACTGCGCTGGGCCAGCGATCGCACTTCGCCTGCAACCACGGCAAAGCCGCGACCCTCCTCACCCGCGCGTGCCGCTTCGACGGCGGCATTGAGCGCCAGAATATTGGTCTGGAAAGCGATGCCTTCAATCACCGACGTGATATCGCGCACCTTAACGGCACTCAGTGAAATGTCATGCATGGTTTCCGACAGGCGCTGAACATCCGCTTCGCCCGCGTGGGCCAGAGTGGCGGCCTCGCGCGCTGAACCTGCCGTCTGCTGTGCGCCCGCTGCGTTGCTTTTCACCGTAGCGGTGAGCTGCTCCATACTGGCGGCAGTTTCCTGCAGCGCAGCAGCCTGCTGCTCGGTACGGGATGAAAGCTCAGTGTTGCCCTGGGAAATCTCATCGGCTGCCAGCGCCACAGAGGCAGAGGCATCCTTGATTTGCGTCACCAGCCCGCGCAGATTGGTCTGCATGCCGCTTAACGAGGCGAGCAGGCTTGAAGTGTCACCCCGGCGCAGCGTAACCGGCGAAGTCAGATCGCCCGCGGCAATCGCCGCAGCCAGCGTCTGAGCCTGGCCCGGTTCGCCACCCAGCTGACGCATCAGAATCCGCGCAATCAGGACGCAGGTAGCGACCGCAGCCAGCACGGAGAGCGCTGCCAGCATAACCAGTATCCAGGTGGTGCGGATGATGGCACTGGCGTTATCTGTCACGGCATCCCGGCTGTTACGCATCTCAAGCTCGGTCAGCTCGTTGATCGCCTTCAGCAGACTCTGCTGAGCCGGGCGCGCCACGGTTAACAGATAGCCGGTCACTTCCTGCTGACGATTTTCCAGCCCCATTTTTCCGGCGGTCATCAGGGTAGAGAGGGCGGCGTCTTCGGTAGACACGATACGGTTCATCGCCTCCTTCCCATCCTGTCCGCCATCCGCCTGCATCATGCGCGACAGCGTTTCGCGGTTACTGATGTAAAGCGCCCGCTGTTTTTGCAGACGTTCCCATTCTGGCTGCATCGCGACCGGATCGGTCATCAGGGCAAGGTTACGCACCGCAATGGCCATATCCCGCACGCCGCCTCGCATATCGAGCACCGTCTGGTACTTTTTCAGACGGACATTGACCACCTCATCCATACTGGTGCGGGCGCTATTCAGCGCCTGAATCGCAGTACCGACACAGATAACAAACAGCAGAATCAGCAAGCCAAAACCTGCACCAAGGCGTGTTGAAATTTTCATCTCTCTTTCCGGGATAATTTATTGGATATCACGGTATCGGCAGCAAAGGGGGATTCTGGAGGGTTACATTTAACTTAATCGCCTGCTATTTAATTTCGCGCAATAAAAAACCCGCACGCATTTCCATCGATTCGCGTCAGTAAAACGCGGTCGGATGCGGGACAGCAATTCGCTTCAATAAACTGATTACTCAGCGGTTATCGCCGGGTGGGCGGTCACCGCTGGACGCGATGCTGTGTCTGATAATCGCCGGCACTAAGCCAGCCAGAACGGCCGGAAAGTACTAAATTCACGGGACGGGCCTGTTAATTTTGCCCGCGCTGCCGATAGAACACTCAGCGGAAATGATGGCGGAACCGACATGAGCGGGGCTCCGCCGATCGTCTGCTTTGCTGCCGCAAGGCTAAAAACGTGCGAATACGATGAGTAGAAATAGCACGGGGTGATTAGTGTCTGCATTTTGCAGACAGAGTATGAGCAGTACACCCCGGTTTTACTGACAATTAAAACAACACTCTGACACTTGCCATCACCGGGAACTAACGCATGCGCCTGAAACTTTTCTGGCTCGCAATGCTGAATATTGCGACCATCATTTTACTTTCCACGATGTGGGAATGGGGGCTGGAGGGACGGATCTGCACCCTGCTGGGCCTGGACTATGATCCCAGTTTTGAAACCAGTGAGCGACTGCGGTTTATCCTGACCTCCTCCTCGTTTGCTGTTCTGGCGATGATTATTCCGTCGCTGTTGATCGTGAATCTGATCCGCAAAACCCTGATTGCGGAAAAAGATGCGCTCAGACTGGCCGGAACTGATGCGCTGACCGGGGTCCTGAATCGTCGCTCCTTTAATGAGCATATTGCCGCACTGGATGCGGGTGAGGTGCCCTATACCCTGACGCTGTTCGACATTAATGAGTTCAAAAATATCAATGACCTGAACGGCCATCGTCAGGGCGATGCCACGCTGATCGCGCTGGCCAGTCTGCTGACCACCTCGGCAAGCAGCGGGAGCCAGGTGTTTCGCGTGGGTGGGGATGAATTTGCCATCGTGGCCGATGATTCAGCGGCTGACCAGGCGCTGGCCGCCGCAGAGCGTTTTTGCGAGCAGGCGACATCCATCCGGACGGGGCCGCACACCTTCCTGAGCCTGTCGGCAGGCATTGCCACCTCAGCCTGCACGGGTCAGGCTGATGTTATGCGGGCGGCGGATCTGGCGCTGTTCGAGGCGAAGCAGGAAAAGGGCTCTCATCTGGCGCGCTTCTCGCCAGATATGGAGCAGCGCTTCCGCCAGCGGGAAAGGCTGGAGCAGGAGGTGGTTGCCGCCGTCAGCGGTCACGCCATCGTTCCCTTCCTGCAGCCGCTGGTTTCACTGCGGACCGGAAACATTACTGGCTTTGAGATCCTGGCGCGCTGGATCACCGCATCGGGCCAGACCGTTTCACCTGCAGAGTTTCTGCCGATAGTGGAGCGGCTGGGACTGATGGACAGCATGACCGTGGCGCTGCTGCAGGATGCGGTCAGTGCAACCCGGGCATGGCCTGCCGGGCTTTGCCTGTCGCTGAACATTACCCCGGAGCAGCTGCTGAGACCGTCGCTGACCAGTTGTCTGTCTCGTATTATGCAGCATGCCGGGCCGGTCATGCTGGAGCTTGAAATCACTGAAGATAAAGTTATGGCTATCTCTGATGATGCCCGCGAGGCGATTCGTCGGCTGAAAGAGTCGGGCATCGGGGTGGTGCTGGATGATTTCGGCACCGGCTACTCCAACCTGTCGGTGCTGCTGGGACTCGGGATCACCAAAATCAAAATTGATCAGTCATTTATCGCCGGGATCGTGACCGGAACGGAGCAGCGTAAAGTGGTGGAAACGCTGCTGGCGCTCTGTCAGGGGCTGAATGTGGTGATTACGGCGGAGGGCATTGAGGATGTCGCCACGCTGAGGTGGCTGAGAAAACGCGGCTGTGATTACGGTCAGGGCTATCTTTTCAGTCGTCCTGTACCCGCCGGGCAGGCAACCACACTGCTGGCATCCGCCAATGTCGAAGAGTTGATGCAGGAGGAGGCCGTCGCGGTCAGCTTAGTCAGGGCGCTGGGCTAGACGTCGTGTGACGCAGTCAGGGCCAGGCGAGAAGTGCCTGGCCCGGGCTCTCATCAGAACTGGTAAATCAGACCCAGCGCGGTGATGTCGTCGGTCGCCAGGCCGAGCGGATTGTTATCTTTCAGCAGGTTAATACGGTATTCACCGTACACCGACATGTTCTTGTTGAAGTAGTAGGTCGCACCCACGGCGGTGTATTTAATAATATCGGCATCGCCAATGTTCTCAATCTCCTTGCCCTTCGATGAGACGTAACCCACGGATGGACGGAAGCCGTTCAGGAACTGATACTGTGCCACGGCTTCAAAGTTCTGTGCTTTGTTAGCGAAGCCGCCTGCAATCGGGGTGGCGTTCAGGGTTTCACCGTACATCGCGGCCAGATAAACCTGGTTTGCATCATATTTGACCGACGTCGCCCAGTGCTGGGCTTTCTCGCCTTCACCGCGTGCGGCCGCGTTCTGCGCCGTCGTGCGATCCAGGCTGGCAAACGCACCCGCGAAGCTCAGGCCGAAGTCGAAGTCATAAGAGGCGGAGAGGGCGAAACCATCGCCGTTAGAGCGACGCACGCCGTCAATATTACTGCTGCGATCGTTCTTGCCCTGATACTGCGCAGCCAGGTTTAATCCATCAACCAGACCGAAGAAATTGCTGTTACGCCAGGTCAGCACGCCGGTTGAACGGCCAGAAAGGAAGGCGTCGGTATACCCGGAGTCACCGCCAAAGAACGGCAGCATATCGGTGTAACTCAGCGCGTCATAGACCAGGCCATAGTTGCGGCCGTAATCCAGCGAACCCGCCTGACCAAATTTCAGGCCAGCATAGCCCAGACGGGTACGGTTGCTGGTCTGTGCATCACTGCCTTCCGAGTTGTGAAGACTGTACTGATACTGCCAGAAACCGTAGCCGGTAAGCTGGTCAGTAATCTTTGTCTCGCCTTTAAAACCAAAGCGGGCATAAGAGGAGGTGTCACCGTTGTTATTGTTGTCGTCAGAAAAGAGGTGTGACACGTTAATCTTGCCAACCAGATCCAGCTTATTGCCATCCTTGTTATAAACTTCTGCGGCCTGCGCGGAGGAAAGACCGATCAGTAACGGCATAACAGCCGCCAGTAAAGTGCGCTTCATCATTTAATTATTACCCTGTGTCGATTAATTATTATTCCCCTGTTTTTGGGGTGAAAAGAAAATGACACAAAAAGATAAATTTACAAAGTGGAATATAAGTAACAAATTGTGATGTGGTTATTCAGCAGGCGGCTAAGCGTGGGGGAAAGGAAATTAAATCGCAAAGTAATAAGATTTTCTTCTGATATGAAATTCTAAATGCCTGGTTGTTAAATGCAATAATATCAATTAGTTGAGGTATTTATAAACAGAATTGAGAGGAATAATCTGTACGTTTTTAAATCACTTACATCCCGCATTTATTTATGGCTCATCAGTTCAAAGCAATATAAATATAAGGCTTTTGTTCTAAACATTAGCCTGCGTATTAATATCTGTTCATGGTTATAAAATAATATTTTTAGTCCGGATAATCACCCTGGAAATAATCCGCACTGGCGCTGGTTAAATAATGATCGGTTTGCCGATAAATTCGCCATATCAATGCACATGGATTCGCACGCCTGCTGCGATAAATGAAAATATTTTGTTAAATCCTTCCGGTCAGCGCCTTCTTTTTCGCAGGATTCAACGATGACGTGCTGCACCAGCGTGAGGCAAACTGCGCTAAAACAGGGCGTCAGAGGGGCTTTTCTGGAGAGATAATTTATCAGCGATCACAAAAGCGATATTTCATCCCGCGAATGCATAATTCCGCTGTTTAAAACCCGGCCCTGCCGCTGCAATCAGACAATTATTCACTATATATGCAAATTAAGTGAATATTATCAGTGCGTAACTCATTGATATTCCGTTGTGAAGACCATTTTATGCATTAATTCTCTGGCTGGCACGTTAACTGCACTCTACAGTAGGGCTGCATTACAACATCTTTTAACAATTTTAAAACATAAGCTTTACCCAGCCGGTAAAGTAAAGCAGGAGAGTGGGTTATGGCACTGCACGTTTCACGTCACGATTTCGATCAATGGATGATGCCGGTTTATGCACCTGCGACCTTTGTACCGGTGCGCGCAGAAGGCTCCACCGTCTGGGATCAAAACGGTAAAGACTATATCGACTTTGCCGGTGGCATTGCCGTCAATGCGTTGGGTCATGCGCATCCGGCGTTACAACAGGCGTTGCAGGAACAGGCCGCACGTTTATGGCACACCGGTAATGGCTACACCAACGAACCGATCCTGCGTCTGGCGAAGCAGTTGATCGACGCCACTTTCGCTGACCGGGTGTTCTTCTGTAACTCCGGGGCGGAAGCGAACGAAGCCGCCCTGAAACTGGCGCGTAAAGTGGCGCATGACCGTGTCGGCCCGCATAAAAGTGGCATCGTGGCGTTTAAGAATGCGTTTCACGGCCGCACTCTGTTTACCGTGTCAGCCGGTGGTCAGCCCGCCTACTCAAAAGATTTTGCACCGCTGCCGCCAGAGATCCAGCATGCGCCCTTCAACGACCTGGCTGCGGCGGCGGAACTGATTAATGACCATACCTGTGCGGTGATTGTTGAACCGATTCAGGGTGAGGGCGGCGTGCTGCCTGCCGATCCGGCGTTCCTGCGCGGACTGCGCGAACTCTGTGATAAGCATCAGGCCGTGCTGATTTTTGATGAAGTGCAGAGCGGCGTTGGCCGCACTGGCTCGCTCTATGCCTATATGCATTATGGCGTCACTCCAGATGTGCTCACCAGCGCCAAAGCGCTGGGCGGCGGCTTCCCGATTGGTGCCATGCTGACCCGTGAAGACCTGGCGATGGTGATGGGCGTCGGCACCCACGGCACCACCTATGGCGGCAATCCGCTGGCGGGTGCGGTGGCCGGTAAAGTGATGGAGCTGATCAACCAGCCTGAACTGATGGCGGGTGTCACGCAGCGTCACGACTGGATTGTTGCGGCACTGGATGAGATCAACCAGCGCCTGCATCTGTTTAAAGAAGTGCGCGGTCTGGGCCTGCTGATTGGCGCAGTACTGAGCGACGACTTTGCCGGTAAAGCCAAAGAGATCAACCTGGCCGCCGCTGAGATGGGCGTGATGGTGCTGATTGCCGGTGCTAACGTCGTGCGTTTTGCCCCGGCACTGAATATCAGTGAGCAGGAAGTGAAGCTCGGTATGGCACGCTTTGCCGAGGTGTGTGAACGCCTGGTACGAGGGTCCGCATCATGATGGTAATCCGTCCGGTTGAACGCGATGACTTAAGCCAGCTGATGGCACTGGCGGGCAAAACCGGTGGCGGGCTGACCTCGCTGCCCGTCGATAGCGCCACGTTACAGGCGCGTATCGATCGATCGCTGCAGACCTGGGAGGATACGCTGCCGCGCGCTGAGCAGGGCTATGTCTTTGTTCTGGCGGACAGTGAAGATAACCGCGCCGTGGGCATCTGCGCCATTGAGGTGGCGGTCGGCCTGCAGGATCCCTGGTACAACTTTCGCGTCGGCACACAGGTGCACGCCTCGAAAGAGCTGAATGTCTATGCCGCGCTGCCCACCCTGTCGCTGAGTAACGATCACACCGGCAGCAGTGAGCTCTGCACGCTGTTTCTCGATCCCGATTACCGTGACGGCAAAAACGGCTATCTGCTGTCGAAATCCCGCTTCCTGTTTATGGCGAATTTCCGTGAGCGTTTCACCGACCGGGTGGTGGCTGAGATGCGTGGCGTCAGCGATGAGCAGGGGCATTCGCCGTTCTGGGAGAGCGTTGGCAGCCGTTTCTTCTCTATGGAATTCAGCAAAGCCGATTTCCTCAGCGGCACCGGCCAGAAATCCTTTATTGCTGAGCTGATGCCGAAGCATCCGCTCTATATTGACTACCTGACGCCAGAGGCGCAGGCCGTCATCGGACAGGTGCATCCACAAACGGCACCTGCGCGTGCCGTGCTGGAAGCAGAGGGGTTCCGCTACCTCAACTATGTTGACATCTTTGATGGCGGTCCGACGCTGGAGTGCGATATCGACCACATCCGCGCCGTGCGCAAAAGCCGTCTGCGCAGCGCAGAACGGGGTGAAAACCCGGCTGATGCGCCGCTCTGCCTGGTTGCCAATAACAATTACCGCCAGTTCCGTGTGGTGCTGATCCCGGCCAGTGCCGACAGCGACAGCGTGCAACTTACGGATGAACAGATGCGGGCGCTCCACTGCCAGCCGGGCGACAGTCTGCGCGTGGTGACGCTCTGCAAAGAGGAGAAAACAGCATGACGCACCTGATTAAGGGAGAATGGCTGGGTGGTGACGCAGAGGTCCTGACCAAAACGGATCCGGTCAGCGGCGAGACATTATGGCAGGGCCAGGCGGCCTCAGCCGCGCAGGTTACGGCGGCCTGTGAAGCCGCGCGTGCCGCTTTTCCGGGCTGGGCCAGACGCCCGCTGGCGGAACGGCAGGCGATTATTGAGAAATTTGCGGCCGGGCTGGAAGCCCACAAAACGGAGCTGGCAGAAACCATCGCCCGTGAAACCGGCAAACCACGCTGGGAAGCGCTGACTGAAGTCGGCGCGATGATCAATAAAATCGGCTTTTCGGTGAAGGCGTACCATAGCCGCACTGGGGAGCAGCATGAGGGCGAAAGCTCGCTGCGCCATCGTCCGCACGGCGTGCTGGCGGTGTTTGGCCCCTATAACTTCCCCGGCCATCTGCCAAACGGCCATATCGTTCCGGCGCTGCTGGCGGGCAACTGCGTGGTCTTTAAACCCAGTGAACTGACGCCGCTGACCGCTGAAAAAACGGTTGAGATCTGGCTGGCTGCGGGTCTGCCTGCTGGCGTGCTGGCGCTGTTACAGGGCGGACGCGAGACCGGTCAGGCGCTGGCAACCTGTAGCCAGATCGACGGCCTGCTGTTTACCGGCAGCGCCCATACCGGCTATCAGCTGCATCGCCAGTTTGCCGGTCAGCCTGAGAAGATGCTGGCGCTGGAGATGGGCGGGAATAACGCCCTGATTGTGGAAGATCCGGCTGACCTCGATGCGGCCGTTAACATCACGCTGCAGTCAGCCTTTATTACCGCCGGTCAGCGCTGCACCTGCGCCCGGCGGCTGCTGGTCAGACGCGGCGAGGCGGGGGATGCCTTTCTGCAGCGGCTGGCTGAGGTGGCGGCGCGACTGCAACCGGCCGCCTGGAATGCTGAACCGCAGCCGTTTATGGGCAGCGTGATCTCGACCGGCGCGGCAGAGAAGATTATGAGTGAGTGGCAACGGCGGGTTGATGCGGGCGGCGAGGTGCTGCTGGCCATGCGCTGGCCGGATCGCCACAGCGCCATTCTGACGCCAGGCATTATCGATTTAACCGGTGTGCAGGGCATTCCGGATGAAGAGGTCTTTGGCCCGCTGCTGGGCGTGATCCGCTATGACACCTTTGACGAAGCCATTGCGCTGGCGAATCAGACCCGTTACGGCCTGTCGTGCGGATTGATCTCGCCTTCGCGCCAGCAGTTTGATCAGCTGTTGCTTGAAGCACGTGCCGGTATCGTCAACTGGAACAAACCGCTGACGGGCGCAGCCAGTACCGCGCCATTTGGCGGCATTGGCGCCTCGGGTAACCATCGCGCCAGCGCCTGGTATGCGGCGGATTACTGCGCCTGGCCGATGGCTTCGCTGGAGACGCCGGATCTGACGCTGCCCGCTACGCTGTCGCCGGGACTCGATTTCTCCGCCCCGGAGAAAAGCTCATGAAGGCAACCGAAGCCAACTTTGATGGGCTGGTGGGATTAACGCACCACTATGCCGGGCTGTCGTTTGGTAACGTAGCCTCGACCCGAAACCAGCTGCAGCCGTCGAATCCCCGTCTGGCGGCTAAGCAGGGGTTGCTGAAGATGAAAGCGCTGGCCGATATGGGCTACGTGCAGGGAGTGATCCCGCCGCACGAGCGTCCTAATATTGCGGCGCTGCGTCAGCTCGGCTTCAGCGGCAGCGATGAGCAGGTGCTGGCTTCAGCCGGAAAAACTGCGCCGGGATTACTCTCCGCCGCCAGTTCCGCGTCGGCGATGTGGGTCGCCAATGCCGCCACGGTCTCGCCGTCCGCAGACAGTCTGGATGGCCGGGTTCACCTGACGGTGGCGAACCTGAACAACAAATTCCACCGGGCGATGGAAGCACCGGAAACCGCCTGGCTGCTGCGCTCCATCTTCCGCGACGATCGCCATTTTGCCGTGCACGATGCGCTGCCGCAGGTGGCGATGTTTGGTGATGAAGGGGCGGCGAACCATAACCGGCTCGGCGGTGCGTATGGCGAGCGCGGCGTGCAGCTGTTTGTCTATGGCCGCGACAGCAGCCATGAGGGCAAGGCACCGCAGCGCTATCCGGCGCGGCAGACCCGTGAGGCCAGCGAGGCGGTCGCCCGTCTGCATCAGCTCTCACCCGAAAGCGTGCTGTTCGCCCAGCAGAATCCTGCGGTGATCGATCAGGGCGTGTTTCATAACGATGTGATTGCGGTCAGCAACCAGCAGATGCTGTTCTGTCATCAGCATGCCTTTGTCGATCAGCCTGAACTGCTGGCGCAGCTTCGGGCGCGCGTACCGGGTTTTGTGGCACTGGAAGTGCCGGCAGACCGGGTCCCGGTGAAAGATGCGGTAGAGACTTATCTGTTTAACAGCCAGCTGCTGAGCCGTCCCGACGGCACGATGATGCTGGTGCTGCCGGAAGAGTCACGTCAGCATCCGGGTGTCTGGCGCTATCTGTGCGAACAGGTCGAAGGTAATACGCCACTGAAAGCCCTGAAGGTGTTTGATCTGCGCGAAAGCATGTATAACGGAGGTGGCCCGGCCTGCCTGCGTTTGCGGGTAGTGCTGACGCCAGAGGAGCAGCAGGCAGTGAATCCGGCGGTGCTGATGAACGATAAGCTCTTCAGCACACTGAACAGCTGGGTTGACCGTCATTACCGCGATCGCCTGACCCAGGCCGATCTGGTCGACCCGCAGTTGCTGCGTGAGGGACGCGACGCGCTGGATGAACTGTCGAAGCTGCTAGACTTAGGAAAGGTATACGCATTTCAGCAGTGAAGCAGGGGGCGGTATAGTCTGCCGTCTGCTCAGGGCGCAAAGGAGGAATGATGCAGGACTTTTTACAGCAAACGCTTTCCGGCGAGGTGCCGCGTAAGCGTAGTGGTGAAACGGCGCATCTTCGCTGGCAGTGGTTGTATCACGGCATACTGTTGATGGAGCCGACGGTGCCGGTTAAACAGGCGCTGGTACTCTCTGCCGGGATCCACGGCAATGAAACGGCTCCGGTCGAAATCGTGAATCAGCTGGTCAATCCGCTGCTGCGCGGCGAAAAGCCGCTTCAGCAGCGCATGCTGGTGATTCTGGGTAATCCTTCCGCCCTGCGCGCCGGCAAGCGCTATGTACGTTATGACATTAACCGGCTGTTTGGCGGACGCTGGCAGCATATTGATGATGGCGATGAGGCCCGCCGGGTGCTGCGGCTGGAGCAGGCGCTGGAGACCTTCTGGCAGCTGGGCGAGTGTGATGAGACGCGCTGGCATCTCGACATGCATACCGCCATTCGCGGCTCTTATCATCCTCAGTTCGGCGTGATGCCGCACAATGAGCGCCCGTGGCCACCCGCGTTTCTCGACTGGCTGGCCGCTGCGGGTCTGGAAGCGCTGGTGTTTCATCGTTCACCGGGCGGCACCTTTACCCACTTCAGCTGCGAGCACTTCGGTGCGGCCAGCTGCACCCTGGAGCTGGGCAAAGCGCTGCCGTTTGGCGAGAACGATCTCAGCCAGTTCAGCGCGGCGCAGCAGGCGCTGGCTTCTCTGCTCTACGGCGAAGCGATGCCTGCAGCGACGATGAAACCGCGCCACTATCGTGTTGCGCAGCAGATCACCCGACTCAGTGAGCACTTTACGCTGCATATGTCGCCGGAGACGCTGAACTTTACCGCGTTTCCGCAGGGGACGTTGCTGGCGGAAGATGGCAACACCCGCTATTACGTGCAACAGGCGCGGGAATTTGTCCTTTTCCCCAATCCCAACGTGGCCGCCGGGCTGCGTGCCGGGCTGATGCTGATTGAAGAGGGCGAACAGACCCAGGCGCTGCCGGTGTGAGTCCTCTCTTTATCCTTCCGGGTCATCAGCACTAAAAATCGTCAGGAAATGCGGGAGATCGCCTTCCGCTTTCCTGTCGTAACCATTACACTCCTCCATGATTTCTGCGAAATTGGCTTTAAATTCATAAACTTTTTCAATTCCTCACGCCTTTCTTCTTATTCTCTTCATGATTGCCCGATTTTTGTCTTTTATGCTTTCACGGCTTTACTCAGCCTCTGAGTAGTTGACGTTCAGCGTCGTATGCTTGTTTCTGAAGACGCGACAGAGTGCTGTCGTCATTATCATGAATCATAAGGACACTATTATGCGCAAACTGACTTCCCTTTTACTGGCTTCTTCGCTGGCGTTTGGTGCAGCCAGCGCCGTCCATGCAGCAGCAGATAACCTGACTCCACCGCCAGCAGGCAGCGAAAAAGCGATGCACAAACCGCCAATGCGCCACGGCCCGGAGATGATGTTTAAAGGTCTGAATCTGACCGACGCGCAGAAAACACAGATGCGCGACATCATGAGAGAGAGCCACAAAGATATGCAGCGTCCGTCACTGGACGAGCGCCGCGCCGCCCATGACATTATTGCGTCTGACAGCTTCGACCAGAGCAAAGCAGAAGCGCAGGCAGAGAAGATGTCTGCCAATGCGAAAGAGCATGCGCTGAAGATGCTGGAAACCCAGAACAAGCTCTATAACGTGCTGACGCCGGATCAGAAGAAACAGTACAACGCGAACTTTGAAAAGCGTCTGACTGAGAAAGGCCCGCATGAGGGCAAAATGGCGCCGCCAGCAGAACCGGCTGAATAACTTTAGTTAAGCGAACGGTCTGAGACCGCCGACGCTGTCCACTGAATGTGAGTGGGCAGCGTCGGCGGTTTTTTTTATAGCGGAAGAATAGGGTAGGCACCCGACAGAATCGGGCGGCAGAGGATTTTGTAGCCGTCGTGATCAAAACCGCCTTTGGGCCGCTGCAGTTTTCTGGCCTCATCCATGCTGCTGACCGAACCGAGATAGAACCAGTGGTCGATGACATGGATCTGCGTCATCTCTTTGCCTTCCTCGACGAGGCCGACGGCACCCTGCCACGGCCAGCAGAAGACCCGCACATTTTCCAGTGCTTCCAGCAGTCGATCCTGATGATCGCTGACCGGCTCTTTACCGCAGCAGGCTCCGGCACAGCGGCGCAGTGCCGAGCGGAAGCAGCCCCGTCCCGCACTCAGCGCTTCCAGCCCCAGCAGGCCATGACAGAGCTGATACTCATCCGCGAGTTGCTTGAGGCGTTCCAGCGCAGCAAATCGACTGCGATAGAGTCCAAACAGGTTGGGTGACTGACTGAAATCGAGATCTTTTGCGTAAACCACGTTCGGTTTGCCGTCGGTGATCTGCAATGAACAGAGCTGGCGGTTTTTGCGCAGTCGCTTATTGAACAGCGGCTGCTGGGTTTTGATCATCTGTGCTTCCAGCAGCAGCGCGCCGAGATCGCCCGCGGTGGGGATCCAGCTCACGCGTCGCGACTGGCGCAGCATTTTCGCCTCGTCCGGGGTGCGGAAATGGGACATCACCCGCGAACGCAGATTGACACTTTTACCGATATAGAGCGGCAGTGACTCGCTTTCGCCATGAAAGGTATAGACGCCAGGATGATTCGGCAGGCCTTCCAGCCATTCACGCAGGTGTTCGGGATATTGATAAATTGTATTCGCGTCGGGTTCGGGGCGAAGAATGGCTGCACGTCTGACCAAAATGGACTCCACTTACTGGTTGTCCATACAGCATAACAGGCAGGTGAAATGATCGCCAGCCGTCTGGTTAAAGACGCCGTGTGGCCAGCCAGCAGATCAGCGAGCCCAGGGTAATCATTGCCACGCCCTGCCAGAAGGCCAGCGGCGGCGTCAGGCCGAGCCACAGCGATCCCAGCAGGGCCGAAAGGACCGGCGTGAAATACGAGGCGGTGGCCAGCAGCGTCAGGTTGCCCTGCTGAATGCCGTGATTCCAGGCGGAATAGGCGATGGCGGTGGAGAGTCCGACAAACAGCACCTCCAGCAGCGGTACCCGCGCGAACGTCATCGGCGCAGGGTGCTCGCTGAAGGCATATTTCAGCCACAGCGCCAGCGCGGTCAGGATAAAAAACAGCGTGACGCCGTTCGAACCCCGGCCAAAGCGGCGGGTAACATTGTTGTAGAGCGCCCACGTCAGGGCGGCGATAAAGGCGAGTGCATAAGCCACAGGATTACGCAGCATGTTCTGCCACAGCAGCGCGGGCGAGCCGCTGCTGCTGCCTTTCAGCACCCAGACGATCCCCAGCAGCGACAGCAGCAGTCCGGGCCAGAGCCAGACGCGAAAACGCTGCTGATGGAACGGAATTGCCAGCACGATGGTCAGGCAGGGCCAGAGGTAGTTGATCATCCCCAGCTCAAGCGACTGACTGCGATCGCTGGCCAGCCCGATAGCCAGCGCCAGACAGATTTCATAGCCGACAAAGAGGGCGCCACCCAGCCACAGGTAGAGAGCGGGAAAGGCGCCAGGTCTGGGCAGTCCGCGGGTCAGGCAGAGCAGAATCGCCGTGGTGGTGTAGATCAGCGCCGCGCCGCCGGTGGCGCCAAAGGCTTCACTGACGCTGCGCAGCAGAGCAACGGTGGTGCTCCAGAGCAGAATGGCGATAAGTCCGATGAGGGTGGCGCGCGAAACGGTGGCAGGCATGCAGCAATCAACAAGGTGGATGAGTGAAGCCTCCCTTGCCGGAGCAAAGGAGGCGCAGCATTACTTCCAGAAGTCGTCGAATACCGTGATCGGCGGGCGACGTTTGTGCTCGGTTTTCTGATACCAGCCTTCGATGATGCGGGCGCTGTCAGGATGAATGCTTTTACCTTCCAGGTAGTCATCGATCATCTCGTAGGTAACGCCCAGCGCCACTTCATCCTGCAGGCCAGGGCGATCATCTTCCAGATCGGCCGTCGGTTTCTTCAGATAGAGATGTTCCGGGCAGCCAAGATGCTTCAGCAGCTGTTTGCCCTGACGCTTGTTCAGGCGGAACAGCGGGTTGATGTCAGTGCCGCCATCGCCATATTTGGTGAAAAATCCGGTGACCGCTTCAGCCGCGTGGTCGGTGCCGACCACCACCCCTTTGGTCATACCGGCGATGCTGTATTGCGCTTTCATTCGCTCGCGCGCTTTTTCATTGCCGCGCACGAAATCGGACAGGGTGATACCGGCATCTTTCAGCGCGCGCTCACTGGCCAGTACGGATTCTTTGATGTTTACCGCCAGCGAACGGTCGGGCTTGATGAAGGCCAGTGCATCCTGACAATCCTGCTCATCCGCCTGCACACCATACGGCAGACGCACCGCAATAAAGGTGTAATCGTTATCGCCACTTTCCTCACGCAGTTCGCTGATCGCGGTCTGCGCCAGCTTGCCTGCCAGGGTTGAATCCTGACCGCCGCTGATCCCCAGCACCAGCGTTTTCAGTCCGCTGTGGCGTTTCAGGTAGGCTTTGAGAAAATCGACGCTGACGCGCACTTCCTGGCCGGCGTCGATGGTAGGTTTTACACCCAGTGCTTCAATAATTTCCTGCTGCAGTGACATGAACTTCTCCTCAGGTCAGTGGCCCGTCGGCTCGATGCGAACGTTTTAGTAAAGCTAACGTGCCTGCGTCAAAACAACAAGCTTAAGCGGTAACTGATTACGGCTAAACGTTGCGAAATCAGTGAGTTTTTGCCTGCGGCTGCGGTTTTTTCGCCAGCACGCTGAACATCAGAATCGCCATCATAAAGCAGCCAAAAATAGTGGCACACATGCTCATTACCGAGGTGCCGCCGATGCCGGTGATCGGCACGGTAATCGCACCCAGCGTAAACATGGTGACGCCAATGACTGCCGAGGCACTGCCAGCCCGATGGCCCTGGCTCTGCATCGCCAGCGATGAGGCGGTGGTAGCGATGACGCCATTACTGGCGATGGTAAAGAACAGCGCCACCAGCAGCAGCGCTAAAGGTGCATGGAACAGGGCGGCCAGCAGCAACAGGCTGGAGGCGACAAAGGCCAGGGTCAGTCCGCCTTTCAGCACCCGATATTCGCCCCACAACGGACAGAGGCGGGCGCTGGTCTGCGAAGCGATAACCAGACCCAACCCGTTGGCCGCAAAGCAGAAGCTAAAGGCCTGGGGTGAAAGTCCGTAGAGCTGTTGCAGCACGAACGGCGACGCACCGATGTAGGCGAACATGCCCGACATCATAAAGCCCTGGGTCAGGCAGAAGCCCATAAAGGGGCGATGCGTCATTACCTGACCGAGTGCCGCGTAAGCGGAGAATATCGATCCCTGGCTGCGGCGGGCGTCGGGCAGGGTTTCATGCAGCTTCCAGCGCGCCAGCAGGATCAGCAGAATGGCAATGCCGCCCAGCACCATGAAGATGCCGCGCCAGTCGACAATCGTCATCAGCACACCGCCCAGAACCGGCGCGCCGATGGGTGCCAGGCCGTTGACCAGCATCAGCAGCGCGAAGAAGCGCGTCAATTCATGGCCGCTGTACATATCGCGTGCAATTGCCCGTGACAGCACCGCGCCGCCCGCACCCGCTAACCCTTCGAACAGCCGCGCCACCAGCAACTGGTGGATATCCTGCGCCAGCGCACAGCCCATCGAGGCAATAAACAGCAACACCAGTGACAGGGTCAGCGGACGCAGGCGGCCGAACTTATCGCTCATCGGGCCAAAGAGCAGCTGACCAAAGCCCAGGCCTAACAGACCAGCGGTCAGACTCAGCTGCGCGGTGGCGGTTTCGGTGTGCAGATCCTGCGCCATCTGCGGCAGAGCAGGCAGATAGAGGTCGATGCA
Organism: Pantoea sp. Lij88; assembly: GCF_030062155.1. Lineage (NCBI taxonomy): Bacteria > Pseudomonadati > Pseudomonadota > Gammaproteobacteria > Enterobacterales > Erwiniaceae > Pantoea > Pantoea sp. Lij88. Next base: position 2,294,191 of record NZ_CP118269.1, on the reverse strand, counting down.
GAGCGGGCCGAGTGCGGCCAGCAGGCCCAGCGTGATGGCATAAACCAGTCGGTTGGAGTGAGCAGGGGTCATTGTTCCTCAGGATAGTCAGCGATGGGGTGGACAGAAAGCGGATAAAGAACAGCGTCCGGTAAAGCGATGACGCCAGCGATCTGCGCCTGTAATGATAGAAGGTGCGAAGTCTGAAATCGGGTCGCTGCCGGAACCTGTTTTGCCAGGAAGTATACGGCTGCGTTGACAGTAAAACAGCCTTATTTACGAAATCCTGACATTCATTCTGCGACTAATTGTTCCTCATAAACTTGATAAATCAGCAGTTATGTTCCAGGCTTGTTTCCACATGGACAATCAATGAGGAACAACAAGATGAATAAAGTGATGGGATGTATCGCTGCGGCGCTGACACTGGCTGCACTGTCTGGTTGTACGACTTACGATCGTGCGGAAAGCTACGTGACTAAGCCAGTGGTAAAGGATGTTAAAAAGGGTATGACCCGTGATCAGGTTCGTCAGATCGCCGGTACACCTTCTACTGAAATCACCATGGTTCACGCGCGCGGCACCTGCCAGACTTATGTTCTGGGTCAGCGCGACGGTAAAGCTCAGACTTACTTCGTGAGCTACAACGATACCGGCCGTGTGATGAACTACGGCTTCCAGAGCTGTGCGGAATATGACACCGATCCGCAGGTTCAGCAGTAAGTTTTAGTGCCTCTGAATAGAAAACGGCCCGTCATCGTGACGGGCCGTTTTTCGTTGTGGCGCTGACTACAACCCTGCGGGACGCGGCACCTCAACATAATCGCCATCTATCTGCCGCTGGTAGAAATGACCCGCCTGTACATAGAAGCGTTTGCCGTTAAAGTCGAGTACCCGCATCTCACTGCTGACCCGCGCCTCTGCGGGCGGTTCTACCACCACATACTCATCGCCGTGGCGCTGATAATAACTGCCGTTCAGCAGGTAGTAGGTCAGTCCGCCGATCAGCACCGCCGTTGCGGCTTCAGGCAGAAATCGATACGGTCCCGGTCCGCCCCAGTGAGGTCCCGGACCGACCCAGTGTGGCCCGGGTCCGCCATGTCGTCCCCATCCCGGGCCCCAGTCGCCAGGATGGGCGAAAGCCAGAGCGGGCGTCAGAAGCGTCAGCGTCAGAAGCGAGGCGATTATCTTTTTCATCAGGTGTTCTCCTCATAAGACTGGATGCAGAATTCGCCTTTTAGCGGGCAAAGACAAGCACTAAAGCGTCGATTTTTCGCCTGTTTACCATGCTTAACGCTTTCTTAACGGCGTCGCCATCAATGGGGGAGATTATGGAGAAAGGGGACGGGAAAAACCTGGCGCGGGTGCGCCAGGCTTAAAGCAGATTAACGGTGCGCCAGCTCGGCGTTATCGTCACTTTCCAGTACGCGCTTATCGGTCATCCCTAACCAGCGACTGGTCAGGGAACCGGCGGTCATCGAACCGTTGACGTTCAGGGCAGTACGCCCCATATCAATCAGCGGCTCAATCGAGATGAGCAGCGCCACCAGGGTTACCGGCAGGCCCATCGCAGGCAGGACAATCAGCGCAGCAAAGGTGGCACCGCCGCCGACACCCGCAACGCCCGCTGAGCTCAGCGTGACGATTCCGACGAGGGTTGCAATCCACAGCGGGTCAAACGGGTTGATCCCTACGGTTGGCGCAACCATCACGGCCAGCATAGTCGGATAGAGACCGGCACAGCCGTTCTGGCCGATAGTGGCACCAAAGGATGCGGCGAAGCTGGCAATCGACTCAGGCACCCCAAGACGACGGGTCTGGGTCTCCACGCTCAGCGGAATGCTGGCGGCGCTGGAGCGGCTGGTGAAGGCAAAGGTGATCACCGGCCACACTTTGCGGAAGAAGCGCATCGGGTTAATACCATTGATCGACAGCAGCAGGGCGTGAACACCAAACATGATGGCCAGGCCCAGGTAAGAGGCGACCACAAAGCTGCCCAGCTTGATGATGTCCTGCAGGTTAGAACCGGCAACCACTTTGGTCATCAGCGCCAGTACACCATACGGCGTCAGCTTCATCACTAAGCGCACCAGCTTCATGACCCACGACTGCAGCGTATCGATCGCCACCAGCACACGCTGACCTTTAACTTCGTCATCTTTCAGCAACTGCAGTGCAGCTACACCCAGGAAGGCGGCAAAGATCACGACGCTGATGATCGAGGTCGGGCTCGCCCCGGTCAGATCGGCAAACGGGTTTTTCGGGATAAAGGAGAGCACCAGCTGCGGCACGGTCAGGTCAGCCACTTTGCCCACATAGTTGCTCTGGATTGCGCTGAGACGCGCGGTCTCCTGCACGCCCTGAACCAGACCTTCCGCACTCAGACCAAACAGGCCGGTGACGAAAACGCCGACCAGCGCCGAAATGGCGGTGGTGAACAGCAGAACGCCGATGGTCAGTACGCTGATTTTTCCCAGCGACGAGGCGTTATGCAGACGGGCGACCGCACTCAGAATGGAAACGAACACCAGCGGCATCACGACCATCTGCAGCAACTGGACATAGCCATTACCGACGATGTTAAACCAACTGATCGACTCTTTGACCACTGCGCTGTTTTCGCCGTAGATCAACTGCAACACCAGGCCGAACAGCACGCCGATCACCAGACCGGTCAGCACTTTTTTCGACAGGCTCCAGTTCTGACGGCTGAAGCGGGAGAGCAATACCAGCAGCACCACAAAGGCCACGATATTAAGCGTAAGAGGAAGGTCCATGCTGAAACTCCAGAGTAATGCGGCCTTCCGTCACAGGAAGGCCGCATAATGTTAATCACGAATTAAGACAGCAGGAATGGTAACAGCAGGCGTTGAGGGTGCCTTATATCCAAATGGAATGCTTTATAACTTAATGGCGTTTTGCGCGCTTTTATTGCGCAGTATGACTGGAAATTAACCGCCCGACGCCATTTTGTAGCGTGTCGAAGAGCTGCGACGGCCAGCCGTTTGCACCAAAAGATGGCATCCCCACCGGAAACCACAGCGCATATCCAACCAGGCCCAGACACAATGCCCGCTCAAGCTGATTGCCCTTCTGGCTGCGCAGTATCGGCAGCCGGAAGCGCCAGCGGCAGGGCCACAGTAGCGGAACCCCGGCGGGCGTGAGCATGTCGGCCACGATATGGCTCAGGTAACCGAGCGTCAGACCCTGCAGCACATCGGGCGGTATCGGCGACGATTGGGGCAGGTTAATCTGAAAAAGCCACAAACCGGCGGCGATGGCCAGCAGACTGTGGGTAAAGCCCCGATGGCCAAACGCCCGCGCAATAGGGTGAGAGAGCCAGCTCAGTCGCTGTCCCAGCAGAGATTTGGGGTGATCGATATCGGGTAACAGACATGTCAGCAGGGCTGAGGGAACAAGATGCCACCAGTCGGCCTGCGCCAGCACGGGTGTCAGCTCAGCACGCTTAGCAAAAATAGCGCTGGCAATGGCAAAAATGATGTGGCCTTCGCCCGTCATGATAGAACCTGGTTGCAAAGAAAGCTGTCGATGCATCCAGTATAGGGATTTATCCAGTAAATGAGAACATGTGACGCTGTAACGAAGCATGAATATTATTAACAGGGCGGACAGCGATGAAACTCTGTCCGCCAGAAAGATTAACGCGCCAGCCAGCCGCCATCGACTGCCAGCGTGTAGCCGTTAACGTAGTCGGCAGCAGAAGAGGCCAGGAAGACCACCGGGCCCATCATGTCATCAGGCACGCCCCAGCGTCCGGCCGGAATACGGCCCAGGATCTCTTCGCTGCGCGACTCATCATTACGCAGCTGTTCGGTATTGTTAGTTGCCATATAGCCGGGGGCGATGGCATTGACGTTAATGCCATGTTTTGCCCATTCATTCGCCATCAGACGGGTCAGTCCCATCACGGCACTTTTCGACGCCGTATAGGAGGGCACCCGGATTCCGCCCTGGAAGGAGAGCATGGAGGCAATATTGATAATTTTGCCGCCCTTACCCTGCGCGATAAACTGGCGGGCAACCTGCTGCGAGAGGAAAAACAGGCTTTTGCTGTTGATGTTCATCACATCATCCCAGTCCTGCTCGCTGAAATTCAGCGCGTCTTCACGCCGGATAATGCCGGCATTGTTGACCAGAATGTCAATTTTGCCTGCCGCCGCCACCGCCTGTTCAACCACAGAGGCCACCACGCTGGTCTGCATCAGATCGGCCTGCACTGGCCAGAAGCGGCGACCCAGCGCCTCGACTGTGCTTTGGGTATCATCCGGGCCATCACGGTTTACGCCGACGATATCACAGCCCGCCTGCGCAAGACCCAGCGCCATACCTTGCCCGAGACCGGTGTTACAGCCGGTCACCAGCGCCACTTTACCTTCCAGGTTAAACATATTCAGTACCATGGTGTTTCTCCTCTGCTCAGCGCAGTTCACTGATTTTGACGTGGTCCATGTCATCAAAGACCTGATTCTCACCCACCATGCCCCAGATAAAGGTGTAACGCTGGGTGCCGACACCGGCGTGAATTGACCAACTGGGTGAGATGACCGCCTGCTCGTTATGTACCAGCAGATGGCGGGTTTGCTGCGGTTGTCCCATCATGTGAAAGACGGCGCTCTCTTCACTCATATCGAAGTAGAAGTAGACTTCCATGCGGCGTTCATGGGTGTGGCAGGGCATGGTGTTCCAGAGGCTGCCTTCATCCAGCCTGGTTAAGCCCATGGTGAGCTGACAGGTCGGCAGCACATCCGGCACGATAAATTTGTTAATGGTGCGGCGGTTAGAGGTCGCGGCATCACCCAGCGTTGCGGTGGCCGCCTCCTGCAGCGTGATCTTCCTGTCCGGGAAGGTGCTGTGGGCGGGCGCACTGTTGTAATAGAATTTGGCGGGCTGAGACGGGTTCAGGCTGCGGAACAACAGGTTGCGCGCACCTTTGCCGATGTAGAGCGCCTCTTCATGACCGATTTCCCACCCTTTACCGTCTACTTCTACCCACCCCGGCCCGCCGATATTAATCATGCCCAGCTCGCGGCGTTCGAGGAAATAGCTGACCCCCAGCTGTTTGCCCATCTCATCGCCAATCGTGACCGGCGTGTTCACCGGCATGACGCCGCCAATGATGATGCGGTCGATGTGGCTGTAGGTCAGGGTGTAGTCATCGGGAGTAAAAATCGTCTCAATCAGGAACTCGCGGCGCAGCGCGTCGGTGTCGAGTTGTTTTGCATGATCGCTGTGGATACTTTGGCGAATGTCCATCTCAGGCCTCTCTGCAGGTCAGGTTATTCATGCCCCGAACGGGGACGCTTTGGGCATCTTAGGCAGAGCGGGATGGGAATTCAATAAAAATGAAACGTTGTTTTATTTTATTGCGGGCGGGATCAAGCGAGAGGTGTAACAGGTAAAAAAAGCCCGCATCAGGCGGGCTGTTTATCATCCCTGCAGATGTTGCAGGCTGAGCTGTGTCAGAGTATCCAGCCGGACATCCGCCAGCGCCCAGCGGGAATCGTCACGGTGTTCAGCTGCGGGCACCACAATCGATCGCATACGCGCGGCTTTGGTAGCAATCATGCCGTTAAACGAATCTTCCAGCGTCACGCAGTTAAGCGGATCGATCGCCAGGCTGTCGGCAGCGTTGAGATAGACCTGCGGATGGGGTTTGCTGAAGGGCAGCGCTTCTGCCGAAGAGAGCACATCGAAATAGTGGCGCAGGTTGAAGATCTCCAGCACCTGTTCCAGCATCCGGAGTGGCGATGCGGAGGCAAGGCCGATTTTCAGTCCGTGTTCGCGGCACAGCTGCAGCGCCGTTTCCACGCCCGGCAGCAGGGGGCGGGTCTGATCCACCAGCGCCATGGCGCGCGCAATAATACGCTCAGTGACCTCCTGCTGAGAGGGACCCTGCCAGGGCAGCGTTTCGTACCACATCCGCACCGTCTGATCGATGCGCAGTCCCAGGGTGTCGGGCATTTCACTGCGACGTGACAGGTCAACATCCAGCGTTGAAAAGATATCCAGTTCAGCCTGATCCCACAGCGGCTCAGAATCGATCAGTAAGCCATCCATATCAAACAGGGCGGCGAGGACAGGGCGGTAAAAGGGCATCAGTGGTCTCCTTATAAGGTTGGCTTTACCTTAACATCATTTTCTGCGGGCGCACTCTCTGCCCGATCGGCCACGCTTTATTTGGGAAATTTCACCGTTGGCAGGTAGACTGACGGCAAATTGGATTCCGGGTTCAGGAGATATCATGACTTATCAACAGGCTGGCCGTATCGCCATCCTTAAGCGCGTGGCGGGCTGGGTGCTCTTTTTAGTGGCGCTGCTGTCGACCATTATTTCTGTTCTGAGCTTTATGTTTAAGCACAGCGAAAAGCAGCCGGGCATTGACGCCGTGATGCTCGATTTCGTCCATGTCATTGTTGATATGCTGCGCTTTAATACGCCGTTCCTGAACGTCTTCTGGCATAACTCGCCGGTACCCGAATTTAACGGTCAGATGAACCTGGGTTTCTGGCTGATCTACATTCTGATTTTTGTCGGACTGGCGCTGGAGTCGTCAGGCGCGCGGATGGGACGTCAGGCTCGCCGCGTCAAAGAGGGGATCGAGGATCAGATGATTCTTGAGCAGGCAAAAGGCCCTGAAGGACGCAGCCGTCAGCAACTGGAAGAGAAGGTGCGCGTTCCTCGCCACACCATCTTCCTGCAGATCTTCCCGCTCTATGTCCTGCCGGTGGTAATTGCGATAGCCGGTTATTTCGCGCTGTCGCTGCTGGGCTTTATCTGACAGACATCAGGGTCAGGCCGGTCTGGCCTGGCTGTGTCCCAGCGCATCCTCATCCAGCAACTGGCCAATGGCGAATTGTGCATCGCCAGGCCAGTGCCCGCCAAATACGTTAGCCCGGTTCAGCAGGTAGTAGAGCTGGTAAACCGGCAGACGCTGCGAAAATCCATCCGGCAATGGCCACACCGACTGATAGCCGTCGTAAATCTGACGCGGCAGGTCGGGGTACCAGCTCAGCATCGCTAAATCGCATTCGCGGTCTCCCCAGTAGCAGGCGGGATCGAACAGCCAGGGACCGTTCTCACTGCTGGCGCAGTTAGCAGGCCAGAGATCGCCATGCAGCAATGACGGTTGCGGATGATGCGAGGCGAGTACCCGCTGCACGGAGGCGATGATCAGTTCGGTATCCCCGTACTGAATGCCTTTTTCCGCCGCCAGCTGCAGCTGCCAGCCAATGCGCTGTTCGGCAAAAAACACCGACCAGCGTCGCAGCCAGCTGTTGGGCTGAGGCGTGGTGGTGATGTTGTTGTCGAAATCCAGCCCGAACTGCGTCTGCTCGCTCCACTGGTGCAGGTGCGCAAGTTGCTGACCCAGCTGATACGCACTTTGCTCATCAAGCGGCTGTGGCCGGATGTACTCCAGCAGCAGGAAGCTCTCTTCACGATGATGACCCACACCATAAACCTCTGGTACGCGAACCGTGCCGGTGCGCGCCAGCAACGCCAGCTGGTCGGCTTCCCAGGTAAAGAGCGACAGCATTTCACGGCTGTTACTTTTGACGAAGACGTCGTGGTCACCGTAGCGGATATGCCAGGTAGGATGGATATCACCACCCGCAAGGGCGTGACGTTGAGTGATTTCGGCGTTGCCTAACTGCTCGCTTAACAGACGACTAATGGCTGACCACATAGGGCTATCCTCGTTATTCGCTGCGTAAGTCAGATTGTGATGCCTAAATATTCACCAAAACCCGCGCGATTGCACCTCTTATTCTGGCGCGGATGCGGCGGGGCGATGATCGGCGGCGTCGCGCAGATACGCTTCGAAGGTCGTGACGGTCACTTCAGGTTTTTGTCCCAGCGCACTTTCACCGGCCGCGGTGACCTGCTGACGCAGATCGTCCGCGTCCAGCGTACTGACAATGCCATAGCTGTTGGTTCCCAGTTCATGGGGATGGCCACTGTCATCCGCCAGCGTGGTCGTAAAACCGGCGGCGGTCATCGCGCTGGTCAGCTCCAGGATGTCACTTAATCCCGATTCCTGATAATGAAAGGTCACGATATAGCGGGTCAATTCATTGCTGCTCATGAGGTACCTCCGGGGGAAAGGAAACTGAACTGAGCGTAGACCATGGCGAAAAATCAGGCGAATTATGAAGGAGATGCTGCGTGTCTGACGTGACACATAGCGTAAATCTGCGTAAGTAACCGGTGAGGTGATGCAAAATTCTTCTGCCGTTACGTCTGGCTTTTCATTTGTGCAGCACTATAATGCGCGACGTTAATGAGATGAGTCCCAATTAACAGGGGTTGTCAGGGCGATTCCAGGCATTTTGTGTAAGTTAATAATTTTTTACAAAACTTACCGTAAATTGCATTGAATGCCCGGCAAAACGCTTCAGACTCTCCGTTTTTTAAACAGTCGCACGGATCACATTTAATGAAAGCCTATAACAAGCTGTCTGCTGTTCTTTTGCTCTCCGCCGGAGCTTTTTGTCACCAGGCACTGGCCGATAACGCCGTATTTACCTCAATGGATGACCCTTCCACGGCCAAAAAGCCGTTTGAAGGTTCTGCTGCTGCGGGATACCTGGCGCAAACCGGTAACACCACCAGTTCATCACTGACTGCGCAGACCAATATGACCTGGTATCAGTCATCGATGGCTTACAGCTTGTGGGGTAACGCAGCCAACACCTCGTCAAACGATGAGCGCTCCTCTGAGACTTACAACATCGGTGGCCGTTCACGCTATAACCTCAACTCCTATGACTACCTGTTTGGACAGGCGAGCTGGTTAAGCGATCGTTTCAATGGCTACGATTCACGTGACGTGCTGACTGCCGGTTATGGTCGTCAGATTCTGAATGGTCCGGTGCACTCGCTGCGTGCGGAATTTGGTCCGGGTGTCCGCTATGACGACTACCATGCGGGCGGTCATCAGACTAAAGCACTGGGCTATGGCGCAGTCAGCTATCAGTGGCAGTTGACCGACACCACCAAATTTGTTCAGGGCGTGTCAGTACTGAGCAGCTTCGGAGAAGACACCACGGTGAACTCTGAAACCGGCCTGCAGGTGGCGATCAACAGCCATTTCGCGCTGAAACTCGCCTACAACGTCAGCTGGAATAATCATCCTGCTGAATCTGCGCCGGAACGTACCGACACCAAAACCTCGGTCATGCTCTCTTACGCGATGTAAGCATATTTTTGCCTGCGGTCTCCCCGGCGGCCTGACATTGCGTCAGGCCGCTTTTTTTCGTTGTCTCCATGGCTTAGCGAAAAGGGCATGGGTTTTTCTCGCCGGGGAAAACTGCTATCATCTGCTCCGCACTGCAATCCTGGTGACATTCCGACAATGTGGGTCTGATATCACGCCAGGTCACTAATTTTACATTACGTTGCATGTAGGCTTTCGTGTGGCTTACCACTGCAAATAAGGATATGAAATGCCTGTAATTACGCTTCCTGATGGCAGCCAGCGCGTGTTTGACCGCCCTGTCAGTGTGATGGATATTGCGCTCGACATCGGTCCGGGTCTGGCGAAAGCCTGTATCGCTGGTCGCGTTAACGGTGAACTGGTTGATGCTGTTGATCCCATCACCGAAGATGCCGCCGTCGCGATTATTACCGCTAAAGATGAAGCGGGTCTGGAAATCATCCGTCACTCCTGTGCGCACCTGTTAGGGCATGCGATTAAACAGCTGTGGCCGGATACCAAAATGGCGATTGGCCCGGTCATTGATAACGGCTTCTATTATGATGTCGACATCGATCGTACCCTGACCCAGGAAGATATCGACCAGCTGGAAAAGCGCATGCATCAGTTGGCTGAAACCAACTACGATGTGGTGAAGAAGAAGGTCAGCTGGCAGGAAGCACGCGACGTCTTTGCGGCGCGCGGCGAGATTTACAAGACCACCATTCTTGATGAAAACATCAGCCATGACGATAAGCCTGGCCTGTATCATCACGAAGAATATGTCGACATGTGCCGCGGTCCGCACGTGCCGAATATGCGGTTCTGCCATCATTTTAAACTGCAGAAGATCTCCGGTGCCTACTGGCGCGGCGACAGCAACAACAAAATGCTGCAGCGTATTTATGGCACCGCATGGGCAGACAAAAAGCAGCTGGCAGCCTATCTGCAGCGTCTGGAAGAGGCGGCGAAGCGTGACCATCGTAAGATTGGTAAGCAGCTGGATCTCTACCACATGCAGGAAGAAGCACCGGGCATGGTCTTCTGGCATAATGACGGCTGGACCATCTTCCGCGAGCTGGAAGTGTTTGTCCGCAGCAAGTTAAAAGAGTACCAGTACCAGGAAGTGAAAGGTCCCTTCATGATGGATCGCGTCCTGTGGGAAAAAACCGGGCACTGGGAAAACTATAAAGAAGCGATGTTCACCACCTCATCTGAGAACCGTGAATATTGCATTAAACCGATGAACTGTCCTGGGCATGTTCAGATCTTTAATCAGGGTCTGAAATCCTACCGTGACCTGCCGCTGCGTATGGCAGAGTTTGGTAGTTGTCATCGTAATGAGCCATCAGGCGCGCTGCACGGTCTGATGCGCGTACGTGGTTTTACCCAGGATGATGCACACGTCTTCTGTACAGAAGAGCAGGTGCGTGACGAAGTGAACAGCTGTATCCGCATGGTTTATGACATGTACAGCACCTTCGGCTTTGAAAAGATTGTGGTGAAGCTATCCACCCGTCCTGAAAAGCGCATCGGAACAGACGACATGTGGGATCGTGCCGAGGAAGACCTGGCTGCTGCGCTGAACGAAAACAATATTGAGTTTGAGTTCCAGCCAGGCGAAGGCGCCTTCTACGGTCCTAAAATTGAGTTCACTTTGTACGATTGTCTTGATCGCGCCTGGCAGTGCGGAACCGTTCAGCTAGACTTCTCCCTGCCAAAACGCCTTGAAGCAACCTACGTGGGTGAAAACAATGATCGCCAGACGCCAGTGATGATTCACCGTGCGATTCTGGGGTCAATGGAGCGTTTCATCGGTATTCTTACCGAAGAATTTGCCGGTTTCTTCCCAACCTGGCTGGCACCGCTGCAAGTTGTGGTAATGAATATTACCGATGGACAAGCAGAATATGTTGAGTCTTTGACGCGTAAGCTGCAGAATGCTGGCATTCGTGTGAAGGCAGACTTGAGAAATGAGAAGATAGGCTTTAAAATCCGCGAGCACACATTACGTCGCGTCCCTTATATGTTGGTCTGCGGTGATAAAGAGGTGGAATCTGGCAAAGTTGCCGTTCGCACCCGCCGTGGCAAAGACCTTGGGTCGATGGATGTCGATGTGTTTGTTGAGAAACTTCAGCAAGAGATTCGCAGCCGAAATCTTCAACAATTGGAGGAATAAAGTATTAAAGGCGGAAAACGAGTACTACCTACGCGTCCGAACAAAATTAACAGTGAAATCCGTGCTACCGAAGTGCGCTTAACAGGCATGGATGGCGAGCCGATTGGCATTGTCACATTACGCGAAGCTTTGGAAAAAGCCGAGGAAGCGGGCGGCGATTTAGTTGAAATCAGCCCGAATGCCGAACCGCCGGTTTGCCGCATTATGGATTACGGCAAGTTCCTCTATGAAAAAAGCAAATCTTCTAAGGAACAGAAGAAGAAGCAAAAAGTTATTCAGGTTAAGGAAATCAAATTCCGTCCTGGAACCGATGATGGCGACTATCAGGTCAAACTACGCAACCTGATTCGCTTTCTGGAAGAAGGCGATAAAGCCAAAATCACGCTCCGCTTCCGCGGTCGTGAGATGGCGCACCAGCAGATCGGTATGGAAGTGCTTAACCGCGTCCGTAAAGACCTGTGTGAAGATCTGGATTTGGCCATTGTCGAATCCTTCCCTTCGAAGATCGAAGGCCGCCAGATGATCATGGTGCTCGCTCCTAAGAAGAAACAGTAGGCTTTCAAGTAGCATTAACCGCGCAGCGTTCGCGCTGTGCGGTTAACTGTTCGCCTGTCTGGGTCATGTTATTAACAATGCGAAGTGGATATTTTTAAAATGCCAAAGATTAAAACTGTACGTGGCGCGGCCAAGCGCTTCCGGAAGACCGCTTCTGGCGGCTTCAAGCGTAAACACGCGAACCTGCGTCATATTCTGACTAAAAAATCTACTAAGCGTAAACGTCACCTGCGTCCGAAAGGCATGGTGTCTAAAGGCGATCTGGGTCTGGTAATTGCCTGCCTGCCGTACGCATAAGTAAATTTTTTTCATTAATTCAGAATATTAAACAGGAGAGCTAAATGGCTCGTGTAAAACGTGGTGTAGTTGCTCGCGCACGTCACAAAAAAATCTTAAAACAAGCTAAAGGCTATTACGGTGCACGTTCACGTGTTTACCGCGTTGCCTTCCAGGCTGTTATCAAAGCTGGTCAGTATGCTTACCGTGACCGTCGTCAACGTAAGCGTCAGTTCCGTCAGCTGTGGATCGCGCGTATCAACGCAGCGGCTCGTCAGAACGGCATGTCTTACAGCCGTTTCATCAATGGTCTGAAAAAAGCAGCCATTGAGATTGACCGTAAGATCCTGGCAGACATCGCAGTATTCGATAAAGTGGCATTCTCTGCACTGGTCGAAAAAGCGAAATCAGCCCTGGCGTAAGTCAGATGGAAAAGGGAGCTTGCTCCCTTTTTTATTGCCTGTAACTTACGCAAATGATTGACTTTTTAGTCGCTGAGCATTTCAATAGACACCCTGTATAGCATGACAAGGTAACCGCAAGCATGAATGCTGCTATTTTCCGTTTCTTTTTTTACTTTAGCGCCTGACATTCGGGGGCTTTTGCGCATAAGAGAAGAAACGAAAAATCGCGCTGAAAGCCTCCCTCGTGGAGGCTTTTTTGTTTCTGGCGTAAGTATATTGGACCGGCAGGTCCCAACGAGAACTGACCAGCCTGACTGGAAAAAGAGGAAATTATGTCCCAACTCGCAGAACTGGTGGCCAGCGCCACGGCGGCCATCGACGGGGCGACGGATATCGCCGCCCTTGACGCGGTGCGCGTCGAATACCTGGGTAAGAAAGGACATCTGACACTGCAGATGACGACGTTGCGCGAGCTGCCAGCAGAAGAGCGTCCTGCCGCGGGTGCGGTAATCAACGAAGCAAAACAGCAGGTCACTGAGCGCCTGAATGCACGCAAAGATGCCCTGGAATCCGCGGTGCTGAATGCCCGTCTGGCGGAAGAGACCATCGATGTCTCGCTGCCGGGCCGTCGCATTGAGAATGGCGGCCTGCATCCGGTCACCCGCACCATGGATCGCATTGAAACCTTCTTTGGTGAGTTAGGCTTTGCCGTCATGACCGGACCCGAAATCGAAGATGATTATCATAACTTCGATGCGCTGAACATTCCTGCCCACCATCCGGCGCGTGCCGATCACGATACCTTCTGGTTCGACGCCACGCGTCTGCTGCGTACCCAGACCTCAGGCGTGCAGATCCGTACCATGAAGGCTCAGCAGCCGCCCATCCGCATTATTGCACCGGGTCGCGTCTACCGTAACGATTACGACCAGACACACACGCCGATGTTCCATCAGATGGAAGGGCTGATCGTTGATAAAAACATCAGCTTTACCAACCTGAAAGGTACGCTGCACGATTTCCTGAACAACTTCTTCGAAGAAGATTTGCAGATTCGTTTCCGTCCATCCTACTTCCCGTTTACTGAGCCCTCCGCAGAAGTGGACGTCATGGGTAAAAACGGCAAATGGCTGGAAGTGCTGGGTTGCGGCATGGTTCACCCTAACGTGCTGCGCAATGTCGGCATCGATCCGGAAGTCTACTCCGGCTTCGCCTTTGGTATGGGCATGGAGCGTCTGACCATGTTGCGCTACGGCGTGACCGATCTGCGTGCTTTCTTCGAAAATGATTTACGTTTCCTCAAACAATTTAAGTAAGGGCAGGATATCCAATGAAATTCAGTGAACTCTGGTTACGCGAATGGGTAAATCCAGCCCTGGACAGCGCCGCGCTGTCTGAGCAAATCACCATGGCCGGTCTGGAAGTGGACGGCGTTGATCCGGTTGCCGGTGCATTCCACGGCGTCGTGGTCGGTGAAGTAGTGGAGTGCGGCCAGCACCCGAATGCTGACAAGCTGCGTGTGACTAAAATCAACGTGGGCGGCGATCGCCTGCTGGATATCGTCTGTGGCGCGCCGAACTGCCGTCAGGGACTGAAAGTCGCCGTTGCGACCGTGGGCGCCGTGCTGCCAGGCGATTTCAAAATCAAAGCGGCCAAACTGCGTGGCGAACCGTCTGAAGGCATGCTCTGCTCATTCTCCGAGCTGGGTATTTCCGACGATCACAACGGCATCATCGAACTGCCCGCCGATGCGCCGATTGGCACCGACATCCGTGCGTACCTGCAGCTCGATGACAACACCATTGAAATCAGCGTCACACCTAACCGCGCCGACTGCCTGGGCCTGATCGGTATCGCCCGTGATGTCGCGGTACTCAACGGTTTACCGCTGAACGTGCCGGAGATGCAGCCGGTCGCAGCCACGCTGAACGAAATTTTCCCGATTCAGGTTGACGCAAAAGAAGCCTGTCCGCGCTATCTGGGCCGTGTCGTGAAAGGGATCAACGTTAAGGCGTCAACGCCGCTGTGGATGAAAGAGAAACTGCGTCGCTGCGGCATTCGCTCCATCGATCCGGTTGTGGATATCACCAACTACGTTCTGCTGGAGCTGGGTCAGCCAATGCACGCCTTCGACCTTGACCGGATTGACGGCGGTATTGTGGTGCGCATGGCGAAAGAGGGCGAAAAGCTGACGCTGCTGGATGGGACTGAAGCCAGCCTGCAGAGTGATACCTTAGTGATCGCCGATCATCAGAAAGCGCTGGCGATGGCCGGTATCTTTGGTGGCGAACATTCGGGTGTGAACGGCGAAACGCAGAACATCCTGTTCGAGTGCGCGTACTTTGATCCGCTCTCTATCACCGGCCGCGCCCGTCGCCACGGTCTGCATACCGACGCGTCACATCGCTACGAGCGTGGCGTTGATCCGGCGCTGCAACACACCGCGCTGGAGCGTGCTACCCAGCTGCTGCTGTCCATCTGCGGCGGTGAAGCGGGCCCGATCATCGATCAAACCCATCAGGCAGCGCTACCTGTCCCGGCGACCCTTACGCTGCGTCGTGAAAAGCTGGACCGTCTGATTGGTCACGTGATTGCGGATGAGCAGGTTACTGACATTCTGACCCGCCTTGGCTGTGAAGTGACCGTGAGTGAAGGGCAGTGGCAGGCCATCGCCCCGAGCTGGCGCTTCGATATGGCGATCGAAGAAGATCTGGTTGAAGAAGTGGCCCGTATCTACGGCTACAACAATATTCCGGATGTGCCGGTAAAGGCCGCTCTGGTGATG
Organism: Pantoea sp. Lij88; assembly: GCF_030062155.1. Classification (NCBI taxonomy): domain Bacteria; kingdom Pseudomonadati; phylum Pseudomonadota; class Gammaproteobacteria; order Enterobacterales; family Erwiniaceae; genus Pantoea; species Pantoea sp. Lij88. Next base: position 2,278,799 of record NZ_CP118269.1, on the reverse strand, counting down.
ACTCAGCACCGCGAAGCGAACCTGTCGCTGAAACGTGCAAAAACTCTGCTGGTAGATAAAGGTTATCAGGAAGCGATTACCTATAGCTTCGTCGATCCGAAAATCCAGCAGCTGCTGCACCCGGGCGAAGAGGCGCTGTTACTGCCTAGCCCAATCTCCAGCGATATGTCGACGATGCGTCTCTCTCTCTGGACCGGTCTGCTCAGCGCGGTGGTTTATAACCAGAACCGTCAGCAGAGCCGCGTCCGCCTGTTTGAGAGCGGCTTACGCTTTGTGCCGGATACCCAGGCCGATTTAGGCATCCGTCAGGATCTTATGCTGGCTGGCGTCATCAGCGGTAACCGCGTTGAAGAGCACTGGGATCTGGCGCGTCAGACAGTTGACTTCTATGATTTGAAAGGCGATTTAGAGTCGCTGCTCGATTTAACCGGCAAACTGGATGACATCAGCTTCCGGGCTGAAGCGAATCCGGCGTTGCATCCAGGACAGAGCGCGGCGATTTATTTGCATGATGAACATATCGGATTTATCGGCGTGGTTCATCCTGAGCTGGAACGTAAGCTTGATCTCAATGGCCGCACCTTAGTCTTTGAACTGCTTTGGAATAAGGTCGCAGACCGCGTCCTGCCTGACGCGCGCGAGATTTCTCGCTTCCCGGCAAACCGTCGTGATATTGCCGTTGTGGTGGCTGAAAACGTCCCTGCAGCAGATATCATCGCGGAGTGTAAGAAAGTTGGCGTAAATCAGGTAGTTGGCGTAAACTTGTTTGACGTGTACCGCGGTAAGGGCGTTTCTGAGGGCTACAAGAGCCTCGCAATCAGCCTGATTTTGCAGGATACCAGCCGGACACTCGAAGAAGAGGAGATTGCCGCGACCGTTGGCAAATGCGTTGCGGCATTAAAAGAGCGATTCCAGGCAACCTTGAGGGATTGAACCTATGGCGCTTACAAAAGCTGAGATGTCAGAGTACCTGTTTGAGAAACTCGGGCTGAGCAAACGCGATGCCAAAGAGTTAGTAGAGCTGTTTTTCGAAGAGGTACGTCGCGCTTTGGAGAATGGAGAACAGGTAAAACTGTCTGGGTTTGGTAATTTTGACCTGCGTGACAAGAACCAGCGTCCTGGCAGAAACCCGAAAACGGGTGAAGATATTCCGATTACTGCGCGTCGCGTAGTAACGTTCCGCCCAGGACAGAAGCTGAAAAGCCGCGTAGAGAACGCTACACCCAAAGAGACTGACTGAATTTCAGCGTTTCAAAAAGGCCGCGAAAGCGGCCTTTTTCATGGTTTCAGCACAGTGAATTTCTGCTCTTCGCGCCGGTAAATGTCTATATCACCCCAATGCTACCCGTCTCACCCGCCTTTCTTTTTTCTGCAATCCCTCTACAATCAAATCACTGTTTTCTCAGCTAATCCTGCTTATGTCTCTGCTCGACTCGTTCGCGCGCCAGGCCGATCGGCGCGGCCAGAAATGGCTGATTGCGCTGGCCATTACGCTTTCTGTACTGCTCTGTCTCAGCCTTTGTGCCGGAGACAGCTGGATCGCGCCCTCAGCGTGGTTCACCGAGAGCGGCAGACTCTTTGTCTGGCAGCTACGGCTGCCCCGCAGCCTGGCGGTGGTGCTGGTAGGCGCGTCACTGGCGGTATGCGGTGTCGTGATGCAGGCGCTGTTTACCAATCCGCTGGCGGAGCCCGGACTGCTTGGCGTGTCGAACGGAGCCGGTATCGGCCTGGTACTTGGCGTGCTGCTGGGCAGTGGCTCGCTGTGGAGCCTCGGACTGGCGGCGATGGCCGGTGCACTGATTATTACGCTTATCCTGCTGCATTTTGCGCATCGTCAGCTCTCTGTCTCCCGGCTGTTGCTGACCGGCGTGGCGCTGGGGATTATCTGCAGTGCCATCATGACCTGGGCGGTCTACTTCAGCACCAGTCTGGATCTGCGTCAGCTGATGTACTGGATGATGGGGGGATTCAGCGGAATTGACTGGCGCTATGGCTGGATGCTGCTGGCCCTGCTGCCCGTATTGCTGGCGCTGGTGGCGACCGGGCCGATTCTCAATCTGCTGGCCCTGGGCGAGACATCCGCCCGCCAGCTCGGACTGTCACTCTTCTACTGGCGCAACCTGCTGGTGCTGGCGATGGGCTGGCTGGTGGGCATCAGCGTCGCGATGGCCGGTGCCATTGGTTTTGTCGGGCTGGTTATCCCGCATCTGCTGCGTCTGAGCGGCATCAGCGATCACCGTTATCTGCTGCCGGCCTCGGCGCTGGCGGGTGCGGCTGTGCTACTGGCCGCCGATATTGTGGCACGTCTGGCGCTGACGTCGGCGGAATTGCCGATTGGCGTCGTGACCGCGACACTGGGCGCGCCGCTGTTTATTATTTTACTGGTGAAATCTTCGCGCTAGCTTCGGCTGGTTATTCTGGATCCACAACAGCATTCACAAAGGAAAAATCATGAACATTTATGAGACCGAACTGGTTACGCTCGATGGGGAAAAAACCACGCTGTCACAGTGGCAGGGCAAGGTCCTGCTGGTGGTTAACGTTGCCTCAAAATGTGGTCTGACGGCGCAATATGAAGAGCTGGAGAACCTGCAGAAAGCCTGGCAGGACCAGGGTTTCAGCGTGCTTGGTTTCCCCTGCAACCAGTTTCTGGAGCAGGAGCCGGGCAGCAATGAGGAGATCAAAACCTTCTGCAGCACTACGTATGGCGTGACATTCCCGATGTTTGCCAAAACCGAGGTCAATGGCGCAGGACGTCATCCGCTCTATGCTCAGATGATTGCGGCCCGGCCTGACGCAGTGCGTCCGGAAGGCAGCGGCTTTTACGAACGTATGGAGAGTAAAGGACGCGCACCGAAAGAGCCGGGCGATATTCTGTGGAACTTTGAAAAGTTTCTTATTGGCCGGGACGGCAGCGTGGTCCAGCGTTTTACACCGGACATGACGCCGGAAGATCCGATCATTCTGGAAACCATCAAGCAGGCGCTGGCAAAATAGATGCTGTTGCGCCTGCAACAGGCCGCCGTTCCAGGACGGCTGCAGCCACTGACCGGTGAGCTTGCCGCCGGTCAGCTGCTGCACGTGGCCGGTCCGAACGGCTCAGGCAAAAGCACCTTACTCAGTGTGATTGCCGGACTGCAACCCGCCTCCGGTAAGGTGCTGCTGGACGATCGGTCGCTGAGTGACTGGAACGGCGCGGCCCTGTCCGGCGTTCGCGGCTGGCTGCCACAGCAGCAGGCACCGCTGAGCCAGATGCCGGTCTGGCACTATCTGCGTCTGCATCTGAAACAGGCGGCATCGCAGTCCGATGCCCGGCTCAGCACGCTGCTGGAACGGCTTCAGCTGCAGGATAAATTATCACGTTCGCTGACCCGGCTCTCCGGCGGCGAATGGCAGCGCGTCAGGCTGGCAGCGGTCTGTGCGCAGATTGATCCCCTCATCAATTCACGCGGGCGGCTGCTGATCCTTGATGAACCACTGACGGCGCTGGATATCGGTCAGCAGAAAGCGGTGGATGATTTGATTGCGGAGCTGTGCGCGGCAGGTATCAGCGTTATTGCCAGCAGTCACGATCTCAACCACACCCTGCAACACGCCGACCGGGTCTGGCTGATGAACAGGGGAGAGGTGCTTGCGCAGGGCGAACCGGCAAAGGTCCTGACGCCGCAGCGCCTGACCCCGCTCTACCAGATTGTTTTCCGGCAGATTCAACTCGAAGGACGCACGCTGCTGACCGTCCTGCCCTGACACTTGCTACCTGGCGGGCTTTACCGCTACATTAAGCCGGTTGCAACTTCTGATAAGGACATTTGGCGATGCGCCTGGCTTTGCTGATTTTAATTCTGCTGCTGACGGGATGCAGTCATCACGCTCCGCCGATTAATGGCCGTCTTTCCGATTCGATTACTGTGATAGCGGAACTGAACGATCAGCTCGGTCACTGGCGTGGCACGCCTTATCGCTATGGCGGCATGAGTCGTAACGGCGTTGACTGCTCCGGCTTTGTCTATCTGACCTTCCGCGACAAATTTGCGCTGCAGCTGCCGCGCACCACCTCAGCCCAAAGCGATATCGGCACCCGAATCAGCAAAGACGAACTGCTGCCCGGCGATCTGGTCTTCTTTAAAACCGGTCGCGGCGAGAATGGCCTGCATGTGGGCATTTATGACACCGATAACGCCTTTATCCACGCTTCAACCAGCCAGGGCGTTATCCGCTCCTCGCTCGACAATGTCTACTGGCGAAAAGTCTTCTGGCAGGCGCGCCGTATTTAAAGGCGGGCTCGAAAATCAGACTTAAGTCCAATTTTAAATAGAGTTAAAACAGAGAGTAAAAGTTTTATTTTAAATGACTGTTATTGATTGCGGGTTTTAATAAACATAATTAACCCTGATTTAATTCCGCTAATAACCGGTGTTTTATTGCTACTATTTGGCTTAAGCGTGATCGCCGGTGGTCAAACGGCGGTGGAAGGGCAAAGAAGTTCGTCTCATCAATGATTTGGCACTATTGCCTGCGCCTGACCATTACTATACGATATCCCCATCGCCGCTTATTCTGGCATTAAAATGAAAATTCATCTCTCGGCCGACTATCAGTCGGAAATCTGGTTTTATCCTGTCTGTGATGTTCACGGACGGTTGACCGCTGTCGAGCTGGTCACGCAGTTTGTGCATGAAAGTGCCCCCATCACGCTGCCGCAGGATCTGTTGCTGCCGCAGCTTGATGAGTCGCAGCAGCTGCGCCTTCTGCAAAGTCAGATTGGATTGCTGGAGCAGAATCGCGCCTTATTTGAAGCGCATTCGGTATCAGCATTTATCCGGATAGATGAAGGGATGGCCCGGATGCTGCTGGCCAGTGAATTAGTGATGCGGAAAATAAAACAGCTGCCGTTCATACTGTTGAATATAACTGAAACGTTTCCGCAGCTGAAGCTGGGAAAAAATAATCCGCTGCTGGCTGACCTGCATGCTGAATTTAATTTAGCGCTTTCACATTTCGGCGCGGGTAAGACGCCCTCAAATGCCGTCTACGATAATTTATTCAGCTGCATCTGCCTGGACAAAGAGTTTATTCATTCGCTGGCAAAACGCGCGTCCTTCGTGCCATTTATTCAGAGCATTATTGATAATTTCCGCGCCCATTGTGACCGGCTCATTATTTGTGGCATTGACGACGAAATGCTTTTCGATAAAGTCAGCCAGCTGGACGGTGCCGACTTTCAGGGGGCGCTCTTCCCGGTCGTAAAATCTGATGCACTGCGTTCGCTGCTCTGCGCGGACGATCGCATGCCATCCTCTCAGCATCCCGGCTGATACTCCCTGTTAATCCCCGCTATCAGCGTTACACTAGAGAACTAATCTACGTATCGCTGAGCAGCGCATGGGAGAAACAATGTCCTCAGGCAAGGCCACTTTTGACAACACCTGGTTCCGTGAACTGACAGGGTGTTACACCGCGCTAAACCCCACGCCGCTGACAGGCGGACGCCTCCTGTATCACAACGCACCGCTTGCAACCTCAATGGGTCTGGATAGCGCACTCTTTGCCGGTAACGGCCATGATGTCTGGCACGGCGCGGCACGCCTGCCCGGCATGCAGCCTCTGGCACAGGTCTACAGTGGTCATCAGTTTGGCGTCTGGGCGGGCCAGCTTGGCGACGGGCGCGGTATTTTGCTGGGTGAACAGCGCCTCGATGATGGCAGTAAACTGGACTGGCATCTCAAGGGCGCCGGGCTGACGCCTTATTCCCGCATGGGCGATGGCCGGGCCGTGATCCGGTCCAGCGTGCGGGAGTTTCTCGCCTCGGAAGCGCTGCACCATCTGGGTATTCCGACCACTCGCGCACTGACCCTGTCGATAGGCGATGAGCCGGTCTACCGTGAAACCCCCGAGCGTGGCGCAATGCTGATGCGTATTTCACCGAGCCATCTGCGCTTCGGCCATTTCGAGCATTTCTTTTACAGCCAGCAGCAGGAGAAAGTGCAGCAGCTGGCCGACTACGCTATCCGCCATCACTGGCCGCATCTGGAAGCGGAAGCTGACCGCTATCAACAGTGGTTTACTGACATTGTGTTACGCACCGCGCGCCTGATTGCGCTGTGGCAGAGCACAGGCTTTGCGCATGGGGTGATGAATACCGACAACATGTCGATTCTCGGCCTCACCATCGACTATGGCCCGTTTGGTTTTCTCGATGATTATCAGCCTGACTTCATCTGTAATCACAGCGACTATCAGGGGCGCTACAGCTTTGAAAATCAGCCAATGATTGGCATGTGGAATCTCAACCGGCTGGCGCATGCGCTGTCGGGTCTGCTGACCACCGAGCAGCTGCGGACGGCGCTGAGCGCCTATGAACCGGAACTGATGCGGGTCTGGGGCGAACGGATGCGGGCGAAGCTCGGCCTGCTGACACAGCAGAGCAGCGATAACCAGATTCTCACCGATCTGCTGGCACTGATGACCCAGGAGCACAGCGATTACACCCTGACATTCCGGGTGCTGAGTGAGACTCAGCAGGCTGAAAGCCGCTCACCGCTGCGCGATGAATTTATCGATCGTGAGGCATTTGACCGCTGGTATCAGCGCTATCGCAGCCGTCTGATGGACGAGCAGGTCAGCGATGCGGAACGTCAGGCTGTGATGAAGGCGGCCAATCCGGCGGTGATTCTGCGCAACTATCTGGCGCAGCAGGCGATTGAAGAGGCGGAGCGGGGCGAGCAGGGTGCGCTGGCACGTCTGCATCAGGCGTTACAGCAACCCTTTAGCGATGAAACAGCCGCTGAGTATCGTCAGCGGCCGCCAAACTGGGGCAAAACCTTAGAGGTCAGCTGCTCCAGCTAATCATCACTCAGAGGCGGTGCGAAACCGCCTCGGCCAGCAGGGCGAGCACCTGTTCGCTCTCCTGCCAGCCAAGGCAGGGATCGGTAATCGACTTGCCGTAAACCAGCGGTTCGCCGCTCACCACTTTCTGATTGCCTTCTTCCAGGAAGCTCTCAATCATCACACCGGCAACGGCCCGCGATCCTGATTTAATCTGCTCTGCCACCTCTGCCGCGACATCCATCTGACGACGGTGCTGCTTCAGGCAGTTGGCGTGACTGAAGTCGATCACTAGCTGCTCCGGCAGATTAAACGCCGACAGACTCTCAGCTGCAGCGGCGACATCACTGGCATGATAGTTAGGCTGTTTGCCGCCACGCAGGATGACATGGCCATGCGGGTTGCCGCTGGTCTGATAGATGGTCATCTGGCCCAGCTTATCCGGCGACAGGAACATGTGGCTGGCGCGCGCGGCACGAATCGCATCCACGGCAATCTGTACGTTCCCATCGGTGCCGTTTTTAAAGCCGACCGGGCAGGAGAGGGCCGAGGCCATTTCGCGGTGGATCTGGCTTTCGGTGGTACGTGCGCCAATCGCGCCCCAGCTGATGAGGTCGGCAATAAACTGGCCGATCACCATATCCAGGAACTCGGTAGCGGTAGGCAGACCCAGCGCGTTGATATCAATCAGCAGCTTGCGGGCAATGCCGATGCCACGGTTCACATCATAGCTGCCATCCAGATCCGGATCGGAGATTAAGCCTTTCCAGCCCACTACGGTGCGCGGCTTCTCGAAGTAAGCACGCATCACAATCTCCAGCCGATCTTCATAGCGGCTGCGTAACGCGTTCAGACGCTCAGCATAGTCGAGTGCCGCCTTAGGGTCGTGCAGCGAGCACGGGCCAATCACCACCAGCAGGCGGGGATCTTCACCGGTCAGAATGCGGGCGATGCGTTTACGGGCAGCGGTGACATTGTCGGCAATCGCCGGGGAGACCGGATGCTCAGCCGCCAGGCTGGCGGGGGTAATCAGACTACCAATGCGTGCGGTACGCAGTTCGTCGGTTTTGTTCATGAGTTTCTCGAAAACGGTTCTTCGCAGCGGTGAAATACCGGGAAGTGATGGTGGTCACAATAAACCATTAGCCTGCGAATTCAACCCGGGATTTGATAATGAAATCAAAAGCGACGGCAGCGCCGCTTTACAACGCCAGTCCGATTAGCCTGTTAATACATCCGGCGCGTCAGACCCATGATGTCGAGGATTTTGGTGGCAATCTCCTCCACCGAGTAGTTGGTGCTGTTGAGATAGCGGATCTGATGGGTGCGGAACAGCGCTTCCACCTCGCCAACTTCCAGCCGGCACTGACGCATTGAGGCGTAACGGGTATTTTCCGCCCGCTCCTGACGTATCGCCGCCAGGCGTTCCGGGTCGATGGTCAGCCCGAACAGTTTATTCTGGTGCGCACGCAGCGCGGGCGGCAGTTTGAGGTTATCCATGTCGTCTGCAATAAAAGGATAGTTGGCGGCGCGAACACCAAACTGCATCGCCAGATAGAGGCTGGTGGGGGTTTTACCACAGCGCGACACGCCCAGCAGGATCACCTGCGCATCCTCCAGCCCGCGCAGCGAAATACCGTCATCATGTGCCAGGGCGTAATCGATCGCCGCAATACGCGCATCATATTTCCCCAGGTTACTGGCATCCAGTCCGTGAGTACGGTGAGCAACCGGCGCGGGCGACAGGCCCAGCTCCTGCTGCAGCGGGGCGACCAGCGCCTGCACGATATCCTGACAAAAGCCGTCGCTCTGCACGATGATGTCGCGCACTTCCGGCGTGACAATGGAGAAAAACACCAGCGGCCGGACACCGCTCTGCTGATAGAGCGCATTAATCTGGGCTTTAACCGCCAGCGCCCGCTGGACGTTTTCCACAAACGGCAGCGTCAGACTGGTGATATTGACCGGAAACTGCGACAGCACCGCATGACCCAGCACTTCAGCCGTGATAGCCGTGCCATCGGAGATATAAAAAACGCTTCTGTCAGTTGTCATAACGAAATCAGCCTCAGACAAGAGTGAACAATCAGCATGAGCCATGCGATTAAATAAATCATCTCTGATTTTAATTTCTGGAAGGTCTGTCCGGATTATTTGTCTGCTGTTTCATCAGGATAATAAAAAATCAAAAGGCGTTTCATCCCGTCGGAACTCTTTTTTAAACCGGCAATACGGTGTAAATAGCCACGCCACTGTTGCGCAACAAAACAGACGGGTTAATTCGCTGAAATTCTGTCATTTCCTGCTTCATCAATAACTTAGCTAAAAATAGCGTCTTTGCGCAACAGCAAAATAATCCGCTCACAATTCCGAAACTGTTGCTGAAATTCTGCTTTAACGATTCAACAGATCGTTATTGAGGGGGTGATATGTCAGGCTGAAGACAGATAACTCCCTGTGTCCATTCATTGATAATTAATAAAGGATAAGCTCAATGTCCACTCAAGAACAGCCACTTGTGCTCTGGTATAACCAGCTTGGCATGCATGATGTTGACCGGGTAGGAGGCAAAAATGCCTCTCTGGGTGAGATGATTACTAACCTGTCGTCGCTGGGCGTTTCCGTGCCCAACGGTTTCGCGACCACCTCTTACGCTTTTAACCTGTTCCTCGACCAGAGCGGACTGAACCAGCGGATTTATGCGCTGCTGGATGAGACCGATATTGATGATGTGGATGCGCTGGCAAAAGCAGGTAAGCAGATTCGTCAGTGGGTGGTGGAGACGCCGTTCCTGCCAGAGCTGGAGTCGGCCATCCTGGATGCTTATCAGCAGCTTTCTGCTGACGATGATGCCGCGTCGTTCGCCGTCCGCTCTTCTGCCACCGCAGAAGATATGCCCGACGCCTCTTTTGCTGGTCAGCAGGAAACCTTCCTGAATGTGCAGGGCATCGACGCCGTGATGGTAGCGGTGAAGCATGTCTTCGCCTCGCTGTTTAATGACCGCGCTATCTCTTACCGCGTGCATCAGGGTTACGACCATCGTGGCGTTGCGCTGTCGGCAGGCATTCAGCGCATGGTGCGCTCTGACCTGGCCTCGTCAGGTGTGATGTTCACCATTGATACCGAGTCCGGCTTTGATCAGGTGGTCTTTATTACCGCCGCGCTGGGACTGGGTGAAATGGTGGTGCAGGGTGCCGTTAACCCGGATGAATTCTACGTCCACAAGCCGACTCTGGCCGCCGATCGTCCTTCTATCGTGCGCCGCAATATGGGTTCGAAAAAAGTTCGCATGGTCTATGCCGATTCTCAGGCGCATGGCGAGCAGGTGCGGATCGAAGATGTGCCGGAGACCGAACGCGACCGTTTCTGCCTGAGCGATGAGGAAGTGCAGGCGCTGGCGAAGCAGGCCGTGCTGATTGAACAGCACTATCAGCGTCCGATGGATATCGAATGGGCCAAAGATGGGCACACCGGCAAGCTGTTTATCGTTCAGGCGCGTCCTGAAACCGTGCGCTCCAATGGTCAGGTGATGGAGCGTTACACCCTGCAGGGTCAGGGCCGCGTGGTGGTTGAAGGCCGTGCTATCGGTCATCGCATTGGCGCAGGCGTGGTGAAGGTCATCCACGATATCAGCGAAATGAACCGTATTGAAAAAGGCGATGTGCTGGTGACGGACATGACCGACCCGGACTGGGAACCGATCATGAAAAAGGCGTCAGCGATTGTCACCAACCGTGGCGGACGAACCTGTCATGCGGCGATCATCGCGCGTGAGCTGGGCATTCCGGCCGTCGTCGGCTGTGGCGACGCTACCGATCGGCTGAAAGAGGGCCATCAGGTCACCGTCTCCTGCGCCGAGGGCGATACCGGTTACGTCTATGATCAGCTGCTCGACTTCGACGTCACCAGTTCGCAGGTCGATTCGCTGCCTGAACTGCCGCTGAAAATCATGATGAACGTGGGTAACCCCGATCGTGCCTTTGATTTCGCCTGTCTGCCTAACGAAGGTGTCGGCCTGGCGCGTCTGGAATTTATCATTAACCGTATGATTGGCGTCCACCCTAAAGCGCTACTGGAATTCGATCAGCAGACGCCGGAACTGCAGCAGCAGATCCGTAAAATGATGAAAGGATTTGATAATCCTGTCGAGTTTTACATTGCCCGTCTGACTGAAGGAATTGCCACGCTTGGCGCGGCATTTGCACCGAAACGCGTAATTGTCCGACTTTCAGATTTTAAAACCAATGAATATGCCAACCTGGTGGGGGGCGAACGCTACGAGCCGGAAGAGGAAAACCCGATGCTCGGATTCCGTGGGGCAGGTCGCTATGTGGCGGACAGCTTCCGGGATTGCTTTGCGCTGGAGTGCGAAGCAGTGAAGCGTGTTCGCAACGAGATGGGCCTCACCAATGTCGAAATCATGGTTCCGTTTGTGCGCACCGTTGATCAGGCGCAGGCCGTGGTGGAAGAGCTGTCGCGTCAGGGACTCAAGCGCGGCGAGAACGGACTGAAGATCATTATGATGTGTGAGATCCCCTCCAATGCGCTGCTGGCAGAGCAGTTCCTGCAGCACTTTGATGGCTTCTCAATCGGATCCAACGACATGACTCAGCTGACGCTGGGACTGGACCGCGACTCCGGCGTCGTCTCTGCGCTGTTTGATGAACGTAACGAAGCCGTGAAAGCGCTGCTTTCCATGGCCATCAAAGCGGCGAAAAAACAGGGTAAATATGTCGGAATCTGTGGGCAGGGACCGTCTGATCATCAGGATTTTGCTGCATGGCTGATGGAAGAGGGCATCGACAGCCTGTCGCTGAACCCGGACACCGTGGTGGAAACCTGGGTGAGTCTGGCGCAGCTAAATAAAACTGCCTGACACCGGTAGCTGTATTCATGAAGGCCCGCATTGCGGGCCTTTTCTGTTTATAGCTGGCTTGATTCAGGCAAAAAAAAAGCCCATCACAGGGGATGGGCAAAGACTACACACAGCAATTCTTTACTCTACTCAGGGGAATTAGTTTGTCTGAAAATCATCAGGTTGATTTCGAACATAGGAAACATGTTATTCATACGGCTGGCTGGCGTCTTTAAGAATCCTCTTATTAGTTTAAAGCCGATAATCTTTTGTCACCTTAACTTCGCCATTTGGCTTAAGAAACAGTGCAGAAAGTAATCTTTTTTAGCCCTGAAAGGTCACTTTCCCGCCAGACATGGCTTTTTTCTTAAAAATCGCTAATGAAAAACAGAATTTATCTGATTGATGAGGGGAGGTGCGGTTAATCATCATTAACCGCACTAATCAATGCCCGAAAGGGAGATGGGCGTGGCAGGCTACTGCATTACCTCAGACGGCAGGCGGGGTATCTTCATGATCGGCCAGGGCATCCGCCGACGCCATCGGGTCATTATCCGGCGCTGGCGCTTCATGCATCCAGACGGAAACCAGACGGTAGGAAACCGCCAGAACCACCGGGCCGATAAACAGACCGATCATGCCGAATGCGAACAGGCCACCAATGACGCCAGAAAGGATCAGGATCATCGGCAGATCGGCGCCCATACGGATTAACATCGGGCGCAGAACGTTATCCATCGTGCCGACGACACAACTCCAGACCAGCAGCACGGTTCCCCAGGTGGTATCGCCGCTCCAGTAGAGATAGATAATGGCGGGAACCAGCACCAGCAGCGGACCCAGCTGTACCAGACAGCAGAGAATCATCAGCACCGTCAGCAGCGTGGCATAAGGAATGCCGGAAATTGCCAGACCGATGCCGCCCAGCACCCCCTGCACCAGCGCCGTCACTACCACGCCAAGCGCCACGGCACGAATAGACTGGGCGGCCAGCAGCACGGCAGCATCACCGCGTCGTCCCGCCATCCGAAACGCGAAGTGACGGATGCCCTGGGCAGCCTGTTCGCCACGCCAGTAAAGCAGCACGCTGAACAGCAACATCACGCCCAGATGGATCATGAAGCGCCCGAAATGACCGGCCTGAGCCACAAAGAAGCCCGTGGTGCGACCAATATAAGGCTGTATTTTTGCCATCACACCAGCGCCGCCGCTCGCCACCAGCGTGTCATAACTGACATGAAGTTTTCTGCCGACCATCGGGATTTCCCTCAGCCACGTCAGCTTCGGCATTGTGTGACCCTGGGTTACCCAGGCAATCACCGGCGCGCTGTTATCAATCAGGCTACTGACCAGCAGGGCGATAGGAATAATAAACAACAGCAGCAGCAGCAGTGTCATGACGATCACCGCCAGCGAACGGCGTCCCCATAACAGTCGCTGGAATTTCAGCATCAGTGGCCAGGTGGCAATCACCACCATGCTGGCCCAGGCAAAGCCCAGAATAAACGGCTGCACGACCCATAAACAGGCGACGATCAGCAGCAAAATGAACATCAGGGTAAAGAGTATTTGCGGTAAATCCATATCCCGGTACTGGCTTTTCATCATTGACTCATAACCTCGTCTTAATCCTTCATTTTCGGGCAGTCGGATACCCGTTTTTATCATGATCTATTTGCCAGGGATTAAACAGCGTCGTGGTGAAAGGTTTTTGCCTTTTCTGAAAAAAGGGCAGACGCAGGAAAAATATGATAAAACGAGAAATCGCTAACGTATAAACGCAAACGTTTACAACACCTTCGGTCAGACAATCATGATCCCACAGATTTCGCAGGCACCGGGCCTCGTTCAACTGGTGCTGACGTTCCTTGAGTCGCTGAAAGAGCAGGGTTTTACCGGTGACATGGCGACCAGCTATGCCGACCGTCTCTCACTCTCCACCGATAACAGCATCTATCAGTTGCTGCCCGACGCAGCACTCTTTCCGCGCTCGACGGCGGATGTGGCCCTGCTCGCCCGCGTGGCTGGAGAAGCACGCTTTACCAGTCTGGTGTTTACCCCGCGCGGTGGCGGCACCGGCACCAACGGGCAGTCGCTGAATCAGGGAATCGTGGTAGACATGTCGCGCTACATGAACCGCATCCTGGAGATCAATACGGATGAGGGCTGGGTGCGGGTCGAAGCAGGGGTGATCAAAGATCAGCTGAATGCCTGGCTGAAGCCTTTCGGCTTTTTCTTCTCTCCGGAGCTTTCTACCAGTAACCGCGCGACGCTCGGCGGGATGATCAACACCGATGCGTCGGGTCAGGGCTCGCTGGTGTATGGCAAAACCTCGGACCACGTGCTGGGTCTGCGGGCCGTGCTGCTGGGCGGCGATATTCTTGATACGCGGCCCATGGCGACCGCGCTGGCTGAAACGCTGGCGCAGACGGCCACACCTGAAGGGCGACTCTATCAGCAGGTACTGACGCGCTGCCGCGAGCATCGTGCGCTGATTCTGGAAAAGTTTCCAAAGCTGAATCGCTTCCTGACCGGCTATGACCTGCGCCACGTATTCAGCGACGACATGCAAACCTTTGACCTGACACGCCTGCTGTGTGGCGCAGAGGGCACGCTGGCCTTCGTCACCGAAGCGCGGCTCGATATCACCCCGCTGCCGAAAGTGCGGCGGCTGGTGAACATCAAATATGACTCCTTCGATTCCGCCCTGCGTAATGCGCCCTTGATGGTGGAAGCGCAGGCGCTGTCGGTTGAGACCGTTGACTCCAAAGTGCTGAATCTGGCGCGGGAAGATATCGTCTGGCACTCGGTGCGTGAATTGATTGCTGACGTACCCGACAAAGAGATGCTGGGCCTGAACATCGTTGAATTTGCCGGTGACAACGCGGCACTGATCGATCAGCAGATTGACCAGCTGTGTGGCCGCCTCGATACGCTGATGGCGCAGCAGCAGGGTGGCGTAATCGGCTATCAGTTCTGCAACGACCTGGATGGCATTGAGCGCATCTATAACATGCGTAAAAAAGCGGTGGGCCTGCTGGGTAATGCCAAAGGCCGCGCGAAGCCTATTCCGTTTGTGGAAGATACCGCCGTCCCGCCGGAAAAACTGGCGGACTATATTGTCGAGTTTCGTGCGCTGCTCGACAGTCACGGTCTGAGCTACGGCATGTTTGGTCACGTGGATGCCGGCGTTCTGCACGTGCGTCCGGCGCTGGATATGTGCGATCCGCAGCAGGAGATGATGATGAAACAGATCTCCGACGAAGTGGTGGCGCTGACCGCACGCTACGGCGGCCTGCTGTGGGGTGAACATGGCAAAGGATTCCGCGCCCAATACAGTCCGGCGTTCTTTGGCGAAACGCTGTTTAACGAACTGCGTCGCATCAAAGCCGCCTTCGATCCGCTTAACCGTCTCAATCCCGGCAAGATCTGTACGCCTTTTAACCGCAACGACGAGATGATGCAGGTCGATGCGGTGAAGCGCGGCACTTTTGATCGACAGATTCCGGTCTCGGTTCGCGATGAGTGGCGTGGGGCGATGGAGTGCAACGGCAACGGGTTGTGTTTTAACTTTGATGTCCGTAGCCCGATGTGTCCCTCTATGAAAATTACCCGTAACCGCATTCACTCTCCGAAAGGGCGGGCAACGCTGACGCGTGAGTGGCTGCGGCTGCTGGCCGAACAGGGCGTCGATCCGCTGGCACTGGAAAAGCAGCTGCCGGAAAACAGTTTGTCGCTGCGCGGAATGATTGCCCGTACCCGCAATAGCTGGCACGCCAGCAAAGGGGAGTATGATTTTTCGCATGAAGTGAAAGAGGCGATGTCGGGCTGTCTGGCCTGTAAAGCCTGCTCCACCCAGTGTCCGATTAAGATTGACGTGCCCGCGTTCCGTTCGCGCTTCCTGCAGCTCTATCACACCCGTTATCTGCGACCGGTCAGCGATCATCTGGTGGCGGCGGTCGAGGGCTATGCACCCCTGATGGCGAAAGTGCCGAAGGTGTTCAACTTCTTCCTGCGTCAGCCGTGGGTAAAAGAGCTAAGCAAAACGCATATCGGCATGGTCGATCTGCCTCTGCTCTCAGCACCGAATCTCAAACAGCAGCTCAGCGGTCATCCCGCGATGAACATGACGCTGGAGCAGCTGGAAGGACTGTCACCCGCCGAGCGCGCCAGCTGTGTGCTGGTGGTGCAGGATCCCTTCACCAGCTTCTATGAGGCACAACTGGTCAGTGATTTTATCAGGCTGATTGAGAAGCTGGGCTACCGTCCTGTGCTGCTGCCATTCTCGCCAAACGGTAAAGCGCAGCACGTGAAAGGTTTCCTGCAACGGTTCGCCCGCACGGCAGCCCGCACCGCCGATTTTCTTAACCGGGTGGCAAAACTGGAGCTGCCTATGGTGGGCGTCGATCCGGCCACCGTGCTCTGCTATCGCGATGAATACCGTCAGACGCTGGGCGAATCGCGCGGCGACTTTAACGTATTGCTGGTGCATGAATGGTTAGCGCGTGCGCTGGCAGAACGTGACGTGCAGGCCACGGGCGGGGAATCCTGGTATCTCTTTGCGCACTGCACAGAGGTGACCGCGCTGCCTTCCACACCGAATCAGTGGCAGGGGATCTTCGCCCGTTTTGGTGCGAAGCTGGAAAACATCAATGTCGGCTGCTGCGGTATGGCGGGCACCTATGGCCACGAAAGTAAGAACCTCGAAAACTCACTGGGGATTTACTCGCTCTCCTGGCATCCGCAGCTCCAGCGACTGCCGCGTCAGCGCTGCCTGGCCACCGGCTATTCGTGCCGCAGTCAGGTCAAGCGTGTGGAAGGCAACGGTATGCGCCATCCGCTTCAGGCATTGCTGGAGATAATGTAAAAAAATTGTGCGCGACGTCACGCCGTGGCTGGATTAGAATATCCAGCCTGCGTGACGCACGAAGTCACTCTGCAGCACGGTGGCTTTGTTCCACTCTCCGACCATCGCCAGTTGATGGCAGAGTCGGGTCAGGGACAATCGCGCCAGTTGATAAGCCTGAAGGCGAAACAGCCGATCGCGATCGTTGTTTCCCATCTCCTGCACCAGTCGGTGATGCAGTTTACCCATGGCATGCAGGTAACTCTGATCGTCTCCGTTCATCTGGCAGACTTCTGCCATATCCTGACAGGCATCATTAAACTGACGTAGCTGGTGGATCGTGCAGTCGGCCCGGTCGAGCTTTGCCTGCGCCATATAAAAGTCGACGGTGATATCGCGCACCGAAAACTGGTATTCGTCGATTTTGTGCTGTAACCAGGCTGAGACAGAGAGGGTCATCGCGTCGCCCTGAATGTGAATGATAATAATTATCATATTCATCCGGGCCGGGATTGCAATTGGCGGCAGAAAAATTTATCGATTTATCCTGCCTGTCGGTATAATCGGAAATAACAATCTGTTTACATCAAAGAAAGGCGTAACCTATCAATAAGCATTTTTATCAAAAATGGTTATTTTAAAAAGAGTGATTTATTAATAGGTTATCACACGCTTATTGACGCTGATTCTCTCACCGCAGGGTGAGCTGAAGCAGCTATGCTTAATAAATAAGCAGATAAAACAGCACTAGATGATTATCCCTGCAAAACAAGAGGTTGAAGTGATCGGTCAGATCACTACCATAGGGGGATAGCCTGAAAAGGTCCGGACTCAAGAGGTATCAACATGGCATCCGTTAATACAGACTCTTTCTCACCCGACGATTTTGTCTGGAAAGGGCTGACGCTGACTGAAACCGCAGCGCAACAAATTCTCAATCTGGCGGCTCAGGACCCTGATGTCAAGGGGCTACGCCTTAGCGTGAAACAATCCGGCTGTGCCGGGTTTGGCTACGTGATGGATTTGGTCAAAGAGCCCGTCGAAGACGATCTGCAGTTCTCATTCCACGGCGCAACGCTGTTTGTGCCGCTACAGGCGATGCCATTTGTTGATGGCACCGAGCTGGATTACGTTCGCGAAGGCCTGAATCAGATTTTTAAATTCAATAACCCTAAAGCTCAGCACGCCTGCGGGTGCGGTGAAAGCTTTGGCGTCGAGTAAGTGAAATATGTCACGACACAGCGAAACATCTGACGATGTACAAATCTGGGAAGGCAAGCTCAACTACAAAGAGGGCTTCTTTACCCAACTGCAGACCGAAGAATTTGCCAACGGCATCAATGAAGATGTGGTGCGGGCGATCTCGGCCAAGCGTAACGAGCCAGAGTGGATGCTGGAGTTTCGTCTTAAGGCTTTTCGTGCCTGGCTTGAAATGGAAGAGCCACACTGGCTGAAAGCACACTACGAAAAACTCGACTACCAGGATTACAGCTACTACTCCGCACCGTCCTGCGGCAACTGTGATGACAGCTGCGCTTCAGAGCCTGGTGCTACGCAGGCTTCAGGCAGCGCGCCCGCCAGCGACTATCTGACCCAGGAAGTGGAAAACGCCTTTAACCAGCTGGGTGTGCCGGTACGTGAAGGCCGTGAAGTGGCGGTTGACGCCATTTTCGACTCCGTTTCGGTGGCGACGACCTATCGTGGCAAGCTGGCGGAGCAGGGGATTATCTTCTGTTCATTCGGTGAAGCGATTCAGGATCATCCGGAGCTGGTGAAGCAGTATCTCGGCACAGTCGTTCCGGCTAACGATAACTTCTTTGCTGCACTGAACTCGGCGGTTGCCTCCGATGGCACCTTCGTTTACATCCCGAAAGGGGTGCGTTGCCCGATGGAGCTGTCGACCTATTTCCGCATCAACGCGGCGAAAACCGGTCAGTTCGAACGCACCATCCTGATCGCCGATGAAGACAGCTACGTCAGCTATATCGAAGGCTGTTCCGCGCCTGTGCGTGACACCTATCAGCTGCACGCTGCCGTGGTGGAAGTGATCATCCACAAAAATGCCGAAGTGAAATATTCGACCGTTCAGAACTGGTTCCCAGGCGGCGAAGGTGAGGGCGGTATCCTTAACTTCGTGACCAAGCGCGCGCTGTGTGAAGGCGACCACAGCAAGATGTCCTGGACGCAGTCTGAAACCGGTTCTGCTATCACCTGGAAATACCCGAGCTGCATTCTGCGCGGGGACTACTCGGTGGGCGAATTCTATTCAGTGGCACTGACCAGCGGTCGTCAGCAGGCCGATACCGGCACCAAGATGATCCACATTGGTAAAAACACCAAGTCGACCATTATCTCCAAGGGGATCTCGGCCGGTAAAAGTCAGAACACCTATCGCGGGCTGGTGAAAATCATGCCAACCGCGACCAATGCCCGTAACTTTACGCAGTGTGACTCGATGCTGATCGGTCCGGATTGCGGCGCACATACCTTCCCGTATGTTGAAACCCGCAACAACACCGCTCAGCTGGAGCACGAAGCCACGACCTCACGTATCGGCGAAGACCAGATGTTCTACTGTCTGCAACGCGGTATCAGTGAAGAAGACGCGATCTCCATGATCGTGAACGGCTTCTGTAAAGACGTATTCTCGGAGCTGCCACTGGAATTTGCCGTGGAAGCCCAGAAATTGTTAGCCATCAGCCTTGAGCACAGTGTGGGCTGATGCCGTCACACGCGTTGCCGGAAGCAATGTGAAGGAATAAGTATGTTAAGCATTAAAGATTTGCAGGTCAGTGTTGAAGATAAAGCCATTCTGCGTGGCCTGAATCTCGAAATTAAACCGGGCGAAGTACATGCCATCATGGGCCCGAACGGCTCAGGTAAAAGTACGCTGTCTGCCACGCTGGCAGGCCGTGAAGATTATGAAGTCACTGGCGGTTCGGTCAGCTTCAAAGGTAAAGATCTGCTGGAACTGGCCCCTGAAGAGCGTGCCGGTGAAGGCATATTTATGGCATTCCAGTATCCGGTAGAGATTCCTGGCGTCAGCAATCAGTTTTTTCTGCAAACCTCGGTCAATGCGGTGCGCAAATATCGTCAGCAGGAAGAGCTGGATCGCTTCGATTTCCAGGACTTCATTGAAGAGAAAATTCAGCTGCTGAAGATGCCGGAAGATCTGCTGACCCGCTCAGTTAACGTTGGCTTCTCCGGCGGCGAGAAGAAGCGTAACGACATTCTGCAGATGGCAGCCCTGGAGCCTGAACTCTGCATCCTGGATGAGACTGACTCCGGTCTGGATATCGATGCGCTGAAAATCGTGGCCAATGGCGTCAACAGCCTGCGCGACGAGAAGCGTGCCTTTATCATCGTGACTCACTACCAGCGTATTCTGGACTACATCAAGCCAGACTTCGTTCATGTTCTGTATCAGGGCAAAATCGTGAAATCTGGCGACTTCTCGCTGGTGAAACAGCTGGAGGAGCAAGGTTATGGCTGGCTTACCGACGAAGAGTGATTCTGCGCTGCAACAGTGGCATCACCTGTTTGAGTCGCGTGGCGACGTGCGTTCTCTGCAGGCACAGCAGCACTGGCAGCAACTGATGCGTGTTGGCCTGCCAACCCGCAAACATGAAAACTGGAAGTACACGCCGCTTGACACGCTGCTGTCCCAGCAGTTTGTGCTGCCCGATGCGCCCCAGACCCTGAGCGCTGAACAGGTTGATGCGCTGGCCCTGCCGCTGGATGCGATCCGCCTGGTTTATGTCGACGGTCAGTTCCAGCCTGCCTTCAGTAGCCGCGACGTCGAACTGTTTGAGGTTCAGCACAGCGTGGCCGCCGAGCGCCGTCCGCTGCCTGCGGCGGTTCAGCCGGAAGTTTTCCTGCATCTGACAGAAAGTCTGGCAGAAGAGGTCACAACGCTGCGGCTGGCACGCGGTAAATCCGCTGCGCGTCCGATCTACCTGCTGCATATCACCAGCGGCCAGCAGACAGGCATGAACACGGTTCACTACCGTCATCACCTGCAGCTGGAAGAGAGTGCTGAAGCGGAAGTCATCGAGCACTACGTTTCACTGGATGAGCGCGCCCATTTCACCGGCACGCGCTTTACCTTTGCGATCGGCGACAATGCAAAACTGACCCACACTAAGCTGGCCTTTGAAAGCAGCGCCAGCTATCACTTTGCGCACAACGATCTGGTGATTGGCAACGATGGTCAGGTCAGCAGTACCAGCTTTCTGCTCGGTGCCGGACTGTCACGTCACAACACCAGTACGCAGCTGAACGGCGAAAATACGACGCTGGCGATCAACAGCCTCGTACTGCCGGTGAAACAGGAAGTGGCGGATACCCGTACTTACCTGGAGCACAATAAAGGCCACTGCATGAGCCGCCAGATGCATAAAACCATCGTGCGTGACAAAGGCCGTGCGGTGTTTAACGGTCACATCAAAGTGGCACAGCATGCGCTGAAGACCGACGGGCAGATGACCAACAACAACCTGTTGCTGGGCAAACTCTCTGAAGTCGATACCAAACCGCAGCTGGAAATCTATGCGGATGATGTGAAGTGCAGCCACGGTGCCACCATCGGTCGTATCGATGATGAGCAGATGTTCTACCTGCGTTCGCGCGGTATTGAACAGGATGCGGCTCAGACCATGATTATTCATGCGTTTGCCGCAGAGCTGACCGAGACACTCGAAAATAACGTGATGCGCCAGGCCGTGCTGCAGCGCATCGCTGAACGTTTTCCCGGAGGCGACGTATGATGAACTTCGATCTCGAACGCATCAGGGCTGATTTCCCTATCCTGAAGCGTGAGGTCAACGGTCATCCGCTGGCCTATCTTGACAGTGCGGCCAGCGCACAGCGTCCCCTCTCGGTGATTAACGCCGAGAGTCATTTCTATCAGCACGGCTATGCAGCCGTGCATCGCGGTATCCATACGCTGAGCCAGCAGGCGACCAGCGACATGGAGAATGTCCGCGATCAGGCGGCCCGTTTCATCAATGCGCCGTCTCAGGAAGAGATCGTTTTCGTCAAAGGCACCACCGAAGGCATCAATCTGGTGGCGAACACCTGGGGCAGCAGTAATTTCAAGGCTGGCGACAACCTGATCATTACTGAGATGGAGCATCACGCCAATATCGTTCCGTGGCAGATGCTGGCGCAGCGTACCGGTGCAGAAGTACGTGTCCTGCCATTAAATGACAATGGTGAGCTGGCGCTGGAGCAACTGGCGGGGCTGATCGACAGCCGCACGCGGCTGCTGGCGGTCACGCACGTTTCAAACGTGCTCGGCACCGTTAACCCGGTTAAGGCGATCGTGGCGCAGGCCAAAGCCGCTGGCGTGGTCACGCTGGTGGATGGCGCGCAGGCGGTCATGCATGACAAAGTTGACGTGCAGGATATCGGCTGCGACTTCTACGTCTTCTCCAGTCATAAACTTTATGGCCCGAACGGCGTGGGTATTCTTTACGGCCGCAAAGCGCTGCTGGATGAGATGCCACCGTGGGAAGGCGGCGGTTCTATGATCGGTCAGGTCATGCTGCCCACCGGCACCACCTGGAACAGTGCGCCGTGGCGTTTTGAAGCAGGGACACCGAATACCGGCGGCATTATCGGTTTTGGCGCGGCCCTGGCCTATGTGCAGGCGCTGGGACTGGATACCATTCATCAGCGTGAGACCGCGCTGATGAATTACGCGCTCGATAAGCTGGGCACCGTGCCGGATATTCAGATTTACGGCCCACAGTCACGCGCGGGTGTCATCGCCTTCAATCTGGGTAAACACCATGCCTATGACGTCGGCAGCTTCCTGGATCAATATGGTATTGCCATCCGCACCGGACATCACTGCGCGATGCCGCTGATGAAGCACTACAACGTCCCGGCGATGTGCCGTGCCTCCTTCACCTTCTATAACAGTGAAGAGGAAGTGGATCGTCTGGCGGCCGGTCTGACGCGCATTCATCGTCTGCTGGGCGGCTGAACAGTTTTAACGGAGTGAGTGATGGCGACTTTGCCTGAAAAAGAGAAACTGGTTCGCAACTTCAATCGTTGCGCCAACTGGGAAGAGAAGTACCTCTACATCATCGAGCTGGGTTCAAAGCTTCCGGAATCTTCTGAAACCTTACACCAGCCGGAAAACGTGATTTCGGGTTGTCAGAGTCAGGTGTGGATCAGAATGACCCCGCAGGCAGATGGTTCGATAGCGTTTGAAGGCGACAGCGATGCCGCTATCGTTAAAGGTCTGATTGCTATCGTATTTAGTCTTTATCAGAACCTGCCGCCCGCCGACATTCTGGCGCTGGATGTGCGCCACTGGTTTGGCGAACTGGCCCTGATGCAGCACCTGACGCCCACCCGGTCGCAGGGGCTGGAGGCGATGATTCGGTCTATTCGCCATACCGCTCAGAACCTCAGCTAAGTTACACTCGACAGACGCCATCCGGCGTCTGTTTTTTTATCTGACGAGAAAATTGCATGAAACCTGCTTTACGTTTAGCCGGTGCATTGCTGCTGACCTGCTTTGGGCTCTCTGCACCCGCATTCGCCACCGAATACCCGCTGCCACCGCCTGACAGTCGCCTGATTGGCGAAAACGTCCTGAATCAGGTTCCTGACGATAAACAACCGCTGGAATCCATCGCGTCCCGCTACCAGGTCGGCCTTCTGGGCCTGCTGGAGGCGAATCCCGGAACCGATCCCTGGCTGCCCAAAGCCGGTACCCAACTGACCGTGCCGCTGCAGATGATCCTGCCCGATACGCCGCGCGAAGGGATTGTGGTGAATCTCGCCGAACTGCGTCTCTATTACTATCCCAAAGGCGAAGATAAGGTCATCGTCTATCCCATCGGCATCGGCCAGCTGGGTGCGGCAACGCCCGTCATGGTGACGCAGATCAGCCAGAAGATCCCGAATCCCACCTGGACGCCCACCCCGAACATCCGCAAGCGCTACGCCAAAGAGGGTATTACGCTACCTGGCGTGGTTCCTGCCGGACCGGATAATCCGATGGGGCAGTTTGCCCTGCGTCTGGCGCGCGGCACCGGCCAGTATCTGATTCACGGCACCAATGCGAAGTTTGGCATCGGCATGCGCGTCAGTTCAGGCTGCATCCGCCTGCGTTCAGAGGATATCGAAGCGTTGTTTAACGCCGCACCTAAAGGCACGCGTGTTCAGATCATCAATCAGCCGGTGAAGTTCGCTGTGGAGCCGGATGGGAAACGCTATGTTGAAGTGCATCAGCCGTTATCGCGTAACGATAAAGACGATCCGCAGACCATGCCGATTGCGATCACCAGTGACCTGAAGAAGTTCATGAAAAGTGAGAAGAGTGATAGCGCGTTGATTAAAGCCAGCTTAACGCGTCGCTCAGGCATGCCTGTGCTGGTCAGCAGTGGGGAACCGGTACAGAGTGATACCGTACCGCCTGCCGGGCTGGAGAGTGCCTCTGTGGGCGCAGAGAGTCCGGTTGTACAGGCCGACGGTAAAGCCGCTCAGCCCTGAACGAACAGGTGCCTGAAAGAGCACTGAATTCAGGCAAAAAAAATGGCGCCATAAAGGCGCCATTTTTAAACCAGAACTCTTACTTACGGTAAGAGTGAGCCTGGTTGTCCAGACGCTGGTTAGCGCGAGCTGCGTCATCTTTAGCAGCCTGAACGTCTGAACGCACTGCGTTCACGTCGTTGCTCAGCTGGTCAACTTTAGCGTTCAGAGTCTGAACGTCTGAAGACAGCTGGTCGATTTTAGCGTTGCTTGAGCAACCAGCCAGCATAGTTGAAGCCAGAACTACCGCGCCCAGTACCAGTTTAGTACGATTCATTATTTATACCCTCTAGATTGAGTTAATCTCCATGTAGCGTTACAAGTATTACACAAAGCTTTTTAAGTTGAGAATAAATTTTTGATGAGAAGATGCTTAAATTTGATCGTTCGCTCAAAGAAGCAGCGAATCCCAGAACATGATAGAAAAATTTAGCTAAAACAGAGGGATTTAATCGGATTAACCTTCATATAAAGCGTAATCGGATTGTTATTTTCGATTGGATTTTTCTGACATTTGGATTAAGTACAAATAAAAAAAGCGCCTGACTCAGGCGCTTTAAAATAACTGTTAAAAAAACTTTTACAGTACGTGTACGGAAGCGGTGTTGGTAGTTCCGCTTGGTACTAATGCACCTGACACCAGCACTACAACATCGCCTTTCTGACCATAGCCACTTTCCAGCGCGGCTTCTTTACCCAGACGATAGAAATCGTCGGTTGAGGCGATCTCGGTCACCAGACGCGTCTCAATGCCTTTGCTCAGGATCAGCTGACGGGCCGTGGTCGGATTGGTGGTCAGCGCCAGGATGGTCGCGTTCGGGAAATACTTACGCACGGCTTTAGCTGACTTCCCGCCTTCAGTAGCTACCACAATCAGAGGAGCTTCCAGCTTCTCAGCGGTCTCAACAGCACCACGGCAGACGGCTTCGGTGATGCGCATTTTGCGGTTATCACTCTGGCTGTCGATGCGGGACTTCATCACGCGGTCGGTACGCTCACAGATGGTCGCCATGATGGTGACCGACTCCAGCGGATAACGGCCTTTGGCGCTCTCACCTGACAGCATGACGGCATCAGTTCCGTCGAGGATGGCGTTGGCGACGTCACCGGCTTCTGCGCGGGTCGGGCGCGGGTTCTTGATCATGGAATCCAGCATCTGGGTGGCGGTGATAACCACTTTGCGTGCTTTATTACATTTTTTGATCATCATCTTCTGCGCGAAGATCACTTCTTCAACCGGGATCTCAACACCCAGGTCGCCACGCGCAACCATGATGCCGTCTGAGGCTTCGAGGATTTCGTCGAAGTTGTTCAGGCCTTCCTGGTTTTCGATTTTAGAGATGATCTGGATGTGCTCGCCGCCGTTCTGTTTCAGGTGCTCACGAATTTCCAGCACGTCTGAACGTTTACGGATGAAAGAGGCAGCAACGAAGTCCACACCCTGCTCACAACCAAAGATCAGGTCGCGCTTATCTTTTTCAGCCAGGGCTGGCAGCTGGATAGAAACGCCTGGCAGGTTAACGCCTTTGTTCTCACCCAGGTCGCCATTGTTCAGGACTTTACACACCACGGTGTTTTCGGTGACTTCGGTCACTTCCATGCCGATCAGGCCATCATCGACCAGCACGGTGTTGCCGATTTTCAGGTCAGCGGTGAAGCCCGGGTAGGTGACCGCAACGCGCTCGCTGTTACCGATGACGCTCTGGTCGGTCGTAAAGGTAAAGGTCTGACCCGCTTTCAGTGCAGCGTCATTGCCGCCTTCCAGTTTCATGGTGCGGATTTCAGGACCTTTGGTATCCAGCAGGATCGCGGCCTGACGGCCGGTTTTTTGCATTACGGCACGCATGTTAGTGATGCGCTGACCATGCTCAGCATAGTCGCCGTGAGAGAAGTTAAGACGCATAACATTCATGCCAGCTTCAAGGAGCTGAGTCAGCATCTCTTCGGATTCGGTTTTCGGGCCGATTGTACAAACGATTTTAGTCTTTTTCATGACGGATTTTCTGTAAGTTGTGATGGATGAATAAGGGCGGAATTCGATGGCAGCGCATCGAAGTGACATTTCTGATTGAGACTGAAAAGGGCAGTACTGAATAAGAATAGGTGACGAAGGCCAGGCGTGCAGGGAAGTTGTGCGGTTACGGTTGGTAACCACCACGCTGTTGTTGCGCAAATCATTTGAGTTATCGCAGTATGCACGTGATCGCTGAAACCTTTCAAGTAAGCAACGCGGGACAGTATAGACGCTAAGTATGCGAAAACCAATCAAAAAGCTGAGGGGGCGAGCGATGCAGATCAATAAAAGTGGAGTTGCGCAAACTGAGGAAATTCTGAAAGTGGTGCGCTCTAATGGACTCGAACCATCGACCCCCACCATGTCAAGGTGGTGCTCTAACCAACTGAGCTAAGAGCGCATTTTGAATCTGATAAATATTGGTGCGTCCGAGTGGACTCGAACCACCGACCCCCACCATGTCAAGGTGGTGCTCTAACCAACTGAGCTACGGACGCACTTGGTGCGCTCTAATGGACTCGAACCATCGACCCCCACCATGTCAAGGTGGTGCTCTAACCAACTGAGCTAAGAGCGCAACATGCTGTCAGGGCGACAGCGGGGACGAATATTAACGGCAGCGTGTAAGCCTGGCAAGGGGAAAATAGTTTTTTCGCCATGACTGCGCAGCAACTGTGCTAACCGTCGTTTTTTTCGTCATTGCGGGCCATGATTGACCCGCATTTTTTGGCTATCGCGCGGCGCGCGTCAGAATGATTTCAGCCGGGGATTGCTGTAACCGTCTGATGCGCCAGAGCATCATAATCGCAGCCGAAGTCAGGCCGATGATAAAGCCGCACCAGAAGCCCGCCGGTCCCATCCGGGGCACAATCCAGTCGGTCAGCGCCAGCAGATACCCCGCCGGCAGTCCCAGCAGCCAGTAGGCGATAAAGGTAATAAAGAATATCGATCGCGTATCTTTATAGCCGCGCAGGATCCCGCTGCCAATCACCTGAATCGAATCAGAGAACTGATAAATCGCCGCCAGCATCATCAGCTGTGCCGCCAGCGTTACCACGTCGGGATTGTCGTTGTAGAGCAGGGCGATCTGATGACGGAACGTGACGGTAAAAATGGCCGTCAGCGCCGCCATGCTGATGCCAACACCCTGAGCCGTCCAGGCCGCAACCCGGGCCTGCTCGGTGGAGCCCTGACCCAGACGATACCCGACGCGGATGGTGGTTGCGACACCCAGCGACAGCGGCAAAACGAACATCAGTGAACTGAAGTTCAGCGCAATCTGGTGACCGGCCACGTTAACGATGCCCAGTGGCGAAACCAGCAGCGCGACAACGGCAAACAGCGTGACCTCAAAGAAAAGCGCCAGCGCCACCGGCAATCCCAGCGTCATCAGGCGGCTCAGAATCGGACGCGAAGGCGGAGACCAGCGGCTTTCCATCCGGATATCACGCATGCTGCCCATCCGGCGCACCCAGAAGCGCATGCAGATAAACATCACCCAGTAGACCGAGGCGGTCGCTACGCCGCAGCCGACACCGCCCAGGGCTGGCATGCCGAAGTGGCCATAGATAAAGACATAGTTAAGCGGGATGTTGAACATCAGCCCCAGGAAACCCAGCACCATGCCGGGTTTGGTCTTTGACAGCCCCTCACACTGATTGCGCAGCACCTGGAAGAAGAGGTAGCCAGGCGCGCCGAACAGCAGGGCATGCAGATAGCCCTCTGCTTTCAGCGCCAGCGCCGGATCGATGTCATGCATCGCCCGGATGAGATAACCGGCATGCCACAGCAGCACCATAATCAGCAGTGAGACGAAAAAGGCGAGCCAGTATCCCTGGCGAATCTGTTCGCCGATGCGTTCGCGGCGACCTGAACCGTTGAGTTGCGCAACGGTGGGCGTCAATGCAAGCAGAAGACCATGACCAAAGAGGATGGCCGGAAGCCAGACAGAGGTGCCGACAGCAACGGCGGCCATATCCGTGGCGCTGACTGCGCCGGCCATAATGGTATCCACAAATCCCATTGCGGTTTGAGCCACCTGAGCAAGGATGACCGGAATCGCAAGGGCCAGCAATTGACGCGCTTCTGTTAAATACTTCTGCACGTTAACACCTGACTTATTGAATGAATTAAAAGGGCAGAAAAGCCCAGGAAATTGCGCGAGCTAGTGTAACTGGCGTAACACTATTCGCCAATCTTTGTCACACAATGCGTTTTGCCACCCAATAAAGAGGCTGCGCGGGCTGAAATCTAACAGCCGACCTGAGCTGTGATAAACTAGCGTAAACTTCGCAGAGGCAAAGACTATGTTTACCGGTATTGTGCAGGGCACCGCAGAAATCGTGTCCATTGAAGAGAAAGAACTGTTTCGTACCCACACTGTCCGACTGCCGGAAGACCTGTTACCGGGTCTGGCGCTGGGCGCATCGGTAGCCCATAACGGTTGCTGCTTAACCGTGACGGCAATTGAAGGCGACCGCGTCAGTTTTGATTTAATTAAAGAGACATTGCGGGTGACTAACCTTGGCGATTTACGTCAGGGCGACGTGGTCAATATTGAGCGTGCAGCCAGATTCAGCGATGAAATAGGCGGCCATCTGATGTCAGGTCATATTATGACCACCGCTGAAATCTGCAAAATTATTCAGTCAGAACATAACCGCGAAGTCTGGTTTAAAATTCAGGATCCGACGCAGATGAAATATATTCTGCATAAAGGTTTCGTCGGCATCGACGGTATCAGCCTGACGGTGGGGGATGTGACGAAGACCAAGTTCTGCGTCTATCTGATCCCGGAAACGCTGGAGCGTACGACTCTGGGCGCGAAGACGTTTGGCGATCGGGTCAATATTGAGATCGATCCGCACACGCAGGCAATCGTAGAGACCGTTGAGCGGGTGTTAGCACAGCGCGATGCCGCAGCGGCGATGAGTATGCTGACCGGCCAGCCTGCCTCCGAAAGTTAATAACCCGCAAAGACTGCTGGAAAGCCAAACCGTGTGATTCTGGCAGCGGTATAATAGCCTGAAGCGCAGGGAACACAGTCAGAAGAGGAAAGCGTCCCGCGGCTGGGACAAAAACGCTGGGAGCGTTTTTGAACAACGCAACGCGTTGGCCCGGCAACGGGCGCACCTCAGGGATGAGGTGCGTAATCGCGCGGGCCGGGCATGTCAGGGATGACGGGTTTTGCGACTTTCCGATCTGACTGTGTTCCCTGTGCAGTTCCACTCTCAAAACAGGCCAGTCTTTTAACACCTTCAGCACCGCATCACCCTCTTAACAAACTGACACTCCCTACCGCGCCACCCGTAATCCCCCCTCAACACCCCGACTGAACACAATCTGCCACAGCTGAATATCACGCGCCCGGAAAGCACCGGCACAGGCGTTCAGATAATAGGAGAACATCCGCTTAAAACGTTCGCCATATTTATCAGCCAGCTCGGGCCAGGCCTGCAGAAAGCGTTCATGCCAGGCCATCAGGGTTTTATCGTAATCAGCACCAAAGTTATGCCAGTCTTCCAGAATAAAATGGGGCTCGCTGGCATCCGCCACATGACGCACCGAAGGCAGACAGCCATTGGGGAAGATATATTTATCGATCCAGGGATCGACACTCATATCGGTTTTAATCGCACCAATGGTGTGAAGCAGGAAAATACCGTCAGGCTTTAAATTACGATCGACCACATCAAAATAAGTGGCGTAATTTTTCGGCCCGACATGCTCAAACATCCCCACCGAAACGATGCGATCAAACTGCTCATTCAGATCGCGATAATCCTGCAGCAGAATCGTGACGTCTAATCCACTACAGCGCTGCTGCGCCAGTTTCTGTTGTTCAGCGGAAATCGTCACGCCATGCACCTTCACGCCGTAATGACGTGCGGCAAATTCCGCGAGCCCGCCCCAGCCACAACCGATATCCAGCAGCGACATTCCGGGTTCCAGCGCTAATTTACGGCAGATCATATCCAGCTTGGCTTCCTGCGCCGCTGCCAGCGTCGTTGCCTCTTTCCAGTAGCCACAGGAGTACTGCATGTACGGGTCGAGCATCAGTGAAAAGAGGTCGTTACCCAGGTCGTAATGCTCTTTACCGACAATCCACGCCCGTTTTTTTGACTGCAGATTGGTTAAGCGGGCAGCGGCAATGCGCAGCGTATCTTTAAAGTGATGAGGAAGCTGCTGATCGAGTTTATGTCTGAGCACCTGGTGGAAGAAGATATCCAGCCGGTCACACTCCCACCATCCATCCATATAGCTCTCACCGAGCCCAAGTGAACCCTCCTGCAGAACACGCTTAAAAAACCCGGGATGAGTAACATGGATATCCCAGGGACGTGAACCATTGATTTCAATATCCGCTTTTTCCAGCAGTTCATGAACGATGCGATACCAATGGTTCTCTTCAGGGCTCACTGCTTCTGCATAAGATGAACTCATAGCTTTTCCACCACCTGTCCAATCTGAACCTGAACAAAGAGTAGCCAATTTCGTCAGGTATTGAGAAACGTCACGGATGACTCCGCACACCGGTTATTGTGTGATACAGAGGACTGGAAGAGCCTGCAGCAGGTCGGTAGGGTAGGAATAACGCGCACAAATACCGTCCCGGCAACAGGGTGCCAATCAGATTATTACGTTATTATATTGTTGATTTATTACAGATTTGTTGACCCGGATGAGTATATTCTCACGCGGGTCAATATTCAATGACTTATTGTTAGGGCGCTAACTAAAAAGTCTGTGTGTCAGTGATTATCCTGGCAGGCAGGTTGTGCAGAGGCAACAACAGTTTGTGCGCTTGCGGCATGCTGCATAACGTAACCGAGCAGTGCGAGCACAATAGTCACCGTCATCATCAGCGTGGTGGTAAACAGAGCCTGGGTTAAACCGGCCGATACTGCCAGGCTGGCGGCGAAGCAGAGTCCTAACTGCAGAGTGTTCTGCAACGCGGCCGCTTTACCGGTGGCATCCGGGAAGGGCATCAGTGCACTGGAAACCACAATCGGGTAGATCGCGCCGTTAGCCAGTGCCATACCGCAGAACGGAACCATCAGGCTCACCAGCGTGCTGCTGCCTGCAAGCGCAACAGCAAACAGCGCCAGAATGCTCAGGCTGTAGACGCCCAGCAGCCAGGGAAGCAACTGAGCACCGTTGAAGCGGTTAAGCAGGGCGCGACAGCCGAATCCGCCGATTAAAAAGGCAAGAGTCTGTGGGACATAGCTCAGGCCGATATCGGCGGGTGAGAGCCCCAGGTCCGCCAGAATAAATGGCGAGCCGGTCAGCCAGGCAAAGAAACTGGCGGAACAGGCGGAGTAGATCAGCACGTTGCCGCTGTAGACCCGAGATTTCAGCAGCGTAAAGAAGCCCGGCTGCGCCTTTTTGTCGCCGGCGGCTTTGCGAACGGTGGGCAGACGCAGCGTGGTCAGAATCAGCGCTACCGCAATCAGGGTCAGTACCAGGAAAATCGAACGCCAGTGGAAGTGGCCAATCAGCCAGGCACCCAGCAACGGCGCCAGCGCCGGAGAGAGCGCAACCAGCGGCATAATGGTGGCGAAGACTTTGTTGGCGCGTGCGGCAGGGTAGCGATCCACTACCAGCGCCTGCCAGCTCACGGCCGCAGCACAGACACCAATCGCCTGAACAAACCGTAGCGCCAGCATCAGATAAATATCATTCACCCACAGCATGCCCGCGCAGCCGATACCAAACATAGCCAGTCCGGCCAGCAGTACTGGCTTGCGGCCAATGCGATCGGAAAGCGGTCCCCAGAAAAGCTGACCCACGGCGAAGCCTCCCAGAAAGAGACTCATACTGGCGCTGATCAGACCGGGTGAGGTATTAAAGGTTTGCTGCATCGCACCAAAGGCGGGCAGGTACATATCCGTGGCTAAAAAGCCGAGCATGCTCAGCAGGGCAAGGTAGGGCATGAATCCTTTGTTCGACAACATCTCATTCTCATTTTTGCAGGATAAACGCGGCAGAGTGTAAAAGGTGCGTTTGCTGCTGTGAAACGGTAATATTTGCCGATTGCTGTTAAAATTTTTGAAGGCAGATTATGTGGTCTGAATATGCATTAGAGGTGGTTGACGCGGTTGCGCGTGGGGGCAGCTTCAGCGCTGCCGCGCAGGAGCTACATCGGGTGCCTTCTGCCATCAGCTACACCGTGCGCCAGCTGGAAAACTGGCTGGCGGTGCCGCTGTTTGAGCGTCAACATCGTGAAGTGGTGCTGACGCCGGCGGGTGAGCATTTTGTCCGGGAAGGCCGAAGCGTCATCAAAAAAATGCTTGCCACCCGGCGTCAGTGTCAGCAACTGGCCAACGGCTGGCGCGGGCAGCTCAGTATTGCCGTTGACCGTATCGCCAAACCTCAGCGCACCCGGCAACTGGTCAAAGATTTCTATCGTCACTTCCCCGATATGGAACTGATCATCAGCTATGAGGTATTTAATGGCGTCTGGGATGCGCTGGCCGATGGCCGGGTGGAAGTGGCGATTGGGGCCACCCAGGCGATTCCGGTGGGCGGGCGTTTTGCGTTTCGGGATATGGGCACCCTCAACTGGCGCTGCGTGGTCGCGCCCGATCATCCACTGACGCAGGCGAGCCAGATCGATGATGACACGCTGCGAAGCTGGCCATCACTGGTGCTGGAAGATACCTCGCGAGCGCTGCCGCGCCGTATGACGTGGACGCTGGATAACCAGCGCAGGCTGGTGGTGCCGGAATGGCAGACCGGTCTGGAGTGCGTGCAGGCGGGATTGTGTGTGGCGATGGTACCGGGTCATCTTGCCAGACCGCTGCTCGACAGCGGCGATCTGGTTGAACTGACACTGCCGGTGGCGTTCCCGGATAGCCCCTGCTGCGTCAGCTGGGCCGAGGATCGCGCATCACCGGCGACAGGCTGGTTACTCAGCTATCTGGGTGATGCGCAAACGCTTAATCAGGAGTGGTTAAGCGAGGATTAACGGCGATAGTCGCGGAACGGACCATCAGCCACAGAACGACGTTCAATCAGCGTGGGATGGACTTCGATCGTTTGTGAAATTTCACGCTTACTGGTGATGCGGTCCAGCAGCATATCCAGCGCTTTTTCCCCCAGCTGAGCTTTAGGCTGATGTACGGTCGTCAGGGCGGGTGCGAAATAGCGGGCGTTGCGCACATTGTCATAACCGATCACCGAAATATCCTGCGGGACGCGTAACCCCATCTCGTCAGCGGCGCAAATCGCGCCCATCGCCATGATGTCACCGCCGCAGAACACCGCCGTCGGGCGCTGTTTCTGCGACAGGATCTGCTGCATCGCCTGATAGCCCGATTCCGGCTCAAAGTCACCCTGCACAATCCACTCGGCACGCGGCTGGATACCCGCTTCTTCCAGCGCTTTCAGGAAACCGGCATGGCGTCCGCCACCGGTATTGCGCTCCATCTGGCCGGGGATAGCACCAATATCACGGTGTCCACGTTCAATCAGATAGCGTCCCGCCAGATAGCCGCCCTGGAAGGCATTATCCAGCACCGTGTCGGTGAAGTCGGCGCGCGACTCGCCCCAGTCCATCACCACCATCGGGATATTGCGGTTCTCTTCCAGCATCTGCAACAGGTCGTCCGGATATTCAGAGCACATCACCAGCAGACCATCGACGCGCTTCTGCGCCATCATGCTGAGGTAGGCACGCTGCTTTTGCAGATCGTTGTGCGCATTACCCAGAATCAGCGTATAGCCTTTGTCAAAACAGTGATTTTCAACCGCTTCAATAATTTCAGCGAAATAGGGTGCTTCGCTGGAGGTGGCAAGCAGGCCCAGCGTTTTGGTGTGGTTCACTTTCAGGCTGCGCGCCACGGCGCTCGGCGAGTAGTGCAGTTCCTTGATCGCCTGCCAGACCGCGTTGCGCGTCTCTTCAGCGACAAAGCGGGTTTTATTGATGACGTGCGAAACGGTGGTCGTTGAGACGCCGGCGCGTTTCGCCACATCTTTGATTGTTGCCATGAAAATCGGACTCCAGTGCTTATCTAAATCTTTGATAAGCGTAGTGTTAAACGTTTGCGTCTGCTCAGGGATTTTTCCGCAAAAATGCAGCTTTTCTGGTCGGTAAACAGGCCGCTGGCGGAGAATAAACGCCTTAAAAGATGCGCAAACGGAATCAGAGTTGCGCGCGTTGCGCAACAAAGGCGGGATTCTAACAAGGCTGGACGGATAAAACGAGATTTTTACCGGGTCGTGTGGGAAAATGCCATAACCCTACAAATTGTGTGACTAAGGAGCATGTAATGAGTACCGATCTTAAACTGGCGTTAATGACCACTGCGGGCTGTCTGCTGATGATTGTGGCCTTTAGTTTTACCGCCATTCTGCACTAACAAAAAAGCCGGGATTATCCCGGCTTTTTCTGACTGTTCTGCTGCTCAGCGTATGGTTTTCGGCGTCATCACCCGACGGGCACCAATGTAGTGGCGCTGCCAGTAATCTTCCCCTAATGCGCTGATCTGAATATCTTTTCCGGTACGTGGCGACTGAATAAACTTGCCATCGCCAAGGTATACGCCGACGTGGTCCGCAGTACCGCGACCATTAATACGGAAGAAGACCAGATCGCCTTTCTCCAGTGACTCACGCTTGATGGGTGCCGCGTCACGCAGGTGATACATCTCGTTAGCGGTACGTGGGATCTTAAACTTCACCAGATCTTTATAGGCGTACCAGACCAGACCACTGCAATCAAAACCGGTGTGAGGTGAGGTGCCGCCCCACTGATACGGTTTACCCAACTGGCCCATCAGCTTGGTCATCGCGGTTTCACGGGCCTTCTGATAGCGCTGACGGTGGGATTTACTCATCTTAATGGTGCCTGGCTCGCTGGCGATAACCTCAGCCGTTTTCAGCTGGCGCTGATGACCATAGCGTTTCTTCTCTTTATTTTTTTCTTTTGTTTTGCTGATACGGGCGGTTTTGAGCGAGGTCTTCTTAGCAGGCGTCTGTTTAGCAGTGAGTTCGACTTTTTTCTGTTTTTTAGTTTTGAGTTTTTGAACAGGGCTGAGGCGAGTTTTTTTGGTCACCGTTTTTACCTGGCGACGCTTGCGGCGCTCATCGTCGCGCGCACTCTTTTTTTCTGCTTTATGCGAACTGACGTTCACCGGCGCGTGCGGGGAAGCAGCAGCGACGTTGAAAAACAGTTGCGCAAAGGCCAGCATGAAAAGCGTAATGATTAAACGCATAGTCCGTTGATTAGTTAAGTTGTCAGGGCCACTACGCACCGCGACAAAGTTGAGATTAATCTGATCCAGGATCAGCGCCCAGGCCATTCTAGTCCAGTTCGTTTAAAAACTGTAATGCCTTTTAATATTAATCTTTGCAACCCACGCAATCGCGCTGAAAATGAACATTTTCAGCGTCTTATATCAACGAAATTATTACGAATTATTAAACTGTTACCAGCTGTTAATAAACAGGAAATCAGGCGTCCCGAAGCAGGACTTAACAATGATGGCGATTTAATCGGGCAGCGGTCAAAATCTCATTTTCAGTCACGCTGCGAAGTCGCTACAATAAACAAACACGAAGTGACGAATTAAGGAAGGCAATTATGAGTACTGTAGAAAAAATTCAGCGCCAGATCGCAGAAAACCCGATCCTGCTGTACATGAAAGGTTCCCCGAAACTGCCTAGCTGCGGTTTCTCTGCACAGGCGGTACAGGCGCTGTCAGCCTGTGGTGAGCGTTTTGCTTACGTGGATATTCTGCAGAACCCGGACATTCGTGCCGAGATGCCGAAGTTCGCTAACTGGCCAACCTTCCCGCAGCTGTGGGTCGATGGTGAACTGGTCGGTGGCTGCGACATCATCGTTGAGATGTTACAACGTGGTGAACTGCAGACGCTGATCAAAGAGACTGCAGAAAAGTTTAAAGAAGCAGAATAAAAAAAGGCCGACAGCATGTCGGCCTTTTTCATTGCGGCATCCCTTATGCGGATGTCGTGGCTTCTGCGTCGCCTTCTGCGAAGGGCAGTGGCCAGCCACCTAACCGTTTCCAGCGGTTCACCAGCTCGCAGAACAGTGACGCGGTCTGCTGAGTGTCATAGAGCGCCGAATGTGCCTGCGTACTGTCAAACTCCATTCCCGCCGCAATACAGGCTTTCGCCAGCACCGTCTGACCCAGCACCAGTCCGCTCAGCGCTGCAGTATCAAAGGTGGCGAACGGGTGAAACGGATTGCGCTTCAGGCTGGCACGTTCTGCTGCCGCTGACATGAAGTTCAGGTCGAAGGTGGCATTATGCGCCACCATAATGGCGCGATTGCAGCCGCTGTCTTTAATGCCCTTGCGCACCATTTTGAAAATGGCGTGCAGCGCGTCATATTCACTGACTGCGCCGCGCAGCGGATTACTCGGGTCGATACCGGTAAACGCCAGCGCTTCGGGATGCAGCAGCGATCCGACAAAGGGTTCAACGTTGAAATGCAGCGTCTGGTCGATCTGAATCCATCCCTCTTCATCCATTTTCAGCGTGATAGCGGCAATCTCCAGTAACGCATCGGTTTGCGCGTTGAAACCGGCGGTTTCGACGTCGATCACCACCGGATAGAAGCCACGGAAACGTTGATTGAGTGCATTAGGGGAATTCGATTCAGACATCAGGATCTCGTTGCAGAAAAAGGGCAGCGCGTATTATGGCAAAAAACGGGGCCGGGTGCAGCAGATGAAGCGAAGAGAAGGGGATTCAGCCCACCCGGACGGGCAGGCTGAGGGGCAGGTTTAGTTGCCCAGGCCGTTACCGGCATCTTTGTTTTCGATCAGCTCGATTTTGTAGCCATCGGGATCTTCAACAAAGGCAATAATGGTGGAGCCGCCTTTAACCGGGCCCGCTTCACGCGTCACGTTGCCGCCATCTTTGCGAATACGTTCGCAGGCTGCTGCTGCGTCATCAACGCCCAGCGCAATGTGACCATAGGCATTACCGAGGTCATACTTATCGACGCCCCAGTTGTAGGTCAGCTCGATCACCGCACCTTCGCTCTCGTCGGTGTAGCCCACAAAGGCCAGGGTATATTTATATTCGGTGTTTTCGCTCTGACGCAGCACACGCATGCCCAGCACACGGGTGTAGAAATCGATAGAACGTTGCAGATCGCCAACGCGCAGCATGGTATGAAGTAAACGCATAACATCCTCTTTGAAATAAAACGCCATCGCCGGATGACCCAGGCGATAAGTATAGCGATGAAAATCGCCATTGAATAATGGCTGCCGCCATCATCCCGGACGGCAGCCCAAAACGGTTACAGCGTCGGGTAGTCGATATACCCTTCAGCGCCGCCGCCGTAGAAGCTTTCCGGACGCTGTGGATTGAGTGGGGCATCCTGCTGCAGACGCTCAACCAGATCCGGGTTAGCAATGTAATCACGACCAAACGCAACCGCATCGATCAGACCGCGACCGATCAGATCATCCGCTTTCTCAACGGTATAGGCACCGGCACCAATGATGGCTCCCGGGAACAGATCACGCACTTTCTGACGGAAGGCGTCGGTGTAAGGCTGACCGCCGGCCCAGTCTGGCTCTGAAAGGTGCAGATAGGCGATGTTGCGTTTTGCCAGCTCGCCGATGTACCACAGCGCCGCTTCTTCTTCGTCCGGACCGTTGTCCAGATTCTGGAAGCTGCCGATAGGCGAGACGCGAATACCAATACGATCGGCTGACCAGTTAGCGATCACTGCATCAACCACTTCGAGTGCAAAGCGACCGCGCTTTTCGATGCTGCCGCCATATTCGTCGGTACGCTGGTTTGAACCCGGCGCCAGGAACTGGTGCATCAGATAACCGTGTGCGGAGTGCAGTTCAAGCAGATCAAAGTCCGCTTCACGCGCGTTGGCCGCAGCCTGACCAAAATCGGCCACGATCTGCTTGATTTCTGGCACCGTCAGTTCACGCGGTACTGAGGTATCTTCGCGGTAGACGCTGCCATCTTCAGCACGCAGTGAAGTGCGGGTGCCAGCGGCAATCGCCGAGGGGGCGACCGGTGCTTTGCCTTCCGGCTGCACGCTGTTATGAGAGATACGACCGGTGTGCCATAACTGTACGGCGGTGTGACCGCCCGCCTGATGCACGCCTTCGTTAATCACTTTCCACGCTGCAATCTGTGGCTGCGTATGTAAGCCTGGCGCACCGGCATAGCCTTTCGCCTGGAAAGAGATCTGGGTCGCTTCGGTGATGATCAGACCGGCGCTGGCGCGCTGACGGTAATATTCCGCCATCATCGGGGTCGGGATATCGCCTGGCTCAATGCTGCGCAGACGGGTCAGCGGGGCCATGAATACGCGGTTTGGGACGGTAATTGCGCCGACTTTCAGCGGACGAAACAGCTGGGTACTCGCCATAATAGCTCCTGATTAGTAGACCAGTCGTCTACAAACACGTTTTTTAAAAATCAGTGGCTTTTAAGCCACTGTTCGATGGTACTCAATGCCAGACGCAGCGGCTGCGCCTCGCGGGAAATTTTGCTCTGCAGGCTCGCACCAAGCCACAGCAGCGACAGCAATTCCGCCATCTGCGCGGGAGGCTGCGGCAGACTCAGCGACTCCTGCTGCCCGGCGGCGATCAGCGTCCGGGCGTAGAGCGCGGTAATCTTCCCTGCACCCTGCTGCAGTGCATCACGCATCGGCTCAGAGAGATCGCACACCTCAGCAGAGACTTTAACGCCCAGACAGCCAACGATATGGCCCTGCTGCACAAACAGCTCAACGGCAGCACGAAAGTGATTAAGCAGACGCTCACGCGGCGTGCCGCTGGTCTGGTTAAGCTGTAACTCCACATCCTGCAGGTAACGTGCAAAGTAGCGTTCCAGTAACGCCACGCCAAACGCCTCTTTAGAGCGGAAGTAGTAGTAGAAGGAGCCTTTCGGCACCGCCGCCTGCGTCAGCAGTTCGCTGAGGCCCATTCCGGTAAAGCCGCGTTGCAGGCAGAGCTGCTCACCTGTCTGGAGCAGGTGTTCGCGGGTTTCATTGCGTTGTAGCGTCTTATTCATGGCAGTGAGATTAGTAGACCAGTCGGTCTAATGCAACGCTGCACCGTGCATTTGGCACAGAGTGTTCACCTCTCTAGGAAAGAAAAGGTTAATTCTGACCGCGCAGGGCTTACTTCCTGCACAACCAGGCTACGCTTTTTAATGGACTGTTTATTCTGTGAATCCGGAGACGTGGTGGCCGAGCAGCTTGAGTTTTTCCCGGTTCCCAGCCCCTGTCGCGGCATCTGCCAGACTGATGCGCGCGGCTATTGCCTGGGATGTTTACGCAGCCGCGATGAGCGGTTCAACTGGCTGCGCTTCAGCGATGCGCAGAAGCGCGAGGTAATACGTCTTTGTCAGCAACGTCGTCAGCGACTGCAACGGCAGCAGAAAGGCGAGGAGCCGCCCGAACCCCAGCAGCCGGAGTTATTCTGACGACTTTACGCTTTCCGTTATACTCTCTGACACATTAATTACAGCCCACGCGCAACAGGGAGAACGTCATGTTAGAACCGCAAGCCATCGCTTCACAGGGGCCCGATTTTTCACCGCTGGTTATGGGGTACTGGCGTCTGATGGAGTGGGGCATGTCGCCTCAGGAGCGGGTCGCGTTTATTGAGCATCATCTCAGGCTTGGCATTACCACCGTTGACCATGCGGATATCTATGGTGACTACCAGTGTGAGGCGGCATTTGGTGAGGCGCTGAAACTGGCACCCGGCCTGCGCGACCAGCTGCAGATTGTGACCAAATGCGGCATCGCCACGCGCGCCCGGCCTGAACATCAGATTGGTCACTACATCACGGATAAAAGCCATATCCTGCAGAGCGCTGAAAACTCGCTGCGTCATTTCCACACCGATCGTCTCGACCTGCTGCTGATCCACCGTCCCGATCCGCTGATGGCGGCTGACGAGGTGGCTGAAGCCTTTATGGCACTGCATCAGAGCGGCAAGGTTCTGCATTTTGGCGTCTCCAACTTCACCCCATCCCAGTTTTCCCTGCTGCAATCCCGTCTGCCGTTCTCGCTGGTGACGAATCAGCTGGAGATCTCACCGGTGCAGCAAAGCGTGCTGCTGGATGGATCGCTGGATCAGTGTCAGCAACTGCGTATTCGTCCAATGGCCTGGTCCTGCCTCGGGGGCGGCCGCCTGTTTAACGATCCGCATTTCCAGCCGCTGCGAAACGAACTGGAAGCGGTGCGGCAGGAAACCGGCGCCTCCAGCCTGGAACAGGTGGTCTACGCCTGGATACTGATGCTGCCGTCACGCCCGCTGCCAATCATCGGCTCGGGTAAAACGGCTCGGGTCAGCGAAGCTGCCAGCGCGCTGAACTTAATCCTGACACGTCAGCAGTGGTTCCGCATTCGCAAGGCGGCGCTGGGCTTTGATGTGCCCTGAAGCGTAAAACTGCGTCAATCTCCGGCAAAATAGCGCAACAGCGACCAGACTTATCTCAAACCCTGGGATGCAAACGGAGTCACCATGAAAATGAAAGCAGTTGCGCTATTCGCCCTGATCGCCTGCGGTTCAGCTCAGGCTGCCAGCGAGCAGGTTACGATCCATCAGGT
The DNA here is from genome assembly GCF_030062155.1 of Pantoea sp. Lij88. Taxonomy (NCBI): domain Bacteria; kingdom Pseudomonadati; phylum Pseudomonadota; class Gammaproteobacteria; order Enterobacterales; family Erwiniaceae; genus Pantoea; species Pantoea sp. Lij88. The sequence goes on along the minus strand of NZ_CP118269.1, from coordinate 2,238,145 downwards.
TACCGCTGAAGGGATCGGGAAATCACTGGGCACCGTAAAAATTGATGAGACACAGTATGGTCTGGAGTTCACGCCGGATCTGCAGGGGCTTCAGCCGGGCATTCATGGTTTCCATGTCCATGCCAAAGGCAGCTGTGAACCTGGCGAATCTGGTGGGAAAGTGGTCGCCGCCGGTGCGGCCGGAGGCCACCTTGATCCGGCCAATAGCGGCAAACATCTGGGGCCGTATGCTGAGGGACACCTGGGCGACCTGCCTGCGGTCTATGTTGATGACCAGGGCAAAGCCACCTATCCGGTGCTGGCACCGCGTCTGAAATCATTAAAAGAGATTAAAGGCAAAGCGCTGATGGTGCATGTCGGCGGGGATAATCATGCCGACCATCCTCAGCCGCTGGGCGGTGGCGGGGCGCGTTATGCCTGCGGTGTAATCTGAGTGTCCGGGCGGCAGGCAGTGGCCGCCCGCTTTTCTCCTGACTGTTTATGAATTGTTGTACCATCCCTGACATTTCCCCCCTATGATATTGATTCAGGTAAGAAAGCGTGATGGGGAAGGAGCAGGAAAATGAAATTCAAGGGCGCATTACTGCTGTGTCTGCTGCTGGTGGGATGCGATAAACCCAATGATACGCAACTGGTTACCGAAACCGGACGCGAACTTCAGCGCACCATTGATACCAGTCCGATGCGTGTCACCTGTGAAAAGATCGCCAAAGGCCGTGAATGGCTGAGCCGCAACATGGTGCACAAGCTGGAAGCGCAGGGTTGTGATCAGGTCTTTCGCAGCGCCACCGAAACCAATTTCACGGATAGCACTATCTATCGCCACGCCATGACCATGGTGTGCGGGGGGATTCACGGTCAAAGTTTTACCGGCACGGAGCTGACGCGCCGCTTTATCTTCTCACCCGATGAGAAAGCGCTGGTGATCGAACCGATGACCGAAATGGATAAAACCCGCTTCGAAGGCCATAAAACGCTGCAACAGCTGCAGGATGATTTTAACCGGCAACAGCAGCAATATTGCCAGTGATTACTCTGGCACCGCCTGCTTCAGCTGTGCCAGCGAACAGCGTAATCGCCAGATAATCCCCGCCAGTTCGCTGGCCTCAGTGTTTTCCAGCGCCAGCAATGCGGCGATGGTCTCTTCCAGTTCCGTCAGCATCTGATCCAGCGAGCTGTGGCGCACGCCGCGGCTGCTGATAATTTGCTGTAAATTTTGCAGGCTGTTGTCGCGAAACCCCATCAGCGCTGCCGAACCTGCACGCCACTCACGCAGTTGCCAGACGATATGCGAGCAGTTGAGCAGCACCACGCCCCAGCGGAGTAGCCAGACGCGCGCCTGCTCATCCCGGCTGTGACTGAGCTGGCTGATGCGGTGATAAATCTGTGATTCAAAGCGGCTCTCGCTGAGCCGGGGCCGTTGCCGCAGCTGGTCGAGAAAGGCCAGCCGCAGCGCCCGGATATGCCGTCGGCTGCGCCGTGCATCGGAACTGGGCCGCAGAATCTGGAACGCCAGCCAGGCGAGCAGCACCCCGCAGACTTTGGCGATGTTATCGTTAAAGAAGTCCTGATAATCCCAGCTGGGCGGATTGGTCACCGCAATAAACGATCCCATAAAGACGATGAACTGTCCCCACATCCCGGCGCGCTGTTTCTGCTGCAGCTTGAAGAGTTGCAGCGTCACCAGCAGCGGGAACAGAAACAGTAAAAACTGCCACAGCTGGCTGATCTGCACCATCAGGCCAAATTTCATCACAAAGCTGAACGCAAACAGCCACAGCAGCGTTTTCAGCAGCAGCGTGACGCTGCCGCCGGGTGAGGGCACGGAGGCGTATAGCACGCAGGCAATGGCGGTTAAGGTGAGCGCGGAAGCCCCGGAAGACCATTGTGTGTTGATCCAGAAGGCGCAGCCCAGCACGATCACGCAGAAGGTGCGCAGGGCGCTCCAGCCCGCTTCGGCACTGTCACTGTCGCGCGCCAGCGCCGGAACCGGCGGTGGCTGAAAGCGGGTATCGGCATCGGCGCGATCCAGCAGGCGGATCCAGCGCAGCACGTTGAGGTACATCCAGCAGAAGTAGCGCAGGCGCTGACAAAAGGCACGCTGCCGGTAGTCGCCATCCGCCGCAGGTGTCACGCTGCGCAGGATTTGCGCCAGACGGTATTTATCGCACGCCGGTTTCGCCAGCTCAGCCAGCAGGAGCTGCAGCGCCTCAAACAGCGCCTCTGGCGCATCGGGCCAGTTCAGCAACATGCGGCGCAGGCTGGAGAGCACGCTGGTGAGTCGCAGCTGCTGATGCAGCACATAGTTCAGGACGTTATTCTGTCGGCGAAAGCGGTAGTGGCTCCAGAAGGCCTGAATCCGCAGCAGATTCATGGTCAGGATCTGGCTGATGACGTTTTCATGCGCGACACGAATAGTCTCGCTGGCCGAGGGCTGCAGTAGTAACACCGCATGTTCCAGCAAGCGGGCGTGCATCTGCTTCAGTGAGGTGATCAGCGTCTCGCCGTCGGAGGTGCTCGGCAGCACCATCATCATCAATCCGGCGCAGAGGATGCCGGAGATCACTTCGCAGACGCGAGCCTGGGCGATGGTCCACAGCGAGGTGATGTCGGTGATATTGACGCTGCTAAAGGCGATGATGGCGGCGGTGTAACCCGCCAGCGAAAACGCATAGGCGACGTTGTTCTGGTAGTGGTTTGAAATGCCGGTGCAGAGCGCCAGCCAGCCGGCAATCGCAAAGGTAAACAGCCAGGGTTCATTCAGGGTGTGTCCGGCAATCAGCAGCGCGGCGCTCGCCCCCAGCAGACTGCCCACGATGCGGCCCAGACTTTTACTGATCGCGCCCCCGACGGTGGGAAAGCTGATCACGGCGGCAGAGGTCATCGCCCAGTAGGGTTCATCAAGATCCAGCCCATAGGCGATGCTCAGTGCCAGACACATGGCAATCGCGTTACGCAACGCATAGCGCCACTGACCGGCGTTCGCCTTAATCCAGGGCAGTTGATCCCAGGCCAGCCACTGAAAATTCATGGCTGAATGGTGATGGTACAGCTGGTGCCGGCGACCAGATCGGCATCGGCCGGAAGCGAATCGAGGCGAATGCGCACCGGCACCCGCTGCGCCAGCCGCACCCAGGGCACGTTGGGCTTGATATCGGGCACCAGGCCGCTGTCGGTCTCAATGCTCTGGTCATAGATGGCGCGGCCAATGCTGTCCACCTGGCCCTGCAGCCGCATACCATTGCTGTAGAGCACCACCTGCGCCGCCGCACCTGGGTGAATATGGCGCAGCTTGGTCTCTTCGAAATAGCCCATAACGTAGTAAGAGTGGCTGTCGACCAGCGCAAACAGAGGTGAACCCTCGGTGGCATAGTTACCGGGACGGAGCGTCAGATTGGTGATCCAGCCATCCGCCGGAGCGGTCAGCGTTGTCTGTTGCAGATTCCAGCGCGCCCGTTCCCACTCGGCCTGCGCGGCTTTGGTGCTGGCGGTGGCAGCGCCAAAGCTTAAGCGTGCCGCATCAAGATCCTCGGCAGAGATGATGTTGCGCGGCAGGCTGCTGCGCCGGTTAAATTCATGCTGCGCTTTCGCCATGTCCGCCTGCGCTTTGCTGAGCTGGGCGGCGGCGTTGTCGAGCGCGATCTGCCAGGGCACCGGGTCCAGCGTGAGCAGCAGCTCGCCCTTGTGCACAAACTGATTGTCTTTCACCTTCAGTTGCGTAATCCGGCCCGACACCTGAGGCGTGATATCCACCAGCTCTGCCCGCACTTTCCCGTCACGGGTCCAGGGCGACTGCATGTAGTAGTTCCACAGCCAGACGCCCGCCAGCAGCGCCAGGGCGAAGACAATCAGCGTTGAGAAATATTTTACCGCGTTAAATTTCATATCGATTATCCGTGACCGATGAGCCAGAGTGCGGCGGTAACGCACAGCACAAACAGGGAGAGATCAAACAGGGTGGGATGCCAGACATCGCCGGAGTAGATCCAGCCGCGCACCAGCGGGTGGATCAGCAGCCAGAAAAAGAAGCCGAGGATCACCGCTTTGAATATCGGCGGGAAAAACAGTGAGGCGCCCACGACCAGATCGGTCAGCGGATTCGCACCTGAAAAAGCAGGAGTGAGCACGTGATAACATCCTTCGTTAACCCAAACGGCAGAGTGGAAGCGCTGCCCCGTTATCATGCCCTGGTCGGGGATTTGTAATTTGTCCTGTAAACTCGCAGAATAGTGTAAAATCTGGCTTGATAGCTAGCAAGCTAATTATAAGGAGATGAAATGGATACGCCCCTCGGAACGGATTTATCTCGCCTGGTGCGCATCTGGCGCGCGTTGATTGATCAGCGGCTCAAGCCGCTTGAGCTGACTCAGACTCACTGGGTGACGTTGCACAATATTCATCAACTGCCGCCCGAACAGTCGCAGATTCAGTTAGCCAAGGCGATCGGTATTGAACAGCCGTCGCTGGTGCGCACGCTGGACCAGCTGGAAGAGAAAGGACTCATTACCCGTTCGACCTGCGCCAACGATCGTCGTGCCAAGCGCATTAAGCTGACGCAGCAGGCGGAGCCGATTATCGAACAGGTTGAGAGTGTGATTGATGAAACGCGGGACGACATTCTGTCCGGCATCAGTCGGGAAGAGATCAGTCAGATGGTGACGCTGATTGCCCGGCTTGAGAAAAACATTCTCGAACTTCAGAACAAAGAGAAATAAAAAAACCGACGCCAGGGCGTCGGTTTTTTGTTTTACAGCGTTAGCGAGGTGAAACCGTCACCTGGCTGCCGTTAGAGGCCATCGCGACACGCTGGCCAACGGAATAACGCGAGGCGTCCTGTTTCTGAACCACCATGATGGTGTTGCCATCATCCTTGCGGATTTCCAGCTCAACACCATCTGTTTTATTAACTGCGCCCTGTACGCCCTGACCGGCTACGCCACCCAGAACTGCACCACCGGCTGTCGCCAGGCTACGTCCGGTACCGCCACCAATGGTGTTACCCAGGAAGCCACCCAGCACCGCACCACCGATTGCACCGATAACGTTGCTCTCATCGCCGCCCTGGATTTTCACCGGACGAACGGAGACTAAGGTACCGTACGACACGCTCTGCACCTGTTTCGCTTCACTGGCACTGTAGGTATCACCCGACAGCGTACTGGTATTGCTACAACCTGCCAGCATAGCACCGGCCAGAGCGACCACAATTACACGCTTGATCATTTGAAACTCCTTTAGTCGAGAAGGCGCCACGTTTACCGCTGTATCCTGCACTCAGTATAAGACACAAACCTGGCAAATTAATCCCTGTCCGAATAAAACACGGTTGAACGAAGCATAGACTATGCAGGATCAACAATAATTCAATCGCGGATTAAAAATAGTCCCGTTGCGTTATCGGTGAGCACGATTGGATAAAAACAATTTAATCATAGAATTAGCGATCATTATTTGTCAGGCTAGCCGCAGATGAATCGCACTTCCCGCCGGAAGTAAGGAATGGCTATGAAATCAGGACGCTATATCGGGGTAATGTCAGGCACCAGCCTGGATGGGGTGGATGTGGTGCTGGCCGCCATTGATGAGAATATGGTGGCCCAGCAGGCGAGCTACTGCCATCCGATGCCACCAGAACTGCGTCAGGCGATTCTGGGGATGTGTCAGGGACAATCCCTGACGCTGTCACAGCTCGGCCAGCTCGATACCCGCCTCGGCCAGCTGTTTGCTGAGGCCGTGGTGACATTAATGAAGCGCGAGTCGCTGGAGGCCAGCGATATCACGGCGATTGGCTGTCATGGTCAGACCGTCTGGCATGAGCCACAGAGTGACGCACCCAATACGCTGCAGATTGGCGATAACAACCAGATTGTGGCCGCAACTGGCGTCACCGTGGTGGGCGATTTCCGCCGTCGTGACATGGCGCTGGGCGGGCAGGGCGCGCCGCTGGTGCCCGCCTTTCATCAGGCGCTGCTGATGGATGCCACTGAACGTCGCATGGTGCTGAATATTGGCGGCATCGCCAATCTTTCCGTGCTGATCCCCGGTCAGCCAGTGCGTGGATTTGATACCGGGCCAGGCAATATGCTGCTGGATGCCTGGATCTGGCGTAATCAGGGGCAGCCTTATGACAAAGATGCGCAGTGGGCGCGCAGCGGCTCGGTGATTCCGGCGCTGCTGGAGGCGCTATTGCGTGAGCCGTGGTTTGCGTTGCCGTCGCCGAAAAGCACCGGTCGCGAACACTTTAACCTGGGCTGGCTGGAACAGCACCTGCGCTATTTCCCGGGTCTGGCACCGCAGGATGTGCAGGCCACGCTGGTCGAACTGACCGCTATCACCATCACGCAGCAGGTGTTACTCAATGATGGCTGTGACCGTCTGCTGGTGTGTGGCGGCGGGAGTCGCAATCCGCAGCTGATGGCGCGTCTGGCGGCGCATCTTCCCGGCACGGAAGTGACCACTACCGATGCGGCGGGTATCAGCGGTGACGATATGGAAGCGCTGGCATTTGCCTGGCTGGCGTTCCGCACACTCTCGGGCCTGCCGGGTAATCTGCCTGCGGTGACGGGCGCACGGGAACAGAGCGTGATTGGCGCAATCTATCCGGCCAATTCACTCTACCGACGTTAAGCGGGGAGGCGGGGGCAGTCTGCCCCCGCAGAAGAGCAGGTGGCCGTCAGGCGGCGCCAGAGAGATGCGTCAGGTTACGAACCCCGGTTATCACCGTAGCCACCATCGTTTCACGTCGGGTAATCACCTCTACCTGATAGAAACGGCTGCGGTAGGCGATGGAATAGATAATGGGATGGTACTTATTACCTTCTCCGTAGCGGGAGTAGTGCGCTTCAAGCGCACGGGTCGCTGCCAGGATATGGGAGGGTTCTTTATCACCGCGAATAATTTGCTTCATTCAGTTCCTCAAATGCTGTCCCTGGAGTCACGTCGCCTGCATGGCGCGTAGCGCTGGCCTAAACACTGAACATCTGACTGCTAAACATTTAATCACTGATTTTGTTATGACTGACTGTGACGCGGGAAGATGACAGAAAGATGATCCCCCGGCGCTGTTAATTATTTAGCAGCAGCCGGAGGATCCAGCAAGGCAGGGGATCGCAAATTCGTCCAAATCGCAGGGGTTAAATCAGTTCCGGCCAGGCGACGGCGGCGATGCCATTGAGTTGAGGTTTTGAGAACAGGAAACCCTGGAACTGCGTCACACCGGCCGCTTCAAGCCACATCCACTCTTCCGGCTGTTCAATGCCTTCGGCGATAACGCCAATTTCCAGCGAGGCGCAGCATTTCAGAATGGCATGAACAATCGCCTGCTTCGGCCCGCTTTTATGCACATCAGAGATAATGGCCCGGTCGATCTTAATCTTGTCGGGCTGAATGCGGGTCAGCAGCGACAGCCCGGCGAACCCCGCGCCGAAATCATCCAGCGCCAGACTGATACCGGCCGCTTTAAGCTGCCGGATAGCGGCTTCAAAGGCCTCCGGCTGCGAGATAATTTCATTCTCGGTGAACTCGACCATGATCTGCTCCGGCACCAGCCCCTGTGCTGCAATCTCATTCAGTAAAAACGGGACGGCATCGGGCACTTCCACCAGCGTCATCGGTAGCAGATTGATCGACAGGGTCATCCCCTCAATCCCCAGCTGCTTAGCCTGCGCGAAGGCGATCCTTTTTGATGTCAGATCGATTTGATAGAGCTGCTCACGTGACAGTCGGGCAAAGTACTCCAGCGGCGGTTCCCCCTGCGGGCCGCGCAGCAGCGCCTCCAGTGAGACGATTTCGCAGGCAAAGGGATCAACGATCGGCTGAAAGGCAAAGCTGACTTCATCGGTTGCCACCATCGCCGCGTTACCTTCGCGCTGCTGTGACTCATTACGGATAAACGTCCAGCCGCTGGCGGCAGGGATCTCGAAATAGTTCTCTTTTTCCCGCGCTTCGATAAATGTGCGCAGGAACTGCAGAGCGCGATCGGCATAGGTCAGCTGATATTTCGTGGTGCATTTTGCCAGCACCGCCTCCAGCACCGTCTCTTGATCATGCAGTCGCAGATCGAACAGCTCCATCCCGACGTGACCAAAACGTCTCGCCGGGGCGTAATCGCGCAGCAGTTCGACCAGATTATGGTGGCGTGGATCCTGGCAAATGCGGCTGTAGACAGACTTTACCGCGGCTTCCGGGCCTTCCAGCAGCTGGAAAAAATGTGTGCCATTGAACAATAAAATTCCGGTGACGCTGGAGGATTTGTTAATTTTATTCGCTTTCAGCGCCAAATCATTCAGGGTCTCGAGCGGCACATGTTCGGTAATGTGGCTGCGATAGATGATTGTCGACAACATAAAGGTTTCCGGAATTTTTTATTTTTTGTTAAGGCACCTTACCAGAAGCTTCTCCTGAGGAGAACGAGGGCCAGTACGTCTTTCTCACTCTGATTCTATTTTAGTCTACCGGCAGCGCAGTATCGCCCGTTCCCAGAGAACGCTGCATAAAAACGGTATCCAGCCAGCGTCCCTGTTTAAACCCCACCGATCGCAGGATGCCGGTCATTTCAAAGCCCGCGGCGCGGTGCACGGCAATTGACCCTTGGTTCTCGCTGTCGCCGACGTTAGCGATCAGCTGGCGGTATCCTTTCTGCTCAGCCCACCGGATAGCATGCTCCAGCAGCCGTGAACCGGCACCGCGCTTCTGAAATCCGGGATCGATATAAATAGAGTCTTCCAGCGTATGCCGGTAGGCATGGCGGGGACGATAAGGGGCCAGATAGCAAAAGCCACGGACTTCGCCATCGCTGACGGCGATGAACCACGGCAGGCCCGCCTGCTGAATCTTTCGCATCCGCTCGCCAATTTCTGCGGCGTCGGGCGGCACGGTCTCAAAGGAGCCGGTGCCGTTAAGGACATGCCAGGCGTAGATTTGCTGAATCGCTGCGATGTGGCGTTCATCTGCCTCAAAAATTTCCATAACCTGCTCCGGTTTTTACCTGAAAATCTGCACCTGGTGGAAAAACAACGGTATAGCGGGCGGGGAGAGGGCGCAATATAAATATGACGTGCCTGCACCATTTCATTTCTGTCCTGTTATCCAGGAATATTCCTGGAAAAACACGGATAAAAAACACGTTGGTTTAGTGCCACTACTGAATGGCGGTTAAGCCTATTCTGAAAACAGCCTCAGCCGGATGAATCGTGCCGGGGTTAAGGCTATTATCTTTGCGATTCTGGCTGGGGTGATTAATTATCTGGAGGCGCAGCGTGATGCGATTTGTTGATTTTCTGAATAGTAAGCAGGGGCTGCGTGCAGCAAGAAATCACTGCTTTGAATTAAATGGGGTGGTGCTGGGTCATTTCACGGCCTTATTCCTGCAGGATAACCAGATTATTTTTACCAAAGATGGTAAGCAGTGTGCTGTGCCTTATTATCTGGGTCCCGAAGAAGATTTACTTCAGCAGAAAGTTAATCCCCGCATTAAAAATATCCGCGCGATCTGATTTGCGCTGGAAATTCTTATATCGCAGATAATCTGCCGGATGACATTATTAACCATGATGAGTCGGGCACTTATTTCCTGACTGTCTGGCATGACGCATTTGCGTCCATCTGTTTTTTTTTCGGCTATTTTATTCCCTTCGTCCACGCCTGCTTATTTAACTGCCTCTCCGCTATTCTGTGCGGGCGCCACAAACAGTAACAGCAGGGCCGCGATAGTAAAAAGCGTTAAGGCCGTAGTGGCACCCCAGCAGGCGTAAAGCTGACCAAACAGCAGCGATCCCACAACCTGACCTGCCGCCAGCATAAAAAACAGGATGCCAACGCCGGTCGCCGGGTCTTCTGCGGTGGCGCGAGCGCCCCACACCAGCAGTACGCCTGACAGCGTGACGTAACCTGCGCCGCAGCAGGCAACCGCGACCATTAAGCCGATGGATTCACCATGACTAAAAGCCAGCACCAGCAGCGGCAGAGCCATCCCGCACAGTGACAGCCGGTAAACCCCATTCAGCCCGATACGGGCAGCGAGCAGGCCGGTTGCCGCACCCGCAATGCCTGCACTCCCGGCAATCAGCCAGAGTAAGCGGGCCGTCTCTGCATCAACACCGACATGCTGACGCAGAAGTGCCGATCCAAAGCTCCACCATGCCGCACTGATCAGACCCGACGTCAGCGCGATACCCATCAGCTGGCGCATTGAGCGGCGGTAAAGTCGTTGATACCAGTGATGCATTCTGGAGGCGCGTTCAGCAGCCTGACCCTTTAACACGCGCATGACGGGCAGCACACAGACCAGAGACAGCAGGGCAAACAGCACGCAGGCAGCGCGCCAGCCGCCAGGGAGCAGGCTCAGGATGACCACCGTCAGCATGATACCCGCGCTGGTCCCTGCATTGATCAGCGTATTTATGCGCGGCTGACGTGTTGTAGTAATCCGTTGACTGACCGCCGCGGCCAGTGCGGGTGAAGCCAGACCGGAACTCATTCCGGCGATAAACAGTCCGGCCGCCAGTATCAGTGATGAAGAGGCACTCGCAAGCAGAAGCAGACCTGCCGTGGCACTTACTAAAGCCATCAGCGCGGTCACTCTTGCGCCATAGCGGTCTGTCAGTGCTGCTGAAGTGAGAATAGTGAAGCAGTAAGCCGCAAAGCTGCATGCCGACAGCAACCCCGCCTGTTGTGGGCTGAGCGGGATCTCTGACGAGATAGCGGGCAGCATCAATCCCCATGAAAAGCGGGCCATGCCGTAAGTGACGGCGATCAGACTAAAACCGGTCAGCGCCAGCGCTGCAGACGATCTCATCCGGTTGCGCCATTCTGACGCAGCAGCTGACGGGCGACCTGAGCCGCCTGCCGGGCCGCCGCGGGGCCGGTGAGTAGCGCCGTGGTGATTGCACCTTCAAAGAGTATCCAGATGGCATCACTCAGGGGCCGATCTTCAGCCCCGTTCAGATGTGTCACACACTCTGTTATGTAGTGGCGCAGGGTGGCCCGGAAGGCCAGCGCCTGAGCGGCCAGCTCGCTGTCGCGTTCCGCATACTCGCCCCACGCTTTCAGGAAGAAACAGCCACGAGCACCGTTTGCCTTTGTCCAGTCGCCCAGCACCACAAACAGCTGCGCTATTGCCTCTGGCTGCTGCGGTGGCAGCAGGTCAGCCATAAAACGCTGTTCGCGAGCACTCAGCACGGCAGCGGTCAGTGCTTCACGTGAGGCGAAGTGATGATAAAGCGTACGTGTCGAGACGCCCGCTTCCCGACAGAGTTGATCGGTGCTGGTGGCGTGGAAGCCATGTGTGTAGAAGAGCCGCTCGGCAGCCTGGATGATATCGTTTCTCTTTTTCATCATTCAAAAGTAAACCGATCGTTTTACTTTTTCAAGCCCATTCCTATCCTGTGCACACGGCGGTATTGATAAATCCCTGACGCCGGGCATCCCGGCGCTTCGCTTAAAGGCGCGCGGCAAGCCGCTTTCACTCTTTTTCAGTCTCAGTTTATCAATACTCATACTTACCCCTGTGGAGGCTAACGTTGTTAGTTGTGACTCTAATCATAACGGAGGGTACTTGCCTTTATGATGTGGCATTTAAATGTTTAACCTGCTGTTTTTAATGGCTTATAGCGATTAATGCTGTTTTATTGATGCATTAGACGCGTAAATACAAGCGAGGCTGCCAAACGGGTGGATGGGTTTCAGCGGGCCGAATGCCTGAAGCGACGTCAGCGGCAAAAAAGGGCATATTCTCAAAGTCAGTTTGAGTTACGCAATAAAGTGGTTTTAGGGTAAATTCTCAGTTAGTTTAATAACGCTTCAGATTACAAAAAAAACCTCTTACGAATTTTGGTTCGTTTTTTACGATACATACAGCAACTATCAGGATGACTACCATGCTCAAAGCCAGCTATTATTATCTGTGCCCGCGTCCCATGGGTGGATGGATTTTACACAAAGAAGGTTGCGTTAATCTGTCAAAGAACGACAAACGCGTCTTTATTGGTTCGCTTTATACCCGGCAGCAGGCGCTGGCGGTGGCGAAAGTCCATCACGCTAATGCCATACTCTGTAATGCCTGTCTGAGCACGTTTATTTGCCCGACCAGTAATAGCACGGCAATTAAACCGGCGCGCGCAGCAACGCCAACCCGTCATACGCCAAAACATTAATTCACTGGCAGGCTGATTCGCTGGCAAAATAGTGCCGCATAAAAAAGAGAATAAAGCGAATTAACCGGGCGGGGCGTTCAGAATAAAAAAAGGCAGCGTAAAGACGCTGCCCTGATCATTATGCCTGTTTAGGCTGGCCATTAGAGGCGGTAATGCCGCCATCGACCGGCAGATTGACGCCGGTAATATAACTGGCTTCCTCACTGGCAATAAACAGAATGGCTCGGGCGATATCATCTGCTTCACCGGCACGGCGCAGCGGAATACGATCGTAAAAGCGTTCCATCAGCTCCTGATCCTGACTGGCATCTTCGGTCAGATCGGTGAGGGTAAAGCCCGGGCAGACCGCATTAACCCGCACGCCATCGGCGCCGTAGTCCATCGCCAGCGCACGGGTGAAGTTGGTGATCGCCCCTTTAGCGGCGTTGTAGATGCTCATGCCCCAGTCGCCGCCTAAGCCGGAAACGGAAGAGATGTTGACCACGTTACCTTTGCTCTTTAACAGAGCAGGCATGAAGTAGTGTACGCCGTGGAAAACGCCATCAAGGTCAGTTTTCATCAGGGTTTTCCAGGCGTCGAGTCCGACTTCATGGACGCGGCCCTGTACGATGACGCCCGCGTTATTCACCAGCACGTCAACGCGACCATACTTGTTTAGTACGGTTTCGGACAGCTGCTTAACCTGTCCGGCTTCTGAGACGTCGCACGCGGCTACCAGGTGATCGCCCGGCGTCATGCCGGCCAGCGTCTCTTCCAGTTTCTGCGCGGTACGTCCCACCAGGACGACTGATGCCCCTTCTTCAGCGAAGCGCTTTGCGCTGGCTTCGCCAATGCCGGACCCGGCGCCTGTCACAACCACAACTTTCTGCGTAAATCTGGACATTATGCCTCCTTATCAGCATCAATTCTCACTGTTAACAACCGGTTAAGCCTGGCAGCCATGGCCAGAAACACAAGCGCAGCGCGAAATGCGCTGCGCCAGGTGACGGCTTTTTAACCGGGTTTAGTGACTAGGGACGTCTGAACAGGGCGAAGCTGCGTCCTTCCAGTTCGAAATCCTTCTCTTTGGTGATCACCAGACCGCGTTTCGCCACATCGCTGGTGGTCAGCTCCAGCACCCAGCCACCTTCGCCGAACTGTGGAATGCGGAATGGCACATTGCCTTCAAACGGGTTAAGCAGCATCAGTACGTCATGCCAGATGCCTTCCTCGGTCTGCAGATCCGGCCGGCCGATATAGACGCCCAGCGTTGAGCCTTCATCCCACTGCTCAGCCTGCTGGAAGCCGCCACCGGCGTTAAACCATTTGATATCCATGCCGTCGCGCCAGTTTTCACGGCGCAGCAACGGCTGCTGCGCACGCAGTGTCAGGATCTGGCGGGTGAACTCGCGCAGCGCCTCAGCGGATTCCGGCAGATTATCCCAGTGCACCCAGGAGATTTCGCTGTCCTGGCAGTAGCCGTTGTTGTTACCCATCTGGCTGCGGCCAAACTCATCGCCTGCCAGCAGCATCGGCGTGCCGTGGGAGAAGATCAGCGTGGCGAGGAAGTTGCGCTTCTGACGCTCGCGCACCGCGTTGATGCCTTCGTCATCGGTCGGGCCTTCGACGCCATAGTTGTACGAGCGGTTATCGTTGTGACCGTCGTTGTTATCTTCGCCGTTGTCCGCGTTATGTTTGTCGTTGTACGACACCAGATCGTTGAGGGTGAAGCCATCGTGCGCGGTAATAAAGTTGACGCTGGCCCACGGACGACGCCCGTGCTGATCGTAGAGGTCGCCGGACCCCAGCAGGCGGGCGGCAAAGTCGGTGGAGACGTTGTTGCCTTTCCAGTAGTCACGCACCGTATCGCGGTACTGATCGTTCCATTCCGCCCAGCCTGGCGGGAAGCTGCCGACCTGATAGCCGCCCGGACCGATATCCCAGGGTTCGCCAATCAGCTTTTTCTGCGACAGGATCGGGTCCTGCATCACGGCATCGAAGAAGCCGCCGCGCGGGTCGAAACCATCGGGTTCACGACCGAGAATGGTGCCGAGGTCGAAGCGGAAACCGTCGATATGCATCGACTCCGACCAGTAACGCAGCGAATCAAGCACCATCTGCAGTACGCGCGGATGCGAGGTATTCACGGTGTTACCGGTGCCGGTATCGTTGATGTAGTAACGATGCTGGTCTGGCATCGTGCGGTAATAGGAGAAGTTATCGATGCCCTTAAACGACAGCGTCGGCCCCAGCTCATTGCCCTCGGCAGTGTGGTTGTAGACTACGTCGAGGATCACCTCGATACCGGCATCATGGAAAGCGCGCACCATGTCACGGAAGCCCTGAATGCCGCGCGGCCCGAAGTAGCGGGTAGCGGGCGCAAAGAAGCCCAGCGTGTTGTAGCCCCAGAAGTTTTTCAGCCCCTTATCGAGCAGGTGCTGATCGTCCGGGAACCAGTGCACCGGCAGCAGTTCAACCGAGGTAATGCCCAGACTTTTGATGTAGTCAACGGTCGCTTTGTGTCCCATCCCGTCAAAGGTGCCGCGCAACTCCGGCGGCAGCGCCGTGTTGAGCTGCGTAAAGCCTTTCACGTGGGTTTCATAGATGACGGTTTTCGGCCACGGCACATTCGGGCGGTTTTTATCCTGCCAGTCGAATTCATTCGGGTCGATCACCCGGCACTTTGGCGTAAACGGCGCGCTGTCGCGGGTGTCGAACGTCAGATCTTTATCATCGTGATAGAGATCGTACGCGAAGTGCGCCTCGTTCCAGGCGATGTCGCCCGCCAGTTCCCGGGCGTACGGGTCGAGCAGCAACTTGTTCGGGTTAAAGCGATGACCATTTTCCGGGTCGTAAGGGCCATAGACGCGATAGCCATAGAGTGCGCCAGGTTTCAGGCCCGGAATGTAGCCGTGCCACACTTCATGGGTATATTCCGGCAGCTCCAGACGGGCAATTTCCGTTTTACCGCTGGGATCGTACAGACAGAGTTCAACCCGCTCGGCGTGGGCGCTGAACAGGGCGAAGTTCACGCCCTGGCCATCAAAGTTGGCCCCCAGCAAATGGCTGTAACCCGCCGTAATTTCAAAACGCTGACTGTTTGACATTTATGCCTCGTTATTCAATGAACAGATTGACGCGTAAAAAAAATTCATTCGGATGTCACTGTGCCACCAGCACGGCGCACCACTGCGATGCCAGCGCGGTAAGCGGCAGCTGGTCGTCTGCGGCGATAGTCTGACCGCTCAGCACATCCTGATACTTGCGCTGACTCAGCGAGGCAGGCAGGGCGATGACCGTATCAGCCCAGCGTGCCGCAGGTGGCTGATCGAGATTCTCGGGCAGCGAGTTAAAGACACGGCGTGACACAATCACGATCACCGCCTGATCCTGATGGGTGCGGGCAAAGGCGAGTACCTTATCCTGCTGTTCACCCTCAGCCGACAGCGCCAGATAGTCACCGTGGCGGAACAGCGCGGGCTGCTGCTGACGCAGCGCCAGCAGCTTCACAATCGCCTGCTGATTGACCTGACCACGCAGCCAGTGCGCCTCGCTGCCGTCCTGCTGTGGCGCGTTAAGCATTGCCGCCAGCGCGTCGAAATCAGGCTCGCGGCGGTTATCGGGATCGACCAGGCTGAAGTCCAGCGCCTCGCTGCCCTGATAAATATCGGGTACGCCAGGCGCGGTAAGTTTCACCACGGTCTGGGTCAGACTGTTGACCAGTCCGGCACGCATAAAGGGCTGCAGTGACTGGCAGAAATCATTGAGGAAGGCGCTATTCGCGGGCGCGAGCAGATGACGGGCATAACCCAGCACCGCCTCTTCGTAGGCGTCGTTGTTGTCGGCCCAGTCGGTGCGCAGTTTGGCTTCACGCAGCGCCTTCTCGACATAAACCACAAAGCGGGCTTCCAGCGCCGCCAGACCCTCGGCATCCTGCGGCTGCAGAGTCGTCGGCCAGACGCCTGCCAGCGCTTCATACAGCATCCACTCGACGGCCGGCTCCGGTGCCGGACCATCTTTCAGGCGAACGACATGATCTTTGTTCATCTCCCGCCAGCGGCTGACGCACTCCGCCCAGCGCTGTGGCGCTTCGGTCAGCGTATAGAGACGCGCACGGGCATCTTCCCCGCGCTTGGTGTCGTGCGTTGAAGTGCCGGATAGCGCATCGGGCTGATGTTCGCGCCGCGCCTGCATCTCCGCATGGAACTGATCCAGCGAGAAGTGACGCGCCAGCGGTTCAGCGCCGACTTCATTCAGCGCCAGCGCCATGTGCTGACGGAAGAAGAGGGTGTCCTCGACCGATTTCGCCATCAGCGGGCCGGTCAGCTGCTGGAAGCGGGTGCGGAACTGTGTCGCATCGTCGCGGGCAGCGTCGGCAACGTCAGCACGCAGAATACGCGTCAGGAAGTCGAGCGCCTGGGTATCCGGTGCAGAGTCGCTGGCTTTGACCTCGCTGACGACCTGTTGCAGCAACGCGGTGTCGGCAGGCGTCAGGCCCTGCGGTGTGCCGTAGGTGCGGTAAACCGGGAAGGCCACCAATAGCTCACGCAGCGCATTTTTCAGTTCCGCTTCCGGCTGAGGTGCGCCTTCGGCTTCGGCAATCTTCAGTGCCAGCTGCTGTAACCGGTTAAATTCACCGGCGAAGTTGCGGTTCGCCATCAACAGCTTGGCGGCACGCAGCTCTGCTTTCATGTTGACGGTTTTGCCGATGACGGCCTGATAGGCCTTGCGCAGTCCGCTCAGGCGATCGCTGTCGACCAGAAGATTGGCAAGCGCGGCCATAAACTCATAACCGGTGGTGCCGGAAACCGGCCACTCATCAGGCAGCTGTTCATTGTCGCCGAGGATTTTTTCCACGGTGAGATAGCAGTCGGGACCGGCGGCCTGGCGTAACTGCTCCAGATAGCCGCGCGGATCGGCCAGGCCATCCACGTGGTCGACGCGCAATCCCTGAACCGCGCCGCTGTGGACCAGCTCAAGGATCAGCTGATGCGCGGCATCAAAGACGGCCTTGTCTTCCACGCGCACGCCCACCAGACCGGTTACTTCGAAGAAGCGGCGGTAGGAGAGGTCATTGGGTGCATCGCGCCAGGACATCAGTCGCCACGGCTGCTGATCATGCAGCTCGGCAATCTGTGCGGCATCGCGCAGGGCGAGCACCGCCTCTTCCCGATCCTGCCAGGTCTCCGGTTTCAGCGGATAGAAATTGTCGAAGTAGGCCAGCGCCGGTTTAGCGGTCTGCGGATCGCGCTTCACGCTGATTTCACCGTTTGCCAGCACCGCCTCAAAGGTGTCACCGAGGAACGGTAGCGTCAGGCGGCGTGACCAGTCGATATCGAAATAACGGGCATAGCGACTCTGTTCGCCATGCTCAATGACGTCGCGCCACCACGGGTTCTCCAGCGACGCGGCCATATGGTTCGGCACGATGTCGAGGATCAGCCCCAGCCCGGCCGCTTTCAGCGCGGCAGCCATGCGGTCAAAGCCTTCACGGCCGCCAATCGACGGCTCGATCTGGTTAACGTCGGTGACGTCATAGCCGTGGGTCGACTCCGCGGTCGCACTGAAGATCGGCGAGGCGTAAAGATGGCTGATACCCAGTTGTTTCAGATAGGGCACCAGCGCCGCCGCACGGTCAAAGGTCATGCCGTTACGGAACTGGATGCGGTACGTTGCGGTAGGAATATTCATTCTGCTTCTCTCTTAGCCAGACGCACCACGATAGCGTTGGGAATCAGTTCGGTTGCGGTCTGCGGCCAGGAAAACAGGGTCTCGCCCGGCAAATCGGGGATCGGCTGCGTGCTGTCGCCAACGTTCAGCGCCAGTGACAGCGTGCCCTGCGGGAAGTCCCAGCGCACCGCCAGGAAACCTTCTGCCGTTTTCACTATCTGGCCGGCATCTCCCCCGGCAGTGTGCAGCAGCGGCACGATATGTTCCTGACGCAGTGCCAGCAGATGACGCGTCAGCGCCAGCCACTGCTGACCTTCCGGCGTTTCTGTGCGCGGCCAGTTGAGTTTCGACTGTTCAAACGTGGTGACATCGTTGGGATCCGGCACCGTTTCGCCGTGACCGGCATGGCCTTCAAACTCACGGGCGCGACCTTCACGCACCGCTTTGGCCAGATCGCCGTGGAAATCGGTGAAGAACAGGAACGGCCGGGTTTCGCCATACTCTTCGCCCATAAACAGCAGCGGGATGTGCGGTGAGACCAGCAGCATGGCCAGCAGCACCTGCGTCCGCTCTGCGCCAGCCAGCGAGACCAGCCTTTCGCCCTGCGCACGGTTGCCCGTCTGGTCATGGTTCTGGATAAAGTCGACAAAGGCGACCGGCGGCTGGCTGCTGCTTTTCACGCCGCGTGGCTCGCCCGACTGCGGCGACACTTCGCCCTGATAGACAAAGCCTTCTGCCAGCGCGCGTGCTACCCGCTGTTCCGGCTGATCGGCGAAATCCTGGTAATAGGCGTGGGTTTCACCGGTTGCCAGCACATGCACGGCGTTGTGGAAGTCATCGTTCCATTCGCCGGTAAACAGCGGGGCGTCCCCGTTTTCGTCACGCGGATGCAGGAAGGTGACGTTACGGCAATCTTCGGTAGTCAGATGAACCGGGCGATCGGTAATGGTGGCGCGGATGCGCTCAGCAATCTCAGTCAGCACATGCTTTTCGCTTGGGTCATCAATCTGATCGATGGCATCAAAGCGCAGGCCATCCAGATTAAACTCCTGCAGCCAGTAGAGTGGCGCTTCCACGATGTAGCGGCGCACTGCATCAACGTCATAGGCGATACCCGCGCCCCACGGCGTCTGGCGCTCTTTGTGGAAGAAGTCTGGCGCGAGCAGCGGCAGATAGTTGCCCTCCGGGCCGAAGTGGTTCAGCACAATATCCAGCACCACCGACAGACCGTGGCCGTGTGCCGCATCGATAAAGGCTTTGAAATCATCGGGCGTACCGTAGGCCGCATGCGGCGCATAGAGCAGTACGCCATCGTAGCCCCAGCCGCGATTGCCGCCAAACTGCGACACCGGCAGCACTTCAATCATGGTGATGCCGGTTTCGGCCAGCATCGGCAGCTTTTCAATCGCCGCCCGGAAGGTGCCTTCAGGCGTGAAGGTGCCGATGTGCAGTTCATACACCACCGACTCCTGCCACGGACGACCCTTCCAGTCTGTGTTCTGCCACTGATACGCCTCAGGATCGATCACCAGCGACGGGCCGTTAACCTCGGCTTTCTGGGCACGGGCGGCGGGATCGGGCACGGCCGTGCCATCCGCCAGCACAAAATCATATTCGGCATTGGCCGCCACACCGGTGACCTGGGTTTCAAACCAGCCATCTGCCTGCGGGGTCATTTCAATGTCTTTGCCGGAGAGACGCAGCGTCACGCGTTGCTGACCGGTCGCCCAGAGGCGGAAACGCACCTCATCACTGGCAACCCGTTCAGCGCCCCAACTTTTAAAAAAAGATTTGGATTCCATTCAGTTGCCTCATTTAGCCTGGAAATACGCGATGGCTCGCCACCGCGCGAAAAGGATGTCGATGACGCAAGCGTCAAAAATCAAAAACCTTGCAGCGAGACCAGGATGCCAGGTGGGCTGGCGCGTCTCTTCAGCCAGGAAGCTGGACTGATATTCAGCGTGATGCGGCGGGGAGGAAGGCGTGAGACCGCTTCCACGCGGCATACAGAGAGTAATCATAGACTAAGATGTTGCAATCGCAGGGCGGCGGGGCTTCTGGCGGCATTAATTTGCGTTAATTGCCGTGAAACATACTCTGACGGGGGAAAGGAAGAGGTGCAGGCGCAGAAAAGCCTGCCGGATGGCAGGGATTCGCTATAAGCTTAAGCGCGATTGCGCTCAATGACCTGCGGCGCTGAATACTTCAATAGGATGTTACGTGACGAAACGCGTTCTGTTAGCTGCGCTGCTGTTGCTGCTCGCCGCCTGTTCTAATCAGGTCGGGCACCGGCTGGACAACAGTAATCTGCAGCACATTCACACCGGTCAGACCACCAAAGCTCAGCTGATCGCGCTGTTTGGTCAGCCGGACAGTGAAACGCCTTACCCGGACGGGCAGCGGCTGCTGAAGTGGACTTACAGCGAGGCGCGCACCCTGAACACTACCGAGGGGCAGACGCTGACCGTGCAGATGAAAAATGACAAAGTGCTGAACTATGCGCTGAGCAAGAGCTAATTCGCTGAGCAACGCTTCATCGCGGCGGGGGCAGGCGATCGCCACCGCCGTCACCGGTTACTGCACGCCGTTCTGCTGTGTATCCCGGCTGTCGGGCCGCGGCTGAGCCAGCCGGGCGAAATCGGAACCTGCCGGATGCTGATAGATCTGCAGCTCAAAGAGGCGGGCCATCGCATAGATATACTCAAAAATCGCCGCCTGAGTATTTTCATAATCGGCCCAGAAAATCGATGAGGTAAAGCAGTAGATCTCCACCGGCAACCCATCCGGCGACGGCTTCAGCGGCCGCACCACGATATACATCTCCTTCATAATGTCATCGCGCTGGGCCAGCCAGGCACTCAGGAATTTACGGAACACCATCAGATTGGTGATGCCGTTCTCCATAAACCAGCGTTCGCCGACGGCACTGATATCACGTCCATCCAGCAGCTCGGTGATCGTTTCGCCCGCCAGGCGGATCTGGCTCATCGACTGCAGCATCTCCTGATTCACAAAGGTGATCGACTTCTGATCCAGATAAAAGCTGCGCATGATGCGGCGCGCGCCCGACGAGAACATCGCCTGCCAGTTTGTGTAGGTCTCGGTCAGGAAGTTCTTGGTCGGAATGCGCGAAATGGTGTTGTCCCAGTTGCGGATGGTGATGGTATGCAGCGCAATATCGATCACCTCGCCGCTGATGTTTCTGTCCGGCATCTCAATCCAGTCGCCCAGCTGCAGGACATCGTTGGAGGAGAGCTGAATGTTCGCCACCAGCGACAGCAGCGTATGCTGGAAGATCAGCATCAGCACCGCGGCGACCGCACCCAGCGAAGAGATGATGATCGCGGGTGATTTGTTGGACATAATCGCCAGAATCATGATCGCGGCGATGATATGCACCAGGATTTTGCCAATCTGGATATAGCCCTTGATCGAGTGATTCTTGCGTTTGGATTTGCGCGTATAGGAGTTGTTAACAATCTCCAGCACTTCGTTGAAGAAGATCGACAGATAGACAAAAAACAGGATGCCGCAGATGGTCTGAATCGCGACTTTAAGATTTTCAGGCAGGCCCGGCATAAATTGCAGGAAGTTGTAGACCACAATCACCGGCACAAAATTTGACAGCTTCTGAGAGAGGCGGATGTCCTTATCCAGCGGAACGCCTTTTTTGTGGCTGCTGAAAAAGACCTTCCTGATCACTTTGACGATAAAGAATTTGCAGATCAGGTGAGTGACCATCCCGGCCACGATCAGCAGCAACAGGCTGAAGCTGATCGACAGCACCCGGTTTCCCTCAATAAAACTCATCAGACTCTGAATGTAATGCATGTTAACCACGAGCGAAAAAGTAAGGGGCGAATTCAACCACAGCACGGGGTCGGTTGTTAAGCGCCGAATGCGTTCAGGCGAAGCCGTTATTATTTTTCTGCCGTTTAAGGGCGCGCAGGCTGCACCCGGCGGGTTGCGATTTTTTAACTTCTTTGCTACCACACTCAGATAAATCTTAAGCTGGCCGATAAACACTCTATCTCTTCTGATATGAGCCTCTGGACATGCTTAAAAATCTTAAAATAACCCACGGTATTCTGGCGGTGCTTACCGTCTTTATTACGTTACTGACACTGACCGGATTTCTGTTCTACAACGGCGTTTCAAAAGCCGATAAAAACTTCGTGGCAGCCGAACAGCTGACACTGCAGCAGCAGCACCTGAGCGATGCGGTGAAAACCCTGATCAAAACCCGCGTGACGATCAACCGTGTGGCGATCCGTTTCCTGAAAAACCAGCAGGATCCTAAATCACTGGCGGCCATCGCCACGCTGCTGGAGCAGGCGGGTCAGTCTGCGGACAAAGCCGATGCCGACTTTAAAGCGTGGCAGGCGATGCCGCGCAAAGAGGGGCAGGGCGAAGCCCAGGCGACGCAATTTCAGACTGCCTATCAGCAGATGCGTGACACCATGCTGTCCTCCATTACCTTTCTGAAGCAGGGTAACTATGCGGCCTACGGCAACCTTGAAGCGCAGGCGGCACAGGATCAGCTCGACTCGGCCTATGAAGCCTGGCGTGCGGTCAACATGCAGCTGATGAAAGATACCTCTGAACATAACCAGCGCAGCCTGACGGATGCGCTCTGGGCGTTGCTGACAATCGGCCTGATTACGGCTGTGATTGGCGTGGCGGTCTGGATGGGACTGCAGAAGCTGCTGATTAACCCGCTGGGCCGACTGACCGGTTATATGCGCGCCATTTCGGCGGGCGATTTAACCTCTGATATTCAGCACGAGGGCCGAAATGAGATGGGCCTGCTGATTCAGGAACTGCAGCAGATGCGCGATGCGCTGGTGGTGACGATTACCTCAGTCGATGACGCGACCCGCTCTATCTTTACCGGCGCCGCGGAAATTTCCGCTGGCAGCACCGATCTCTCTTCCCGCACCGAGCAGCAGGCTGCCGCGCTGGAACAGACCGCCGCCAGCATGGAGCAGCTCACCTCGACGGTGAAACTTAATGCAGACAATGCGCAGCAGGCGACTTCGGTCTCGAAAGAGGCATCAGCCACAGCTCAGCAGGGCGGCGAAACGGTTGCCCGGGTTATCGCCAACATGGATCAGATCAGCGAAAGCTCGAATCAGATCGCCGGTATTATCGCCATTATCGACAGCATCGCCTTCCAGACCAATATCCTGGCGCTGAACGCCGCCGTTGAAGCCGCACGTGCCGGTGAGCAGGGTCGTGGATTTGCAGTGGTCGCGGGTGAAGTGCGCTCGCTGGCCGGACGCAGCGCCAGCGCCGCGCAGGAGATCCGTGGACTGATCGACCGCTCAGCCGAGCGCATCAAAACCGGTGCCGGTCACGCTTCTCAGGCGGGCATCGCCATGGAGAGCATCGTGAAGTCGGTGAGCCGTGTGACGCAGCTGATCGAAGAGATCGCCGCCTCCTCAACCGAACAGACCCGTGGCATTGAGCAGGTCTGCATTGCGGTTTCTGAGATGGATGGCGTGACGCAGCAGAACGCCGCGCTGGTGGAGGAGTCGGCGAGTGCCGCCGCTTCACTGGAAGAGCAGGCGAGCTACCTGCGTAAAACGGTATCGGTATTCAAAACCGGCAGTCTGCATACGGCCTTCTCCGCCGCACCGGTTGCGAAGGCGATCGCCGTGCCAAAACGTCAGCCTGTGGCCGTGACGGACAATGAGAACTGGCAGACCTTCTGATAACGGAGGTCTGACGGATCACCCCGCACGCGACAGTGCGCCGCTTTCCGGCATAAAAAAACCGCCCCCAGGGGCGGTTTTTTATTTACTCAACGCATCAGGCCGGAACGGACTGTGCTTTCTGGCTACGGGACCAGACGCGGTGCGCTTTCATCGCCTGAGTAAACTCAGACATCAGTGCGCTCTCCGCCGAGTCGCCCTGCACAATACCTTCTTCCTGATCGGCATCTTCCAGACCGAACTGCGCTTTAAAGCGACGCGCATCGCCCACCAGACCAATCACCTTGAGGTGCTTGTAGGCTTCCAGCAGGAAGTAGCGGGCATCGCCACTTAACAGCAGGGCATCGATATTGCCATTCGGTACCATCACCGCATCAAAGGTCAGTGAAGGCAGACCGGCGAAAGTGGCATCAACCGGCAGTACCGAACCGTCATCCGCGCGCACCTGGCCCATGTGCGGTGCCAGCAGTTTGGCGTGCACGCCTTCCGCTTTCAGCGCCTGCAGAATCGCCAGTACATCCGCCGCCTTCACGCCATCGCTCAGCAGCAGCGCGACCTGACGGCCTTTGATCTCACCATCCGGAATCGCGTAGAGGCTCAGACTGTCATCTTTAGTCAGGCCGTTCACCGCAGCAGGTGGCTGGATGTTGAGCTGCTCATCGGTCAGCGCGAGTCCCAGGTTATCCGCCACGCCCTGCGCCAGTTTGGTATCGATGCGTGCCAGATGATCCACCACGCGCTCACGGATGTAAGTACGGCCCACTTTACTCAGTTCAAACGAGTAGGCACCAATGATGTGCTGCTGCTCGACCTCGGTCTGGCTGTTCCAGAACAGGCGCGGCTGGGAATAATATTCACCGAATGACGGGCTGCGCTCGCGCACTTTGTGGCCTTCAACACGCTCCTGATAGCTCTCGAAGCCGCCGCCTTTGGCCGCCGGCGGGGTTTCACGCGGCCAGTTGTCGTTGATCGAGTTCGGCTCATAGTTCGCCGGGTTGGTATCGATATCCTGACGGTGCATGCCCTGACGCTGGAAGTTATGGTACGGGCAGGTCGGACGGTTGATTGGGATCTCATGGAAGTTCGGTCCGCCCAGACGACTGATCTGCGTGTCGGTATAGGAGAACAGACGTCCCTGCAGCAGCGGATCGTTGGAGAAATCGAGGCCCGGCACGATATGACCCGGGTGGAACGCCACCTGCTCGGTTTCGGCAAAGAAGTTGTCCGGATTACGGTTCAGCACCATCTTGCCGACAATTTCTACCGGCACCAGCGCTTCCGGGATCAGCTTGGTGGCATCCAGAATATCGAAGTCGAATTTGAACTCGTCCTCTTCCGGGATCAGCTGCAGGCCCAGTTCATATTCCGGGAAATCACCGGCTTCAATCGCTTCCCACAGATCGCGGCGATGGAAATCGGGATCGCGACCGGTCAGTTTCTGCGACTCATCCCACAGCAGCGAGGCTTTCCCGGCGACGGGCTTCCAGTGGAAACGGACAAAGGTCGCTTTGCCTTCGGCGTTAATCAGGCGGAAGGTGTGAATACCAAACCCTTCCATGGTGCGGTAGCTGCGCGGAATGCCGCGGTCAGACATCGCCCAGATGACGTTATGCATGGTTTCCGGCTGCAGAGAGACATAATCCCAGAAGGTGTCATGGGCGCTCTGGCCCTGCGGGATTTCGTTGTGCGGCTCAGGCTTAACGGCATGCACAAAGTCAGGGAATTTATGCGCATCCTGAATAAAGAACACCGGCGTATTGTTGCCGACCAGGTCAAACACACCCTCTTCGGTGTAGAACTTGGCGGCAAAACCGCGGATATCACGCACGGTATCTGCAGAGCCCGCTCCGCCCTGAACCGTGGAGAAACGCACGAACACCGGGGTGGTCTGCTCCGGATCGCTCAGGAACTGTGCTTTGGTCAGATCTTTCAGGGAGCGGTAAGGCTGGAAATAGCCGTGGGCGGCGGAGCCACGGGCGTGCACGATACGCTCCGGGATACGCTCATGGTCAAAGTGCGTAATCTTCTCACGCAGAATAAAGTCTTCCAGCAGCGTCGGACCACGCGTACCGGCACGCAGTGAGTTCTGATCGTTGGCGATGCGTGTGCCCTGGTTGGTGGTGAGGGCACTGCCGGTGCCGTTTTTGCGGCTGGCTTCAAGCTGGTCAAGTTTGGCGTTGTGCGTCTGAGGCGCTTTCAGGCTGCCCGGCGCGGTAGGCTGTTTGCCTGGCGGTGTTGGTTCGGCTGGGGGCTGATGCGAACCATCTTTCGGTGCCAGCGATCCCAGACCCGGCTCTGATGATTCCGGACCGGTGGTGGGCGCGCGTTCACTCAGGGGTTTCTTCTCTGTTTCTTTCGACATTAATCCATGCTCCAGCTGTTATTTTACTTTCGACGACACTAAATATAGAACAACCTGAACAATGCTGAGGGTAAACCGGCTATTTAACCGCAGTGACTGCGCCTTTTTTGTCCGGCATAAAAACCAGACTTATCGCTGAATGTCCGTTATCGCTTCGCTTATCCAGGCCTTGTGCCGTCTGGCTTAGCGGTGCGTCAGCCCGCGCCCGCTATGCTGGCAACCCGCTTTACTCTCCCGTCAGATTTGCCCGCCGCAGGCGCGAGGGACGTTCCGGAAGAGGGTGATAATCAATAAATAAAATTAATATCGACAGATGACATCTCAGGTTGAAGTGTGAAATGTTATATCATAACATTTCGCTTTGTATCTTTAACTGAGGATCAGGCTTTGACGAATCACGCAGGTAAATGGATTGGGATGCTGGGCGCGCTGTTAATCAGCCAGTCGTCGCTGGCGCACGGCACGCATACACACGGTAAACCGCTGTCAGCGATGGAGCAGAAAGCAGCAGAAGGCGTCTTTGCTGACAGCGACGTGAAAGACCGTCCGCTCTCTGACTGGGACGGACTGTGGCAGTCGGTCTATCCGCTGCTGCAAAGCGGCGAGCTGGATCCGGTCTGGCAGAAGAAAGCGCAGCAGGATAAGCGTAAAACGGCAGAGCAGGTTAAAGCTTATTATCGTAAAGGCTACGCCACCGACGTCGATACCATCGGTATCGAAAATGGGGTGATGGAGTTCCATGTCGGCGATCGGGTCAGTGCCTGCCAGTATCGTTATGCCGGCCACAAGATCCTGACCTATACCTCGGGTAAAAAAGGGGTGCGCTATCTGTTTGAGTGTCAGGACGCCAGCAGCAACGCCCCGAAATATGTGCAGTTCAGCGATCATACCATCGGGCCACGTAAGTCCGCCCACTTCCATATCTTTATGGGCAACCAGTCTCAGCAGGCGCTGCTGGCTGAAATGGACAACTGGCCGACCTATTACCCTTACCAGATGACGAACTCAGACGTCGTGGAGGAGATGCTGCACCACTGAGTGCCGGGGCGGGGCTGATGACGTGCTGGTGAGGGCGGGTACATAGCGGTTATGCTCAGCTCATCCGGTGGGATAGCCGGGCGCACCGTTTAGAGGAGATGTTAAACGATGAGTAAGAAATCAGTTGCGTGGACGACGGCCCGCAAAGAAATTTTATCTGATCCGGTTGTTCGCGAACATTACGAGGCAGAAGTTCGGGCTGAGCATCTGCGCGAGCAGTTAGCCAGATGGCGGGAAAGCGCGGGAATGACCAGCGCTCAGGTCGCGGAGGCCCTCGGTGTCAGTCCGTCTGCAGTGTCACGTACCGAGCGTCGCGCAGATAAAGCCACCATTGAAACACTCGCCCGTTATGCCCGCGTCTGTGGCGTTGAAAATCCTCAGATCTTCCTCTGACTGACACATGATGGCAGGGGTGATTCTGCTCCTGCTATTTATTATTCCTGCCATCAAACGCATCTTCTCTCCGGCGCGGGATAACACCTATTCCATCCACCGCCTTCATCCCACCCACACCGGGCGGCGTGAGGCGGGGATGCCGCGCACCACCCGCTGATATGACTCCTCAACCAGCTGCTGAATCAGGCCGGGCGAGAGGCCGTCGCCGGGATGCACCGTGATCCAGTGACGCTTATTCATATGATAACCCGCGGTGATCGAGGGATAGATCACCCGGTGCAACTCCGCCTGCTGCGGTTCGCACTTCAGCGTGATAATCGGCACGCCCCGCAGCTCAGTCAGCAGTAAAAACACTTTTCCACACACTTTAAAAACCTGATGTTCCGGCCCGAACGGATAGCCGGATTCCGCGGCGGGCAGCCGTTCAGCCGCGTCGATAGCGATGCGCTGGATCGCGTGACCCTGCATAGTGATTCTCCCTGTCATGATTAATCGGATCTCTCAGGCCCGCGACTGGCTGGTCGCCAGAGGCCTGTTACACTTCTGATAAGCATAAACCAGGAGCAGACATGAAATTAGGCTTTGCATGTAAGTATCTCAATAGCGACGGCAAACAGTTTTTCCCGTTTCGCGCGACCACCCGTAAACGATTTCTGAGTTTACCGCAGGCTGAACGTCATCAGCTGGTTCATGAGATTACCGTTATCAACCTTAATAATCTCTACCTGACGCTTGAGCATCTGGCCACGTTACCTGAGCCACTCAGGATGATGCGTATCGGCAGCGATCTGCTGCCACTCTACACGGTGCCGGAAGCCACGCCGCTGTTTGCGGAGTTTCTGCCTGAGCTCTATCCGCTGTTTACCCGCTGTGGCGAACTGGCGCGGGCAAATCAGATCCGGCTCTCTTTCCATCCGGGACAATATACGGTGCTGGCTTCCGATAATCCGGATGTGGTGGTGCGCGCGCTGGAGGATGTGGAGTATCACACGCTCTGCGCCTGTCTGATGGGCTACGGCAAGACCTTCCAGGATTTTAAAATCAACATCCATATGAACGGCAAGGCGGGATTCGACGGTTTTAAACGATCGTTTAATCAGCTCAGCCCGGAAGCGCGACGGATGCTGACGGTGGAGAATGATGAGATCTCCTGCTCGCTGGATGACGTGCTGCAGGCGGCACCGCTCTGTCCGGTGGTGCTGGATATCCATCACCACTGGGTCAAAGAGAGTGAGTTTATTCAGCCGGATGACGCGCGCGTTGCCAGAGTCATCGATTCGTGGCGCGGCGTGCGGCCAGTGCTGCACTATTCGATTTCACAGGAAGGGATTATTCCGCAGGAGGGCTGGCCCGATCAGCAGCAGCTGGGCGTGAGCAAAAGCAAACTGCGGGCGCACTCCGACTACTTCTTTAATCCGACCCTGAATGGGTGGGCGCTGTCGTTCCAGGATTTCGACATCATGTGCGAAGTAAAAATGAAGAATCTGGCGCGGGAGCCGCTCTATCAGTGGGGGATTGCGCAGAAACTGATCGGTCATCCCCTGGCCGAAGAGACCAGGGAATCGGCGAACGTTAAATAATGGCCACGCCGCCCGTGACGGCAATGGTCGCCCCGGAAATGTAGCTGGCTTCATCACTGGCCAGCATCACATAGGTGGGCGCCAGCTCAGCAGGCTGACCGGCACGCTGCATCGGCACTTCACTGCCAAAGCTCTTCACCTGTTCAACCGGCATGGTCGACGGGATCAGGGGTGTCCAGATAGGGCCGGGTGCGACGGCATTGGCACGGATGCCTTTTTCAGCCAGCAGGGCGGCCAGGCCGCCAGAGAAATTAACGATGGCGGCCTTGGTGGCGGAGTAGGCGAGCAGCTTCGGTTTCGGCTGGTCAGCATTGATCGAGGCGGTATTAATGATCGATCCGCCCGCCGGCATATGCTTCGTGGCCGCTTTCGTGATGTAGAACATCGCGTAAAGGTTGGTCTTCATGGTCCGATCAAACTCGTCGTCGCTGATCTCATCCAGCGACTCGCGCGTCATCTGATACGCCGCGTTATTGACCACAATGTTAATCTCACCAAAGGCTTCGACGGCTTTATCGACCAGGGCGTTGCAGTGTGACGCATCGGTGATGTCGCCTGGCACCAGAATAGCTTTCTGACCGGCGGCCTCGACCAGCCGGGCGGTATCCTGCGCATCCTCATGCTCATCAAGATAAGAGATCAGCACATCGGCACCTTCCCGGGCAAAGGCAATGGCGACGGCGCGGCCAATGCCGGAGTCCCCGCCGGTAATAATCGCTTTTTTACCCGCCAGACGGCCGGAACCCTGATAGCTCTCTTCGCCATGATCGGGCTGGGGCTGCATCGCGGCCGTGCTGCCTGGCCACGTCTGCTGCTGCGCGGCAAAAGGGGGTTGTGGACGCTGAGTGGATGACATGACTTTTCCTCCGTAAAAATGAGACAACCCTGCCAGGGCATCGGACCCTGACAGGGGAGGGATTAAGGTTTGGGTGGTGTAACGCCGTCGATCTGTTCTGACTGCGCACCGGAACCGGGACGGGCATTGCCGAGCACCGGTTCATCACCCAGAATATCGGGCTGCTGTTTCGCGCTGAACTGACCATGACCATCGTAAGCCGGGCCACTGCTCCAGCGACCTTCCGGCAGCGGTTTATCCAGCGAGGTATTCAGGCAGTAGTAAGAGTGCTCCTGCGCTTCATGTTCCTGCGGGAAGCTGTTCGGGATCGGCAGCGACGCGTTCAGTCCGCCCATCTCTTCGATCACGGCCAGCCACTGCTGCTGGTGCATGGTGTCACGGGCGATCAGGAAGGAGAGGAAATCCTTCATGCCTTTGTCTTCGGTCATGTTGTAGAGGCGGGTAGCCAGGACGCGACCGGTAGCTTCTGCGGTGACGTTAGCCAGCATATCGGCGGCCACGTTGCCGGAGGCGTAGATGTGGCTCATGTCGAACGGCATGCCGTTGGCGTTTACCGGCATCGCAGCCAGACCGGAAGAGAGGATGTGGCGTGGGTTCATGCCGCCCAGAATGGCATTAACCACCGGATCTTTGGCTGACGCTTCCTGGTAAGAGAGCGGTGCGCCTTCAAGGTTCAGCGCCACGGCGTAGCCCAGCATTTCGATATGGCTCAGCTCTTCGGTGGCGGTGGAGATCAGCAGATCCCGAATCCGCACATCACCTCGCGCGCCCATCGCCTGGAAAAAGTATTGCATCGCTACACGAATCTCACCTTCGACGCCGCCGATGGCCTGCTGTAACAGCATGGCAAACTCTGGATCGGGCTTCTCTACACGAACCGGGAATTGAAGTTTTGATGAATGATGAAACATAGTTATTTTCCTCGTCTGTGTTTGCAGTAGATGCAGGAAAAGCCTGGACACAGATATCGGATAAATAAAGCGAAACGAGAGCAATTAACCGGGATTTGCGGTCAAATAAGCGGCAAAAGAGGTGATTTCCGGAGCTATATCTGGCCCGGCAGAGCAGGCAATGCGGGAGATAAGAAAGAGAGGAGTGATTCAGAGAAGCAGAAACAAAAAAGCCCCTTAAAAGGGGCTGATTCCGTACCGGAAAAGCATCCGTGCTAATTCGCGTTCCGTCATATCAGACACAGGTTTTTAGCTTTCGCTGGTGGCCGTTGCACGCTGCAGAACATGTTCCAGCGCCTGACGGTAAATATCCTGCTTAACCACGTCACGCTCGCTCTCCAGGCGGTGAATCAGGCCCAGCACAATGTCTTTATCTGAGACATGCGATTTTGAATGGGCAAGTTCAGCGTGGACCGCCGCGATAACCTCTTTTTCGGTGGTCAAAGCGGTGCCAGAGTTCATGAAGTAATCAGAAATCTGAGACTCTGTATTCATCGTTGTTTGCATGTCAGGCCTCATAAGAAATTGGGGGAGAATGCGTCGATTCAGATCCGGTTGTCGGCTGACGCAAAAAAAATGCATCTGAAGGTGGAAATCCACAACACCTTCAGATGCGGTGCAAAGCACCTTTCGTTACAAGTGATTGAACATCACGAGACAAAGTTATACAAGAATTGCAAAGTTGTACAATGAAATTTGACAAAATTTAACTGGTTGGTGGTGTATCAGAAATGCATGTTTAAGGTGTACAAAGGGATTGTTGCCGATTAAGTCATTAAATACAGGACGTTGAAGTTATTTTCAGGGCAATCAGGGTTTTCAGATGAAAAGGCAGAGAGTTTTGCTGATGACACCACAAAGCGCTAAAACGGCTTTTTTTGGGGCATTCCTGCAAAAGCTGTACAGGTTTTAGCGCAGAAAAAACGCATAGTGCAACAGTACTGCTGCAATCCTGGCCGTCTGACAGCCTGCGTCGCATAATTCACTTCCCACGCCTGATGCAGAAGGCTAAGGTTGAGCCCTTACTCATCACAAGGAAATGATCATGGTTCACGACTATTTCGCGATTCCGCCTGCGGGCGTGACGCAGGAACAACATAAACGTTCAGTGGCTGTGGCAGCTGCGCTGTCAGTGGCAAAGGAGTCCGTCAGTGCCTCTACGTCGGCGACTGGCTCAAAAACCTCCTGGGACCTGCAGGCTGTGGCGAATGAAATTGGTAATCTGGCCGATGCGATTCAGGATGCGCTGGAGAGTGACAGCCAGGCCTGACCACTGACCCGCAGCGCCTGAGGCGGGGCAGGTCTGGAAAGTGGCAGCGTTCAGGAGCCGGTCATGTCCGGCAACCGGACGCTGCCAGAAAGTCGCTTATTCCACTGCAGGCGGCTCATATTTAATATATTCACGCAGGACATCATGGATGGCCTGATTATTGCCTTCCTCCAGCCCCCGTTCGGCATATTCTTTCGCCAGCGCCGCCAGCACATCGTCAAATTTCCCTTTGTAATTGAGATTATTCAGCGCTATTTGCTGGCCGAGTATCGCTTTTAATACCGTGGTCTCAACCTTCAGCTGCGCGACGGCTTCTTCCAGATGTTTGATTCGATCGTCGTCTGCCATAACCCCTCCATGCTTAAAAAAAGCAGAATAACCAGCCCGCGCTGAATATTCAAACCTCCGCGATGGCCAGAGGGGCGTTGTCAGATTTTCCTTAAGTCAGAATAATCAGCGGCTGAATTTATAAGGTCAGCTACTGGAAGAAAAAAACGCGGATATTCCCGTGCTGCGGCAAAAGTAACCCGTTTCCGCTTACTCTGGCGGCAATGCGAAAAAAGCGGTTAAAAAAAAGTGCATTACCATCAACCCCTTCGCTTAAAAAACTTTTCTGTGACTTGATTAAAAGAGGGATTAGCTATTACTGTATTTATATACAGTAATTTGAAAAAGGAGTGATATTATGGAATTCATTAAACCTGCGGACATTCGCGCCGTTATGCCGTTACCGCTTTATATCGAACGTGTGCCCTGTGGATTTCCCTCCCCGGCGCAGGATTATGTCGAGCAACGTATCGATCTCAATGCGCTGATGGTTCAGCACCCCAGCGCCACCTATTTTGTCCGGGTCAGCGGTGAGTCGATGATTGAGGCGGGCATTAACGATGGTGACATGCTGGTGGTCGACAGCTCCCTCACCGCCTCACACGGCGACATCGTGGTCGCCGCCGTCGATGGCGAATTCACCGTTAAACGTCTCCAGCTTCATCCCTGCCTGCAACTGATGCCGATGAACAACAAATTTAAACCGATCGCTATCCAGACCGAAGATGCGCTGGAGGTGTTTGGCGTGGTGACCTTTGTCATTAAAGCGACACACTGATCATGTTCGCGCTGGTCGGTGTGAACTGCTTTTATGCCTGGCGCTGTCAGACACCGATGTGAGTGATGAGAAGCGTGGGCTGATTCGATGCTATTCATCTGCAGGATGTGGCGCGAGTAAGGAGATCTGATCTCAGGCCATACCAATAAAAATCGCTGTTCCGACGCAATACACTGCCGGAACAGCGGGCGAAGCGTTCCCTGTAAAGACAATCAGGCTGCAGACGCGGCCAGCGTAATCCGTTCTAACGGACCGACGATAAACAGATACGAAATCAGGCCAATGAGTCCCATTGAACCGACATATAAAATGGCGAAGTCGAACGACTGGGTATTGGCGAGAATCACACCGATAACCAAAGGGGTCACGATGCTTGCCATATTGCCGCACATGTTAAATACACCGCCAGCCAGACCCAGAACGTCCTTCGGTGAAGTGTCGCTGAGTACGCACCAGCCCAGGTTACCAAATCCTTTTGCAAAAAAAGCCAGGCTCATCGCAGCAATAACGACAAATTCTGAAGAGGTGTAGTTGGCGATGATAATCACACAGGAGAGTAACATGCCGCAGATGACAGGCAATTTACGCGCCATGGTCAGGCTACAGCCGCGTTTGAGCAGCCAGTCAGAGAAGACCCCACCCAGCAGGCCGCCAGTGAAACCCGCAATGGCCGGAATACTGGCCACAAAGCCAACTTTCAGAATTGACATTCCTTTCGCCTGGTACAGATAAGTCGGGAACCAGGTCAGGAAGAACCAGGTGATGGAGGTGGCGCAGAACTGTCCGATGTAAACGCCGATCATCATCCGGTTAATACAGACGGTTCTGAACTGTGCGAACGTTATTTTCTGAGGATCCTTTTTACTGCCCAGCATCGGTTCTCCACCACCATGACGAATATAGTCAATCTCTTCCTGGTTAACTTCTGGATGATGCATGGGGTCTTTGACTTTAATTAACCAGAATATACCGAGGATCACGCCAGTCGCGCCAATGTAATAGAAGACAAAATGCCAGCTTAAATTATGCAGAATAATGGTCATCAGCGGAGTAATAATACCCAGCGAGATATATTGCGCGGCTTGATAAACCGACGTCACGAAGCCACGTTCATTATTGGGAAACCACTGTACGCTTAAGCGACTGTTCGCTGGAAAAGCAGGGGCCTCAATCGCACCCATCAGCAGACGAAGAATAATGAGGACAAACAAGGGACTAGCGTACAGATAAATGGTTCCCTGAAACATGGTGACCAGCGACCAGCCAATTAATGCGCAACCGTAAACCAGTCGTGAGCCGTAGCGATCCAGTAGCCAGCCACCGGGTAGTTGCATAATGACATAGGCAATACCAAATGAGGAGAAGGCCAGACCCATCGATTCCGGATCAAAGCCTAATTCTTTACTTATTATTGGGGCAACCACCGACAGGGTTGCACGATCTGCGTAATTAAATACTGTAGCAATAAATAAAAACATAAGAATGGTGTAACGCACTTTTGTGCGCTTTATTATTTTTTTCATTATCTACTCCTCAGACAAGGGCAGAATGCATTGTGTAAGGTAAGAGGCGCGGGAATGAATGATTCCCGCCTGTCGTGTTAAGGGCGTTTGCCAAATTCACAGGTTAATTGTGTCCAGCGGCGTGCCTGCTCACTCAGTGTGAAGCCCAGACCATGTCGATCAGAAATCCACATGCGGCCATCGCGCAGCTCCAGCTGCTCGTTGAACAAGGGGTTCAGCCATTCAAAGTGTTCCAGCCACGGCTCCAGTGGGTAAGCCGCGGAGAGATGCAGATGCACCTCCATCGCAAAGTGCGGTGCCAGTTTACGGCCATGCTTCGCCGCCAGATCCATAATCTTCAGGAAGGGCGAAATCCCGCCGACACGCGGCGCGTCAGGCTGCACGAAATCGCTGGCATTGCCCAGAATCAGTTGCTCATGCTCACGGAAACTGGTCAGCATTTCCCCGGTCGCAATAGGGGTATCCAGCGCGGCAGCCAGCTGAGCATGACCTTCGATGTCGTAAGCATCGAGAGGTTCTTCAATCCAGATGAGATTGAACTGCTCCATTTTGCGTCCCATACGCATAGCCGTTTCGCGATCCCACTGCTGGTTAGCGTCAACCATTAACGGGAAATCATCGCCAAGCGCTTCACGTACTGCGGTTAACCGGCGAAGATCTTCGGCACAGTCAGGTTGTCCTACTTTCAGCTTAATGCCGCCAATGCCATTTTCCTGGGAAATCACCACGTTTTTCAGCACCTGGTCGAGCGGTGTATGCAGGAATCCGCCTGAGGTGTTGTAACACTGAATGGAGTCACGGTGCGCACCTAACAGCTTTGCCAGCGGCAGACCGGCACGCCGGGATTTCATATCCCATAAGGCGATATCGATGGGGGAGATAGCCTGAACCGCCATCCCGCTGCGACCTACGGAGGCACCGGCCCAGAGCAGTCTGGTGTAGATCTTATCAATATCATTGGGATCTTCACCCAGCAGATTATCGGCTATCTCTTTAGCGTGAGCATAAATACCCTGGCCACCGGCGCGTTTGGAGTAGCTAAAACCGACACCTTCAAAACCATCACGGCTGCGGATCTCGGCAATAATGATCGCCACTTCGGTCAGGGGCTTTTGTCGGCCAGTCAGCACTTTCGCATCGCTCACCGGCGTTGCCAGCGGCAGAAAGGCCAGTGAAAGTTTTACCCATTCGATACGGTCACCCGTTTCTGCTGCCGTTCCGGTATGGGCCGCTTTTGCGTAGGTGACGGCACTTGAGTTTGTACCTGAAGACATATTACTCTCCTGAAAGCGATAAATGATTGCGATATCATTATTATTGTTATGGCATTCAGGAAGCCAGATGACGGATGATTATTTGAACAATTGATCACATAAGTCGCATGAAAGCGCATTTTTTTCGGAAAATCGATCACGTTATGCAAATTTTTGGGTAAACGCACAATACAAAATGTTTGCGCAATCATTTATCTGAAGAACCGGTGTCAGTAAGCCGTGTTCTTTGTCGTATTCCCTGGATAGAGGCTGGCAATAGCCACAGTCATAATGAATAATGTGCAGATAAATCAGCCAATCTGGCAGGGGTACCGGCAGTGAAGAGCACTAAACCACCTCGCGCACCGACGCTGGAAGATGTCGCACGTCGCGCGGGATTGTCTCCGATGACAGTGAGTCGGGCGTTGAATTCACCGCAACTGGTTCGCCCCAAAACGGTTGAGAAAGTCATGCAGGCGGTTCATGCCACAAGCTACATACCTAACGCGTTAGCGGGCAGTCTGGCGTCGCGACGGAGTAAATTAATTGCGGTTCTGGTGCCACAAATAAACAACAACATGTTTGTTGATACCATCCAGTCGCTGAGCGATGAGCTGGCACGACGCGGGTATCACATATTGCTGTGCGTAGCAGGGTATACCGAACAAACAGAAGCGGAGCTGATGGCAACTCTGCTTTCCCGTCGTCCCGACGGCGTGGTACTGACCGGGATCCATCACTCGACAGAACTGAAAAAGGTCATCCTGAACGCAATGATTCCGGTGGTGGAAATCTGGGACTTAACGCCGACACCGCTCGATATGCTGGTGGGCTTTTCCCATGAAAAGGTCGGACAGGCAATCGGTAAATATCTTCTGAGTAAAGGCTATCGTCGCCCGGGTCTGTTATGGACCGACGATCGCCGCGCCGCGCAGCGTAAGCAGGGGTTATGCGATGTTCTTCAACGCAATGCAATTGATGTTGTACATCAGGTGGATGTGCCCCTTCCGGCATCGCTTGCATTAGGGCGTAGCGGTTTAACACAGCTTTCTGGCAAAGGTGAGTTTGACGTCATTGTCTGCAGTTCAGATACGCTGGCACAAGGGGCGATCATGGAAGCCGAGAGCAGGGGTTTACGTATCCCGCAGGATATCGCCGTTATTGGCTTTGGCGATCTCGATTTTGCCGCCTGTAATCGTCCTTCAATTACGACCGTCAGTGTTGACAGACACGCTATTGGTCAGCGTGCCGCCACGCTGCTGGCCGATCGTATTGAACAAAAATCGGGTGCAGAAGCCATTGTGGATATAGGCTTTCATTTGATTGAGCGAGAGTCTGCATAAACGAGCACATGTCACCGAAAATGTGCTTCTGCATGCCGATCGATGGCTATCGGGTCAGAGAATCTGTCATTAAAAATTTTACAGAGTAGCAACTGGAAAAATCATGCTGTCTATATTACTGTATATAAATACAGGTATAGCTTCAGGCAAACGTATGATCGCGTCTTCCACATTGTCACTGTCAGTTGATGACCCGCAGAAGCGGACATACTCTCATGGCACGACTATCGTTGCCACCGCTGAGGCTGAGTGCCTGGTTCCACAACGATTGCTGCGATTCTCGTTTTCACTGCGTTTCCTCGCCTCTCCCCATCAGGCTCTTTATGCATGCCCGGATGAACCCGATATCGCCGACGTGGCTATTGATTTTATCTACCGTACCCGACACTGATCATGTTCGCACTGGTCGATGTGAACTGCTTTTATGCGTCGTGTGAGACCGTGTTCCGGCCCGATCTCAGAGGCAAGCCAGTGGTGGTGCTGTCGAACAACGACGGCTGCGTGATTGCGCGCAGCGCCGAGGCAAAGAAAGCCGGCATCAAAATGGGCGCACCCTATTTTAAAATGCGTGAAGAGCTGACGCGTCATGCGGTGCACGTCTTCAGCTCAAATTACGCGCTCTACGCCGACATGAGCCAGCGGGTGATGACCATACTGGAAGAGATGGCGCCGTCGGTGGAGATCTATTCGATCGACGAGGCCTTTATGGATCTCACCGGCGTGCAGAACTGTATGGCGCTGGAGACCTTTGGTCGCCAGGTCAGAGAACGGGTACGCAAAGAGACCCATCTGACCGTTGGTGTCGGCATTGCCCAGACGAAAACGCTGGCCAAGCTGGCGAATTTTGCGGCCAAAAAGTGGAGCAAAACCGGCGGCATTGTCGATCTGTCGGACCCCGAACGGCAAAGAAAGCTGCTGGCGCTGATTGATGTAGCTGAAGTCTGGGGTGTGGGTCACCGGATCGGCAAACGACTCAATGCCATGGGCGTCATGACGGCGAAAGATCTGGCCGATCAAAGCACCGAGGCCATTCGCAAACAGTTCAGCGTGGTGCTGGAACGCACGGTCAGAGAGTTGCGCGGCGAGTCCTGTCTGGAGCTGGAGTCGGTGACGCCGGTAAAACAGCAAATCATGTGTTCACGCTCGTTTGGCAGCCGTATCTCTGATTATCATCAGATGCGTGAAGCCGTCTGCGCCTATGCTGAGCGCGCGGCAGAAAAGCTGCGTCGTGAGAAACAATATTGTCGTCAGATAGGGGTGTTTGTGCGCACCAGTCCGCATGCGACTGACGAACCCTTTTATGGCAATCAGTCCACGGGCCAGCTGCTGATCCCGACGCAGGACACCCGCGACATTATCAGTGTCGCGATGGCATGTCTGGATAACAT
Organism: Pantoea sp. Lij88; assembly: GCF_030062155.1. Classification (NCBI taxonomy): domain Bacteria; kingdom Pseudomonadati; phylum Pseudomonadota; class Gammaproteobacteria; order Enterobacterales; family Erwiniaceae; genus Pantoea; species Pantoea sp. Lij88. The sequence goes on along the minus strand of NZ_CP118269.1, from coordinate 2,199,566 downwards.
CTGGATTGAGGGACACCGCTACATGAAGGCGGGCATCGTGCTGGGGGATTTTTTCAGTCAGGGCGTGGCCCAGCTTGATCTGTTTGATGAGCATCAGCCACGCCGCAATAGCGAAGAGCTGATGCAGCTGATGGATAAAATTAACAAAACCGGCAGCGGAAAGCTGTGGTTTGCCGGGCAGGGGATCAACAAAGCCTGGTCGATGAAGCGCGAAATGCTGTCGCCTGCCTATACCACACGGGTAACGGATTTGCCGGTGGCGGCGGTTAAGTAGGCCAGGTAATTTTCTTCAGCTACTGAAACCGCGAGGTCTGCTAAATTTCTCTTACCCTGGTTTCTTCCGCAAAGCACTGCTCCAGCGCCGTAATCACTGCCCTGATGCGTGCGACTTTTTGCAGATCTGGATGAAGCACCAGCCAGATATCAACCGGGTCGCGTTTTTCAGGAAAAATCGGGATTAATTGCGGATCGCCGTGAGCTAAAAATGTCGAAAGCAGGCCGATGCCAATCCCGCGTTTGATCGCGGATTGCATCAACAGTTGCGTATTACATTCCAGCACGACTTGCTTGCTGTTTACTGCAAAGCCACACAGGTTTTGTCGATGACGTGGCACCATGTCTGCCGGAAACATGACCAGTTGATGGCTGCTTAATCCGTCTTCCTGGTTCGGTTCTCCGAGCCGATCAAAATAACGCTGGCTGGCGTAAAGCCCCATATCAATGGTCGCCATACGTTTAACGATTAACTCTTCAGAATCGGGTCGGGCAGCACGAATGGCTATATCCGCGCTGCGGTACGAGATATCGGAAAAACCTATTCCGGTCAGTAAGGTTACGGTGATATCCGGATATTGTTCGCGCAGGCGCTGAATGGCAGGCAGGATAAACACAGTGGCAAGCGTGTCTGTGCTGGCGATGCGCACGTTACCTGCCGGAATGTTATCGCCGCAGGCGGCTTTACGACTCATCGCCTGCATGGCGCTTTCCATCGCAATGGCTTCGGTCATCACCTGTTCGCCAGACTCGCTCAGCGTAAAAGCGCGGGGCGTGCGGATAAACAATCGGGAGCCGAGCGCGCTTTCGAACGCTGCGATACGGCGTCCGACTGTCGCCTGATCGACGTTCAACGATTTTGAGGCACCCCGCAACGTTTTTTGTCTCGCTAACGCGAGGAAAAAACGGACATCATCCCAGTTCATCTCTTGCTCTCTTCCTTAACACGGACTCTTTATTGCTGCGACAAGTGTCAACGTTACCGGATTGAATATCAATCATTTAACAGCAGAGTGGTCTGCCCGCACTGTGCGAAGTACGTAATATCATTGTCGTCCTGGCGTCGTCAGACTGCACGTGTATAACAGGCTGATTTGCCTTACAACTTATGCATACTTCGCCGGGCACAACAAGCTGCATTAATGAAGACCTGTGATGCAGGAATGTCGATGTACCTGTTCTCCGTCAGGCCCTATGATGCGCGCATCTCATCGCTATCAAACATCAATGTGGCTCACGCCTAATCATGTGGCATGCGCTCAGGATAATAAACATGTCAGAAGTTAATTACGTGGCAGACAGATCAAATAACGCCAGGTCAAAGACGCGCGCTTTATGCTTCATTGCACTGGCTCTGGTCGCTGCCTTATTAAACAGCAGTGCGCCAACGCCGCTTTATCCTCTCTATCAACAGCAACTGGGCTTAACCGCCGTCAGCCTGACGATTATCTATGGCGCGTATGCGGCAGGCGTTTTGATTGCGTTGTTCAGCGTAGGAAATCTTGCAGGGAAAGTTGCCGACCTGCGCAGCCTGATGATGCCTGCGCTACTGGCCGTCTTCGCGGGAGCCTTGCTGTTTTCCCTCGCCGATTCATTTGCCTGCCTGTTTATGGCACGCCTGCTGGCGGGCGTAGGTACCGGGGCATTAACCGGTGCAGCTAATATTGCCCTTTTGCGTTTTGGCCCTAAAGATGGCGGTAAAGCTGCAGCTCTACTCGCAACGCTTTCTTTCACCACCGGTCTGGCTCTGGGGCCAGTTTTTAGTGGCGTGGCGATTCAGGCAAATTTCCACAGCCAGACGTTGCCGTTTCTGCTGATTATGATCACGGCTGCGATTGCCCTTATCGGATTACGTTTTAGCTGGCCAGCGCGCCATCACGACCAACCCAGGGTTGCGCCATCCTCGTCTGCCATTTCAGCGGATACGACACTTAAAGCCGGGCTGCAAGCGACGGGCAGACGTTTTTTCCTGTGTGCTGGCGCTCTGTTTATGAGTTGGGCGTTTGCCGCCAGTATTTTGTCGATTGGACCGGCGGTATCGGAGCATCTGCTCGGCATTCATAGTCAGGGTGTGTATGGCTACGTGATTGCGGTCTATTTAGTGGTGGCCGGTATCAGTCAGATTTTGAGCCGCCGCATTAGCGCTCGCACGTCTCTGGCTGCCGGCTGTCTTACTCAGGCCATTTCGATTGTGTTTTTTACCTGGGCTATCAGCACCCACTCTTTAGTATGGGCATGCTCAGGACTGCTCGTGGCCGGATATTCCTATGGCGCGATCTTTGTGGGAAGCGCGACCCTGGTAAATATGATCTCCCCGGCTGCCAGTCACGCAAAACTGATTTCGTTGTTCTATGTCCTTGCCTATATCGCTAACTGGGTGCCTGTGCTGTCAGGTGTGGTGGTGGATCATGCCAGTCTGAATCTGGCCGTGGATTTGCTGTTCAGCGTCAGTGCGGTTATCTGTTTACTGCTGAGCATCGCGGTATTTTGGATACAGATGGAAAAACGCCACTAATTCACAGAAATCAGGTCATGCCTGATTTCTGACGAAGGCGACTTCAGTTAGTGAACTTACCAATCCAGGGGCTGTTGGCTTCCTGAGACCAGAGTTGTAAGAGTCGTTCTCTGAACTTTTCAGCGGCCGGACTGAGCACCGTTTCCCGCCGCTGAACGAGACCCAGCGTTCGCCGGATAACCGGCTCAACCAGCGGACGACTGACCAGAATGTGGTGTTCATTCAGTGGCATCGCCAGATTCGGCACCACCGCAACCCCCAGACCTGCTTCTACCATGCCGAGCGAGGTGGAGAGATGCCTGACTTCGTAAAACCAGTCTGGCTTAAACGCCACCTCCTCCAGCGCCTGGTCAATCAGCGACCGGTTACCGCTTGAACGCCGGACACCAATCAGCGTTAAACCCGCCAGATCCTGCCACGAAACCAGCTGCTTTTGTGCCAGTGGGTGATCGCGACGGCAGGCCAGAACAAAGGGTTCATTCACCAGCGCAGTAAAATCGATATTTGGATGTGTGATGTTTATCATATTTATGCCGAAATCTGCATCGCCATTTAGCACTGCTTCAAGACAGTCGCTGGCAGTGTGCTCCAGAATTCGAATACGAATGTTAGGGTAGTGATTGTTATAATCTTTGATCGCGGAAGGCAGAAAGTAGAATGCGGCGGTAGGCAGACAGGATAACGTAATAAACCCGCTCTGGTGTGTGGCCATCTCCTTAATATTCAGAATCGAACTTTCATAGAAATCGATTAAATTCTTTGCCTTAGGTAAAAACTCTCTGCCAACCGCGGTGAGTTTTATCTTTCTTGTTGAACGTTCAAATAATACCGTCCCCAGACTTTCCTCAAGTTTTTTAATTCTGCGTGTTAACGCAGGTTGTGAAATGTGAAGGAAGTGAGATGCTCTTGTAAAACATCCGATTTCTGCAATTTTAACAAAAGCTTGTATGCCCTGAAGTTCATGCTGCATTAAATTTTACGCCTTATCGTTATTTTATTTCACCCACACTAACCCAGCGGGTATTTATGCGTAAAGCGTATTAATGACGTGAAATTAGACATTAGAATTCCTGATCATGCTGTGGAATCTTGACGCTGTTCTTATCACCAGGCGAAATGAGAAAACAACATGCTGAAGATTCCTTGCGTACTAATGCGTGGCGGTACATCTAAAGGACCGGTTATTCTGGCCAGCGACTTGCCCGATAACATTGAGGAGCGCGATGCCGTGCTGCTTAGTCTGATGGGTGCAGGTCATGAACTCGAAATTGATGGGATTGGCGGAGGAAGTCCCCAGACCAGCAAAGTCGCTATCGTCAGCCCGTCAACCTGTTCCGATGCAGATGTTGACTATCTGTTCGTACAGGTCATGGTCAACGAGCGACGTGTTGATACCACACCCAACTGCGGAAACATGCTGTGTGCTGTAGGACCTTTCGCCATTGAAAAGGGGCTGGTCAGCGCAAAAAGTCCCGTCACCACCGTGCGTATTCGCAACCTCAACACCGGTACTCTGGTTGATGCTGAAGTCCAGACACCGGATCTTCTTGTGAGTTATGAAGGCGACACCCACATTGATGGCGTGCCGGGTGCTGCAGCCCCTGTAGGACTTACATTCCTTAATTCTGCCGGCTGTAAGACCGGAAAACTACTGCCAACCGGTAACGTCATCGATCGCATCGACGAGGCAGAGGTGACCTGCATTGATATGGCCATGCCAATGGTACTTATCGAGGCTGCACAGCTGGGTAAAACGGGTTTTGAGCAACCGGCAGAGCTGGAATCTGACCGCGCATTTATGACGCGTCTGGAGCATATCCGTCGTCAGGCTGGCAGAGCGATGGGGTTCGGTGACGTCTCTGACAAAGTGATCCCTAAGCCGGTCCTTCTGAGCAAACCCCAGGCGGGTGGTACCATTAACGTCCGTTACTTTATGCCGCATGCCTGCCACCGATCGCTGGCGATTACCGGATCCATTGGTATTTCTACAGCAACACGGATTGAAGGCTCTGTAGCCTGGAAGATTATTTCAGGACAGCCTAAGACAACGTACACCAGTATTATTGATATTGAACATCCCGGCGGAAAAATTTCTGTTTCGTTAACCAACGAGAGCAATGAAATTGAAAAGACACGGGCCGCTGTCATCAGAACGTGCCGGAAACTTTTTGAAGGCGTCGTCTGCGTTCCGGATGCGGCTATTTCAGAAGCAATTTAATTACCCCCTCCTGAACTATTAAATAAAAAATTTAGGTCATACGGGCTATAGCGCCCTGTACCCAAAATAGTAATGAGGATGTTATGACTATAACTACCGATAAACAAACCAAACCCGCGGGTGAGATTAAAGCCAGTGCTTACATTCGTATTATTCTGGCACTGGCTTTATCCGGACTGGCCGAATTAGCCTCTCTGTTCTTTATTCAGCCGCTGCTGCCGGTTCTGGCGATTGAATATGATATTCCTGTCAGTCAGGTCAGTATCATTCTCTCCGCAGAGACGGCAATGCTGGCGTTCGGCCTGCTATTTACCGGAACCTTAGCCGATCACTATGGCAGAAAAAAACTGATTATCGTTTCTCTGCTACTGGGCGGGATATTGACCCTGCTTTGTCCGCTGGCGCAATCCTGGACACTGTTAGTGGCACTGCGTGCAGTCATCGGGCTGGCACTCAGTGGCATTGCTGCAGCGGCAACCGCCTATATCAGTGAGGAGGTCGCGCCCGTTGTCGCGGGAGTGGTCACCGGCTACTTTGTGTTTGGGAACTCGATGGGCGGCATGTCCGGTCGTATTATTGCCAGCCAGCTGATTGACCATATTTCAATCAATACCATTTTCTACGGTTTTGCCGTCAGCCTGATCGTCGTCGCGATTCTGGTTAACTTTCTGCTGCCAGCCTCCAAAAACTTTAAGCCGACGGAAAACCTCAACGTTCTGTGTGTCGTGAAGGGCGCGGCTGAGCATTTTAAAAACAAAAATCTCTCCCGGGTATTTATTATCAGCTTCATCATCTTTGGTGTCTTCACGTCGCTCTATAACTATCTGGCCTTCTTCCTGAAAGGCGAACCGTTCAATATCTCTCATGCCAATGCGGGCCTGATCTCCTTCAGCTTTGCGTTGAGTTTCTTTACTGCGCCTCAGGCCGGCCGCTTTGCCGAAAAATATGGCAGCATGAATGTGCTCAGAACGCTCTTCGCCATCATGGCCCTGGGGATGCTGCTGACGCTGGTGGATAACGTTGTCGTCTTTATTGTCGGCGCGGTCATTTTCACAGGATGCTTCTTTGGTTGTCACTCTATTGGTCTGCGGTGGGTCAGTAAGAATGCCACCCACGCCCGTGGTCAGGCCGTTGCGCTCTATCTTTTCTTCTACTACATGGGCGGTTCACTGATTGGCTTCGTCAATGGCCTTGTTTTCCACGCCACCGGCTGGCATGGAATGACCGGCTTTATTATTACACTGCTTGTGGTGGCTGCGGTTGTCGCGACATCACTATCCGGCAATGAACAAAAGAAGCTGGTCCCCGTCGCACCGCTGAAATAGCAGCAGAATAAACGATTGTTCACGCCGTATTACACGGCGTGAACCCGAAAGCATTAAATACGACAAGCAGGTTTTATTATGAAATTAACCAGCTACAGCCATCACGGTCATAAAAGCTACGGTATTTTTACTGAGAACGGCATTATCGATCTGGGTGAGAAAATGGGTCATCTCTGTCCTGACCTGAAAGCCTTGCTTCAGCAGGATGCGATCGACATTGCCCGGCAATATCAGGACTATCCTGTCGATGTCATGGCGAGTGATATTATTTTTCTGCCCGTCATTGAAGTGCCAGAGAAGATATTTTGTGTCGGCATGAATTATGCGGAGAAACGCAGGGAGTTTGCGGAAACCTGTGATGCCCCCACGCTGTTTATTCGTTTTCCTGACTCGCAGACGGGTCATGCGACACCGGTCGTCAAACCCGCCTTATCAAACGAATTTGATTATGAAGGAGAGCTGGCCGTCATTATTGGCAAGCCGGGTATCAATATCGCCGCAAGTGATGCCATGCAGCATGTGGCTGGCTACAGCTGCTACATGGATGGCTCTGTGCGGGACTGGCAGCATGCCTGGTTCACCGCCGGGAAAAACTGGCCCCATACTGGCGCTTTCGGGCCCTGCATGACGACGGCGGATGAAATCCCGGATCCCCATGCGCTGTCGATTCAGACCTGGCTCAATGGCAGGCTGGTTCAGGATGATTCCACCGGCAGTATGATCCATAAGGTTGCCGACCTGATTAGCTACATCAGCACCTTCACTTCACTCAATGCCGGTGATGTCATTATTACCGGCTCTCCGGGGGGCGTCGGCAAAAAACGTACGCCGCCACTCTTTATGTACGAAGGCGACCAGGTCGACGTCGTGATTGAAAATATCGGGCACTTAACCAATACGATTGTGGAGTCAGATCCGCAGCACGATCTGCAGGCATCCTGATTTCCGGCAGGTACGGGAGGAGGTGATCATCAGATATTTTCAGGAGAAACATGATGTATAGCGACCCGTCGCTGACGTTTGAAACGGTTGAAACGCACAGCGGGACTCTGCGAGAAGAGATTGCCCTGTTTCTTAAGAGTAATGGACTGGGTATGGATGATGATATCGAACAGTTCGTCATTGCGCGCTGTAAACGCCATCTGGTGGCCTGTGCAGGGATTGCCGGGAGTACGTTAAAGTGCATCGCTGTGGATGCCGCCTGGCGCAGCACCTCGCTGGGTCTGAAAGTGATTCACGAAGCGGAGGCGCAGGCGATTCAGAATGGCGAGCATCAGCTTTTTCTCCTGACCACGCCCTGCAATGTGAAAGCCTTCCGGGGATGCGGTTTTTATCCTCTGGTGACACTCGATAACCGGGCCACACTGATGGAGAACACGCCTGTGGGCATCCATCACTACTGCAGGAAGCTGCGTAAACATCACCAGGTTAACGTCAGCAACGTTGGCGCGATTGTGATGAATGCCAATCCGTTTACCTCCGGGCATTTTTATCTGATTGAGCAGGCGGCAAAAGCCTGCGACTGGCTTCATATCTTTGTGGTCGAGGAAGATTTGTCGACGTTCTCCTTTCAGGATCGTTTAGCCATGGTAAAGGAGGGCTCACGTCATTTACCTAATGTCACGGTTCATCCCGGCTCCCGATATATTATTTCGCGGGGAACCTTTCCTGGCTACTTTCTCAAAGAAAAGCAGATTGTTAATGAGGTCTATGCCGCTATCGATTTAATGCTGTTCCGTCGCCACATCGCGCCTGCGTTAAATATCCGGCAGCGCTTTGTGGGAACCGAGCCTTTTTGTAAAGTCACCGCGCAATATAATTTTGCGATGCATCACTGGCTGGAAGATGAAACGATAATGGCAGAAGCCCCGATTAAAGTTAACGAAATAACCAGAGTGACGGATGAGAATAACCTTCCGATATCGGCCTCTGCGGTAAGAAAGTCATTAGAGAGAAATGATATGGAGGCGGTTACACGAATGGTGCCAGCCACCACGCTGCCATTTTTAATCCGATGGCTGTCACGTCACCCCTTTAAACAGTCAGACTACAATCTGGCAAACGTCGGATAATTTACTGTCCAGGAAATTAAAATGAAAATAGTTAAGGCGGCCATAGCCGGTACGCTTGAATCCAGCGATCTGGTTGTCAAAGTCAGCCCGGCTGAAGACGGGCTGGATATTACTGTTAACAGCGAAGTTTACAAACAATTTGGCGAGCAGATTACTGCCGTGGTGAAAGAAACACTTTCTGCTTTTAATATTACGCAGGGAGAAATTATTGTCGAAGATAAAGGCGCGCTGAATTGTGTTATCCGGGCCAGAATGCAGACGGCGATATTGCGTGGAACAGAGAGCAAAGAAATTGCGTGGGAAAAACTATGATGAAGAAATTACGTCGCAGCATGCTTTTTTTACCCGGTTCAAGTGCCGCAATGCTCTCAACAGCTTTTATCTATCGCCCTGACTCCATTATGTTTGATCTGGAAGATGCCGTTTCACTAAAAGAAAAAGACAGCGCACGTTTGCTGGTTTTTCATGCGTTACAGCATCCCATGTATAAAGATATTGAAACGGTGGTCAGGATTAATCCGCTGAATACGCCTTTTGGGCTGAAAGATACCGAAGCAGCGGTACGCGCGGGCGTCGACGTTATTCGCTTACCTAAAACCGACACGCCGGATGATATTTATCAGCTTGAAGGGGAAATTGCCCGCATTGAGGCGGAGTGTGGACGTCCTGTCGGTTCGACCAGACTGATGGCGGCGATTGAATCGGCGGTCGGCGTTATTAATGCGGTGGCTATTGCTAAATCGTCGCCGCGATTAATGGGTATTGCGCTGGCGGCATTTGATTACGTGATGGATATGCAGACGGAACGTGGCGACGGCACCGAGCTTTTTTATGCGCGCTGCGCGGTATTGCATGCTGCGCGCGGCGCAGGGATTGATGCCTTTGATGTGGTGTATGCCGACATTGACGATGAAGCGGGTTTTTTAAAAGAGGTCGATCTGATTAAGCGTATGGGCTTTAACGGCAAATCGCTGATCAATCCACGACAGATTGAAATTCTGCACAATGCCTACGCGCCCACTCAGGAAGAGGTCGATTACGCAGAGCGCGTGATTGCAGCGGCCGAAGAGGGGGATCGTCATGGGCTGGGGGTGATTTCACTGAACGGAAAAATGATCGATGCGCCAATCATTAACCATGCCCGTGTCGTGATTGAACGTAAAAACGCTTCCGGCGTTCGTCAGTAGCTGCATTCAGCCCAGAACAACAGGATTAAACCATGAGCCATTTAATTGAAGCCCTGCAGACGCTGTCCGGCAACGCACGGCAGTATGAACCTTTTACCGGTGCCAACACGCAGACCCCTTATCTTGCAGATCGCCGCCAGAAATATCAGCGCAAACTTTTTGACACGGTTGATGAGGTTCTGGCCCGCTGCGCATTACGTGATGGTATGACGGTCTCCTTTCATCACGCCTTCCGTGAAGGTGACAAAGTCATTAATTACGTCATGGCGAAGCTGGCAGAAAAGGGCCTTAAGGGACTGACGCTGGCATCCAGCTCGTTAATGACCTGCAACGCGCCACTGATTGAACACATCAAAGCCGGCGTCATCACCAAAATCTACACCTCCGGCATGCGGGGTGAATTAGCCGAAGCGATTTCACATGGCCTGATGGCAGAGCCGGTAGAGATCCACTCGCATGGCGGCAGAGTCAACCTGATTGAAAAGGGCGAAATCACTATTGATGTCGCCTTTTTAGCCGTCTCCTGCTGCGATGAATATGGCAATGCCAGCGGCAGCGGCGGCCTGTCCCGTTGCGGTTCGCTGGGTTATGCGATGGTTGATGCAAAATATGCCAGAAAGGTGGTGCTGCTGACGGAGAGCATTGAGCCGTTCCCGTATATGCCCGCCAGCATTATTCAGGATCAGGTGGATTACATTGTCAAAATCGACAGCGTAGGCGATCCGGCAAAGATCAGCGTCGGTGCGGCGCGCGTCACCAGTAATCCGCGTGAGCTGATGATTGCGCGTTCTGCCGCCGATGTGATCGAGCATTCCGGCTTTTTCCGCGACGGTTTTTCGCTGCAAACGGGTTCCGGTGCGGCCTCAACGGCCTGCACCCGTTTTCTGGAATCACGGATGCGGAAACAGAACATTGTGGCCAGCTTTGCCCTGGGCGGCATCACTGGCAGCATTGTGGATCTGCATGAAAAAGGGCTGATTAAAAAGCTGCTGGATACCCAGAGTTTTGACGGGGCTGCGGGAGCTTCGCTGGCGAAAAATCCTGATCATGTTGAAATCTCCACCAGCGTTTATGCCAATCCTGCCGCGAAAGCTGCCTGCTGCGATCGTGTTGATATCGTCATCTTAAGCGCGCTGGAAATCGATACCGACTTCAATGTGAACGTGCTGACCGGCTCCGACGGGGTGATGCGCGGCGCCTCTGGCGGACATTGTGACGTGGCCGCCGCAGCTAATCTGACCATCGTGGTGGCGCCTCTTATCCGCAGCCGCATTCCTACCGTAGTCAGGCAGGTCACCACGCGCGTCACCCCAGGCGAGAGCGTTGACGTACTGGTTACCGACCACGGTATTGCTGTAAATCCTGCCCGACAGGAGGTGAAAGCGCGCCTGATCGCCGCCGGTCTGCCGGTGGTGGATATCGGGACACTCTATCAGAAAGCGCTGCTCATTTCGGGTGAACCTAAGCCGATTGCGTTTACTTCCCGCATCGTGGGCGTTGTGCGGTATCGCGATGGCAGCGTCATTGATGTGGTCAGGCAGGTGAAAGAGTGAGCCGGGAAACGGCAGAGGCATCGTGTATGCGTCTTGCTCTTGAGGATGTGCTGAAAGCCAGAGAGGCACGCGCGCGCCTGCAGCAACAGTGGCTGGGCCAGTATGGCCAGACGATGGTCTCTGTGACCCTCGTCTGGCCAGGGGAGATAAAAGATACCCCTCTTGCCCGACGTGTCATGGCCGAGGCGAATGAGGCCATCAATCAGTCGCTGCTGAAACACCGATGGCCGGTCACCCGGCATGAAACCGACTTTCTCTGCACCGGCCCCGAGGCGCGGTGGTCCATTTCGTCACCGGCCTGGATGATTAAGCATGTTATGGCCCATCTGGAGGATAACCATCCGCTTGGGCGGCTGTGGGACATTGATGTGTTTTGTCCCACGTCGGGCTTACTCAAGCGCAGCGCGATACATCAGCCCATGCGCAGGTGCTTCATTTGTCATGAACCTGCGCACGTCTGCTCGCGTATGCGCCGCCATTCTCAGAATGAACTTGCGCAGGTGATAGAGGATTTAACCTATGACTATTTCAGCGGTCAGCATTAAGTCTGAGCGTGACCGGAATATCGCGTGGCTGGCAGCCCAGGCGATGCACAGAGAAGTTAAGTTAACCCCTAAGCCGGGCCTGGTGGATAGCGAAAATAACGGGGCGCATCGTGACATGACTATCATGCACTTTATGGTCAGTCTTCGCGCTATCTCACCCTGGTTTCCCCGTTTTTATGATCAGGGATTCGCCACTGCCGGCTTACCTGCTCGCCAGACCTTACTGGCGATAAGACCAACAGGGCTGGCGTGTGAACAGGCGATGTTTAAAGCCACCGGCGGCATCAATACACACAAAGGCGGGATTTTTTCTCTGGGTCTCCTGTGCGCGGCTGCGGGGCGGCTCGCCAAAGACAACGTCAGGCTCAGCCAGGAGACGCTTTGTCAGGAAGTTCGTGCAATGTGCGCAGGTCTGGTCGACAGAGAACTCAGCAGAAACGAGCGGGCAAAAACCAGGGGAGAGGAATTTTTTCAGGCCTTTGGCTTCACGGGCGCACGCGGCGAGGCGGAGAGGGGCTTTGAGACCGTCAGGCGCTATGGTCTGCCGCAGTGGAACAAAACCCTGCGTGAAGGGGGAACACAAGAAGAGGCGTTGCTGAAGATGCTGCTGGCATTAATGGCCGCCAATTCCGATACCAATCTGATTTCACGCGGGGGAATAGCGGGCCTGGAATATGTCCGGCGTTACGCGACAAGGCTGATGAAAATAAAAAATCTGTCCGACGAAAGGCTCAGAACGGCGCTGAAAAATATGGACCACGCCTTTATTAAAAAAAACCTGAGTCCGGGAGGAAGCGCAGATCTTCTGGCGGTTGGATGGTTACTTTCTCATTATCCGGCGTCATGAGATAGCGTGCACATGGAGAGTAAAGCGGAATGACGACAGATCGTCTGGAACAGATCGATGAAAAGCTCACCGTTATTCTGGTGCCAGGACTGAGAGACAGCGATGAGGATCACTGGCAAAGTTGCTGGCATCGGCGCTTTCCGCTCTGGAAACGGATACGTCAGCGAAACTGGCTGGAGCCCGATATTGATGGCTGGATCTCTGCTATCCGTCGTGAACACTTTACCTCTCAGCATCCGGCTATTCTGGTCGGGCATAGTTTTGGGGCGCTTGCCGCATGTCGGCTGGTTCAGACTCAAAAGCTGGCTATCGCAGGCCTCATCCTGGTCGCCCCCGCAGAACCCGCGCTTTTCGAACTGGAGGATAGCGTTCTGCCGGAAAAACTGAATACGCCCAGCGTGATGCTGGTGAGCCGTAACGATCCGCTTATGTCATTTAAACGCGCGCAATTCTGGGCGGAATGCTGGGGCGCACGTCTTATTGATACGGGCGATTCAGGACATATTAATACCGCGGCCGGATTCGGGGAATGGGAATATGGTCTGATGCAACTGGCCGAATTTTGCGAAAGTCTTTAAGGATAATTAAAAGCAGGATTAAACAGGTTACTACATAACCCCTGGTAGGATAAATCATGTCTGTTTCGGAGAAACCATGTTAGAAAACTATAATAAGCATGTGCAGGCGCGTGCTTTAAAAAACATTCCCCCTGAGCCTCTGAATGCTGAGCAAGTCCGGGCGTTAATTACCGCGCTGACGGGCGAAAAGGGTGAGGATAAAAACAGGCTCATTGAACTGTTAGCGCATTGCGTTCCACCGGGTGTTGATCCGGCCGCAAAAATTAAAGCAGAGTTTCTTTATCAGCAGATCGAAAACAGCAATGCAGGCGGAGTGATTGCGCCACAAAAAGCGATTGAACTGCTGGGCACCATGCAGGGCGGATATAATATTCAACCGCTCATCGACTTGCTGGACGATCCGCAATGGGCGGAGTGCGCGGCGGAACAGTTAAGCCATACGCTGCTTATTTTTGAAAAATTTAACGACGTTGTCGAAAAAGCGCAGCAGGGTAATATCCGGGCGCAGGACGTTATTCATTCGTGGGCCAGCGGGGAGTGGTTTACGCGGCGTCCTGCGCTGCCTGATGTTATTACGCTTACCGTCTTCAGGGTCACAGGCGAAACGAATACGGATGACCTGTCACCTGCGCCTGAGGCCTGGTCACGTCCGGATATTCCTCTGCATGCGCTCTCTATGCTGAGCAATCCGCGCGACGGCGTGGAACCGGATGAGCCTGGACGCCGGGGACCCATCGGGCAACTGGAGCAACTGAAGAAAGCGGGCTATCCACTGGTCTTCGTGGGGGATGTGGTAGGCACCGGGTCGTCGCGCAAATCGGCGACCAACTCGGTTTTGTGGCACATCGGTAGCGACATCCCCTGGGTTCCGAATAAACGTAATGGGGGCTTTGTTTTTGGCGGAAAAATTGCCCCGATCTTCTTCAATACCCTGGAGGATTCGGGGGCGCTGCCGGTTGAAATGGATGTGTCTGCGCTGGAAACGGGCATGCTGATCGACTTCTGTCCTTATCAGGGAGAGATTCGTGACACCCACAGCCAGCAGCTGATTACCCGATTCGCGTTGAAGACCGGAGTGCTGCTTGATGAAGTGCGCGCCGGGGGGCGTATTCCGTTGATCATTGGCCGAAGCCTGACGGCGAGGGCGCGTGAATCGCTGGGACTGCCTCCGTCTGATCTCTTCTGTAAGCCTCAGGTACCCGCACCGTCTGCAGCCGGATTTACACTGGCGCAGAAAATCGTGGGAAGGGCATGCGGCGTGGATGGCGTGCGGCCCGGCCAGTATTGTGAACCGAAAGTCTCAACGGTCGGTTCGCAGGATACCACCGGCGGCATGACGCGCGACGAGCTGACCGATCTGGCCTGTCTGAGCTTTTCCGCCGACCTGGTTATGCAGTCTTTTTGCCACACCTCCGCGTACCCTAAACCGGTCGATGTCCTGCTGCATGAGACGCTGCCTGATTTCATCAGCCAGCGTAAGGGCGTCGCGCTGAAGCCGGGCGATGGTATCATTCACTCCTGGCTCAATCGTATGCTTATTCCCGATGCGGTAGGCACCGGCGCAGACTCCCACACGCGTTTCCCATTGGGGATCTCTTTTCCGGGCGGCTCCGGCCTGGTCGCCTTCGCGGCCGCAACCGGCATTATGCCACTGGATATGCCGGAGTCGGTGCTGGTACGTTTCACCGGCGAAATGCAAAAAGGGATAACCCTGCGTGACCTGGTTCACGCCATCCCGCTTTATGCCATCAGACAGGGATTACTGACCGTTGAGAAAAAAAATAAGGTCAATATTTTCTCCGGCCGGATTCTGGAAATTGAAGGGCTGAACAGCCTGAAAGCAGAGCAGGCGTTTGAGCTGGCCGATGCCTCTGCTGAACGTTCTGCGGCGGCCTGCGTCCTCCGTCTTGAGGAAGAGAATGTGGCGGAGTATCTGCGCTCTAATATCGTGCTGTTGCGCTGGATGATAAACCAGGGATATCAGCATGCCGCGACGCTGGCGCGGCGTATTGCGGAAATGGAGGCATGGCTGGCGAACCCGTCGCTTCTGGTTGCGGATAACAATGCTGAGTATGCGGCTGTGATTGAGATTGATCTGACTGAGATTACCGAACCGGTTGTCTGTGCGCCGGATGACCCGGACGATGCCCGTCTGCTTTCCGCGGTGGCAGGTTCGCCGATTGAGGAAGTGTTCGTGGGATCCTGCATGACTAACATTGGCCATTTTCGCGCCGTCGGTAAACTTCTGTCGGATGTCACCGAGCTCCCTGCCAGACTCTGGCTGGCGCCGCCAACGAAAATGGATGCTCAGCAGCTCTCCAGCGAAGGCTACTTTAGTCAGTTTATTCAGGCCGGAGCCAGAATCGAACCTGCCGGATGTTCGCTTTGCATGGGTAACCAGGCGCGCGTGCGGCCGGGAAGTCATGTTGTCTCCACCTCAACCCGTAATTTCCCGCATCGTTTAGGAACAAATGCGCACGTTTTTCTGGCTTCAGCGGAACTGAGCGCGGTCGCGGCGATTATGGGTAAAATGCCAACGGTTGAAGAGTATCTGCGGCACATGGAGAAAATGAATAGCAGCCGCGACGAAACCTATCGCTACCTTAATTTCGACCAGTTGACGCAATATCAGTCAGCGCAGGATGAAGATAAGATTATTAAAAAATTCGCCGGGCATAACGTTTAATTAAGACTTTTAACCCGAGAAGAGTGAACCGCATTCCTGTTCCGCAGAAGACTTTCTGAGGTGTCTGCGGACAAGGGACGTGCGGCTAACTGGGGGATGTATGTTGACAGCAAAAAAAACAAAAATAGCGTTTCTTCTTTTGATTATCGTTTTACCCATCATTTTTCCGCCACCCACAGGATTAACGAAAGAAGCGGCAATACTGGCAGGCATCTATCTGGCGGCTATTGCCGGGCTGGTGAGCAAGCCTTACCCGGAGCCAGTGATCATGCTGGTGGCTATGGCGTTATCATGTTGTGTGATAGCCAGATTTGATGATTCACCGCTGAAATCGCTGGATGTCCTGAGCGGTTATGCCTCCGGAACAACATGGCTGGTTTTTAGCGCATTTACCCTGAGTGCGGCTTTTGTGACGACCGGATTAGGGAAACGACTGGCGTACGGGTTTATTCTGAAGTTTGGCTCTACTACTTTGCGGCTCGGTTATGTCACCGCTCTGCTGGACTTAATGTTGTCTCCGGCGACCCCCTCCAACACCGCACGTGCAGGTGGCGTCGTTTTTCCTATCATCAACAGCATTGCACTGGCTCTGGGCTCAACGCCTGGCGAGACGCCGCGTAAAGCCGGGCGGTTTCTGATGGTGAATGTTTATATGATCACCAAAACCACCAGCTATATGTTTTTAACGGCTTTTGCGGGAAATGCCTTAGCTCTTCAGTTAATTTCTGACATTTTCCAGATTCAGATCAGCTGGGCAGGCTGGGCGCTGGCTGGGGTACCGCTGGGGCTTGTGATGCTTGCGCTCATCCCCTGTATTACCTACAACGTCGTGCGTCCTGAATTAAAAGCATTAGACAACGTTAAAATTGCGACTGACGGACTGAACGCGCTGGGCCCCATCAGCCCCAAAGAGAAGGGGCTGATTATTGTTTTTATTGCGGCGTTGCTGGGATGGATTTTCTCTCACGATCTGGGATTGAACGAATCCGCGGTGGCCGTTATCGCGATGGTGGCTGCACTTATCTTTAATATCATCAGCTGGAATGATGTTCTGCAGAATAAAGGCGGCTGGAATACGCTGGTCTGGTACGGAGGGATTATCGGACTCAGCGCGACGTTAAGCAAAGAGGGGATATTCATCTGGCTGGCAGAGGTCATGTCGTCCCACCTCACGTTTCTCGGTTCAGGCAACAGCACGATTGTGATCATCGTCTTTCTGAGTCTGGCTGTGCGCTATCTGTTCGCTTCAGGCGGTGCCTATGTGGCTGCCATGGTGCCGGTATTAGCCACCGTGGGACTGGTGACCGGAACCGCGCCGGTCCTTCTTGCGCTGGCGATTCTTTTTTCTAACTCTTATGGCGGCAGCCTGACCCACTATGGGGGCGCAGCGGGGCCCATCATCTTTGCTGCAGGTTATAACGATATTAAATCGTGGTGGATCGCGGGAACGGTGATTACGCTATTAACCTTTATTCTGCACATGACTCTCGGTCTTCCCTGGTGGAATTTCCTCATGCAGCATCACCTGCTGTGAAGGGCGTAACAGTTTCATCGCCTGTTCCTGCTGACTCAGCGTGGTAGCGCGCTATTTCGGCTTATGTGGCCAGCCTGGCCTCACTTGTTCAGTAAAGAGAAATGCTGCAGTTTCCTTTCCCCACCTGGGATTCTGTGCCAGGCTTTCACGCTTTATTCTTTAGCGTGGAAAATTAAGGCCTGTCTCGTGAAAACTTCAATCTTACTGACACTCGTAGCAGCGATTAGCTGTTCTGTTTTTGCCGCCCGGGGTGGGTTTGAAACCCAGACAGCGAAACATCCACAGGCACAGCGGGTGACGGAAAGCGGGGAGCCGCTGACGCGCTGATGGGGGGAGTGGGGAAGATTAACGCCCAAACAGCAGGCTGATGAGCGCGCGGTAATGGCGCTCTTCTTCCTCAGTGGACGCCGTTTCAAGGCGACGCAGGAGTTTGGTGCAGATCGATTTACGATTCACGTTCCCACCGGCATTCAGGATGTCCACCACCACCTGTCCCAGCGTCTCCTGCTGCGACGGCAGGCTTGCCGCATTGAAATAACGGGCAATGTCGTCTGCCGTCCGCGGCAGTCTCTGGGTCGGGTACATGGGTGATTTCCTGGAGGGTGGTGTAAAAGCGATCAGATAGCCGCGAAGTTATACAAAAGCAGTGCATCTGTACAGCTATTTCAGCCGTGATGGTAAATGAGTTGATTATTGCGGACACCGGGTCAAAGCCGGACGGGCTGAAGGGAGACGCAGAGGGACGAACGATCAGGCTGACAGGCGCCGGACGGGCGTCCGGCGCCATAACAAATGAACAGCAGTAACCCGTACATGATTAACGATAATCTTTAAGGGAAACCGGAGCCTGTCCGGTCTCAACCAGCCAGTTGAGTTCCGCGCGGTCGCGGGTTGAGGCTTCAATGAAACCTTTAAGCCAGTTTCGCGCATCCGCAATCTGCTCTACCCGCTCATCGCTGTGCTCATTCTCAGCCATTTCGCCCAGCTGGCGAATCAGTGAAACCAGGGTGATTTCCTGCTCTTCAAACGCCAGATTAATTGCTGCCTCACCAAGAATCATATGACCGGTTGTTTTGTCGTGATAAACCATCTGTACCCTCCTGATTAAATAGCGATATAAATATTCTAGTTAAAGGTGCTCTGGACGAAAAGGTCTGAAAGCCCGGCTAAAGACAGTTAAAAATACCGTAAATAAAATGAACCTTTAAGCGAAGCCATAACCTTCTGATAGTAGCTGATAAAAGCAGCGCGCTTTGATTTGTCAGAAAATGACTGAACTATAATGCTGGTTAAAAAAGAGGGGACTAGCCTGAAATTCAGATAACAGGAGCGTCTGCCCGCGTCATATTTTGTCATATTTGTGGGGCGCTATCTGACCGGGCTTAGCAATATTATTGCCAGACCAAACCGGATAGTTCTGATTTAAATGAGGCCGATAAAAACGGCGTTCTCAGGCCAGGAAACACCGATATCGCAGGCAAAAATAAAGCCGCCCTCAGGCGGCTTTATTAACTGGATAACAGCACACTGTTTATTTGTGCGGAACTTCAGAGACGGCTTTAACGTCTGCTTTATTAATCTGCTGCTTCACGCCATTTGCATCGGTATATGCCAGCAGGCCGGCATCCGATTCAGAAGGCTTGCCATCACTAATAATGGTGCGTCCATCGTTAGTCTGAATTGCATAACTGGTACGGGTGCAGCCGGTTAATACGGTCATACCAATCAATGCGGCGAGAGGTAAAATCAGCGCTTTTTTCATCGTCTTCACCTTATATTAGTTGTCGAGTTCACTCATATTACTGATCTCATTACGGTTGATCTGCTCAGTTTTTCCTGTCTGAGCATTACGGTAAGAAACCAGACCAGTATCTGAATCAATCTGCGGTTTGCCATCAGTCACAATCGTGCGGCCATCTGTGGTCTTAATCGACTGATTTGAGGCGCAGCCTGCCAGCGTACCTAAAGAGAGGGCCAGCAACGCAATGGCTGACAGGGATTTCAATTTCATTTTTTCTGCTCCATGAAGTATATCCAGACGTTTTCAGCATAGACGGCTTTATAAAGTTTGCTGGCGCTGCAGCGTCTCGTTGCCTGTTTTTTAGACAAAATCAGAGCGCAGGCGGATGATTAGCGGATATGACGCCGGGAAAGAGCATTTATTGCAAATGTAAAATTCGTGTCAGACATTCTTCACCGCCCCGAAATAAGATCGAGGCCGATGCGGGAAATAAGCCCGGCGGATCTTTCCGTAAAAGCCAGAATAAACGCAGGGTAAAACGCCGTATCGGCGTTAATAGCTGGCGGGATGCGCGGGTCCGATCTCAGGAGAGCGATCGGACCCGTGGAGAAGGGGATCAGAGGACAGAGTCTTCGCCCGCTTTGGCGGCCGCTTTTTCAGCTTTCATGGCGCTGACCGGGTCCGATGCGCTCAGCCAGCGATCAAATTTCTGGTAGGTGTCGATAAAGGTTTTAAAGTAGCTACTGGCAATGGTGGCATTCTCTTTGTGGTTCATAAACGCGACTGCCAGCTTAAATGCATCTTCGTTATCAAATTTCATGTTTGTCTTCCTCGCTTAAGAATCTATAGAGCGTAGCCTGAGAACGCGGCCTGCGCATTCAGACAACCGCCTGAAAAGGCGCAATAATTCAGCCTGCCTGACAGCATCCACCAGATTGGCGCGGATTCCCACTTACTTCGCGCCAAATCCTTCTTATAATGCCAGCTTCACTCGTGAAGGAGACCCGCTTATGTTGAAAGGATTAACCGTTGCCGCAGTGCTGCTGCTTTCAGGCTGTAGTCTGATGCATAAACAGCCGCCGTCGCCGCAGACCCTGCACTATCGCTGCGGAACCCTGCCGCTGACCGTGACGCTCGACGAGGCGAAGGAGCAGGTGAGCTTCATCATGGACGGCAAGCCCCTGACGCTGAAGCAGACCGTATCTGCCTCCGGTGCCCGCTACAGCGATGACACCTATGTTTTCTGGTCCAAAGGAAACGGCGCATTTATCGAACGTAACGATAAAATTGTCGTGAATGATTGTGAGCTGCAACCTGCCAGCTGACTGTTTATCTGAATAGGCGAGCATTAATGAGCGACAGCGAAACCCTACACACCATTGCCCATCTGCGGCGTGAATATACCCGCGGCGGATTGCGTCGTAAGGATCTGCCAGACAATCCGATTGCGCTGTTTGAACAGTGGCTGAGCCAGGCCTGTGAGTCAAAACTGCCCGATCCTACCGCCATGACCGTGGCCACCGTGGATGAGCAGGGCCAGCCGTGGCAGCGTATCGTGCTGCTGAAGCACTTCGATGCGCAGGGCATGGTGTTCTATACCAACCTCGGTAGCCGCAAGGCGTTGCAGCTGGCGCACAATCCGCGCATTTGCCTGCACTTCCCGTGGCACTTTCTGGAACGTCAGGTGATGGTGCTGGGCGAAGTGGAAAAACTGTCGCCGCTTGAGGTGCTGAAATATTTCCACAGCCGCCCGCGCGACAGTCAGATTGGGGCCTGGGTGTCGAAGCAGTCGAGCCGGATTTCGGCGCGCGGCATTCTGGAAGGGAAGTTCCTTGAGCTCAAGCAGAAGTTTCAGCAGGGCGAAGTGCCGCTGCCCAGCTTCTGGGGTGGCTACCGGGTGAAATTTCACACGGTAGAGTTCTGGCAGGGAGGCGAACATCGTCTGCACGATCGTTTCATCTATCAGCGTGATCACGACGGCTGGAAAATTGACCGTCTGGCACCCTGAATCTGCACGATTTCCCCCTATCAGCGCTGGCACAGAAGACGTCAGCGCTTTATGCTATAGCCCTGTTTTTTTTCGATTCCGCAACTCAGCGGAAAGCTGTGTACCAGCATAGGTGCAGTCTGATCAATTTGGAGTCAGTAATGACCAGCAGTAACCTGATACAACAATTGCAGGAGAGGGGCCTTATCGCCCAGGTGACGGATGAAGACGCGTTAACAGAGAAACTGGCGCAGGGGCCAATTTCGCTCTATTGCGGCTTCGACCCCACTGCTGACAGCTTGCATTTGGGCCATCTGGTACCGCTGCTCTGCCTGAAGCGTTTTCAGGATGCCGGCCATAAGCCGGTGGCGCTGGTCGGCGGTGCCACCGGCCTGATTGGCGACCCAAGCTTTAAAGCCGCAGAGCGTAAACTTAATACCAGCGAAACCGTCAACGAATGGGTTGAAAAGATCCGCCAGCAGGTGGCGCCATTCCTCGACTTCGATTGCGGCAGCAACAGCGCGATCGCCGCCAACAACTACGACTGGTTTGGCAGCATGAACGTGCTGACCTTCCTGCGTGATATCGGCAAGCACTTCTCCGTTAACCAGATGATCAACAAAGAAGCGGTGAAGCAGCGTCTGAACCGTGACGATCAGGGCATCTCCTTTACCGAGTTCTCATACAATCTGCTGCAGGGTTACGACTTCGCCTGCCTGAATGAGCTGCACGGCGTGTCGCTGCAGATTGGCGGCTCCGATCAGTGGGGTAACATTACCTCCGGCATCGATCTGACCCGTCGTCTGCATCAGAACCAGGTCTTTGGCCTGACCGTTCCGTTAATCACTAAGTCTGACGGCACCAAGTTCGGTAAAACTGAAGGCGGCGCAGTCTGGCTGGATGCGAAGAAAACCAGTCCGTACAAGTTCTATCAGTTCTGGATCAATACCGCGGATGCTGACGTCTATCGCTTCCTGAGGTTCTTCACTTTCCTGAGCATCGAAGAGATCAACGCACTGGAAGAAGAGGACAAAAACAGCGGCACCGCGCCACGCGCGCAGTATGTCCTGGCTGAGCAGGTGACACGTCTGGTGCATGGCGAAGCGGGTCTGTCGGCGGCGAAACGCATCACCGCCAGCCTGTTCTCCGGCTCCGTGAGCGAAATGACCGAAGCTGACTTTGAGCAACTGGCGCAGGATGGTATGCCAACTATCGTGCTGGGCGCTGATGATGATCTGCAGCAGGCGCTGGTGAAAGCTGAGCTGGTGCCGTCGCGCGGTCAGGCACGCACCATGATCGGCTCCAATGCCGTTTCGCTGAACGGTGAAAAGCAGTCCGATGCGGAATATCGCTTCAGCGACAGCGACAAACTGTTTAACCGCTACACGCTGCTGCGTCGCGGCAAGAAACATTACTGCCTGATTAACTGGCAGTAAGATTTCAGGGCCGGTTTCCGGCCCTTTTTTATGGCAAGGCAGGACAGGGCAAACAAGTGAAAAATATTTTAGCGATTCAGTCGCACGTTGTTTTTGGTCACGCCGGTAACGCGGCGGCTGAGTTTCCGATGCGCCGCCTGGGTGCAAACGTCTGGCCGCTGAATACCGTGCAGTTTTCCAACCATACGCAGTATGGCCACTGGACGGGCACGGTGATGCCTGCAACGCATTTAACCGACATCGTTAAAGGCATTGCGGACATCGACCGCCTGAAGACCTGTGACGCGGTGCTGAGCGGTTATCTGGGCTCAGCAGAGCAGGGTGAGCAGATTCTGCAGATTGTTCGTCAGGTGAAAGCGGCCAACCCGAATGCCTGGTACTTCTGCGACCCGGTGATGGGTCATCCGGAGAAAGGCTGCATCGTGGCGCCGGGTGTGGCGGAGTTTCACTGCAAAATGGCGATGCCTGCCAGCGACATTATCGCCCCGAACCTGCTTGAGCTGGAGATGCTGAGTGAGCGCACTATCACGGACGTCAACGCGGCGGTAGACGCTGCGCGGGCACTGATTGCCCAGGGACCACGTGTGGTGCTGGTGAAGCATCTGGCCCGTGCCGGTCGTCGCAGCGATCGTTTTGAGATGCTGCTGGTGACGGCGGATGACGCCTGGCACATCAGCCGTCCGCTGGTCGATTTCGGTGTCCGTCAGCCGGTCGGCGTGGGCGATCTGACCAGTGGTCTGCTGCTGGTAAATCTGCTGCACGGCAAATCACTGCAGGATGCGCTGGAGCACGTGACCGCAGCGGTCTATGAGGTGATGCTGAAAACCCACGAGATGGGTGAGTATGAACTGCAGCTGGTGGCAGCGCAGGATGCCATCGCCAGTCCGACGCAGCACTTCGCAGCAGAGAAGCTGTAACGCAAAAGGGCCGGTTAACCGGCCCTGTTCACTCAGGCTAAGCCTTCCGCTTTCAGCGCCGCCTGCACCGCAGGACGTTCCGCAACGCGATCAAACCACGCGCCCAGCGCCGTAAAGTCGGTCAAATCCAGTCCCAGCGCTTTTGCCCAGCGTGTCACCACGAACAGATAGGCATCGGCCACGCTGAAATGCATCCCTGTCAGCCACTGTCTGTCACGCAATGACTCATCAACATAGCGGAATTTCGCTTCCAGCTGGCTACGTGTCTGCGCTTTTACCTCGTCGGAGTAACCGGGGCGGAACAGCGGTCCAAAGCCCTTATGCAGCTCGCTGCCGATAAAGCTGAGCCACTCTATGGTGTGATAACGCGTCAGGCTGCCGACCGGTGCCAGCAGGTGACGATCGGGCTTCAGATCCGCCAGATACTGCACAATCGCGACGCCTTCCGTCAGCACGGTGCCGTCGCTGAGCTGCAGCGCGGGCACCTGACCTTTAGGGTTTATCTGGCGGAAATCGTCGCCGCGTTCAGTGAGTTTTGTTGCCAGATCAACGTTCACCTGAGTGAAGTCCAGCCCGCATTCGCGCATAACAATGTGGGGAGAGAGAGAGCAGGCTCCTGCTTTGCAAAACAGTTTCATGACCATGTACTCCTTGTTGCAATGGGATCACAGCATAGTAAAGGCTCAGGGTGGAATTACCAGTGATAAGGATCAGGGATCGGTGAAGGGTGCGGCGGCGGGTCATAAAAAAGCCGGGCAGTGCCCGGCTTAGCTGAAACGCGGTGGCGATGACGCCTGCGTCTTATAATTTTGCGTCGCTGTCCTGCGCCTGGGTCATACGGTTCAGCAACGGAGCCGTAATCAGCATCAGCAGGGCGATCACCGCCGTCACCATACCAATCTCTTTGAAGACGCGGCTGTAGGTCGCCAGCGAAATCAGCGGGTCGGTGACGTTTT
This sequence comes from Pantoea sp. Lij88, assembly GCF_030062155.1. Classification (NCBI taxonomy): domain Bacteria; kingdom Pseudomonadati; phylum Pseudomonadota; class Gammaproteobacteria; order Enterobacterales; family Erwiniaceae; genus Pantoea; species Pantoea sp. Lij88. The sequence continues at coordinate 2,175,196 of NZ_CP118269.1, read as the reverse complement.
CCGGCACGGCCATCAGGTTTGCCACTTTACCGGCAATCACGGCTGCGCCAGCGGTGGTCAGGAACCAGGAACCCATGATAAAGCCCATCAGGCGCTGTGGCACCAGCTGCGCGACCATCGCCAGACCGAGGCCGGAGATCATCAGCTCACCGATACTCTGCAGCGCATAGCTCAGGATCAGCCAGTTGACCGACACGATACCGGCATCGCTGGCGAATTTCGCGCCCACCGGCAGCACCAGGAACGCCGCGGAGCAGAGCACCATACCGAAGGCAAACTTGTGCGGCATCGGCAGCTTATCGCCCAGCTTGTTATAGAGCGCTGCCAGCAGCGGACTGGCCAGCATGATCCAGAACGGGTTCAGCGCCTGGAACTGCTCTGGCGCAAAAGTAATGCCGAGAATGGTGTGCTCAACGTTGCGGATAGCAAAGAAGTTGAGTGACGTTGGCATCTGCATGTAGAGCACGAAGAACAGAATCGCTTCGACCATCAGCAGGAAGGCAACAATCATCTTACGACGCGCCGCGCCCTGCAGCGCGAAAGCCTCTTTGGCAAACACCAGCACGATACCCAGTGCAATCACCGCCAGTACCAGGCGTGCAATAGACTGGTGATGCAGCATCCAGTTGGCTAGCGCGATCAGGACGACGACGCCGACCAGAGTCATCAGCAGTTTGCCGACCTGCAGTGGCGCAAAGTCCGGCTTAGAGCCGTAATCTTTAACCATGCGTTTGCAGAACAGGAAGTTAAACAGGGTGATAATCAGACCGATAACGCAAAGCGAGAACGCCACGCTGTAACCATATTTCGCTGCTAACCACGGTGTCAGCATCATCGAGAAGAGCGAACCGATGTTGATCGACATATAGAACATGGTGAACGCACCGTCTAAACGCGGATCATCTTTTTCGTAGCAGGTAGAGAGCAGCGAAGAGGGGTTAGCCTTGAACAGGCCGCTGCCCACCGCGATGGTTGCCATACCGACATAGACGATGCTGACGTTATGACCGGAGAACGCCACCAGTGCATAGCCCAGAGCCAGCACCAGAACACCCAGTACGATGACGCGTTTGGTGCCCAGCACCTTGTCACCGAGCCAGCCGCCAATCGCGACCAGGCCATAAACCAGCGCACTGAATGAAGAGAACAGGGTAATAGAGTCTGATTCAGACAATCCCAGTTGCTTCACCAGGTAAACCGCCATAATGGCCTGCAGGCCATAGAAGCCAAAACGTTCCCATAACTCAATCGAGAAGATTAAGTAGAACGCCTTCGGCTGTTTAAACGCATTGAGACTGACAGCCTCATCAGTGTGTTTGTTTGCAGTTGACACATGTACCTCAGTTTTTTCATACCCTGTTTCGGGACAGGAATTAAGTCCGCGTCATGTGAGTTTTCCATGCGCAAGATTGTTATTAGAAGGGAAAAGCGGCGACTAATTTGGCTGATTACGGGCGGCAGGGCAAGAATTTTCTGACAACCCACCAGACCCGAAAATGTTGGGTTAAAAAACTTATAACAAACTGTTAATTGGTTTTAAATGTTGAGGAAGAGAAAAATATCAGTACAGATACTCTGTATCCGTGCCCCTGGGTGGAGAGTATTAACATTAACTGCTAATGCGGTGTAAGCCAGATAAATCGTTTGTTGAATAATATTCAGGCAGCACTAATGGCAGGTTGCTGGCTAATTCACAGTCAATCTGACGAATTATCAGGCGTTACCGGTCTGGCATTGCCGGAAAAACAGCCAGATAGCGATCGGGCGCACAAACAGATGATTTATTTCTGAAAGAAAAAAAAGAAACCGATTGCGTCGCGCGGTCTGGCGAGGAAGTGGAGGGTGGGCGGTGTTGGCAGGCAGATAAAATCGACGCGGTCAGCGGGTCAAAACCCGCCCAGTCGTGATGTAAAACTTATCAATACGCCGCCGCATCAATTCTCCCTCGACAGAAAATTAACATTACTGTAACCTCTCAATTTCCCCCGGAAGGATCTGTTTATGTCGTCTCCCCTGCGTTTATCTCTCGTTGGTGACTACCACGCCGATGCGGTTGCTCATCAGGCCATACCCCTTGCCATTGAACGTGCTGCCCGCTGGCTGAACATCCCCGTTGAAGCAGAATGGATTGCCACCGACCAGCTTGACCAGACAGACCTGACGCGCAGTGACGCGGTCTGGGTCGTACCTGGCAGTCCTTATCTTAACGATAACGGTGTGTTTGAAACCCTTCGCTGGGCGCGGGAGAGCGGCAAACCTTTGCTGGGTTCCTGTGGGGGATTCCAGTATGCGGTGATCGAATATGCGCGCAACGTACTGGGCTGGCACGATGCCAGTCATGCAGAGACCGACACCGGCGGGCGGATGGTGATTGCTCCGCTGAGTTGCTCGCTGGTGGAGCAGCGCGGCTAAGTGAGGTTTGAAGCGGGTTCCCGTATCGCTCAGGCCTATGGCACGCTGGAAAGCGATGAGGGCTATCACTGTAACTTTGGCGTTAACCCGGACTTCAGTAATGCGCTGGGCGACAACACGCTGCGCATTACTGCGTGGGATGAAGCGGGTGACGTACGCGGTGTAGAGTTGCCCGATCATCCTTTCTTTGTCGCAACGCTGTTCCAGTCGGAGCGCGCGGCGCTGCAGGAGAAAGACTCTCCGCTGGTGATTGCCTGGATACAGGCGGCGCTGGCGCAACGCTAACGACCCGGCACGCTGTGACACTGTCACGGCGTGCTGCCTGTTTCCCACATCCAGCCCTGGATTTCAGCCGCTACACTGACGGCGCTGGGCAATCTCTTCCGCCCGCAGCAGCAGTGCCTGCAGATCATCTTCGTCAATATCCAGCAGTTCACCGCCCTCTAATGCCTGATGCAGATCGGCGCGTGTCAGCGGGACCGGCATGGCAACCGGCTCGGGTTTAACTTCCTGGGGCGCCAGCGGATGCGGATAGCGACGACCGGCCAGATTGTTAAACAGCAGGGCCAGCAGCGCCAGGGTGAGTGAGTTGAGCAGGATCGGCGTCAGGACAAAGTGATAACCCAGTTGCTGTACTGAAGGCCCGCCCAGAATAGCGGTCAGGGCCACTGCACCGCCGGGTGGATGCAGACAGCGCAGCTGGAACATCAGCAGGATGGCTACACAGGCCGCAACGCCGCAGGCGATGGCCGGATTGGGGATCAGCTGACTGACGGTGACGCCTGCCAGCGCAGAAAGAGTGTTGCCGCCGACTATCGCCCATGGCTGAGCCAGCGGACTGGCGGGCAGACCAAAGAGTAAAACCGCCGAAGCACCGACCGGGGCGACAAACCACAGATTCAGTTCCCCCAGCATCCAGTGGCTCAGCAGGCTGGTCAGCACCAGACCCGTGCCCGCACCCAGGCCGGCGATGACCACATGCTTTTTACTGACTGTCAGCGGATGCGGCCAGAATCGTGCCAGAAACAGGCGCAGCGAATGCCTCCCTGCAGAAGGACCTTTGTTCATTACTTTACTCACCGTGTCATAACTTTTTCTTATCGTCAGGGGCGGCGATTTTCCATCATCAACATCAATGTAACAACCCGACAAACCGTGGTGTTATTCAGATGAATCAGAGAGTGCGCTGAAAAAGAGATGCGAAGGCAATGAGGGCGCGGAGCTTTTAACCAGACAATAAAAAACCCGCCGCAGCGGGTTAGTCAGCCGTATCACTCGACCTTGTCGGGATACTCGCAGAGATCTTCTATCAGGCAGGAGCCGCAGCGGGGCTTACGCGCCACGCAGGTGTAACGGCCATGCAGAATCAGCCAGTGGTGGCAGTCAACCTTATACGCGGCTGGCACCACCTTCAGCAGCTTCTGCTCCACCTCTTCCACATTCTTACCCGGCGCAAATTTCGTCCGGTTACTGACGCGGAAGATATGGGTATCGACGGCAATCGTCGGCCAGCCAAAAGCAGTATTCAGCACCACGTTAGCGGTTTTACGGCCCACACCGGGTAGCGCTTCCAGCGCCGCACGATCTTCCGGTACCTCGCCGTTATGCTGCTCAAGCAGAATGCGGCAGGTTTTAATCACATTTTCCGCTTTGCTGTTAAACAGGCCGATAGTCCTGATGTATTCCTTTACGCCATCCACGCCCAGCGCCAGCATCGCGGCAGGCGTATTCGCCACCGGATAGAGCTTCGCAGTGGCTTTATTCACGCTGACATCCGTCGCCTGCGCCGAGAGCAGCACCGCAATCAGCAACTCAAACGGCGAGCTGAAGTTCAGCTCGGTCGTCGGATGCGGATTGTTCTGCTGCAGCCGATGGAGAATTTCGGTGCGTTTGGTCTGATTCACACCGGCTTCCCGACGGCGTTCTGAGGCGCAGCGGTTTCAGCGGCCTGCGCTCGCAGGGCTGCACGCTGTTTCATCTTCTGATCGATCAGGTATTTACACGCCAGCATCATGCCTAGGCCGATAAAGGCGCCTGGCGGCAGCATGGCCAGCAGCATCGGCGAGTCAAAGTGGACCACTTCGATACGCAGCGATTTCGCCCATGGACCAAGCAGCTGATCGGCACCGTTAAACAGCGTGCCACTGCCGATAATTTCGCGCAGCGAACCCAGCACCACCATGGCGCAGGTCGCGCCCATACCAATGGCGAAGCCGTCCAGCGCGGCAAGCGGAATGCTGCTCTTAGAGGCGACGGCTTCAGCACGACCGACCACGATGCAGTTAGTCACGATCAGCGGGATAAAAATCCCCAGCGACTGATAGAGACCATAGGCATAGGCGTTGATCAGCATCTGCACGCAGCTCACCACTGAGGCGATGATCATGACATAAATCGGGATACGGATTTCCGACGGCACCCAGCGGCGCGAGGCGGAAATAAAACTGTTGGTCAGGGTCAGCACCAGCGTGGTGGCCAGACCTAAACCCAGCGCGTTCGTCGCCGTCGCCGTGACTGCCAGCAGCGGGCAGAGGCCCAGCAGCTGCACCAGTGCCGAGTTATTCTTCCACAGTCCACCTACCAGCAGACTTTTAGCTTCACTCATTTGCGTCTCCACATGCCGGTAACGAAGAGAGTCTCTCCGGAAGCGTTTTCATCAACAGCGCGGTGCGTTTCGTCGCATTGACCACCGCGCGTGGAGTAATGGTAGCGCCGGTAAATTGATCGAAGTCGCCGCCATCTTTTTTAACTGCAAACGCTTTATCTGACGGACCATGAACCACTTTGCCATTAAAGCTGTTAATCCAGTCAGAGATGCGCAGTTCGATCTTGTCGCCCAGACCCGGCGTCTCATGGTGCTCGATCACCCGCACGCCCAGTACTTTACCCTGGAAATCGGCACCCACCAGCATCTGTATCGCACCAGAATAGCCGTCAGGGGCGGTTGTCTCCAGTGCGGCAGCGACCGGCTGGCCGCCTTTTCGCGCCAGGAAGAGATGGTGCGGAGCGCTATTACCCAGTGCTGCATCCGTGACAACGTAACAATCCTGCTGGATGTTGTTGTCATACAATTCGGTGGGCACCACCTGATCCAGCAGGTTTTTCTGCTGCAAAAGGGTCTGATGTTCTACCGTCGGCTTAGTCACCGTATTGACGACGGCCGTAGCCGCCGTGGTAATCGCGGCAAAAATTGCCAGCGTGACCCCATTTTTGCGAATCGTCTCCAGCATCGCTTAATCCTTCTGATGGCCGTAAACGCGCGGCTGGGTGTAGTAATCAATGAGCGGCACGCAGATATTCGCCAGCAGCACAGCAAACGCCACGCCATCGGGATAACCGCCAAAGCTGCGGATCAGCCAGACCAGCAGTCCAATCAGCGCGCCATACACCAGGCGACCACGGTTAGTCGTGGAAGCGGTCACCGGATCGGTGGCAATGAAGAACGCACCCAGCATGGTGGCACCGGAGAACAGGTGAATCAGCGGACTGTTCAGCGATTCCGGTGAGAAGAACCAGCCCAGCGTGGCGCAGAACGCCAGTGACAGCAGCATCGCAGCAGGGATATGCCAGCGAATCGCGCTCTTCCAGAGCAGGAACAGACCGCCCGCCAGATAACCCACGTTAACCCACTGCCAGCCGAGGCCCGCCAGCACGCCGCTGTAAATTGGCTGCGCCAGCAACTGGTCGGCGCTATGACCGGCGCGTAAACCGGTTTTAAAGGTATCAAGCGGCGTCGCCTGGCTGATGCCATCGACACCCATCTGTAACTGCTGCATGGTTTCACCCGCCAGCGTGTGGCCCTGGAAGACCATACTCAGACTGTCCATCAGTCCGGGTTTAATCGCCTGAAGGGTGTCAGGCGGCAGCCAGCTGGTCATCTGTACCGGGAAGGAGATCAGCAGCACCACATAGCCAACCATCGCCGGGTTAAACGGGTTCTGGCCCAGACCGCCATACAGCTGTTTAGCAATGACGACCGCAAACAGCGTGCCGATCACTACCAGCCACCACGGTGCCAGCGGTGGCAGGCTGATACCGATCAGCACGGCGGTCAGCAGCGCCGAGTTATCCGCCAGCGTGCTGGCAACCGGTGCTTTGCGCAGACGCAGAATCGCCGCTTCGGTCAGCCAGGCGGTCAGCGTTGCCAGTAAAACCTGCAAAAAGGTGCCGTAGCCAAAGAAATAACACTGTGCAGCAAAACCCGGCACCGCGGCCAGCACCACCAGCAGCATGATGTTGCCGGTGCTGCGGCGATTATGGGTGTAGGGAGAACTTGCGATACGAAAAGCCATTTAATCCTCAAGCGTCGTAGACGACTGCGCTTTACGCGCTTTGGCACGGGCGATGGCGGCAGCAATAGCAGCTTTGCGCGCATCATCGGGTTGATTCAGTTCAGGTGCCTGTTCAGGTTCAGAATTAGCGTTGTTGGCCTGCTCCTGAGCCTGCTCCGCGTTCTCCACCGCAAAATGCGCGGCGGTGGCCAGTGCGGCGGCGTCGCGTGACGCGGCATCCGCATCACTTTCAGCCTGCGCGGCTTTCTTCGCTTTGGCGCGGGCGATAGCGGCCTGGATCGCGGCTTTACGCGGATCGATTTCAGCTTCCGGCGCGGCGTCTGCAGCGCTATCCGATGCAGAGGGAGTCGTCGCGGCTTCCGCCTGTGCGGCCTTCTTCGCTTTAGCGCGGGCGATAGCGGCCTGCACTGCGGCTTTACGCGGATCGATTTCAGCTTCCGGCGCGGCGTCTGCAGCGCTATCCGATGCAGAAGGAGTCGTCGCGGCTTCCGCCTGTACGGCTTTCTTCGCTTTGGCGCGGGCAATGGCTGCCTGCACTGCGGCCTTACGCGGATCGGTTTCAGCTTCTGGTGAGGCGTCTGCAGCGCTTTCCGATGCAGCCGGCGCCGTCACCTCAGCGGTTTCCGCCTGTGCGGCCTTCTTCGCTTTCGCGCGGGCTACCGCCGCTTCGACAGCGGCTTTGCGCGGATCGACGCTGGCTTCAGCCCCGGTATCCACCGCATCAGCCGGAGCGACTTTTTTCGCTTTCGCTCTGGCAATCGCAGCCTCAACCGCCGCTTTACGCGGATCGACGGACTGACGCGTTACCGGCTGGGTTTCAGCCTGCGCCTCGGCCTGACGCAGACGCGCCTGTGCATGGCGGGCTTCACGCTGCGCTTCGAGCGTCGCTTCATCCGGCTCAGCGGCCTGGCGGGCTTTCACGCGCGCTTTAGCTGCGGCCAGTTCGTGGGTATCCGTGCGGGCCACGCGCTGTTTCGCCTCTTCATGACGCGCTTCACGGGCCTGCTTCTCACGCTCCAGTCTCGCCTGACGTGCTTCGAAACGCGCTTTGGCTTCCAGCGTGCGTTTCGCTTCCAGATCGATGGCGCGCAGTTCGGCTTTTTCCTGGCGGTAATATTGCACCAGCGGGATGTTACTCGGGCAGACATAGGCGCAGGCCCCACATTCGATGCAGTCATCGATGTGGTGTGAGCGCGCTTTATCGTGATCGCCGCCCTGGCTGAACCAGTAAAGCTGCTGCGGCAGCAGCTTAGCCGGACAGGCATCGGCACAGGCGGAACAGCGAATGCAGGACTGCTCTTCATCGTTGTTGCCCATCTCACTGGCGGAGGGGGCAAGAATACAGTTGGTGATCTTCACCACCGGCACATCCAGCGATGGCAGGGTAAAGCCCATCAGCGGACCGCCCATAATCACCATCTGACGCGGCGCAGGCGTGAATCCGACCTGATGCAGCAGATGGCTGATGGGGGTGCCGAGACGGCTCCAGACGTTACGCGGCTGGGCAATCGCCTCGCCGGTCAGCGTCACCACACGTTCGGTAATCGGTTCGCCATTGATGATGGCGCGCTTTACGGCCCAGGCCGTGCCGACGTTCTGCATCAACACGCCGATATCAGTCGAGCGTCCACCGTGCGGCACTTCCAGACCGGTCAGAATGCGGGTCAGCTGTTTGGCACCGCCGGACGGATATTTGGTCGGGATCACCCGGATTTGCAGGTCGCGCTCGCTGCCCAGCGCCTGTTTCAGCGCGGCAATCGCTTCAGGTTTGTTATCTTCAATGCCAATCAGCACCCGCTCAGCCTGTAACACCCAGGCGAGAATGCGGCTGCCTTCCAGTACCTCGGCGGCATAATCCTGCATCAGGCGATCGTCAGCGGTGATATAAGGCTCGCACTCTGCCGCATTGATAATCAGGGTTTTCACCCCGCGCAGGCCGCCTTTCAGTTTAGTGGCGGTGGGGAAGCCCGCGCCGCCGAGACCCGCGATGCCCGCGTCGTGAATACGCTGCACAATATCGGTGCGGGGATGCTGACGGTAGTCAGGCAGCGGATCGAGTGGCATCCAGCGGTCGTCACCATCGGGCGTCAGGAAGATGCACAGCTCAGAGAGACCGGAAGGATGCGCGGTCATATGCTGACCGATATCCTCAATCACGCCGGAGGTGGGCGCATGGACCGGCAGCATACGGCCCGTGCCAAACGTCAGGGGCTGACCGCGCAGTACTTTGTCGCCAGGCGCAACGCAGATCTCACCTTCGTGTCCGATGTGCTGTTTCAGCGGAATAATAAAACGGTGCGGCAACGGCAGTTCGCTGAGCGGCGTGCCGTTGGACTGGGTTTTCATTTCCGGCGGATGAATACCGCCCTGAAAATCCCAGACCTTCTCTTTTTTCAGGAAGTTAAACAGATTAAGCATGAGTTTCTACCGGGATCACCCGTACAGGAATGGTATTCAAATCCCACTTCCAGTTAGCTGGCGTGGTGGCAACCGGACGCATTTCAATACAGTCAGTCGGGCAGGGCGCGACACAGAGATCGCAGCCGGTGCAGACATCGCTCAGCACGGTGTGCATGGCGCGGGTTGCCCCGACAATCGCATCCACCGGACAGGCCTGAATACATTTGGTGCAGCCAATGCAGTTGGCTTCATCGATAAAGGCGACGGTGCGCACCGGCTCTTTCGCCGTTTCATCACCATCAATAGGCTGCGGTTCAACGTTAAGCAGCGCGGCCAGCTTGAGCATGGTCTGTTCACCGCCAGGCGCGCATTTATTGATCGCTTCACCGTTGTTGCCGACCGCGTCCGCATAGGGACGGCAGCCCGGATAGCCGCACTGGCCACACTGGCTCTGCGGCAGAATCGCATCAATCTGCTCAACGATAGGGTCTTCTTCGACTTCAAAGCGACGCGAGGCGTAACCCAGCAGGGCGCCGAACACCAGGCTCAGTGCACTCAATACGGCAACAGCAATCCAGATCGCGGTCATCAGAATTTCACCAGACCGCTGAAGCCCATAAACGCCAGCGCCATCAGTCCCGCCGTGATCAGGGCGATGGAGTTGCCTTTAAACGGGGCAGGCACATTGGCCAGCACCAGGCGCTCACGCATACCGGCGAACAGCACCATCACCAGCGAGAAGCCGATAGAGGCACTGAAACCGTAAAGCGCAGCCTGCATAAAGGTGTGGTTAAGGTTGACGCTCAGAAGAGGCACACCCAGCACCGCACAGTTGGTGGTGATCAGTGGCAGAAAGATACCCAGCAGGCGATAGAGCGACGGGCTGGTTTTACGCACCACCATCTCGGTGAACTGCACGACGACGGCGATCACCAGGATATAAGCCATGGTACGCAGATAGACCAGATCCAGCGGCAGCAGGATCAGATGGTTGACCAGCCAGGCGCAGATCGAGGCCAGGGTGATCACGAATGTCGTGGCGAGGCCCATGCCAATCGCCGTTTCCAGTTTTTTGGAAACGCCCATAAAAGGACAAAGGCCGAGAAACTTCACTAACACGAAGTTATTCACCAGCACGGTGCCAACAAAGAGAAGCAGATAATCGGTCATTTTTTCGCCTGGGAGCCAGAAAGCGGCTTATTATCATTGATAGCGCGGCGTATCTCAACACCCGCGCCACCCGCAAGGCGGCAGACCGCACTCAGAATTAAATTCCTGACATAACTCACAGCGTTACGGCGCGATAAAGGTCGTTTTTACCCGTGCTGAGCGTTTGAAATAGGGCACAAACACCGCAGCGGCCAGCAGCGACAGCAGTAATGTCTGAAGGGCACGGCTATCGGCGACCGGGGTAAAAGCGAACGTTTTCAGCGCCAGCAGCACGGTAATCAGCAACCAGAGCAGATAATGGCGCGGCAGACGTCGGGAGCGCTTCAGGAACAGCCAGCTGATCCAGAGGCTATAGGCCCAGACCGCCACGGCGGTGAGCAGGGAAATGGCCCAGTAAGAGAAGAGGGTGCTGCCGTGAGAAAACAGCGCCACACGCCATTCCGGATTAAACAGTGGTGTCAGATACATCGCCAGCACCAGAACGGTGGTTAACAGGGTCATTATCAGCCAGGCCAGCGGCAGCAAAAGCCAGCCACCAATACGCGGCGCAGCAACCTGTTCATTCATCGTGGTTATTCCTGTCTCGGAGAGTCGAAGCGCAGCAGAATAACATGTCCAGAAGGGCACGCCCATCCGGACAGGGTCAGCGGTTTAAAAGACGATAAATCAGCCTGAAATCAGACCACGTAGCGCCACACCGTTCTGGGAACACAGCCGAGATCATATAACTTTCCACCAGAGACCAGTTCAGCACGTCGATGATCGGCCGCCCGGTACATATTGATAATTTCCATATCATTGGTGAGGGAGTAATTAAGATGATCGAAAAGCTTTTCCAGACTGTCTGAATTATTTACTTTGCGGAATTTAAGCAGGTAATCGTGCGCAGTCATCATTGCCATAACAGATAGAAGTAACAAAGGAGTGCTCAGTATAGAGAGCAGGCTTGGGCTGTCCAGATCATGAGGGTGAAAAATGCCGAAAATCAGACAAAAGCACCTTATTAGTCACTAAAACTCCATATTTAGCTTTTTTACTATTGTCAGAGCGGCTAACTCAACGCCTTAATCTTAAACGGCTCATTAATGCACACGGCAGCGCATGGGAAGAAATCCGTAAAAACAGCCGCAAAATATTATTTTTATTTCATTAAGCGTCGACAGCGTGCCTGCGCCTTCTTTCTGACCCTTTCAGCGCTGCAAAATTCACCCTTCAGCCACTGCCGCTATAGAAACGTTTCGCTCCTGAACTGAAGTCGCTGGCGACTGTGCGGACAATCACAAAACCCATTTTTTGTTCATCCCGAACCCGATAACCCGTTTTGTACGCCTGTCTGTAATCGTTTCCAGTGACGATAAACATAAGCGATTCTGTTTATTACAATTATTTAACGGGCACTGTCATCTTAATCAGCCGTTTTATCCATAACCCCCCTGTCAGCGAACCCGCACCTGTGCACGTAACCCCTTTAAATTGCTCTGTTTTGTGAAGTGTGTCGCCATTATGCACCCTTTTTTAGTCCAGTCTAAGCAGGCTCTCTACCCTAAACAGCAAACGCCTTTCAGAGGATAAAAAACTATGTGGAAACGTTTACTTCTGACCACGCTGGTCAGCGCCGCGTTAACCGGCCCGGTCCTTGCCGCAGATATGACGGTCGGCTTCTCGCAGGTCGGTTCAGAATCTGGCTGGCGCTCAGCGGAAACCAACGTAGCGAAAAGCGAAGCCAAAAAACGCGGAATCACCCTGAAAATCGCCGATGGACAGCAGAAACAAGAGAACCAGATCAAGGCAGTACGCTCGTTCATTGCCCAGGGCGTTGATGCCATCTTTATTGCGCCGGTGGTTCAGACTGGCTGGGAGCCGGTACTGGAAGAAGCCAAAGATGCCAAAATCCCGGTTTACCTGCTGGACCGCGCCATCGTGGTGAAAGACAAATCGCTCTATCAGGCGGTGGTCACGGCGGACAACGTGCTGGAAGGCAAACTGATTGGCGACTGGCTGGTGAAAACCGTGGGCGACAAACAGTGTAACGTCGTGGAACTGCAGGGCACCGTGGGTGCCAGCGTGGCGATCGATCGTAAGAAAGGCTTTGCCGAAGCGATCAGTAACCATCCAAACATTAAAGTGATCCGCTCGCAGTCTGGTGACTTCACTCGCAGTAAGGGTAAAGAGGTGATGGAGAGCTTTATCAAGGCCGAGAACAACGGCAAAAACATCTGCATGGTGTACGCGCATAACGATGACATGGCGATCGGTGCCATCCAGGCAATTAAAGAAGCGGGCCTGAAACCCGGCAAAGATATTCTGACCGGCTCGATTGATGGTGTGCCGGATATCTACAAAGCGATGCTGGCGGGTGAGGCGAACGCCAACGTTGAGCTGACGCCGAACATGGCTGGCCCGGCGTTTGATGCGCTGGAAAAATTCAGGAAAGATGGCACGCTGCCGCCAAAAGTGATCAAGACCGAGTCGAAGCTGTTCCTGCCTGCCGACGCGCAGAAGGAGCTGGATAAGAAAAATGGTATGGGTTACTGATTCACAGACCCGCCACAGACCAGCCGCAGACCGCCCTACGGGGCGGTTTTTCATGACGTAAGGCGGAGTGAGCAGAATGACCACGCAAAATGAAACACCGCTGTTATCCATCAGCGGCGTCAGCAAAGGTTTTCCCGGCGTTAAAGCGCTGAGCAATGTTTCCTTTGATATCCGCAAAGGGGAGATCATGGCGCTGCTGGGCGAGAACGGCGCGGGCAAATCCACCCTGATCAAAGTGCTGACCGGTGTTTACAGCCGTGATGCCGGCACGATCACCCTGAATGGTGAACCGATTACGCCGCATAATACGGCGCAGGCGCAGGAGATGGGCATCGGCACCGTTTATCAGGAAGTGAATATGCTGCCGAACATGTCGGTGGCGGATAACCTTTATATTGGCCGTGAGCCGCGCCGGTTTGGCATGATCGATCGTCGGAAAATGGTGCGCGATGCCGATGCGCTGATGCGGAATTACGGTTTTTCCCTCGATGTGACGCGCCCGCTGGGCCACTACTCAGTCGCGATGCAGCAGATTATCGCCATCTGCCGCGCGGTCGATCTCTCGGCCCAGGTGTTGATCCTCGATGAGCCGACCGCCAGTCTGGATGCCAGTGAAGTCGAAATGTTGTTTACCCTGATGGCGCAGTTAAAAGCCAAAGGGATGAGCCTGATTTTTGTGACCCACTTCCTCGACCAGGTGTACCGAATTACTGACCGGATTACCGTGCTGCGTAACGGGCAGTTTATCGCGACCCGCGATACCGCCACGCTGCCGCAGATTGAACTGATTAAGCTGATGCTGGGGCGTGAACTGCTGGAGACGGCGTTGCAGCGTCAGGGCAGCACGCTGCGCAGTAATCAGCCGGTGGTGTCGTTTGAAGATTACGGCAGGAAGGGGACTATCGAACCCTTTAATCTGTCGGTTCGTCCCGGTGAAGTCGTCGGCCTGGCCGGTCTGCTGGGTTCAGGGCGCACCGAAACCGCCGAGGTGTTGTTTGGTATTCGACGTGCCGATCGTGGAACTGCGAAGATCAAAGGGAAAGTGCAGAAGATTACTAACCCGGCGAAAGCCTCACAGCTTGGCATGGGCTTTTGCCCGGAAGATCGTAAGACGGACGGGATTATCGGCGCGGCCTCAGTCCGCGAAAATATTATTCTGGCCTTGCAGGCGCAGCGCGGCTGGTTACGGCCGATTAAGAAGCGTGAGCAGCAGGCGATTGCCGACCGTTTTATTAAGAGTCTGGGCATTCGCACGCCGCACGCCGGGCAGCCGGTGGAGCTGTTATCGGGCGGCAATCAGCAGAAGGTGTTGCTGTCGCGCTGGCTGGTGACCAAACCACAGTTTTTAATCCTCGACGAGCCGACGCGCGGTATCGATGTGGGCGCGCACGCCGAGATTATCCGTTTAATTGAATCCCTGTGCGCCGATGGTCTGGCGCTGCTGGTGATCTCCTCTGAACTCGAAGAGCTGGTCGGTTATGCCGATCGGGTGTTGATCATGCGCGATCTGAAGCAGGTGGCAGAAATTCCGCTGGAGCAGCTTTCGGTGGCGTCGATCGTGAATGCTATCGCGGACGGAGGGGCAAAACATGCTTGAGTCTCCTATGACATCTGAAAAAACGCCACGTCGTAAGCTGAAACTGCCGCCAGGGATGCCGCAAATCGCCGCGCTGTTGCTGGTGCTGTTGATCGACAGTCTGGTGGCCAATAACTTTTTTGCGGTGCATCTGCAGGATGGCCGTCTGTTTGGCAGTCCGATCGATATTCTTAACCGTGCGGCGCCGGTTGCCCTGCTGGCGATTGGGATGACGCTGGTGATCGCCACCGGCGGTATCGATCTTTCCGTGGGTGCGGTGATGGCAATCGCGGGCGCGACGGCTGCGACACTGACCGTCGCTGGCCACGGTGTGCCGTTTATTATTCTCTGCACGCTGGGAACCGGTTTAGCCTGTGGTGTGTGGAATGGGGTGCTGGTGGCGCTGCTGCGTATTCAGCCGTTTGTTGCCACGCTGATTCTGATGGTCGCCGGGCGCGGTATCGCTCAGCTGATTACCCAGGGACAGATTGTGACGTTCGACAGTGACAGTCTTGGCTGGTTTGGTAACGGCTCGCTGTGGATGTTGCCGGTGCCGGTCTGGATCACGCTAGTCGTGGCGCTGGCCGTCTGGCTGCTGACGCGCAAGACCGCGCTGGGTCTGTTTATCGAAGCGGTGGGGATTAACCTGCGCGCTGCCCGCAATGCGGGTGTGACCGGCTGGCTGGTGGTGATGTCCACTTACGCGATCAGTGGTGTCTGTGCTGCTGTTGCGGGTCTGATTGTCGCAGCTGATATTCGCGGTGCGGATGCCAATAACGCCGGTCTATGGCTGGAGCTGGATGCGATTCTCGCCGTGGTCATCGGTGGTGCATCGCTGATGGGGGGCCGTTTTAATCTGGTGTTGTCGCTGATTGGCGCACTGATTATCCAGTCGATGAATACCGGGATTCTGCTTTCCGGCTTCCCGCCTGAGCTGAATCAGGTGGTGAAAGCGGTGGTGGTGATGTGTGTGCTGTTACTGCAGTCACCGCGGTTTATTGCGATGTTGAAACGGAGACGCCCGACATGATTAAACGTCATCTTCCGCTGATGATCACCTTACTGGTGTTTGTGGCGGGTTACCTGTTCTGTCTGAGTCAGTTTCCGGGCTTCGCCTCCACCCGGGTGATCTGCAATATCCTGACCGATAACGCCTTCCTGGGCATTATCGCCGTCGGCATGACCTTTGTGATTTTATCGGGCGGTATCGATCTGTCGGTCGGCGCGGTGATTGCCTTTACCGGCGTGTTTCTGGCGCGCGCAATTGGCGATTTCCATGTCGATCCGTTGCTGGCGTTTGCGCTGATTCTCTCCATGGGCGCGCTGTTCGGTGCCATGATGGGCTGGCTGATCGATGCGCTGAAGATCCCGG
Organism: Pantoea sp. Lij88; assembly: GCF_030062155.1. NCBI lineage: Bacteria > Pseudomonadati > Pseudomonadota > Gammaproteobacteria > Enterobacterales > Erwiniaceae > Pantoea > Pantoea sp. Lij88. Next base: position 2,159,439 of record NZ_CP118269.1, on the reverse strand, counting down.
CCTTTATCATTACGCTGGCGGGGATGTTTTTCCTGCGCGGCTGCAGTTATCTGGTGTCTGAGAACTCGATTCCCATCGATCATCCGTTTTACACCATGCTGTCCAGTCTGGCGTGGAAAGTCCCGGGCGGAGGGCGTCTCAGTCTGCTGGCAGTGATTATGCTGGTGGTGGTGTTTGGCGGGATTATTCTGGCGCACCGTACGCGCTTTGGTAACCGCGTTTACGCCATCGGCGGCAATATGACGTCGGCGCAGCTGATGGGCGTTTCAACCCGTGCCACCACCATTAAGATTTATATGCTTTCCACCACGCTGGCGACGCTGGCTGGCATTGTGTTCTCTATTTACACCTCGGCAGGTTATGCGCTGGCCGGGCTGGGTGTAGAGCTGGATGCGATCGCGTCGGTGGTGATTGGCGGCACGTTGTTGTCGGGCGGTGTCGGAACGGTGCTGGGCACGCTGTTTGGTGTGTTGATTCAGGGTCTGATTCAGACCTGGATTAACTTTGACGGTACGCTGAGTTCGTGGTGGACCAAGATCGCTATCGGGATTCTGCTGTTTGCGTTTATCGCGCTGCAGCGGTTACTGACGGTAATCTGGGATCGTCAGCAGAACGCACCGGTTAAACGCATACCTACCTGAGTATTGAGTATTCTGGATAAAAGCGGCTCTCAGGAGCCGCTTTTTACTGCGCCAGAGGCAGCACCATTACTGTAACGTCTTCACCCGCTATGTGCCGCTGTTCCACCGCCTGCCATCCTGAACGCTGATAGTATGCCTGTTGATCGGGGGTATAGAGCCAGAGTTCGCCAATCTGCTGTTGTCTTGCTCGCGCTATTGCCCGCTGGATCAAGGCTTTTGCCACGCCCTGGCCCCGGAATTTTTTGTCTGTAACCACTTCACCTATCCAGTATTCCCTTGCCGCGATGTCGTCCAGTTCATAACGGATGACGCTGCAGGTCGCGATAACCGTTTCGCCATCCGGCGTGGCAACAAAAGTAAATTCCGCCGAGGCTGTCTGGTTCCGCTGTTTTAAGCGCTCAAGGATGGTGGGCTGATGCGACCATGCGGGGAGATGTGACCATTCAGCATGCAGCAGTTGTGCGGTTTGCGGCGCGTAGTCGGGCTGCTGGTTCAGATCGGCAATTTGCATGGCGCTGGCTACCTTTGTTTTATCAGGTATGTAGCAATACAGGCTTGTGGGAGAAAGTGCAAGTTGATGAAAGAATTGAGTTTTAGCAAAGAGACCGGTGCTCTTATGTCTTACCGGGAAAACAATCGCTATGGGATTCAGGTGCAAGGTCAGGAAAGGTATGCCTGATAGCAAAGGATTCCCGCATCCATGCGGATCGGCCGCGCCATCCCTGGCGCGGACGCTTTGCTCTTCAGGCATACCATTCCTTCCCGGCTGGGCTTGATCATTGCTGTCAGAAATACGTGCGGAATTGTGAGGAAGGAGGGGATGGCGGGCAGTGGAGTAAAGCGTCCGCCGCATGGACAAAAACGCCGGGAGCGTTTTTGAACAACGCGGAGCGTTGGCCCGCTTGCGGGCGAGCCTCAGGGATGAGGCGAGTAGTCCGGCGGCAGAGCCTACAGGGATGTATTTACGGCGTCTTTACGCAACGCCCGCCATTTCCGACTGAATTGCACTGATTCTCTACCAAACGGCGCCTTACCTTCCCTGAAACTATCTTTTAAAGAGTCCTAAGGCGCCAATGATCGCTAATTAACGTTTCAACCGGTAATACGCTTCATTCCAGCGCAGCGCATCTTTAAACGCTGGCAAGGTGGTGTGCTCATCAATCACCAGCACTTCGATGTCGTTCATCTCACCGTACAGATACATATCCTCCAGCGTCAGCGCCTGACTGAACACCGTATGGTGCGCGCCACCGCCCAGAATCCACGCTTCGGAGGCCGTTGCGAGTGAAGGCTGTGCTTTCCACAGCGCGCGTGCAACCGGTAACTTCGGCAGCGGTTTCGGCTGTTCGATAGCATCCACCACGTTAACCAGCAGACGGAAACGATCACCCATATCGATCACGCTGGCGTTAACCGCGCGACCGGCTGGCGTGGAGAAAATCATGCGTGCCGGATCGGCTTTATCACCAATGCCCAGGAACTGCACATCGATTAAAGGTTTCTCTTCAATGGCAATCGACGGGCAGACTTCCAGCATGTGTGAGCCAAGCACCAGATCGTTGCCTGGTGAGAAGTGATAGGTGTAATCCTCCATAAATGAGGTTCCACCTTTGCGATCGCCTGCCAGCACTTTGAAAATGCGCAGCAGCGCAGCCGTTTTCCAGTCACCTTCACCAGCGAACCCATAACCCTGACCCATCAGACGCTGTACCGCCAGACCCGGTAACTGCGTCATGCCGTGCAGTGTCTGGAAGTTGGTGGTAAAGGCATGGCAGCCTTCTGCTTCCAGAAAACGCTTCAGACCGAGTTCGATGCGCGCAGCATCCAGCACGTTCTGACGCTTTTCACCGCCAGAAGCGGCAACATCGGTAAAGCGATAGAGGCTTTCGTACTCGTCGATCAGCGCATTCACGTCGCCATCGCTGACGCCATTGATCACCTCAACCAGATCGCCAACGCCCCAGCCATTTACGGAATAACCGAACTGAATCTGTGCGGCGACTTTATCGCCTTCAGTCACGGCCACTTCACGCATGTTATCGCCAAAACGGGCGACTCTCAGCTGCTGGCTGGCCTGTTTTGCCAGGGCCGCACGCATCCAGTTACCGAGACGCTGCTGGCTGGCGCTGTCTTTCCAGTGACCGGTCACCACGCTGTGTTGCAGGCCCATACGTGCGCCAATGAAACCGAACTCGCGGCCGCCGTGTGCGGTCTGGTTCAGGTTCATAAAGTCCATGTCCATGCTGTCCCACGGGATCTCTGCATTGAACTGGGTGTGGAATTGCAGCAGCGGTTTATTCAGCACGCTCAGGCCGCCGATCCACATCCTGGCGGGAGAGAAAGTGTGCAGCCAGGTAATAATCCCGACGCACTGCTTGTCATAGTTAGCGTCGCGGCACAGGGCCAGCGCTTCATCCGGTGACTTCACCAGCGGTCTCAGCTCCAGACGCACGGGTAAACCGGCCTGATTCAACCCCTCGACGACCTGACGTGCATTCTGTTCAACCTGGCGTAACGTCTCCGGCCCGTAGAGGTGCTGCGTGCCGATGACAAACCACACGCTGTAACTGTTTGACTGTTCCATAAGACTCCTTACTTAGCGGAAGCGGGGTGGGCGGCGTATTGCGGTTCAGCCGTCACGCACCATTGTTGATAGCGTTGATAAAGTTGTTGATAGCGGGCGACGCGCGCCGGATCGGGCTGCAGCGTCACGGCAATCGGACTGGCCATGACCTGCTGTGCATCCGGGACGCTGGCGTGAACACCGGCGGCGACGGCGGCGAAAATGGCTGCACCCAGCGCACAGCACTCGTCAGAGGCGACAATATCCAGTGGCCGGTTCATCACATCGCAACAGGCCTGCATAATCGCCGGGGATTTCCGCGCGATACCGCCGAGGGTCAGAATGCTCTGGACCGGGATCTGCTGCTGCTCGAAGCACTCCATAATGGCGCGCGCGCCAAACGCGGTTGCCGCGACCAGTCCACCAAACAGCGCGGGCGCATCGGTGCCCAGATTCAGGTCGGTAATCACCCCTTTCAGCCGCTGATTGGCGTTGGGTGTGCGGCGACCGTTAAACCAGTCCAGCACCACCGGCAGATGGTCGAGCTGCGGATTAGCAGCCCAGGCTTCGGTCAGATCCTTAATCAGACTCTTTTGCATCTCAGCCAGCTGAGGCTTCAGTTCCGGATGCTGCTGCGCCGCCAGCTGCAATGGCCAGCCCAGTAAGCGGCTGAACCAGGCGTAGATATCACCAAAGGCAGACTGACCCGCCTCCAGTCCGATAGCACCGGGCACGACGCTGCCATCGACCTGACCACAGATGCCTTTAATATCGCGATCGCCAACCTTTTCTGCGTCAGCAATCAGGATGTCGCAGGTGGACGTGCCGATCACTTTCACCAGGGTATAAGGTTTGGCGCCGCCACCGACTGCGCCCATATGGCAGTCAAACGCGCCACCGGAGAGCGTGACGGTCTGCGTCAGGCCCAGACGCTGCGCCCATTCCGGGCTGAGCGTGCCGACCGGCAGATCGGCGGTCCAGGTCTCCGTAAACAGCGGTGAGTCGAGCTGCTGCGTTAACAGCGGGTCGAGCGCATTAAGGAAACCGACATCGGGCAGGCCGTTCCAGTCGCCGTGCCATAGCGCTTTATGTCCGGCGGCACATCGGCCACGACGCAGCTTGTCTGGCGCGGTGGTGCCGCTTAACAGAGCAGGCACCCAGTCGCACAGTTCGACCCAGGAGACCGCAGCCTCACGCACGGCCGCATCTTCGCGCGACACGTGCAGAATCTTCGCCCAGAACCACTCCGAGGAGTAAATGCCGCCGATATAGCGGCTGTAATCCTGGAAGCGGCCGCTGTGACACAGCTGATTGATCTCTTCTGCTTCTTCTATCGCCGTGTGATCTTTCCACAATACGAACATCGCGTTGGGGTTTTCGGCGAACTCCGGACGCAGTGCCAGCACGTTGCCGTCGCGGTCTATCGGCGCCGGGGTCGAGCCGGTGCTGTCAACGCCAATGCCGACCACGGCGTTGCGCTGATCTTCACTCAGTGCATTCAGAACGCCGAGCAGTGCCTGCTCCATTGCGTCGATGTAATCCTGTGGATGGTGACGAAAACGGTTAGTGTGCGGATCGCTGTATAAGCCCTGTTGCCAGCGCGGATAGCTGAACACCGCACTCTGCAGCTCTTTGCCGCTATGACAATCCACGGCCAGCGCACGCACCGAATCACTACCAAAGTCCAGCCCAAGGGTGATGGCTCCAGCACGCATCGGAATCTCCTGTAGTTAGTTAACTCCTGTATCCTGGGTTCGGCGCGCCAAATCAGTTAGTCATCGCTGGCTGACAATATGCACTTTTCTGTCATCGGCAGTGATTTTGTGATCCATTGCAAAAGTTAAGGTCCGGTTAAATTTGCTGAATATATGGATCATTTTGTCGTGATTTTAATGTGTGATACCGCTCTACATTTTTCTTCGCTAATACCGCTAAAACTAGCCCAGCGTCTGGACAGTCTGTCAGCACATGCCAGCCTAACGCACTGATTTATGGCTGTACCCACAAAACAAAACAAACTGGTAGCGTTTACACCGATTCGTTATTAGCAGCGAAAAATAACCTGGTACCGGAGAGCATCATGCATAAATTCACTAAAGCATTCGCGGCCATCGGCCTGGCAGCGGTTATGTCACAATCCGCTATCGCCGAGACCATGAAGCTGGGTTTTTTAGTCAAGCAACCAGAAGAACCCTGGTTCCAGACTGAATGGAAATTCGCCGATAAAGCGGGCAAAGATCTTGGCTTCGATGTCATCAAAATTGCCGTGCCGGATGGTGAAAAAACCCTGAATGCCATCGACAGCCTGGCGGCCAACGGCGCAAAAGGTTTTGTCATCTGTACCCCCGATCCGAAACTCGGCTCTGCCATCATGGCGAAAGCGCGTGGCTACGGTCTGAAAGTCATCGCAGTGGATGACCAGTTCGTCACCGCGAAAGGCAAACCGATGGACACCGTGCCATTGGTAATGATGGCCGCCACCAAAATCGGTGAGCGTCAGGGTCAGGAACTCTATAAAGAGATGCAGAAACGCGGCTGGGATGTAAAAACCACCGGCGTGATGGCGATTACCGCGAACGAACTCGACACCGCCCGTCGTCGTACCGGCGGCTCAATGGACGCGATCAAAGCCGCTGGCTTCCCGGCAGCGCAGATCTACCAGGTGCCAACCAAATCTAACGACATCCCTGGCGCGTTTGACGCCGGTAACTCTCTGCTGGTTCAGCATCCTGAAGTTAAACACTGGCTGATTGTCGGCATGAACGACAACACCGTGCTGGGCGGCGTGCGTGCCACCGAAGGTCAGGGCTTTAAAGCGGCTGACGTCATCGGCATCGGCATCAACGGCGTTGATGCCATCAGTGAACTGTCGAAAGACAAGGCGACCGGCTTCTACGGTTCGCTGCTGCCAAGCCCGGATATCCACGGCTACAAAAGCAGCCAGATGCTCTACAACTGGGTCAGCAAAGGTGAAGAGCCACCGAAATTCACCGAAGTTACTGATGTGGTGCTGATCACCCGTGACAACTTCAAAACTGAACTGGCGAAAAAAGGACTGATGTAACTCTGAGCCTGTCGGGCTGTCCGCAGCCCGGCATCCTTAATAGCCCATTTCGCGTCGCCCGCCATACCCGGCCGGTGGCGCGAAAGAGTGAGGATTAACATGAACACTGATTCAGCATTTCTGTCGTTTCATGGCATCAGTAAAACCTTCCCTGGCGTGAAAGCGTTGCAGGATATCTCTTTCGACTGCCGTGGCGGTGAAGTCCATGCTCTGATGGGCGAGAACGGCGCAGGCAAATCGACGCTGTTAAAAATACTCAGCGGCAGTTATCAGCCGAGCGGCGGTGAGATTCGCATTAAAGGCAAGCCGATGAGTTTTCAGCGCACCACGGATGCGCTGGACGCGGGCGTCGCCATTATTTACCAGGAACTGCATCTGGTGCCGGAAATGAGCGTGGCGGAGAACATCTATCTCGGCCAGATCCCGCACAAGCATGGGCTGGTTAACCGTAAGCTGATGCGTTTTGAAGCGGGCGTGCAGCTGAAAAATCTCGGCATGGATATCGATCCCGATATGCCACTGAAATATCTGTCGCTGGGGCAGTGGCAGATGGTAGAAATTGCCAAAGCGCTGGCGCGCAACGCGCGCATTATCGCCTTTGATGAGCCAACCAGCTCACTGTCAGCACGTGAAATCGACAACCTGTTCCGCGTCATCCGCCAGCTCCGCGAGGAGGGCCGGGTGGTGCTCTACGTTTCCCACCGCATGGAAGAGATCTTCGCCCTCAGCGATGCCATCACCGTGTTTAAAGATGGCCGCTACGTGCGGACGTTTACTGATATGGCGAACACCCATCACGACGATCTGGTGCAGGCGATGGTGGGACGTAACCTGGGTGATATCTATGGCTACTCACCGCGTCCCAAAGGGGACGTGCGGCTGGAGCTGGACAAGGTCGAAGCGAAGGGCGTGCGTACGCCCATTTCGCTGAAAGTCCATGCCGGTGAAATCGTCGGACTGTTTGGCCTGGTCGGTGCCGGACGCAGTGAGCTGCTGAAAGGCCTGTTTGGCGGCACGCGTCTGCGCGGCGGTCAGGTGATCCTGGACGGTAAACCGCTGCCGCTGCGGGAGCCTATCGACGCCATCCGCGCGGGCATCATGCTCTGCCCGGAAGACCGTAAAGCCGAGGGAATTATTCCGGTGCACTCGGTGCGCGACAACATCAACATCAGCGCCCGTCGTCACAATCTTACGGCTGGTTGCCTGATTAAAAATGGCTGGGAACACAAGAATGCCGACAGCCATATCCGCTCGCTGAACATCAAAACGCCCAGCGCCGATCAGCTGATCATGAACCTCTCCGGCGGTAACCAGCAGAAGGCGATTCTGGGACGCTGGCTCTCCGAAGATATGAAAGTGATCCTGCTGGATGAGCCCACGCGCGGCATCGATGTCGGTGCCAAACATGAAATTTATAACCTGATTTATCAGCTGGCGAACCGGGGCATTGCGGTGCTGTTCGCCTCAAGCGATTTACCGGAAGTGATGGGCCTGGCTGACCGCATCGTTGTGATGCGTGAAGGTGCCATTGCCGGTGAACTGCTGCACGACGACGCTACGGAGCAGCAGACGCTGAGCCTGGCGATGCCCAAAACCACTCAAGCGGCCGCCGTGGCCTGACAGGAGATCATCATGGCTTCATCCACGACCTCAAATACGCCGCAGCCCGCTTCACGCGGCGGCCTGCAGTTAGGTCGCATCTGGGACAACTTCGGCATGCTGGTGGTATTTGCACTGCTGTTTATTGTCTGTGCGATTTTTGTGCCGAACTTCGGCTCGTTTATCAATATGAAAGGCTTAGGGCTGGCGATGTCGATGTCCGGCATGGTCGCCTGCGGCATGCTGTTCTGTCTGGCCTCCGGTGATTTCGACCTGTCGGTCGCCTCGGTTATCGCCTGTGCCGGTGTCGTCACCGCCGTGGTGATCAACATGACCGAAAGCCTGTGGATTGGCGTCGCTGCCGGTCTGGTGCTCGGTATGATCACCGGCTTTATCAACGGCTTTGTAATCGCCCGGCTCAAGATCAATGCGTTGATCACCACGCTGGCGACGATGCAGATCGTGCGCGGCCTGGCTTATATCTTCTCTGACGGTAAAGCGGTCGGGATCGAAGATGAGCGCTTCTTTGAACTCGGCTTTGCCAACTGGCTTGGCGTACCGGCGCCAATCTGGCTGACCCTGGCGACCATGCTGATCTTCGGCTTCCTGCTCAACAAAACGACGTTTGGCCGGAATACGCTGGCGATTGGTGGCAATGAAGAGGCGGCGCGCCTGGCCGGTGTGCCGGTGGTGCGTACCCGCATCATCATCTTCATTCTTTCCGGTCTGGTTTCAGCGGCGGCGGGCATCATCCTGGCGTCACGTATGACCAGCGGACAGCCAATGACCTCCATCGGCTATGAGCTGGTGGTGATTTCTGCCTGCGTACTGGGTGGCGTGTCGCTGAAAGGTGGCATCGGCAAAATTTCTTACGTGGTGGCAGGGGTATTAATCCTCGGCACGGTAGAGAATGCGATGAATTTATTGAATATCTCGCCATTCTCACAGTATGTGGTGCGCGGTCTGATACTGTTAGCTGCGGTGATTTTTGACCGTTACAAACAGAAAAAAGCCTGATTGAACGAGTCGTTGGCCCGCAGAGGCAGAAGCCTCTGCGGGCTATCCGAACAATAACAGACTGAGTGAGGACGCTATGTATCACCGCGAATTACCGGCCGAGCAGCAAAACCCCCTGTTGCCGGGCTATTCATTTAATGCCTGGCTGGTGGCAGGGCTGACGCCCATCACCGCTGATGGCCCGCTCGATTTCTTTATCGACCGCCCGCACGGCATGAAAGGTTACATTCTGAATCTCACCATTAAAGGCAAAGGTCGGGTGTTCGACGGCGAGCGGGCGTTCGACTGCGAACCGGGCGAAATGCTGCTGTTTCAGCCAAAAACCGCCCACTACTATGGCCGTGCGCCGGACAGCCCGCAGTGGTTCCACCGCTGGGTCTATTTCCGTCCGCGCGCCTACTGGCATGACTGGCTGCGCTGGCAGGATGAGCAGGAGGGTGTGGGACGTCTGCTGCTGCCGGAATCGCTGCGCGGTGAATTCGACCGCCTGTTTGCCAGCATCGAACAGACCCACAATTCGGGCCGCCGATTTGCGGAAGAGCTGGCGATGAACCTGCTGGAACGGCTGCTGCTGCGTGCCGTTGAAGAAGATCCGCGCAGTCATCAACTCATCCGCGATCCGCGCGTGATTGAAGCCTGCCAGTATGTGACCAATCATCTCGCCAGCGAGGTCAAGATTGAAGAGGTGGCGCGCCACGTCTGCCTGTCACCGTCGCGGCTGGCGCACCTGTTCCGCGAGCAGATGGGTGTCAACCTGCTGCGCTGGCGTGAAGATCAGCGGGTTATCCGCGCCAAACTGCTGCTGCAGACCACCCAGGAACCGATCGCCTCGGTAGGGCGTGAAGTGGGTTACGACGACCAGCTCTATTTCTCACGGGTATTCCGTAAGCGTGTCGGTGTCAGTCCCAGCGACTTCCGCCGCCGTAATCAGGACGCGCACGACAGCCTGGCGGCACAGACGGCCTGGCCCCTGGCCCGGAGTGCTATCTCTTAGTTTTTTCGGGGGATTCCTTCTTGTCCTCACCTGGTTAATAGTCTTAAATCAATCAGGTTATCAATGATGGGCCTGACCAGTCAGGCTCTAAGAGGAATCCAAATGAGCGATAAATTACGTGTTGGTTTGATCGGCTACGGTTTTGCCAGTAAAACGTTTCACGCCCCGCTGATTGCAGGGACGCCGGATGTCGAGCTGGCAGCCATTTCCAGTAGCGATGCCAGCAAAGTCCACGCCGACTGGCCTGCCGTTAAGGTGGTGGCCGATCCTCAGGCGCTGCTGGACGATCCTACGCTGCAACTGATTGTCATTCCCACCCCTAATGACACCCACTTCCCGCTGGCTAAAGCGGCGCTGAACGCCGGTAAACATGTCGTGGTCGATAAGCCGTTTACCGTGACGTTGTCACAGGCGCGTGAGCTGGATGCGCTGGCGAAAGCCAAAGGGCTGCTGCTGTCGGTGTTCCATAACCGCCGCTGGGACAGTGATTTCCTGACGCTGAAATCCCTGCTGGAGGCGGGCTCGCTGGGAGAAGTGCGCTACTTCGAATCGCACTTTGACCGCTTCCGTCTGGAAGTGCGTAATCGCTGGCGTGAAATGAAGGGCGCAGGCAGCGGAATCTGGTATGACCTGGGGCCGCATCTGCTGGACCAGGCGCTGCAGCTGTTTGGCCCGCCGGTCGCCATCAATGTCGATCTGGCCGAGATGCGTCCGGGCGCGCAGACCACCGACTACTTCCACGCCACGCTGACTTATCCGCAGCGCCGCGTCGTGCTGCATGCCAGCATGCTGGTGGCGGCGGAATCTGCCCGTTACACCGTCCACGGCACGCGCGGCAGTTACGTCAAATATGGTCTGGATCCGCAGGAAGATCGCCTGAAGTCGGGCGATTTCCCGCCGCAGGAGGACTGGGGTTATGACATGCGCGACGGCACGCTGACGCTGGTTGAGGGTGATTCACTGACCGAAACCACACAGCTGACGCAGCCAGGCAACTATCCTGCCTACTATGCGGGCATCCGCGACGCGATTGCCGGACGTGGTAACAATCCGGTGACGGCGGAAGAGGCGATTCAGGTGATGGAGTTGATCGAGCTGGGTCTGCAGTCCGCCGAGAAACGCCAGACGCTGTCGCTGAAGCGCGTTTAATGGGTGAGTGTAATAATGGTCATTTAATACTTCGGGCAGATGACTGACAAGCTCAAAAGCGGGTAAGTACTACAGCAATAAATTTGCTCAACATTCAGGGAACGGGGTCAGAAGAGGAAAGCGTCCCGCGGCAGGACGGCGCGGGCCGAGCATGCCAGGGATGGCGGCTTTTGCGTCTTTCCGATCTGACCCCGTTCCCTGTGTAATCTCGGTCTTAAAGCCACCTGTCCTTGAGCATTTCCTTACATTAAAACGGGCCGGATATCCGGCCCGTTTTTTATGGCTGCAACGAGCAGATTACTGCACGCGGGCGCGGATAGCCGCTTTCTCAGCCTCGCTGAGGAAGGCAATCGTCAGTCCATTCTCCTGCGCCTGACGCATCTGCGCTGCGCTCAGACCGGCAGCCGGTGCGGCGTGCTGATACTCATGCGCCAGCTCAATGCCCTGAACCGCCGGGTCATCGGTGTTAATGGTCGCCAGAATGCCATGCTCCAGGAAGGTCTTCAGCGGATGCTGCGCCAGTGATGGCACGGTGCTGGTCTGGATGTTAGAGGTCAGGCATGATTCAACACCAATCCGGTGTTCCGCCAGGAAATCCATCAGTGCGCCATCTTCAATCGCTTTCACGCCGTGACCGATACGCTCAGCGCCCAGCTCGCGAATTGCCTGCCAGATACTTTCGGGTCCGGCCGCTTCGCCCGCATGCACGGTAACGCGGAAACCGGCATCGCGTGCCTGAGTAAAGTGGCTCAGGAACTCGCTGCCCGGGAAGCCCAGCTCATCACCCGCCAGATCGACCGCAGTGATGTGATCGCGATGAGCAAGCAGACCTTCCAGCTCACTCAGACAGGCATCTTCGCCAAACGTACGGCTCATAATACCAATCAGACGCACGTCGATATTGTGCTGCTGACGACCTGCGCGTACGCCATCGATCACCGCTTCAACCACACCGGCAATCGGCAGGTTGTGGGTCATCGCCATATAGCCAGGGGAAAAACGCAGTTCAGCATAGTGAATGCCCGCGCGCGCGGCATCTTCGACATTCTCCTGCGCAATGCGACGGCAGGCATCCAGATCGCCCAGCACTTTCACACCCCAGTCCAGCTTCTGCAGGAAGCTGACCAGGTCAGGTTCGTTCTCGCCGACCTGCACATGCGGAAGCAGCGTCTCAAGCGTGGTGGCGGGCAGGGTAAGGTTAAACTGGCGACCTAAATCGAGAATGGTTTGTGCACGAATGTTGCCATCAAGGTGGCGGTGAATATCAGTCAGAGGAATTTTAGAATCGATCATGGCGCACTCGCTCAGTTGTCGGTGAAGTGCAGAGCATTATAAAAATATCTTGCGCAACAGCGCCAGCTATTTGCGCAACAGCCGCGCCGGATGCTGCTTAATTACCCATAACCGGCGCGCAAACGCATTTCGGCGGCTGTCAGGCATAAAAAAGGCGACCCGGAGGTCGCCTTCACGGGAAGACAGCGTTTACTGCGGCATGCCTTCGCTGGTCGGCATACCCAGCATGTAGCGGGACAGGAACTGCTCCAGCGTCATCTTGTCGCCGTTCATGTTCACCTGACCGTTGGTGTACTGCAGGCTGGTAACGATGTTGTTATCCTGCTGCTGAGTCAGGCGGAACATCTGACCCATCGCCGCCAGACCTTTCACCTGCTGATCCGCCAGCTTCTGCGCATCGTTGGCCTGATAACCTTCAGCCAGACCCACTTTATGCATCGTTTCTGTCGCCATCGGCATATTGATGACCAGCTTGCTGTCCAGGCTCTTCAGAACCCGATCAACCATGGCGCTGAGAGTCTGGGGTTCGCCGGTTACGGCAGACGGATCGTTGAAGCTGGCGGTCAGATTAAAGGTGCTTTCACCTTTATCATTCTTCCAGCTCAGCGGGGCGATGCTGATGGATGGCGAGCCTTTCAGCAGCATTGGCAGGTTGCTCACCAGAATCTGATGCACGCCCGCCTGATAGCGGATAGGGTCTTCCGCGACGCCTGGCTGGCTCAGGAGTTCCTGCATCTGCGCGTTGTAACGATCGGAGAAGGCTTTCACCGCCTGCGCGTCAAACTGGGAGAGCTTCATCTTCAGCGCGGCCTGACCAAAGTCCTGCTTCTGCAGCTGAACGCCTTCAACCTTGTAGTCGATATCGCCGCCAATTTTACCGGCGCTGTTATCGAAAGAGGAGGTGCCTTTCATCTTATTCAGCGTCAGCGCGTCCTGACCATTGATGCTGGCGTTAACCTTCTCAATATTCACTGACTGGTCGCCGATACGCACGCCTTCCGGGCTGAGGTGCGTGTTACCGCTCAGCTTCAGACCATTGATGGTGAAGAGGACCGGCTGGCCCATCTCATTTTTACTGGTCAGCGCGAGGCTATCAACGTCACTGTCCAGCGACACTTTATCGCCTTTATTATCTGCGCTGACGTTGAAGGTGCCGCCATTGGTGGCCAGACGTTCACCGGTTTGCGCATTCTGATAATCCACAGGCAGGATGCGCAGCGCCGTATCGGTGGCACCGCTGTAGCCGATGCGGGTATCTGCATTAATCAGCGACTTGTTGCCGGTCAGCTCAAACAGCTTCTTCACCGCATCGGTGTTAGCCAGTTCGGTATGCACCGACGCCATGCTCGGGATCAGATTGAAATGCTTCAGCTGGGCAAACGGGAAAGGACCATGATCGATGGTCTCGTTCAGGATGATGCTCTGACCCGGCTTCAGCAGCGGATTATCTTCCGTCTGCGAGTTAGCCTGAACCACCAGATTCACTTTGCTGCTGAACACGCCGCGCTGATAGTCCTGATAGCTGATCTTCAGTCGGCTGTTAGGGGCATAAGCATTCAGCTGTGCATTGGCGTTCTGCATCAGCTGGTCCCTGTGGCTTTCAATCTGCTTGCCGGTGAACCATGCCGCGCCCGTCCAGACAACGCCCAGTGCGATGATCACACCTACGGCAACATTGGTCTTTTTCATTGCTGATTCGTCCTTATCCTTGAGTCCGCTTATGCCGCGGGTTTGCCCCAGCGACCGAAGAAAAACGCCCGCAGGCGTTTAAAAGCTAATAGGTTGAAATAATAGCAGTTAACAGGCATTCCGTCAGCCGCTTCACCCTAAGTCGTTAAATACCCGCGCCAGCCGGCCCGTACCGGCGACAGTGACCGGTGATTCGCTGGCCGCAATAAAGCAGGATTCGCCAGGTTTCAGCGTCACCTGCTGCTCGCCTTTGGCGATCACCGCCTGGCCTTCGATACAGAACAGCAGGGCGGCGCTCTGCTGGGCCAGCGACTGCGGTTCGGCGTTCAGGCTATGAATGGCAAAGGCAAAGTCTTCGACCGGAATCGGGAAGCGCAGCGCATTGCCCTGTTGCTCAGGTTCGGTCAGCAGCGCACTGGCAGGCTTTTCATCAAACTTCAGGTTAGCCATCAGCTCGGCGATATCGATATATTTCGGGGTCAGCCCGGCCCGCAACACGTTATCGGAATTTGCCATCACCTCCAGCGCCACGCCTTTCAGATAGGCGTGCGGGGTTTCCGCGTAGAGGAACATCGCTTCACCGGGTTGCAGGGTGATCACATTCAGCAGCAGCGGTGAAAACAGACCGCTATCGTCTGGATATTCAGCCGCAATCATGCGGATGGTTTCCCACGGTTCGCCCTGTTGCACATCAAGCGCGGATTTCAGTACGCCCAGCGCCAGCGATTTCGGCTCGCCCTCCAGTGACAGCAGTGTAGAGAACAGCGCGGCCAGCGTCTCCTGATTGGGGTGCTGCAGAAAATGGGCAATCTGCGGGTGTGCACCCGCGACCGGCTCCAGCAGTGAAACCATCTGCGTCAGCGTGCGAAAGCCATTCATCGCCTGGAAGGCGGTCAGCGCATAGACCAGCTCCGGCTTGTGGTTGGCATCTTTATAGTTGCGCTCTGCTGCACTTAACGGAATACCGGCGGCATTCTCACGGGCAAAACCCACTTCAGCGGCGCGTTTGCTGGGATGTACCTGAATCGACAGCGGCTGATCGGCACACAACACTTTGAACAGGAAGGGAAGTTCACCAAAACGCTGCGCGACTGGATCGCCCAGCATGGCAGCAGGCGCGGCATCAATCACCTCGCGCAAAGAACGCTCGCTGCCCTGATCCATCACGGTGGAAGGGCTTTTCGGATGTGCGCCCATCCAGAGTTCCGCCATTGGCACTCCCTCCGGATTCGCAATCCCATAAAGCTCAGTCAACGCAGTTTTGCTGCCCCACGCGTAATTTTGCAGCGAATTGTTCATTTTTTGCATCGTATAACCCTTTATCACGGGAAATTATTGCGGCTATTAAAGCAGAAACTGCCAGTAAAAATACATATCCAGC
This sequence comes from Pantoea sp. Lij88, assembly GCF_030062155.1. NCBI lineage: Bacteria > Pseudomonadati > Pseudomonadota > Gammaproteobacteria > Enterobacterales > Erwiniaceae > Pantoea > Pantoea sp. Lij88. The sequence goes on along the minus strand of NZ_CP118269.1, from coordinate 2,144,049 downwards.
GCAAAAGGACGCTAAGCTCTGATAATGTTAAATTATTGTGTATTACTATCCTGACCGCCCGACAGCTGAATGCAACGACCCTGGCGGTCATTCTTTTAAAAACAAGGTGAAGGAGACGTATTCATGGCAGGCAACCGCATTGAGAAAGATTCAATGGGCCCCATTGACGTACCGGCAGACAAACTGTGGGGCGCGCAGACGCAGCGCTCACTGGAACACTTCCGTATCTCAACCGAAAAAATGCCGACCGCGCTGGTGCATGCGCTGGCGCTGACCAAGCGCGCTGCGGCCAGCGTGAACCGCGATCTGGGACTGCTGCCCGCTGACCGAGCCGATGCGATTGTCAGCGCGGCGGATGAGGTGCTGGCGGACAAACATGCAGATGAATTCCCGCTGGCGATCTGGCAGACCGGCTCCGGCACCCAGACCAACATGAACATGAATGAAGTGCTGGCGAACCGCGCGAGTGAAATCCTCGGCGGAGAGCGCGGCATGTCGCGCCTGGTCCATCCCAACGATGATGTCAACAAGAGTCAGAGTTCGAACGATGTCTTCCCCACGGCGATGCACGTTGCCGCCGTCATCGCCCTGCGCGAACAGCTGATCCCACAGATCCAGGTACTGAAAAAGACGCTGAGCCAGAAGTCTGAGGCCTTTAAAGATATCGTCAAAATTGGCCGTACTCACCTGCAGGATGCGACGCCGCTGACGCTGGGCCAGGAGATTTCCGGCTGGGTGGCGATGCTGGAGCACAACCTGAAGCATATCGAACAGAGCATTCCGCACGTGGCCGAGCTGGCGCTGGGCGGAACCGCGGTGGGCACCGGCCTGAACACGCATCCGGAATATGCGGTGCGCGTAGCGAAGGCGCTGGCCGATCTCACACAGCAGCCGTTTGTCACCGCGCCCAACAAATTTGAGGCGCTGGCCACCTGTGATGCGCTGGTGCATGCGCATGGCGCGCTGAAAGGGCTGGCCGCATCACTGATGAAGATCGCGAACGACGTGCGCTGGCTCTCGTCCGGCCCGCGCTGCGGCATCGGTGAAATCGCTATCCCGGAAAATGAACCAGGCAGCTCCATCATGCCGGGCAAAGTGAATCCAACCCAGTGCGAAGCGATGACGATGCTCTGCTGCCAGGTGATGGGTAATGACGTGGCGATCAATATGGGCGGCGCGTCCGGTAACTTTGAGCTGAACGTCTTCCGTCCGATGGTGATCCATAACTTCCTGCAATCGATTCGCCTGCTGGCGGATGGCATGGACAGCTTTAATCACCACTGTGCGGTTGGTATTGAGCCGGTGCGCGAGCGCATCGATCAACTGCTCAACGAATCGCTGATGCTGGTGACGGCGCTGAATACCCATATTGGCTATGACAAAGCGGCAGAAATTGCCAAGAAGGCACATAAAGAGGGGCTGACGCTGAAAGGCTCGGCGCTGAAACTGGGTTATCTCACTGAAGAAGAGTTTGATGCCTGGGTCCGTCCGGAAGAGATGGTCGGCAGCATGAAGTCGTAAGGTTTAAGATGAGTCAGAGGCCAGCGCATGCTGGCCTTTTTTATTCAGAGGGGGCAATCGACCCACAGATGCAGTCGGGGTATCAGCAGATTCAGCGGTTCAGCGGCGGGTTTATGACGATGCGTGATGTTATCGGCATCGTAATTAAGCAATTCGCCCAGCACCGGAACCTGAGTGCGATCGCGACAGATCACCAGAATCGGCGAAGGGCAGGCCAGCTGGGTCTGCTTTTGTTCATCCGCGCGCCAGACGCGAGCCACCGGCTGGACTTTCACCGGACGCTTGATTTTCAGCCGTGCCGAGGCGGGCAGGGCGCGCACGCTTGCCAGCTCCTCCTGCACTTTTTCCGCCCACTGTTCGCGTGACCAGGGTGCCTTTGCACGTCCCGACTTCAGGCTTTTTTCCAGCTGAGCGATCACCTCTTCGCGCTTGAGATTTTTAATGATGTGCTTGTTAGCCCAGCCGAAACGCAGGCTGTCCGGAGCGCTGAGCAGGGTGATCGTGCGATAGGCATTCAGGGTAATCAGGCCGCGTAAATGCTGGTGGACGAACTCAAAACGCGCTTCGCTCGGCAGGCCCGAGTCCACCGTGATCAGCTGCTCCAGCCGGGCTTTCAGCTGGTTGATGAGGTCGACCAGCGAGCCGATCTCCGCTTCCCGCTGCGCATCGCATTCAATACAGAGCGCGCCTGGTAAGCGAACGGCAGCCTTGGTGCTGAGCTGTTCGGACTGATGCTGCATAAACAGGCGGCAGTAGTGGTCGAGTGCCATCTTCAATGCGCTCTCGCCGAGATGCTGCTCAACGGCAATCTGAGTAATCGCTTCATGTTCGCGGCCTTTCACCACCGGCGGCAGGCTGAAGACGCGGGCGATCAGCAAAGGCTGCGCCTCAATCTGCTGACGCAACTCGCCCAGCGCCTGTTCCAGGTCGTTTACACACTGATGCATATCAGCCACTAAGTCGTAGCGCGTCATATTGTGCCTCCATAGTTACAACGTCCACAATGTGGCAGAAGCCCGGCGAGGATGCAAGCACCACATAGTTACAACATACTTTTAGTCGTTCCGCTAAAAACGTGCGGTCTGCCGGGTCATCCAGCGAAAAGAGCGCCACGCATTTTGGCTTATCGCAGAACATGTTATAAAAACGGTTCGCCTGCTAATGAAGAGATCGTCTGTGAATCACAACAACAAACCCGGCATTGCCGCCATTTTCATCCTGGGCTGGATACAGATCCTGTCATGGGGCGGATCGTTCTATCTGATGGCGGTGATGGCGAATCCGATTGCGGCTGAGACAGGCTGGTCACAGCAATGGATTTATGGCGCGCTCTCAACCGGGATTCTGGTGTCTGGCCTGTTGTCACCGCTGGCGGGCAGGATTATCGCCCGAACCGGTGGCCGCCTGCTGCTGGCGCTGAGTGGCGTTGTGATGGCGGTGGGGCTGGTGATGATGGCGTACAGCTACTCGCTGCCGCTGTTTCTGTTCGCCTGGGTGATCATCGGCATTGGGATGGCGATGGGGCTTTATGATGCCCTGTTTGCCACGCTCGGCACGTGCTATGGCGGTCAGGCGCGTTCCGCGATCACCAGTATTACGCTGATATCGGGCTTTTGCACCACGCTGGTCTGGCCCGGAACGGCACTGTTAATTCACGGATTCGGCTGGCGGGATGCGTCACTGATTATTGCCGCAATGATGGTGGTCTGCGTGCTGCCCGCGTATCTGTTTGCCTTACCAGCAAGTCACACCAGGCGGCCTGTTAAACAAAGGATTAAGCAGCCTGCCACGGCAGAGATCGAACCTGCGCTGTTCTGGCTGCTGTGTGCCATCTTTACCCTGGCGTCGGTGATCATGACGGCGATTTCCGTGCAGCTTATCGCCCTGTTGCAGGCCACAGGCCATACGCTGACTTCGGCGCTGGCAATCAGCGCCGTCATGGGCCCGTGTCAGGTGGGTGCCCGTATCGTCGATATCGTCTTTAAACGCAGTCATCCGATTCGTACCACCTTTTTCTCCGTCGGGCTGGTCGCGCTGGGCCTGCTATTGCTGGCTCTTTTTCCGCAGATGGCGTTGCTGAGCATGGTGCTGTATGGCGCAGGAAATGGCTTACGTGCCATCGTGCGCGGAACTTTACCGCTGGCGATGGTCAAACCAGAGTCATACGCAATTGTGGTGGGTAAAATGGCCCGCCCGGCACTAATGGGACAGGCACTGACACCGCTTATTGGTGGATATGTGTTTGAAAGGATGGGCGCCCCGGCGACGCTGTGGTTGCTTTGCGCCTTAGCAATCTTTAACGTGGTACTGGTTATGGCGTTAAAACAGCGATTACCGCCAACAGCGGCCACCACGGTATAACGGTACGCCTCCTGTTACGCAGTGTGAGGGCAGTTAGCAGGCTGAGCACCTTGTGCTATCGGGCCTCCGCCTTTGGTGAATACGTGCCTTGTCGCTGCCGGTTTGCTTCAAAAAAGCAACAGTGTTTGTTATATTTATTGCTCATTGATTGTTCACTTATGCGGCAATAAAACAATAAGATCCACCGCAACTCAGGATAAAGAAATGCTTGATTACCGCTTCCCGACAGCTTTGCAAATGGTTCTGAGCGTAGCGATGGCGGAGCAAATGGGTAAACGCTCTACCAGCGCGATTCTGGCCTACGGGCTTGAAGCGAATCCCAGTTTCATTCGAAAATTAATGGTCCCGCTGACCCGTGACGGCATTATCGTCTCTACGCTGGGCCGAACCGGTTCGATTCATCTGGGCCGTCCTGCGGCGGATATCACCCTGCGGGATATCTATGTCTCAGTGATCGAAGACAAAAAGATCTGGGCCGCACGCCCTGACGTAGCGCCGCGCTGTCTGGTCAGTGCCAACCTCTGCTGGTACTTCAAATCGATAGCCGATGAAGCCGAGCAGGCGTCGCTGGATGTGCTGGCAAAACGCACCGTGGCAGACGCGCTTAACGAGCTGAAGAAACGCGATACCAGCAACTGCACCGCCATACCGGAACCTGAACCCGAAGAGAGTGAAGAACTCTGCAAAAAAAGCCGCTGATGTGCGGCTTTTTTTATGCCTGCAGATCAGTAACGCCCTGCCTCAAATCCGCCATGACTCATTACCTATCTTTCTGACTTTGGTCATCATTTTTGAACCACGATAAGAACTAAGATACGCGCAGAAAATTTTACAAAGGATCCAGGCCTGTGAGACCGATCAGAGAGGTAAACCTGTGTTTAATTATGCCGTCAGCTTAACTCATGACGCCAAAACCGATACCTATGAGGTCTCGTGTCGTGATTTGCCGTTACTGCATTCCGTCGGCGCCACCGCTGAGGAAGCACTGTCAGAAGCCGAAGATGGACTGGTGACGGCTATCTCTCTTGAGATGGATACCTGTCGTCCGATTCCGATCGCCAGTAAACCGCTGGAAGGTGAATACATTGTCTCCGTCCCTGTGTTGGTGGCGATGAAAACGGCACTTTATAACGCAATGATTGAAACCGGCACACGTAAAGTCGATCTGGCACGCCAGCTGGGCGTGAATGGCCCACAGGTTGATCGACTGCTGGATGTTGAGCACTCATCGAAAGTTGAAAAAGTGGAACTGGCGCTGGCGCAGCTGGGACGAAAAGCCCGGATTGAGATTCGCACCTGATTATCTGTCCGCAATCAGAATGGCGGCGGGGTTAGTTATCAGACAAAAAAAGGGGCGATCACATGATCGCCCCTGTTAACGTTTACGGTTTACGCGGTCACTGACTCCGCATTTCCTGACCGGCGCGTCACCAGCTTGCGCAGGGCAACATAGAACACCGGCGTCAGGAACAGGCCGAACAGCGTCACGCCAAGCATACCGGAGAAGACCGTAATACCGGTTACGCCGCGCACTTCTGCACCCGCGCCTTCACCCAGAATCAACGGTATGGTACCGGCGATAAAGGCGATGGAGGTCATCACAATCGGGCGCAGACGCAGGCGACACGCTTCCAGCGCCGCTTCCACAATCCCTTTGCCCTGAATCTCCAGCTCACGGGCGAACTCGACGATAAGAATCGCGTTCTTACAGGCCAGCCCCATCAGCACGACCAGTCCGACCTGCACGAAGACGTTATTGTCACCGCCGGTCAGCCAGACGCCAAACAGCGCAGAGAGCATCGTCATTGGCACAATCAGGATCACCGCCAGCGGCAGCGTCCAGCTTTCATACAGCGCGGCCAGCACCAGGAACGCGAGCAGAACCGCCATCGGGAAGACAATCAGCGCGGTATTGCCCTGGGTTGACTGCTGATAGCTCAGATCCGTCCACTCGATGTTCATGCCGTTCGGCAACAGATGACCGGACATCGCTTCCAGCTGGCTCATCGCCTGCGCCGAAGAGAGCACGCGCGGATCGGCATCGCCAATCAAATCCGCTGCCGGATAGCCGTTATAGCGAATCACCGGGTCGGGACCATAGGTGGTAGTGATGTTCACCATGCTGCCAATCGGCACCATCTCACCGCGATCGTTACGGGTACGCAGGTTAGCAATATCTTCGACGCTGTCGCGGAAATCCCCATCCGCCTGCGCCATCACCCGCCAGGTGCGGCCAAACCGGTTAAAGTCATTCACATACGACGAGCCGAGATAGGTCTGCAGCGTGCTGAACAGCGCGGTCAGCGACACGCCTTGTGCCTTGGCTTTATCCCGGTCAACCTTCACATCAAGCTGCGGAACGTTGGCCTGATAGGAGGAGATAGGGAAGTGCATGCCTGGCGTCTGCATGATGCTGCCTGACAGCGTATTAATCGCCGTCTGCAATGCGCCATAGCCCAGACCGGCACGGTCCTGCACATAGAGCGAATAGCCCGAGCCCTGACCCAGCCCCAGAATCGGCGGTGGCATAATCGAGAAGCCAAAGCCCTGCTGGATTTGCGCGATCTTCGCATTGATTTCAGCGTTGATCTCCGCCGCCGTATGTTTGCGCTCATTAAACGGCTTCAGACCAAAGAACACCGTGCCGCTGTTCGGCGTATTGGTGAACTGCAGCGCATTCAGGCCGGGGAACGCCACCGCATAGGCGACGCCTTCGGTCTGCATACCGATTTCGCTCATCTTACGAATCACTTCATCGGTGCGCGCCAGTGAGGAGCCTTCCGGCATCTTCACGCCGCCAATCAGATAGAGCTTATCCTGAGTCGGGATAAAGCCACCCGGGACGGTGTGGAACATAAATCCGGCACCGGCCAGCAGCAGCAGATAGACACCAAACACCGCGCCACGGCGACGCAGCGTGCGGCCAACCAGCGACTCATAGCCATGCGCACTGCGCTGGAAGAAGCGGTTAAACGGACGGAACAGCCAGCCGAACAGGGCATCAATGATCCGCGTCAGCCGATCTTTCGGCGCGTCATGACCTTTCAGCAGCATCGCCGCCAGCGCGGGGGAGAGCGTCAGCGAGTTAATGGCCGAGATCACCGTGGAGATCGCGATAGTGGTGGCGAACTGCTTGTAGAACTGCCCGGTCACACCCGACAGAAACGCCATCGGCACAAACACCGCACACAGCACCAGTGCAATGGCGATAATCGGTCCGGAGACCTCACGCATCGCCTGATGCGCTGCAGCGCGCGGTGACAGTCCCATCTCGATGTTACGTTCGACGTTCTCCACCACCACAATGGCGTCATCCACCACGATACCGATCGCCAGCACCAGCCCGAACAGGCTCAGAGTGTTCAGCGAGAAGCCGAGCAGATAGAGCACGCTGAAGGTACCAACAATTGACACCGGCACCGCCAGCAGCGGAATGATCGAGGCGCGCCAGGTCTGCAGGAAAAGAATCACGACCAGCACCACCAGGATCACCGCTTCGAGCAGGGTCTGAACCACGGCCTTAATCGAGTCGCGAACAAATACCGTTGGATCGTAAGGTGCGGCCCATTTCACATCATCAGGGAAGCGGGTGGCCAGCTCATCCATTTTGGCGCGCACCGCATTGGAGAGATCGATGGCGTTAGCACCAGGTGCCTGGAAGATACCGATACCGACCGCATCTTTGTTATTCAGCTGCGAGCGCAGGGCATAGCTGCCTGAACCCATCTCAATCCGCGCCACATCACGCAGGCGCACCAGCGAACCATCTTCTGAGGTTTTCAGGATGATATCGCCGAACTCCTGCTCGCTCTCCAGTCGTCCCTGGGTGTTGATCGACAGCAGAAAATCGCTCTGCTTCTTCAGCGGCTCGGCACCCAGCTGACCGGCAGAAACCTGCACGTTCTGCTCCTGCATCGCCGTCACCACGTCAGAGGCGGTCAGGCCACGCGCCGCCACTTTGTTGGGATCAAGCCAGACGCGCATCGCATATTCGCCTGCGCCGAAAATCTGGATCTGACCGACACCCGGCAGACGAGCCAGCTCGTCTTTTACCTTCAGCGTGGCGTAGTTACGCAGGTAGAGCGAATCGTAGGTATTGTTCGGTGAGAACATGTGGACGACCAGCGTCAGGGTCGGCGACATCTTCTGGGTGGTGACCCCCAGGCGACGCACATCCTCCGGCAGACGGGCTTCCGCCTGCGCCACGCGGTTCTGTACCTGAACCTGTGCCTGATCGGGATCGGTGCCCGGACGGAAGGTGACGGTGGTCACCAGCACGCCGTCCGAACCGGCCACTGACTTCATGTACATCATGTTTTCGACGCCGTTGATCGCCTCTTCCAGTGGCGTCGCCACGGAATCCGCAATCACTTTCGGGTTAGCGCCCGGATACTCAGCGCGTACCTGCACGCTGGGTGGCACCACGTCGGGATATTCACTGATCGGCAGCAGCGGGATGGAAATCACGCCGGTGACAAAAATCAGGATCGACAGCACCGCAGCAAAAATCGGCCGGTCGATAAAAAAGCGGGAAAAGTCCATAGCGGCCTCGAATTATTGAGCGGCTGCCGCACGCATGGCGACCTGCTGAGCAGTGACCGGCATGCCGGGCATAAATACTTTTTGCAGACCGGCGATGATCACCCTGTCACCGGATTGCAGACCCGACTTAACAATACGCAGGCCATCTATCATCGCGCCGGGCTGGATATCGCGCCGCTGTGCTTTGCCTTCGCCATCCACCACGTAGACATATTTGCGATCCTGGTCGGTTAATACCGCTTTATCATCAATCAGCACCGCCTCGAACTGCGCGCTGCCTGGCAGACGCACACGGGCAAACAGGCCAGGCGTGAACTGACGCTGTTGATTGTCGAGCAGGGCACGCATCCGAATGGTGCCAGTGCTGGCGGTCAGCTGGTTATCCAGGAAGTCGATTTTGCCCTGATGCGGGAAGCCCTGTTCGCCGACCAGCGCAATCTCCACCGGCAGCGCATGACGCTGCTGGCCCTGACGCGCCATCGCCTGATAGTTAAGGAAGGTATTCTCATCGACATCGAAATAGACATACATCTGCTGCTGCGATACCAGCGTGGTCAGCACACTGGCGCTGTCGCCGGCGGTCACCAGGTTACCGGCGGTAATCATCGCCCGGCTGGCGCGGCCATCAATCGGCGCGGTGACGCGGGTGAAATCGAGGTTCAGCTGGGCCATATCGACCGCGGCTTCTGCAGCCAGCACATCCGCCTGCGCCTGACTGGCGGCAGAGCGACGCTGTTCCCATGCCTCGCGGGAAATCGCCTGCGTGCCAATCAGCTTCTCGCTGCGGCCCGATTCGCTGCGGGCCAGACTGGCCTGACTGCGCGCACGTGCCAGTTCCGCTTTGGCCTGCTCCAGCGCCGCGCGGTAACTCCGGTCATCAATGGTAAACAGCACCTGACCTTTTTTGACTTCATCGCCTTCGCGATAGTTAACAGCGTCGATGTAGCCCGAGACGCGCGGACGCAGCTGCACGCTCTGCACCGCTTCAACCCGGCCATTGAAATTGTCCCACTGACTGACCGGCTTGATCAGCACGGGTGCGGCACTCACTTCAGGCGGTGGTGGCGGGGCGTTTTGCGCCACACCCTTGTCGCAGCCGCTCAGTTGAGTGATGAGCAGTACCATCCCTAAGAGGGTTAAACCCTGACGAACCCGGTTCGTGATCATTGTTGTTATTCCGCGATAGATATAAACAGACGGCCTGCAGGCCAATATTTGCAACTTTTAAGATTGCAATTAATCGCAGTGAGTGTAGGCTTGCGTGGCTGGCAACTGCAAGAATAACAGATACACTTTATGTGCGGTTTGGGGCGGGGTGATGAAGACCTGAACAAATCAGTAAAAACCACACAAATAGTGCGGCATTTAATGTACTAATAAAACTTGCATTAAATGGCATAGTCAGCCACCCTTAAGTGTAACTGCAACTGATACTAATACTTTTCGCCACGGCGACAGGAGAGACTGGAATGATGAGTGACGCCTTTATTCACGATTTAATCGACTGGATTGATAACAACATCGAAGCACGTCTGGATCTGGATACCGTTTCAGAGCGCGCGGGCTACTCCAAGTGGCACCTGCAGCGCATGTTCAAAGAGCACACCGGCTATCCACTGGGTGAATACATTCGCGTGAAGAAGCTGAAAAAATCAGCCGATCGTCTGACCACCACGGATGAGCCGATTCTCAATGTGGCGATCTCGTTAGGCTTTGACTCCCAGCAATCTTTTAACCGCAGCTTTAAACGTCAGTACGGTGTCGCGCCGGGTGCATGGCGTCGTCACAGCGGGGAATCGCACGCAGCATAACCTCGCCAGGGCCAGCATGTCTGGCCCGCGCTTTTCTCTGTGCGCAAAACTGGTATCATCTGCGTCCTGTTGTCTCGGATGCCATCATGTCAAAAAAACTCTGGATTGGACTTTTCCTCGTCCTCGCGGTCTGCTTCTACGGCCTGAAACCCTGGCTGAATACCGTTTCAGCTCCTGCTCAGGCAGATATCGCCAGCCTGACCGATGCCCATACCGTGGCGCGCTGGGTCCTGCAGCATCAGCAATTGCCGGATTACTACGTCACCAAAAGTGAGGCGCGTAAGCGTGGCTGGAATCCGGCCAAAGGCAACCTGTGCGACGTGCTGCCTGGCAAAGCCATCGGTGGCGATCGTTTTACCAACCGTGAAAAGCGTCTGCCCTCGCGGGCGGGCCGTCAGTGGTATGAAGCGGATGTGAATTATCGCTGTGGTCATCGCGACGCCGACCGCTTGGTTTACTCCACTGACGGGCTGGTGTTTCTCTCTACCGATCACTACCGCAGCTTCAGACAGGTGCCCTGAACATGCTTAATCTGACCTTTGACCTGCGCCAGCTCACCACGCGCGCGGCGTTTTATCAGCAGTTTGCCGATCAGAGCGGCTGCCCTGAGAGTTTCGGACATAATCTGGATGCGTTATGGGACTGGCTGACGGGTGGGATGGCACTGCCTGCCACGGTCTGGCTGCAGCACTATGCTGCGCATGGGGCGGATTTAGCGCCGGTGCTGGCGCTGCTGGAAGAGGCGGCGCAGTCGCTGGGGGGCGAACTGCGCCTGATCATCGATTAAGCGCGCAGTGGTTTGAGCAGCGCAACCAGCGCTTCGCGGGCCGCCAGCGGCAGATCGCCGCCGCCGGTGTAACCGTTGTTCTCAATGATCACCTGGTTCAGACCCACCAGCCAGTCGTAGATATAGTAGGCGGTGTGGTTAGCTGGTGCCGCAGAGAGTTTGGTCAGACGCTGACCGGCACTGAAGCTGACGCTGGGCGCCGGAGGACGTGAGAAAATCACCTGACCCCGGTTAACACGGCTGGGCGGACGTTCGGATTCAGGACGCTGTAAAAAGCCGAGCCAGGCCACAAAATCCCCCAGCACCGTCATCGCGCGCGTCACCTGACGATCGGCGCGGGATTCATGGCTGACGCTCTGTGTATCCGGCTCATGCAGCGCCTGCTGCAGTTTCTGCGCGATATCGGTGCGGAAACCGGCCGTGATCAACTCCTCAACCAGCCACTCCATCGTCGCTTTATCCACGTTCAGCAACGCCAGCAGGCTGCGGTTTTCCGGCAGCTGACGCAGATGATCCAGCCACAGCAGCAGCACCTGACGCGGGAACTGCTGGGCGCTCTGCAGGCTCTGACGCGGCTGAACCGGCGCTTCAGCCGGGCTTTCACTGAACAGGTCGAATTCAAACCCGATACCGAACTGATTTTCCGGAGCCTGAATGTTGGCCGGTTTGCTGCCCTGCAGTGCCGACTGATTAAGCCACAGCTGACGCAGCGCTTCACGCGGCGGCTGCAGACGCTCCAGCAGCTCGCCATGCAGGCCGGTGCGATGCTGTAAACACTTCAGCAGCGTATCGGCGATGTTCTGTTTGCGTGCCGCCTGTTCCGGGCTGGCACCCGCTTCGGTCCAGGGCAGCAGACGCCGCTCCACCACGGTGTGCTGAATCTGCGCCAGCTGAGCCAGCAGCATGTCGCGGCGGGCTTCCGGCTGCATCTCTTCCAGTAACCAGCTCGCCATGCGATCGACGCCTGCGCGATCCAGTGCCAGCATCGATCCCCAGTGCTGACCAGGTTGTCCCATCTGACGCTGCACCGCTTCATCCACATTGACCTGCTGATGGCGGGCATCGAACGGGGTAATCGCCCAGATCAGGCGCGGTTTCTCTGCCGATTCCTGAGCGGGCTGCTGACGCTGCCATTCGCGCAGCGTTTCGCTGGCGAGGTCAGCATCCTGACGGTGGCTGGCTGCGGTGCAGACCAGCAGCAGGTCAATTGCCTGACGCGCGGCATAGAAGCCGGGCAGCAGGGCGCGTTTCTGTTCCAGCAGCTTCGCACGCAGTGGATCCTGCTGCTGCAGACGCTGACGATCTTCCTGAGTGGCCGTATCAGCGGACTGGCCCGGCGCGGGCAGCTCCAGCATATCGGCATCATCATAAAGCGCGGTACGCGGTGTGGAGCTTAGCGGCACCAGCACTTCCAGCGTCAGCAGCGCCAGTAATCCCAGCGGGACGTTCTGCGTTTTGCCGATGCGGTTGCCGTTCAGCGGGCAGACTTCGACCAGCTGCTGCAGATCCTGTTCACTGGCTGGCACAATCAGCTGCTCAGCTGGCAGCAGTGACGCGTCGGTCAGCAGGCTCAGCGGGGCAAGCACGCGGGTGCTGTTACGCAGCTGGTGACGCAGATGCAGCAGGCTGCGCAGCATCTCATTCAGTTCGGGCTGACCCGACCACAGCAGTGAAAACAGCTGCACCCGGTCGTCAACACTCAGCCAGGGCGCCAGTTCAACCGCCTGCGGCCAGAAGTGACGATCGAGCCGCACATCGTGGTGCGGACGGCGACGGCTCCAGGACCAGAGCGTGACCAGCGCATCACCTTCCAGACCGGCCAGCGGCGTGGCAAGGCGATGACGCTGCAGGCGCTGCAGTGCGCTGTCGATCTGGGCGGTGTCGGGCGTGGTCTCGCCGGCACAGGCGACCATCAGCCGCACGATCTCCGCTTCGCTCAGCAGCGTCAGTTCAACCGGCCACTCGCCTGACAGCGGCTCGCGCTGATGGCTGAAGCGGGTCGCGGTAGCAAAATCGAGGTTGCCGGGATTGATATGCTGGAACCAGCTCAGCTGTTTATCGCCCATGCGGGTCACCAACTGACCCTGGGCATCGGCCACCATTTCGTTCAGCAGCCAGGCTTTGCCCGCCTGTGACTGACCAAACAGCGCCAGCGTCACCGGTCGTGCCACCTGCTGTGCCAGTGCCTGCGCCTGCACGCGCGCCTGGCGCAGTTGCAGCGTCAGGGTTTCGGCTTCCAGCGCCAGACGTGGCGACTGTTCGCGGGTGGTCTCAATCCACGTCAGGCTGTTATTCAGTGCGTCCTGCAACAGGCTCAGACGTTTTGCCAGCGTTTGTGGCTGACGGGGTTTCAAAGCTTTCATCGTTTACACACGCTCCCGCTGTCAATCCAGTATTGCGCATTGGCATTGCCGGTCGCCGACAGGGTATTCAGCTTCAGACTTAACTGCTCCAGTGGCACGCGGGTGCCATCATCCAGGCGCGCATCGCTCAGCACCAGGGTTTCCGGGCCAGCCGCATCAGGACCCGCTTTCACGGCCAGACGGATACGCAGCACGCTCTCACCGGCCACTTTACGCGCCAGCGTGGCGTCGTTCAGCGTCAGGCTGTAGAGCGGCGAGGCGGGCCAGCGATCGTTATCGAGCTGACGGAAACCCAGGCAGACGTTGCCGCGAATACGGAAACTGCTCTTTTTATCCAGCACATAGCCGGGATCGTCGAGGTCAATTTCGCTGTAGCAGAGGTTCTCGTCCGTCAGCGCCTGGTTTTCATCGAGCACGCCCAGGTAGCGAATCGTCGAGTAGGGTTCAAAGTCGCCCGCGCGGAACCAGAAGCTGCTGAGGCGCAGATCCAGCGCCAGCAGGCAGAGCATCGCGCCGACCGCCGCCGTGGATTTCGGGTTGTCGATGCGGCCATGCTTGTTAAACGGATACCAGTCGCTGGTGTGATAGCCTTCCAGCGACAGAATCCGGCTGCCCGGCAGCGGTTGCAGATGGCGCACCAGCGCCTGAATGCCAGGGAAGCGCGAAGGACGCCCGGTCAGCAGCAGCACGTCACACTGATAGAGCGACACCACTTCACACATTGAGCGCAGCGCCGGAATGATCGCCATGCGGTGCTGCATAAATTCGCCATGCAGCTGCGCCAGACTGACGACCAGCGGCACCTGCAGCAGGTCAAAGCGGCTGTTGCCGCCCAGCTCGCGCTGAATCTCGCCATTAACAAACGCCAGCACCGCCTCGCCGGGTGGCTGATCGACCAGCTCGCCAAACAGGGCATTAATTTCTGCGTGGCTCTCCAGCGGATCCCAGTTTTCGTAGCGCTCCAGCACCGCCTGCGCCAGCGGTATAAACAGCTGTAAGGTGACCTGCTGACGCAGTGTCGCCTGACCGTCCATGCGGCTGTCGTGACCAAACAGCTTGTTCATCAGCGGTTCTGCCAGCGTCAGACCCGCTTTCTGCAGATGCTGCTGCAGCGCCGGTAAAATCCACAGCTGAATCACATCCAGCAGGATGTCGTCGCCCGCCACTTTAAAGCCTTCGCGGAACAGCAGGCGCGGGGTGATTTTGACGTTGTTGCCCTGACCATCATCCAGACGATACTGGGTGATGGCGAGGTCGGTCGTGCCGCCGCCGATATCAATCGAGGCGATACGCAGGCTTTTGCCAGGCAGTTCGTCAGCCTCGCGCGGGCGATCCGGACGGGCCATGCTGCTGAAAAAGTCTTCGGCGCGACCGGCAAAGTTGACCTGGGTTTCGTTAAACAGCCAGACCATCTGACCACAGGTCGCTTCATCCCACTCCATCTGCACATCCGGCAGCGGTTTCGGGTTCTGGCGCGGCAGCGAAGGTGACAGGTCATCTTCGTCCGCCAGCCAGCCTTCCGCTTTCCAGACCAGCGCCAGCGCTTCCTGCATCCGGCGGCGGAAAATTTCGCGCTCCGGCTTCGGCATCGCTGACGGCAGCGTCAGAATCACATGGCGCAGCTGACGCGGCGCGTGGCTCTGCGGCATCCGCTGACGCTGTGCCGCACTGTTCATCTGCATCAGCGCCTGAGCCAGCAGCTCGCACAGCATGAAGGTCATCAGCGAACTGCGGCTGTAGTGCGGTGAGAAGACCGGCAGACGATCGTCAGGTGCCAGCGTAGAGAGCGGCTGGCCTTCGTCGTTCAGCAGGGTGGTGAAGGGCGCGGCATAGGCCAGCGGTTCAGCCTGATCGCCAGGGGTATTAAAACGCCAGCCTGGCTGATAGCGCGCTTCATCCCACAGATAACGGCGCGGGCTGGAGAGGCCGGTGCTGCCTTCCAGTCCCACACGCTGCAGGGCCAGACGGCTCGCTTCGCGTCCGACGCGCGTCAGAGAGGGCCACATAAAGGCCTGCTCACGACCGCTCTCCAGCGAGAAGTTGGCTTTGCCAAAACGGGTCTCGGCAAACTCCAGACGGCTATCAAACAGCTCGTTGTAAACCTGATGCGGCTCAGAGAGATCGCGCAGTTGCAGCTCATAGGTCTGCTTCAGGCCGTTGCTCTCTTCCGGATGATCTTCCACCAGCACGCCGCAGGTATGGGAGTTGCCGACATCCAGAATGATATCGACGTTGACCGCCGGGGTCTGCAGCGTGGCGGCCTGAATATGGATTTCGCTGAGGTCGAGCTGTTCGCCCAGCAGCTCCAGCAGATTGAGGTAGTGCGCCTGATACTCAAACTCGCGCAGCGCCTGATTAATCGCCTGTTCGCGGCGATCGGAAACGCGATCGGTAAAGGATTCGCGCAGCCAGCCGTCCACCCAGGTCAGGTCCAGAAACTCACCCAGCTCGTAGTTGTGCCAGGCGAGCGCAAAGGTCACGCCATTCTGCGCATCGGCAGCGCTGAGGCCGAGCTGTTCGCCGCCATCCTGCTCCGCCACGCAGCGGGTATCGAAGGCCAGGCTGACGCGATGGGTATTGCCCGCCGCATCGGGCGCGGGCAGGGCTACCAGACGCATACGCGCCCAGTTTTCAGGGCCGCCGATAAAACGGCGTCCGCTGGCGCAGCGCAGCATCGGCAACGGCAGCCAGCAGGCCGACAGCAGGGTCAGTGAATCCGCCAGGGCGATATCGGACTCCGGGCGCACCACTTCAGCGGCACCTCCATCTTCCGGGTAGAGCAGGAACTTGCCGCTGTTGCCATCGACCTTAAGGCGTAACAGTGGGCCGTTGGCAGTCTGGCGCACAAACTGGCGGCGCGCCGGGGTATCAGAGAGTTGCAGGCCAAAATCCAGAAACTGCACACCGCTGTTTTCAATCAGCGAAATTTTTTGTTTGTCATCGATCAGGGGAGCCAGCATCGTTATTTACTCTCACGCTTAATCGTCATCGGGAAGACCCGGTCATCAGCATACTGTGCTTCACACACGGCGGCGCCCATACTCGCATGGCAGACCAGC
Organism: Pantoea sp. Lij88; assembly: GCF_030062155.1. Lineage (NCBI taxonomy): Bacteria > Pseudomonadati > Pseudomonadota > Gammaproteobacteria > Enterobacterales > Erwiniaceae > Pantoea > Pantoea sp. Lij88. The sequence goes on along the minus strand of NZ_CP118269.1, from coordinate 2,127,605 downwards.
AGTGGCATACGGTAGCGCGAATTGTTCTGACATTTCGCCGTGTAGCGGCTCTCAATCACCAGGTTACCGGCACTGGTCATGGCGGCGCTGACATCGGCTTTACAGATGGTATTGCCCTGGGCGACCTGCACGGTGCCTTTGCCATTTTTAAACTGGAAACGCATCACCGGCGGTTTACCGGTTGGCGTCTGTATCTGGTCGATAGTGACACGCCAGCGGCCATCAATCACCTGCACCTGACCTTCACGCACGGCGTCCGGGGTCACGATCAGGTCATCGGCTTTCGCCGGAACCGGCGGCGTTACTACACTGGCAAGGGTAGCAGATGAAGCGGCAGGCGCGGCTTCGGTCGTACCAGCACTGGCTGGTTTCAGCGGCAGCGATTCGGGCTGTTTCTCAGTCGTTGCTGTCTCCGCAGGTGTCGTAGCGGACGGTGCAGCAGACTGTGTCGCCGCAACCGGTGCCTGAGTCGCCGCGGGTGCCGGGGTGGATACCGGCGCTGGGGTAGTTACCGGCTTCGTTGTGGCAACCGGTGTAACCACAGGTTCCGGTTTATGCAGCAGCACGGCTACCGTCACGGCAGCAGCAATCGCCACGGGGGGTAACAGATACCAGACGCGGAAACGGCGGCGGGCCGCCACTGGCGTGACCGGCTGTGGTTCAGCGGATGCCGCAACCGGCAGCAGTTCTGCAACAACTTCGGGTTCAGGTGTGGATTCAGGTTCGGGCTCAGCAATAACGACTGGCTCAGCGACCACTGGTGCAGCAGGCAGCTCAGGCAGCGGTTCAACCAGCGTAGCCGGCAGGTTCTCTTCCAGCGTGTCACGCAGGCAGGCCAGCGCGTCATCTCGACTGCGTGCCTGGGCATCGACAAAGCCCCAGAAGGTGATAACCGGTTTGCCATCAACCAGATAGACATACTGCTGGTCGGGGAATTGCAGCGTTTTGCTCAGCAGGGCACCAAACAGGCGCATCGACGGGTTCTCTGCCGCGCGCGCGCGCGTACTGAGCTCCTGCATATCCTGCTGACAGGCGGTGAGCTGTTGCAGCGCCGCGCGACGTTCATGATCGCTGGCGCCCAGCCAGGATTTCACCCGACCGCTAAAAGGGGCATACCAGTCGAGGCGATCGCCCCGTTCATTGGCCTGGGGAATCGCCAGGCAATCTGCCAGTGCGCCCTGACGGCGCAGGCGCAGGGTTTCACGAATTTGCAGTGCTGAGGCATAGACCGGCTGGCCATTTTCACCTAACGCCAGAACTGCATCTAAATTACCGCTGCGCAGAATAGTTTTTGCCACCTGTTGGGCCCTTATCGGTCGTTGTCTGAGGCAGAAAATCGCGTGTTATCGACGATTAGGTTGATTTTACGCGGGGCAATGACAAATCAAACGGCAGAAAAGGAGGTAAATCCAGTGTTTTTTTCATCGGCGGGTGGAAAAATAACCGATATTTCAGCAGGTATCACGCAATCAGGTGGTTTTACGCAGCAGCAGCAGGTGAGCCAGCACGCCGCCCACCAGTCCCCAGAAGGCAGGGCCAATACCCATCAGAGAAACGCCCGACGCGGTGAGCAGAAACGTGATCAGCGCGCTGTCGCGTTCGGCAGGCACATCGAGTGCGCGATGCAGGCTGCCGCCCAGCGTGGCAAGCAGTGCCAGACCCGCCAGCGCCTCAATCAGCACCGCAGGCAGGGCACTGAACAGCACGGCGATCAGCGCACCGGACGCGCCCGCCAGCAGATAGAACACCCCGGCCAGCACCGCCGCACGCCAGCGCTGCTGAGGATTAGCGTCAACCTCATCGCTCATGCAGATCGCCGCCGAAATCGCCGCTACGCAAACTGAAAAACCGCCAAACGGCGACAGCAGCAGGGCTGTGAAGCCGGTCCAGCTAATCAGTGACGAGACCGGCGGTCGGTAGCCGTGCGCGTGTAACGTCGCGATGCCGGGGGCATTCTGCGACGCCATTGTCACCATGAAATAGGGCACGCCAATTCCCAGCAGCGTCGTCAGGGTAAAATGCGGCATAACCGGTTCCGGCAGCGCCAGCATAATCGACTGCGGCGGAAAGTGGATGGCGTGCTGGGCCAGCGCGACGACAATCCCCACCAGTAGTGTCACCAGAATGGCATAGCGGGCCAGCCAGCGTCGGGCCAGCAGCCAGGCCAGACACATGCTGCCGCACAGCACAAAGTTGCTCTGCAAATCGGCAAAAGTCTGAAGCCCGAAGCGCAGCAGAATACCCGCCAGCATCGCCGCCGCCAGCGAGGCGGGAATGTGGTTCATCAGCCGGGCAAACAGGCCGGTCACGCCGCACACAACAATCAGCAGGTTGGCGAAAACAAAGACGCCCACCGCCTCATTCAGCGAAACGCCGTGAAAACTGGTGGCCAGCAGCGCGGCACCCGGCGTGGACCAGGCGGCCAGTACCGGCATGCGGTAGCGTAATGACAGACCCAGCGAGACGATCCCCTGCGCGAGACCCAGCACCGAGAGCCATCCGCCAATCTGCGCAGGTGTGGCGCCAGCCGCCTGAAACATCTGATAGATAATCGCGCCGCTGCTGCTGTAGCCCACCAGCACGGCAACGAAGCCGGAGACCAGCATCGGCAGGGTAAAACGGGACGGTTCTGCTCTCGTCATGATCGGACTCTCAGTGAAATTGTGCGTTATAGCGCACATGGTCGCATGATGCGCTATAACGCACAAGTGTTACACTATCGCCATAATGTCCCTCATCAGGACCTGAATTCAGGAGAAAAAATGGCGGATTTTCATCAACACCTGAGCGGCGCGCTCAGACAGTTGCGCCAGGCCAATGGCTGGAGCCTGACGCTGACGGCGGAGCGAACCGGCGTCAGTAAAGCAATGCTGGGGCAGATCGAGCGCGGCGAGTCGAGCCCCACTGTGGCGACGCTGTGGAAAATTGCCACTGGTTTCAACGTTCCCTTTTCGTTTTTTATCGACGGCAGCACGCTGCCTTCCGGCACAGCTTCAGGGTTCAGTCAGCCCAATGCCGAAATGTCGGTCCGATCGCTGCTGCCTTACGATCCGCAACTGCGCTTTGATCTGCTGGCGGTGGAGCTGGCAGCGGGCGCGCAGAGTCACTCGTCGCCGCATGAAGCAGGCTGCGTCGAGCAGGTGGTGGTGATCGAGGGTGAACTCCTGCTGGGCGTCGGGGATCTCTGGCGACGTCTGCTTACCGGAGACGCCTTTCAGTTCAGGGCCGACGTGCTGCACAGCTACCGTAACCCGCTCAGCACGCCGCTGCGTTTTCACAGCCTGATTCACTACCTGCAACGCCCGGACGTTACAAATTGATACTGCAGCAAACTACACAGTTTACCTTCGTATCTTTATACTTTCGCTTATCGATGGAGACGAGTAATGAGCGATCTGACTGAATCCGCTGCCCTGCTGCGCATGCTGGTGGGCAAGCTGGGCCGCAGGTTGCGCGAGTCGGCACCGCCTGGCGAACTCACCTGGTCGCAGGTCGCGGTGCTGGGCCATCTGGTGCGTGATGGGTCGATGACGGTCACGCAACTGGCCGCCGCCGAGGGCGTCCGCACTCAGTCAATGGGCGCGACCGTGGCCGGGCTGCTGGCGGCAGAACTGGTGACCGGCGAGCCTGATCCGCACGATGGCCGTAAAACCCGCTATCTGCCCACCGAATCGAGCCTCGCGGTGATTAACTCAAGTCGCGCGATGCGCGATGACTGGCTGGTCCGGACGCTTGAAGCGCGACTCAGCCCGGCAGAACAGCAGCAGCTGACAGACGTTCTCCCTCTGTTGCAACGACTCACTGACGATTAAACCCGAGGATTCAACATGGCTGTAACCACACTTGATGCAAAAACTGCGCTGATTGTTATCGACCTGCAACACGGTATTGTGGCGCTGCCGCTGGTTCATGAACCGCAGCCGGTGATCGAACGCTGTGCGAGTCTGGCAGAGGCGTTTCGCGCGCACGATTTGCCGGTCGTGCTGGTGAATGTGGCGGGTGGCGCACCGGGCCGTAACGAGCAGGCGCGTCACAGCGGCGAATTCCCTGCCGACTGGGCGACGCTGGTTCCGGCGATGACCCCGCAGCAGAATGATCTCACCATCACCAAGAAAACCTGGGGTGCGTTTCATGCCACGGCGCTGCACGATGAGCTGCAACAGCGCGGCGTTACTCAGGTGGTAATCTGCGGTATTGCGACCAGCATTGGCGTGGAGTCGACCGCGCGCCAGGCGTATGAGCTGGGTTACAACGTCACGCTGGCGACGGATGCGATGACCGATCTCAATATGGATACCCACAACAACAGCGTGAAATTGATCTTCCCGCGTCTGGGTGAAACCGGCAGCTGTGAGGAAATCCTGGCGCAGTTGAAATCACGCGCCTGATAAGCGTACAGAACCGGGCCACCGCAACGGTGGCCCGGATGGTTTAGCGAAAGGCGTAACCGACCCGAACGGGTAAATTCAGCATCCGGTTAACAACTCTAAGCCAGCCAGTTAGTGTGTCACTTGTGGCCGGTTTCAGCCCGGTTAAAGACCTCCGGATAGCGGTCGTTAAGACTTATTTTCAATGCTGAGGGTAGTCATCACTCTTATCAAAAAACTCCGCCATGTTTCTCCCCAGTGAGCCGGACGAAACTCATCGCCCGCAATTGCTGACATGATGATATTCAATTCATCATCGTTCTCATGCTGAAGCAGGATACTTATTTCATTCCGCGCTTCCAGAACAGGCATGTGATGAGTTACATAGCTCTGAAGCATTTCCTCAAGTGTATTGCCGAAGTCATCATGGTGGCAGCTTAAAAACACTCTCAGCATACCGGTTAGCGCCGGATACTGTTTTTCAGGTTTATTACCCCATCCACGGATAAGACGAGAGAACATAATAAGGTTTTCCGTTATAGGTTTGCTTAAGCAGTACAACACGCACAGCGTAACATGTTTCTTTCGTTGCATTACCCTGCCTGAACCCATAACCCACAGCAACCCGGGTAGGGTATACAAGTTCAAGAGGACTGGTTTTATTTCCCCGGTTCGCCCAGTAAATGATCTTTAGTCGGTTTGCTTTCAGGGCTGAACTGACCGACTTCTCTGCGATCTGAGTTGAATAATATGATGATACTGATTGCATATTTGGGCTGCGGGCTAACCTGGCAAGTAAATCCTTATCAGAAATTGCGACGTGCTTAGCAATGGTGTGGCCGCCAGCTCTGACAGAGCTTACAGCCTCATGCTCAGCAATTCTGAACGTTCCAGCCCGGACGTAAGCAACCCGGGCGGCACCAACCGAAAGGCCAAACGCAGCAGGAACGCCTACATCTACGGCAAGACCGATATTCCATGCGGCCTTATCGTCTGCGCCAAATTTTTTTGCGAGAGCAACAGCAGTCTGGTAGGTGGCAGTCCGGGTATTTTGGCCAGTCAGCACCCGGTTAGCTGCAGCATTAATGCTATCCATACTGTGGGCACCAACGACAACGCATGCTGCCTTTGTTAGCCCGGTGGGTTCGGGGGCCATGCACAATACTGTTGCACCAGCCAATTCCAGACTTCCCATGAGCAGCTCAAGACCACCCATAAGACGGTTGCTCATTCCCTCAGACTCAGTAACTGACTTATCGGAAATCACTGCCGCAAGATGTACCGGAGACATCGCAATTTGAAGCTTATTATCCATAACAGTCGCTCCTCAAAAAATATCAATACGATACTAAATAATCCTAATGCGTTGCGCAAAAAATATTATAAACAGTAATTAGATATCACAAAGATTTGGCGCATAATATCTGAATCTTGCCAGGAGACAATTTTTTATATCTGCTTATCTACATGCCTCGCTCTCCGCAGTGAAATTACAGAGCATTTAACAATTTAGCCAAATCGATAGCCAGTATGACGATATTTTTATGATCAACATTTCTGGATGATGGCTTTTCCCCTGAACGAAAAGTCATTTTGTCTGGTTTCTTTATGAGAATGCACTCTGATCTTTCGGGAATTGTTGCTGCATTGAAGGGATAAGCTTCTGAAGTTTTTACCATTCTGTGAGTGAAGCTCCTGGCTGCATTGCATCGTTTGCTGCCTTAAAAGTTCTTTATAATCGGGCGGCAGGCAAGAGTATGGGTTCCATTAATAGCTTTATTTCAGCAATAATATTTAATTTAGTGTTTGTCATTTTTTATTATTGGATAAATCGCGTCGTAAATAAATGCGACAAATTAAAGCTAAATCCTGAAGAGGTTTTTTTCATGCATCTATCGGACTCCTTATATTTACGATGTGTTATCCAGGTATTATTGTGATAACCATATGGTCATTTATTCAATCTGCAAAATAATGTCAGTATTGTGTTGGGAGTTTCAATGTCCTCCTTATTGGATTGCTGCCTTGATACCCACAACAACAGCGTGAAATTGATCTTCCCGCGTCTGGGTGAAACCGGCAGCCGTGAGGACATCCTGGCGCAGTTGAAATCACGCGCCTGATAAGCCTGTGAAGGTAAGATCCGGGCCACCGCAACGGTGGCCCGGATGGTTTAGCGGAAGGCGTAACCCAGCGTTAAACCGACGCTGTAGTTGCGGCCTGGTGCCGATTCGAAGTAGCGACCATTGCTCTCATTCACAATCACTGAACCCACATAGCGCCGGTCAAACAGGTTATCGACCCGGCCAAACAGATCCAGCGTCCAGTTATCTACCAGCCACTTATAGCCACTGTTTACCGCCGCCACGGTGTAGGACGGGGTATTCACCGCATTCTGATCTTCAGCGGCGATCTGGCTCAGATAGCGCACTTCGCTGCCTGCATAAAAGCCCTGTTCCGGCAGATAGCCGAGTCCGGCGTATGCCATATTTCTGGCGATGCCAGGGATGCGGTTGCCGTCACAGCTCTCGCTGCCACAGGCGTTGCTGCGATAGCGCGCATCCAGCAGGGTATAGGCCATCTTCAGCCGCCAGTCCCAGGCAAACTGCTGATCCAGACTTAGCTCCAGACCGCGACGACGGGTCTGACCGGCATTTTTATAGGTGGTGCGTCCGCCGCTGCTGGTATCCGCAACAATCTCATCACGGGTATCGGTCTGGAACAGCGCCGCGCTGACAATGCCATTGCCGATGCGTTTTTTGCTGCCGATCTCCAGCGTGTCGCTGGTGGCCGGTTTCAGCCCCAGATTCAGGCCCGTCGCGCCATCTGAACGGTATGAAAGCTCATTGATGGTCGGGGTTTCGAAGCCGCGACCAGCGGAGATCCACGCGTTCCAGCTGGGGTCAAAGGCATACTTCAGCGCAGCAGCAGGCAGCCACTTGTGATAGCGCGCATCGCCGCTGTCGTCGCCGTTACCGGGCCGGACATAAAAGTCATTTGAATCAAAGTTAACGGTGCTGAAGCGCACGCCTGCATCCAGTGACAGCTTATCGGTCAGCTGCCAGGCGCTCTGCAGATAGGGATCGATCGTCCACATCAGGTTGCGTTCGTTGCGGCGCAAATTGCCCTGTTCGCCCAGCTGCGTCACGCCGTTGCTGACCGTAAAGTTCTCATAACCTTTGCGGCGCTCGGTCATGGTTTCGTAGTCGAGGCCGCCGGTCACCGCCACCGGGATCGACAGCAGCGTGTCGCGATGGGTCCAGCGGGTATCGACGCCCTGATAGTGGCGGGTCAGGGCGATTACGCCACCGGGATGGGCCGGGTTGCGCTGAACGGCGGCAGGGATCGACTGGAACTGAGTGGTTTCGCGCATCCCGGCATAGAGCATCACGCTGAGGTCATCGTTTTCACTCATCTGGCGCTGATAACGCAGGCCGCCCTGCGTCTGATCTACCGTTTTACGGGTGTTGTAGAGCGGGACGTTGCTGACCACCTGGCGCGGATTGTCACGCCACTGCGCTTCGGTTAAGCCACCGGGATCCTGCGCGTCGATGTGAACGCTGTTAAACAGCAGCGTCAGGGTGCTGACATCATCGATCCGCACACCCAGCCGCGCGTTGCCGAGGTTCTTCTGCGCTTCGCTGTGATCGCGATAGCCGTGGGTGGTAAAGCGGGAGGCGGAGACGGTGTAGTTCACATCCCCGGCGTGGCTGCCGTCACCGGTGGCACCGCTGGCTTTGACGCTGTTGCGCCAGCTGCCGTAACTGCCGTACCAGCTGCTGGCTTCCAGTGTGGTCGGTTGCTGACCCTGCTGGGTGGTGACATTGATCACGCCGCCCGAGGCGTTGCCATACAGCGCCGAAAACGGGCCGCGCAGCACTTCGACATGATCGACAGAGCCGATATCAATATTGGAGGTCTGCGCCTGACCATCCGGCATGGTGGCCGGAATCCCATCCACGTAGATGCGCAGACCGCGCACGCCATAGGTTGAGCGGGAGCCGAAGCCACGCATCGACAGCTGCAGGTCCTGCGCGTAGTTCTGTCTGTTCTGGATCTGCAGACCCGGCACGCTGCTGAGGTTTTCCGACAGGTTTACGCGCGGTGCCGCCTGACGCATATCGTCGCCGCTGACCACACTCAGGGCGGCGGGCGTATCGAGTTCGTTAAGGCCCGTTTCCGGCGGGGCGGCCGTCACGACCAGAGTATTGTCATTATCCGCCGCCAGCAGCGGCAGCGGTAAAATGGCAGGCAACATCAACAGCGTCGCCTGACGCAGAGAGAGTATTTTCATTATCAGAGGCCTGAAAAAAGAAGCGTAAATGAACCAGGTGGAACAATTGCCGCGTATGGTAAGGGTTTGATGCGCCGGGGTACACCGTTTCGGGCTGGATTTTTTCTCTGTTTACCGCCAGGCTGGAATCCATCTTTTGCAGTGACAAGGCGTCCGATGTGGTCGGATGCAGACTAAAAACTTACGGGAGTCAGCATGAAACAACCTGAAGTGGCGGTTCTGGGATTAGGCGCAATGGGGCACGCATTTGCCGCCAACCTGCTGAAAAAAGGCTTTCGCGTACACGGCTGGAACCGCACCCGCGCCCGCGGCGAGGATCTGCTGGAGGCCGGTTTACAGTTGGCTGACTCGCCGGAAGAGGCGGTGCGTGAAGCGGATGTGGTGATCGCCATGCTCTCCGATGGCGATACGACTGAGCAGGTGCTGCATCAGGCCATAGAGGCCTTTAAGCAGGGCGCGACGCTGTGCCAGATGGGCACCATCGGCGTGGAAAAAACCGACGCGCTGATCGCCTTTTTCGCGGACAAGCGTCCCGATCTGCTGCTGATCGATGCACCGGTCTCCGGCACCAAAGCGCCAGCAGAAAATGCACAGATTCTGGTGCTGGCCAGCGGCGATCAAAGCAGGGCGCAGGCGGCAGAAACGGTGTTTGCCGCCATCAGTAAAGGAACAAAATGGCTGGGTGAAGCGGGCAAAAGCACCCGCATGAAACTGGTCATCAACAGCTGGCTGATCGGCATGATGCAGAGCCTGGCCGAAAGTACCCGGCTGGCTGAGCAGTTCGGCTTTTCCACCGACGATCTCTGGCAGGTGCTGGAGGGCGGTCCGCTGGCCGCGCCGTATGCAAAAATGAAGCTCGGAATGATCGCCAGCGACGATTACACGCCGCAGATGCATCTGATCTGGGCGCTGAAAGATGCCCGCCTGGCGCTGGATGCGGCAGAGACGCCATTACCGGCGCTGGAGAATATCGCGCAGCTCTGGCAGCAGGCGGTGGACGCCGGACACGGTGAAGAGGATCTGGCGGTCATCTACCGCTTCCTGAAGGCGTAATGAGTCAGCAGCATTTTGATTTCAGCACGCGCCCGCTGGTGCCGCTGGCGCACGACTACCTGCACGGTGCCAGCGAACCCTGGCATCATCACGCCTGCGCGCAGCTGATCCACACGCTGAGCGGCGTGGTGCGGGTCGAGACGGATTTCGGCAGCTGGTTAGTGCCGCCGAGTCGCGGCGTCTGGCTGCCCGCGTTTACCCGCCATGCGCTGCAGATTACCGGCAGCGTGGCGGCGCGTACGCTGTTTATCGATCCGCTGGCGCGCGCCGATCTGCCCGCCAGTTGTCAGGTGGTGCAGATCTCACCGCTGTTGCGTGAGCTGATCGTCACGGCGCTGAGCCTGCCGGAGCACTACAGCGCCGGGAGCCGGGCCGAGCGGGTGATGGAGTTGATTCTGGATGAAATCCGGGGCATGGATGTGCTGCCGTTTGCGCTGCCGACGCCCGACAGTCCGCGGTTACAGGCGCTGTGTGAACAGATCCAGCAGACGCCCGGTGAAAGCTGGACGCTGCAGCGTGCCAGCGCTCAGATGAACGTTTCGGGCCGCACGCTGGCCCGTCATTTCATGCGCGAAACCGGCCTGCAGTTCAGCGACTGGGTGCGTCGTGCCCGCCTGGCAATCGCCCTGACGCGACTGGCGCAGGGCGACTCCGTGCTGCGGGTGGCGCTGGAGCTGGGCTATGAAAGCCCCAGCGCGTTTAGTGCGATGTTTCGTCGTCTGCTGGGCGTTGCGCCCACTGACTACTTTCCGCCTGCAGAAACTGGCCTGCCGCGCTGAGCAGCGCCTGCAATGCGGCGCGGGCCGTATCGTTATCAATACTCACTCCCCAGGCCCGTACACCACGGGCATCCACGCAGCTGATATAGGCTACAGAACGGCTGTCGCTGCGCCGTCCCAGCGTATGCTCGTGATAGTCCTCAATGGTCAGCTGCAGGTCAAACGCGCTGCGCAGGGCATTCACCGCCGCCGACAGCCAGCCGTTTCCGCTACCGCTCAATGTCAGCGAGCGCTGCTGAACCACGACGCTGGCGCTGATCTGCGTCTGTCCGCCGCTGTCACTCTGGCTGTCTGCCCGCTGCAAGGCCACCGCAGGCTGTGTCACGCCATACTGGCGGCAGAAGAGCTGCCACAGCGCGTAGTGCGTCATCTCGCCGCCGTGCCGGTCCGTCTCCTGCTGAACACAGCGGCTGAAATCCTGCTGCAGCGCACGCGGCATCTGTAACCCGTGATTCTGCTCCAGCAGCCAGGCGGCACCGCTTTTTCCCGACTGACTGTTCACGCGGATCACCGCCTCATAGCTGCAGCCAATGTCGGCAGGATCCAGCGGCAGGTAGGGCATCTGCCACTCTTTCTCCTGCCGTTCGGCGCGGATGGCGAATCCTTTTTTAATTGCATCCTGATGAGAACCGGAGAAGGCGGTGAAGACCAGTTCGCCCGCATAGGGATGACGCGGATGAACCGGCAATTGGTTGCAGCGGGTCACCACCTCGATAACCTCATGCATCTGGCTGAAATCGAGCTGCGGCGACACGCCCTGGGTATAGAGATTCAGCGCCAGCGTTACCAGGTCCACATTGCCGGTGCGTTCGCCGTTGCCAAACAGGCAGCCCTCCACCCGGTCAGCGCCCGCCAGCAGCGCCAGTTCGGCACAGGCGACGCCGGTGCCGCGATCGTTGTGCGGATGCACGCTGATGCAGACGGCGTCGCGGCGGCTGAAGTGACGGCAGAAAAACTCAATCTGATCGGCATAGACGTTGGGCGTATTCACTTCCACCGTGGCGGGCAGGTTAATGATCATCGGCCGCTGCGCGTCAGGCTGCCAGACATCGGCCACCGCTTCGCAAATCTCCAGCACAAACGCCGGCTCGGTAAAGCAGAAGGTCTCCGGGGAATATTCAAAGGTCCATTGGGTCTCCGGCTGCGCCTCGCATTCCGCACGGATCTGCCGTGCACCGGCCGTCGCCAGCGCGACGATTTCCGCTTTGCTCTGTTTAAACACCCGCTCGCGAAACAGCGGCGCGGTGGCGTTATAGAGATGCACAATGGCGCGCGGCACACCCTGCAGCGCGACAAACGTGCGGGCAATCAGATCCTCGCGTGCCTGGGTCAGCACCTGTAACGTCACCTCCTCCGGGATGCGCTGCTGCTCAATCAGATCGCGGACGAAATCGAAATCCGTCTGCGACGCCGAGGGAAAGGCGACCTCAATCTCGCGGAACCCGCAGCGCAGCAGCAGATCCCAGAAGGCCATCTTCCGCTCCCGATCCATCGGTTCAGCCAGCGCCTGATTGCCATCACGCAAATCGGTAGAGAGCCAGCGCGGAGCCTGGGTGAGCTGGCGCGAAGGCCACTGGCGGTCGGGCAGGGACACGACCGGGGAGGCACGATATTTATCAGCAGGTTGAGTCAGCACAGGAATCTCCTTTTGTTTTTTTACCAGTCTGCCGACACGCCCTGCGGGCCGCGCGCGCAATGCTGACAACCTGATGCGCAAAAGTGACAACACGCTGCGTGCGTCTGTTTGATGAATCCGCCAGGTGGGGTTAGCATGGTCGCCTGTTTCTTTGGGTGAACGCTTATGCTGATTTTTGACGGTCACAACGATCTGTTGCTCAACCTCTGGCTGCATCATCGCGATGCGCCTGCGCAGGCGTTTTTTCAGGGTATTGAACGGGGCCATCTCGACTTTCCGCGCATTCAGCAGGGCGAAATGGGCGGGGGGCTGTTTGCGATCTTTGTGCCGCCGCAGGAGTACATCGCCCGCACCATTCCGGCACGCGCCGGGGAGCCGTATCAGCCGCTGGAGATCATGTGGCAGCAGCTCGGCATCCTGCAGCAGCTGGCCGATGCGTCCGGCGGACGGGCGCGACTCTGCCGCAGCAGTGAGGACATTGCCGCCTGCCGCGCCGACGGTGTGCTGGCGATGGTGGCCCACATCGAAGGTGCCGATGCGCTGGATGAGGAGGGTGAGCAACTGCACGCCTTCTGGCAGGCCGGTGTGCGCAGCATCGGGCCATTCTGGAACCTGCGCAGTCGCTTTGGTGAAGGCGTCAGTGGCACCTTTCCTGGCTCGCCGGATACCGGACCGGGCCTGACCGCTGCCGGTGAAAAACTGATTCAGCAGGCGGGTGAGCTGAAGATGATGATCGACGTGTCGCACATGAACAGTAAGACGTTCTGGGAGACCGCCCGGCTTTCCGGTGCGCCGCTGGTTGCCAGCCACTCCAACGCGCATGCCCTCTGTCCGCAGCCGCGTAATCTGACCGATGATCAGCTGGAGGCGATCCGCGACAGCGGCGGCCTGGTCGGCATCAATTTCGGCAATGCCTTTCTTCGCGCCGACGGTAAACGCGACGCTGACACACCATTAACAGAAATTGTTAAGCATTGTGATCACCTGATGAAGATAATGGGCGGCGACCATGTGGCCTTTGGCTCCGATTTCGACGGGATTACCCCTCCGGCAGCGCTGGGCGATGTCAGCGGAATGCCGCGATTGCTCGCCGCTTTTCAGGAAGCGGGCTATGATCAGACACTGACAGAGAAACTGGCATGGGGAAACTGGCAGCGGGTTTTACAACTGACCGGGCTGTGATAACAATTTCCTTACGTTCCGGACTTGATCCCGACGCGCCATTGGCGCAACATCTGCCTGGAAATTGTGACGGCGGTCTCATTCATTGCCGGTCACGCTGATTTCAGGCAGCTCATTTACTGTTAACCAAGAGGAAGTAACTCATGTGGAAAAAACCAACTTTCGTTGATATGCGTCTCGGTCTGGAAGTGACTCTTTACATCTCCAACCGTTAATCGTTCTGCCCGCCCTCTGAGCGGGCATTTTTTTTCAACTTTTGGTTTTCCTCTATGTTTATCAAAATCCTCGGTTCAGCCGCGGGTGGCGGGTTTCCGCAGTGGAACTGTAACTGCGCTAACTGCCACGGCGTGCGTAATGGCTCAATCCAGGCCCAGGCACGTACGCAATCGTCGATTATCCTCAGCGATAATGGCGAAGACTGGGTGTTATGCAATGCCTCACCCGACATCAGCCAGCAGATCCTGCATACGCCGGAACTGACCCGTAAAGGTGTACTGCGCGGCACGGCGATCGGAGGGATCATCCTTACCGACAGCCAGATCGATCACACCACCGGGCTGCTGAGCCTGCGTGAGGGCTGCCCGCATCAGGTGTGGTGTACGCCGGAAGTGCATGCCGACCTCAGCACCGGCTTCCCGATCTTTCCGATGCTCACCCACTGGAACGGCGGCTTACAGCACCGGCCGATTGCGCCACTGACGCCGTTCAGCGTCGATGTCTGCACCGATCTGCAGTTCACCGCGATTCCTATCATCAGCAATGCACCGCCTTACTCGCCGTATCGCGACCGGCCGCTGGCTGGCCATAACGTGGCGCTGTTTATTGAGAACCGGGCGAATGGCCAGACGCTGCTCTACGCGCCAGGTCTGGGCGAGCCGGATGCGGTGATCCTGCCGTGGCTGCAAAAAGCGGATTGCCTGCTGATTGATGGCACCGTCTGGCAGGATGATGAACTGCTCACCACCGGCGTGGGGCACAATACCGGCAAAGCGATGGGGCATCTGGCGCTGGCGGAAGAGCAGGGACTGATGGCGCTGCTGGCGTCGCTGCCGGCTGAACGCAAAATTCTGATCCACATTAACAACACCAATCCGATCCTTAACGAGCAGTCACCGCAGCGTCAGTTTCTGACGGAGCAGGGAATTGAGGTGAGCTGGGACGGGATGGCGATCCACCTTCAGGGCTAAATCATGCAGATCACTGACACGCTGTCACCGCAGGCTTTTGAACAGGCCCTGCGCGACAAAGGCGCTTACTACCATATCCATCACCCGTATCACATCGCGATGCATAACGGTCAGGCCACGCGCGAGCAGATTCAGGGCTGGGTGGCGAACCGCTTCTATTACCAGACCACTATTCCACTGAAAGATGCGGCGATCATGGCGAACTGCCCCGATCCGGCCACCCGACGCAAATGGGTGCAGCGCATCCTGGACCACGACGGCAGCAACGGCGAAGAGGGCGGCATTGAGGCCTGGCTGCGGCTGGGCGAGGCGGTCGGGCTGACGCGCGAAGAATTATTGTCAGAGCAGCATGTGCTGCCGGGCGTGCGCTTCGCGGTCGATGCTTACATTAACTTCGCCCGCCGCGCCAACTGGCAGGAGGCGGCCTGCAGCTCCCTGACCGAGCTGTTCGCCCCGCAGATCCATCAGTCGCGGCTCGACAGCTGGCCGCAGCACTATCCGTGGATCAAAGAAGAGGGCTATTTCTACTTCCGCAGCCGCCTGGGTCAGGCAAACCGCGATGTGGAACATGGTCTGGCGCTGGCACTGGAGTATTTCACTACCGCGGAAACGCAGAACCGGATGCTGGAAATTTTGCAGTTTAAGCTCGATATTTTATGGAGCATGCTGGACGCCATGACCATGGCTTACGAGCTGAAACGTCCGCCTTATCACACCGTCACCGACAAGGCGGCGTGGCACACCACCCGACTGGTATAACAGATGAATGAAAACTCGATTGCCGCGTTTCGTCGCGGCTACCGCATGCAGTGGGAAGCCGCCCAGGATACCCATGTGGTGCTCTATCCCGAAGGCATGGCGAAGCTGAACGAAACCGCCGCCGCCATTCTTGAGCTGGTGGATGGCAAAAAGGATATCGCCGCGATTATCGCGACGCTGGATAGCCGTTTTCCGGAAGCGGGCGGTGTAGGGCCGGATGTTTTAGAGTTCCTGCAGTCAGCCTATGAACAGAAGTGGATACAGTTCCGTGACCCCGCATAAACCTGGCGTGAATCCGCCGCTCTGGCTGCTGGCCGAGCTGACCTATCGCTGTCCGCTGCAGTGTCCTTACTGCTCCAACCCGCTGGATTTCGCGCAGCAGGAGAAGGAGCTGACCACGGAGCAGTGGATTGAGGTCTTTCGTCAGGCGCGCGCGATGGGCAGCGTCCAGCTCGGTTTTTCGGGCGGTGAGCCGCTGGTGCGTAAAGATCTGCCGGAGCTGATCAAAGCGGCGCGCGATCTTGGCTTCTACACCAACCTGATCACCTCCGGCATTGGCCTGACCGAGAAGAAACTGGATGCGTTCAGCGAGGCGGGTCTGGATCATATCCAGATCAGCTTCCAGGCGAGTGACGAAACCCTGAATGCGGCGCTGGCCGGTTCGAAAAAAGCGTTTCAGCAGAAGCTGGAGATGGCAAAGGCGGTAAAAGCCCACGGCTATCCGATGGTGCTGAACTTCGTGCTGCATCGCCATAACATCGACCAGATCGATAAAATCATCGACCTCTGCATTGAGCTGGAGGCGGATGACGTGGAGCTGGCGACCTGTCAGTTCTACGGCTGGGCGCAGCTCAATCGCGAAGGCCTGCTGCCGACGCGTGAGCAGATCGCCCGTGCGGAAGCGGTGGTGAAAACCTACCGTGAGCGGATGAGCACCACCGGCAATCTGACCAACCTGCTGTTTGTGACGCCAGACTACTACGAAGAGCGACCTAAACCCTGCATGGGGGGCTGGGGCGCGATCTTCCTCAGCGTCACGCCAGAGGGCACCGCGCTGCCTTGCCACAGTGCGCGCCAGCTGCCGGTCGAGTTTCCGTCAGTACTGACGCAGCGCCTGGACGATATCTGGTATAACTCGTTCGGCTTTAACCGCTATCGCGGTTTCGACTGGATGCCGGAGCCGTGCCGCTCCTGTGATGAGAAAGAGAAAGACTTTGGCGGCTGTCGCTGTCAGGCTTTCATGCTGACCGGCAATGCCGACAACACCGATCCGGTCTGCAGCAAATCGCCGCATCACGGCAAAATCCTTGAAGCCCGGCGTGAGGCGGATTGCAGCGACATTAAAATTGGTCAGCTGCAGTTCCGCAACCGCAGCAACTCGCAACTGATCTACAAAACACGGAACCTCTGATGAAAACGCGTTGCCTGGAGATAAACGGTCTGACGGTTGAACTGGTGCATCAGGCTGATGCCAGCCAGGCCGCCGCCCTGATTCAGGTGGGCGCAGGGAGCCACGACGAGCCTGAACGCTGGCCCGGACTGGCGCATCTGCTGGAGCATCTGCTGTTCACCGGCAGCAGCGGCTGGCCGGATGAGGGCCGGCTGATGAGCTGGATCCAGACGCAGGGCGGCAAGGTTAACGCCACTACGCTGGCCCGGCGCAGCGCGTTCTTCTTTGAGGTGACGCCGTCGCAGCTGGCTGACGGGCTGGCGCGACTGCAGGATATGATCGTCTCTCCGCTGCTGGATAATCAGGCGATCGCGCAGGAAGTGGCGGTCATCGACGCCGAATATCAGCTGCTGCAGCGCCATCAGCCATCCCGCATTGAAGCGGCACTGTTGCATGCCGTGCAGTCACCCGCTGAATTTCAGCGCTTCCACATCGGCAGCCGGGAGAGCTTTGGCGACGAGATGTCTGCGCTGCAACGGGCGCTGCGTCAGTTCCATCAGCGCTACTATTTCGCCAGTAATATGCGGCTCTGGCTGCAGGGACCGCAGACACTGGATGAGCTGGAACAGCGGGCGCGTCAGTTTGCCGCCGCGCTGCCTGCCGGTCAGTGGCGGCAGGATTTGCCACCGCCGCAGCTGAACGGCAATGCCTGCTGGCAGCTGGCCGGAACCGCCTCATCCGCGCTGTGGCGCAGCTGGCTGCTGAATAATTGTGACGGTGTCACGTTATGGCGCGAGTTTTTGCTGGATGAAGCGCCCGGATCGCTGCTGGCGACCCTGCGCGAGCAGGGCCTGGCGGAGTCGCTGGAGCTGAAGTGGATCTATCAGGCGGGCGGCGCACTCTGGCTGGCGCTGGGCGTGGAAACGCAGCAGCCTGAGACCGTCCATCTTCTGATTGACCACTATCTGAACGCGCTAAGCCAGACCGGTGAGGCGCAACATCAGCACTATCATCAGCTGGCGAAGCAGCGATTTGTGACGCTGTCACCGATGGAGCAGCTGCGACAGCGCGCTATCGGCTTTGCACCGGATGAAACGCTGCCTGCACTGCTGCCGCTGCTGGAAAGACTGAACAGCGCGCCAGGCACGCTGCTCCATTGCACGCCGCAACCGGCAACGGAAAACCTCGTCACGCAGGGCTTCAGCCTGGCGCTGACCGACTGGCAGCCATCGCCGCCTGAGGCGCTGCCCGCGGTGAATTTCGATTTCTATCCGCTTGATGCCGTCATCACGCCTGCGCCGCTGCCCGCGCAGGCCGTGGCATTGCCGCATCATCAGTCAGATGACCTGCAGGCAACGCTGATCCTGCGGCCGGAGTTTTACTCAACCTTTACCGCAGAGGTGGGCGACGCGCTGGGGCGGCGATTGCGTCCGCTGTTTGCTGCGCTTCGTCATCAGGGCGGTAACGGCAGCTGGCAGGAAGTGGAGGGCGTATGGCAACTGACGCTCCAGCTGACAGCCGATGAGGCCGTGACTGACCAGGCGCTCAGCCAGATTGTCGCCGCGCTGGCTCTGCCGGTTAGAGCGGACAAGCCATCGCCTGTCGAAAGTATCGCTATCCGCGCGCTGCTGCGGCAGTTGCCCTACCAACTGGCGGCAACCTTTACACCGGATTGCTGGCGGGCGGCGCTGAAAGGCGGCAACGCGGCGCTGCATTCCCGCATTGCCCGGCGGCTGAGCGCGCTGTCGCTGCCGGTTAACCCGGCCACGCCGCCAAAGCGCATGACCACGCAAACCGGCATGACGCGGCTGCTGCATGCCAGCACGGATAACGCGCTGGTGCTGTTTATTCCGCTGCATCGTCCTGAACAGCTGACCGCGTTGCGCGCGCTGGCGCTGATCTACGAGCCGCGTTTCTTCCAGCGCTATCGCGTTGAGCAGCCTATCGGTTATGTGGTTAACAGCCGCTATATGCGCTGTGCCGATGAAGACGGCGTGTTGTTTGCGCTGCAGTCGCCCGATTACAGCGCGCTCTCTCTGCTGCGCTACTGCCGCAACTTTTTGCGTTCCCTGAATGAGGCGCTGGCAGGTTGTGATCTGGTGGCACTGAAAGCGCGTCTGCTGAGTCAGGAAGTGGATCAGCCGCTGGCGCAGTTACGCCGGGAAAATGGTCTGGCAGAACCGGACGCGTCGCAGATTGATGCGCTGACGCTTATCGATCTGCAGCAGCTGCACCGCACGCTGATTCAGGATCGCCGCCGCTGGCGTGTGCTGTTCACCGGGGGCGAAAATATATAGCACCCGATATAAAGTTGCTGAATTTATTTGAAAATTACGGACAAATCTCTTCACTGTCTATTCCGGGCAAAGTGGACCACACTCAATCTACTTTTGTCCGCATAAGGAACTGACCGTGAAGAACTTCAAACGTATCGCACTGCCCCTGTTAGCTGCTGCAACCCTCTACGCCCCGTTATCGCAGGCTGAGGCGATGCACTACCAGCTGAACCCTGAGCATACGTCGGTAATTGTTGCCTGGAACCATTTTGGCTTCTCAAATCCAACCGCGGATATCCCGGATGCATCCGGTACTCTGGTGTTCGATAAAGATCATCCGGAAGCCTCACGCGTTGACGTGACCCTGCCAGTCAGCAAAATCGACAGCCACGTTGCGGCGTTGACCAAAGAGTTCAAAGGCGCTGAGTACTTTGACACCGCAAAATACCCGACGGCGACCTTCCACAGCACCAAAGTGGTTGCGAAGGGCGACAACAAATTTGACGTTGAAGGCAACCTGACCCTGAAAGGCATCACTAAGCCAGTTACGCTGCACGCGACGCTGAACAAGCAGGGCGAGCATCCAATGGTGAAGAAGCAGGCGATTGGTTTTGATGCCACCGGCACCATCAAGCGTTCTGACTTCAAGCTGGACAAATATGTCCCGGCAGTAAGCGACGACGTCACCCTGACGCTGTCTACTGAAGCCTACGCGAAGTAACAAACGGCTGGCGCAGCGCCTCTGGCTGCGCCATCTAACCCCTGTCATTCGTCAGCTCTGCAGACTCTCCAGAGTGACGGACGCCCCGCCACAGACGATAACCAGCACGTTGTCCTCCGGCTTAAAGCGAATTTTCCTGTCATACAGCATCGACAATGACACGCCACACGCTGGCTCGGTCAGAACGCGATGATCATCCAGAAACCGTCGGCAGGCATTCACCGCTTCATCATCAGTCACTATCATTCCCCTGACATCTGATCGGCGTGCCACATTAAAGGCATTTTCACAGACCTGGCTGGCCGCTAGCGTGGTAGCGATACCGCTGACCCTGTCCAGAGAAATCCGCTCTCCGGCCTTTAGCGCAGCATTAAGCGACGCCGTCCCTTCAGTTTCGACGGCATAAATCGGGATGTGGCTGAGCTGATGTTTTTCCAGCCCCTGTACAATGCCGGAAAGCAGACTGCCTCCGCCCACGGAAAGGATCACCGCATCCGGGCGCAGGCCATCATTGATGACTTCATCCACCAGTGAGCTGATGCCGTCCCACAGCAGCGGATCGTCAAAAGGGTGAATGTAGATATGTTCCTGCGACGCCAGTGATAAGGCATATTCGTTCGCCTCACTCCAGATCTTGCCATGGACGATCAGTTTTGCTTTTTCCTGTTCGATAAGCTGTCTGGCACGTGCTGAGGTCGTTTCAGGAACGACCACCGTGACCGGCAACCCCATTCTGCGCCCGCTGTGCGCCACGGCAATCCCCGCGTTACCGCCGGAGGAGCAAATAAACGCCTTTGCGCCTTTTTCAGCATAGTGGCGACAGATATGGCCCGCGCTTCTGAGCTTGAACGATCCGGTCGGCTGAGCTGATTCCATTTTCAGCCAGACATGACTTCCGCTGTGCTGACTTAATGGCAGGGAATGGATGAGAGGGGTGCGGATAGCTATTTCCATGCGTCGAATCCTTATTGTAGGTGTGCATGACAAACCGGGCTTTGGTGAGTGTCAACGCCTGCTTTGTCTTGTGGGATCACAGCATCAGACACAGATAATGTTCTCACCTGTAAAAAATATGAGAAATTCGCCTATGAATTCATCATCGTTCTGCTGCATTTATCTGCTTTTTAAAGTTATACAGAAGGTTGCTACTTGTTCGCAACAGAGGGAATAAATCAGCTTAACATCAGCCCCCGGCATTTATTTCCACATCTGAATCTCCGCCACTTTGCGTCAGAATCGCGAAAAATGAGGCGAAAGTCACAAATTCGCAATGCCGGTTTCACGCGCGATCCCCCGTTATTCTGTCAGCCAAATCAAAATCCCGTTCTGCAATCTAACCTGATGATTTTTATTGATTCGTCCGTGAAGTAATAAGTTGGAATAGCGTGACTAAGGTCACAAATAAAGGCTTTAAACTGCCGCTGTCAACATGCCTGCCCGAAAAATACCGCGCGTAACTGTGATCTCCTCTGCAAATAGCAACCCCGCGAACCGGAAGAATGGCCCTCAGCAGATGAAGCCAGCGAGGTGAGGGAAATGCGCATTGCAATGGTGATCAGTGGTGGAGATGTCACCGGCATTAATAATTTTGTCTTCCAGATAGGGCGTCTGGCCCAGGCTGAGATGGTGATATTTGACGGCGGCATTCCCGGCCTGCTGGCAAATAACCACCGTGATATCAGCCAGCGCGATCTGCTCGACTTTGCCATCGCCCCGATTCCGGTGATGCAGTCGGGACGCACGCAAAAGAAACTGGTGCGCAGTGAATATGAGTTAATTGCGCGCCAGCTGAAAAGCGCCCGCATCGACGTATTAATCATGGCGGGCGGTGACGGATCGCTGCAATTTCTCCACATCCTGTCGGAGTCGGGCGTTAATTGTTTCGGCGTCGGCATGACCATCGATAATGATGTCTTCGGCAGTGATTACACGCTGGGATTTTCTACCGCCTGTGAGCAGGTATTGAAAGAGGTCGCGAAACTGCGCAATACCGGCCGCGCCTTACCCGGCCGGGTGTTTATGCTGGAGCTGCTCGGCGGCTATTGCGGCGAATTAACGCTGCAGTCCGCAATTAAATCTAATGCGGATATCGCGTTAATTCCGGAATGCCAGATCCCGCTGCCACAACTGGCGCAGCGCATCACCCAGCGACTGGCAGAGCAGAACAGCGTGGTCATCCTCTGTTCAGAAGGCTACACCCGCGAATATTCGCCCGGTTTTCAGGGGGCGATTGACACCTTAATCAAACAGCTCGAGCCGCTTATTGGCGTGCGCGTTCGTAAAACCATTCTCGGTTACGGGCTGCGCAATGGTGACCCCACCTGTGAAGAAATTTATCAGGGCACCATTATGGCCAGTGAAGTGGTGCGTTGTATTCAGTCAGGCATGCGGAATAAAGCGGTCATTATTAATGGCAGCAATAAACCGATCCCGATTGATCTAATAAGCATGCAAAAACGCCTGGTCGATATTGACGGGCACCATTACAAACTCGCTAAACAACTCAATATAGTGTGAGGAAAAAACCATGCTGAAAATATTATGTGTCTGTGGTTGTGGATTAGGCTCCAGTTTTGCGATTGAGATGAGCGCAAAAGCGGTATTAAAAAAGCTGGAGATTGAGGCCGATATCGATCACACCACCATTTCAGAAGCGAATGCCTTTAAGTCAGATATGATCCTGACGCAAAAAGCCTTCGCCGATGTATTAAACGCCGACGCCAGTCCGGAACAGATTAAACGGGTCATTATTCTTAACCGGCTCACCGATAAAGTCGAAATAGAGCAGAAGATCCTGGCCTTTTTAAAAGAACGCAACGAGAAGGTCGCCGCCCATGAATAGTGTGATCGACTTCCTGGTAAAAGATCTGCTGGGGCAGGCATCCATTCTGATCGCCTTTATTGCCCTGATTGGTCTGCTGCTGCAAAAAAAATCGGCGGGCAAGGTGGTGGAAGGCACCTTTAAAACCCTGCTCGGCTTTTTAATTATGATGGCGGGTATCAATATTATTGTGGGAACCCTGACGTTCCTCAATACCATATTTACCCACGGCTTTGGTATGCGCGGCTATATCACCGATGTTGCCGCGATTGCCGGTCTGGCCAACCGTGAGCTGGGCTCGGAAGTGGCGCTGACGCTGCTGGTGATCTTTATCGTCAATATCATCATCGCGCGACTGACACCGTTTAAATACATCTTCCTGACCGGCCAGGCCCTGTTGTGGATGGCAACGATTGGTGCCGTTATCGGCTACAAAGCGGGGTTGACCGGCCTGCCGCTGATTCTGACCGGCGGTATCTTTGGCGGGATCATGGCCGTCGTGATGCCTGCGCTGGCGCAGCCGGTGGTGCGGCGGATCACCGACTCCGACGACGTGGCGCTGGGTCACTTCTGCACCATCGGTTATCTGGTCACGGCGGCAGTTGCCAAAGTGGTTGGCAAAGGATCGCGCTCCACCGAAGATCTGAAGCTGCCCGATAACTTTAAGTTTCTGCAGGATACCTATCTGTCGATGGCGCTGGTGATGGTGCCGATGTACCTGATCCCCGCCGTGGCGGCCGGTCCGGCG
Organism: Pantoea sp. Lij88; assembly: GCF_030062155.1. Taxonomy (NCBI): domain Bacteria; kingdom Pseudomonadati; phylum Pseudomonadota; class Gammaproteobacteria; order Enterobacterales; family Erwiniaceae; genus Pantoea; species Pantoea sp. Lij88. Next base: position 2,104,392 of record NZ_CP118269.1, on the reverse strand, counting down.
TTCATCGCCCAGTACAGTAACGGCATGAACTACCTGATGTACGCCTTTATGCAGTCGATTCAGTTCGTAGCCGGGGTCTTTGTGCTCTACAGCGGCGTCCGTCTGCTGCTGAACGAGCTGGTGCCTGCCTTCCGCGGTATCGCCATGCGCGTCGTACCGGATGCTAAACCGGCGCTGGACTGCCCGGTGATGTTTCCCTACGCCCCGAACGCGGTGATCGTCGGCTTCCTCGCCACCACGCTGGGTTCCATCGTCGGCATGCTGGTCTTCCCGATGTTTGGTCTGGCGATGATCCTGCCTGGCCTGCTGACCAACTTCTTCGCCGGTGGCACCGCCGGAGTATTTGGTAATGCCATGGGCGGACGGCGCGGCGCAATGATCGGCGGCTTTGTCCACGGACTCTTTATCACCATTCTGCCCGCCATCCTGGTGCCGATGCTGGAAAGCTACGGCTTCACCGGCGTGACCTTCAGTGACTCCGACGTGATCAGTACCGGCCTGGTGCTCGGCCACGCCTTCCAGAATAACTGGCTGTTCGTCGCCCTGTTTATTGCTTTTGTTACCGCGCTTGCCTGGTTTGTTAACGGCAAATCCACCAAACCTCAAGAGGAAAAAATCCATGAAACTTTATAACTTCGCCGACCTGTTAAAGCTGGCTAAACAGCGTGACTTTAAAGCGGTGGGTTCTTTTAATCTTCACTGCCTGGAAATGCTGCCTGCCTATTTTAAAGCGGCAGAGAAAACCAACAGTCCGTTAATGATTCAGATCTCGACCGGCACGGCGAAATATCTCGGCCATAAGCTGCTGGTTGATGCGATTAAATCGCTGTCGGAAAGTATGAATGTGCCGACCTGTCTGCATCTCGATCACTGTTCCGATTTAGCCGCGATTCAGACAGCGATTGATGCCGGATTCAGTTCCGTGATGTATGACGGGTCACATCTGTCGATTGAAGAGAATATTGCCAATACCCGGCGGGTGATTGATATGGCGCGGCCACATAATGTTTCGGTAGAAGCGGAGCTGGGCGCAATTGGTGGCTCGGAAGATGGGAAATGTGTGGAGATGGAGGCCATCGCTTTTACACCGGTGGAAGATGCGCGCCGCTTCGTCGAAGAGACCGGCGTCGATATGCTGGCGATCTCTATCGGCACCGTGCATGGGCTCTACACCGGTAAAGCGCATATTCAGCATCAGCGTCTGGCGGATATTACGGCGGCAACGCACACGCCACTGGTGCTGCACGGTGGCACGGGCGTCAGCGATGAAGATATGCGGCTGGCAGTCAGCAGCGGGATTGAGAAAGTGAATGTCGGCACCGAAATGAATGTTCAGTGGGTGGCACAGTGCAAATCGACCTTCGAAAAAGGCAAGGTGAATGACAGCGTGCGTAATTTCCTGGTACCAGCCAATGATGCGGTGACAAATGTGCTGGTGGAGAAGATGCAGTTATTCCGTTAATCGCCCGCGTCGCCATCACCGGGTTATTGCGTTAAACGTTTTTATCATCACAATTAATCTGAGCTACCCCGACATCCTATGGGGCAGGAGAGCCTATGTTTGGATTCTTAAAAAAGTCTCCGGCTGTGGAACAACCCAGCGAGCAGCAACAGGATCATCTGGCGGAATTAAGTCGCGAGAAAATAACGCAACTGGAGCAGCAGCTGGCTATTAATCCGCGTGATGGCGAAACGCAAAAACAATTAATGCTGGAATATAACCGGGCATTAAGTTTATTTGCAAAAAGCCGTCGCTACCGCAATGAAATTGATGCGCTGTTTGTCAAAATCGATGAATTACGCAATGTGGTTCGCCAGTCGATTTAAGGAGAGCTGATGACGATTAAGCAGTTATTGCAGGAGGCCAACGCCATTCAGATAGGCATCGACGCCACGGACTGGCGTCAGGTTATCGCGCTGGCGGCCGAACCGCTGGTCAGCGGCGGCTATCTCGCGGCCTCCTATCCGGATGCGGTGATCGCCAACACCCTGGCTCATGGCGCTTATTATGTGTTTGAGGAGGGTATCGCCATTCCTCATGCGCGACCGGAAGCGGGGGTAATCCGCGACTGTTTCAGTATGATCCTGCTGAATGAGCCAATCTCATTTGAGGGCAGCGATAAGGCAGACATCGTGATTATGTTTGGCGCACGTGACAGCAACGCCCATATCGAAGAGGGGATCCGCGCGATTGTGTCGCTGCTGGAGGATGAGGAGACGCTGGTCCGGTTACGTCAGGCCAGCAGTGTCGCGGAGGTCATCGATATCTTATGACGCAAAACTCACCCCCCAAACGCGTGGTGCTGGTTAACGGCATTCCGGCATCGGGTAAAAGCACCCTGACGCACGCGCTGTCACAACACTTTGGCTGGCCGGTGCTGACGCTCGACAGCCTGAAAGAGCCGTTTATGCACGCTTTTGCGCCGATCGATCGCCAGCGTAACCGGCAACTGGGCTGCGCGGCTTACCAAGCGATCTGGAATATCGTCGGGCAAGCGCCCGCCAGTCAGATCTGGCTGATCGACGCCTGGTTTGGCTTCCAGCCGCGCACGCTACTGGAGCAGGGGCTGAAACAGGCGGGCATCGAAGAAGCGCTGGAGCTGTGGCTGAAGATAGAGCCGGAGGTGGCGGTGGCGCGCTATCAGGCGCGCCTGTCGCAGCGGCTGCCGGGCCATCCGGGCGCTGAGTATCTGCCGGAGCTGCGCCAGCTGGCGCAACAGGCCAGGCCGATGGCGCTGGGACCGGTGTATGAAGTGGATGCCTGTACGCAGGATCACGCTGCCGTTATCCACTGGCTGCAACAGCAACTGACCAGAACCCGCTACACTTCAGCTCATCATCAGAGGAGTGAGGAGTTGCAGGATGTCGTTGCCCCCGTATCTGCAAACCGGTGAAAGCGCCGTGCTCTATGACGGCGTCTGTAAGCTGTGTAACGGCTGGGTTCAGTTTCTGCTGCGTCACCATCTGGCGCGGCAGGTCCGTTTTGCCTCGGTGCAGAGCGAGCAGGGCAAAGCGCTGCTGCGCTGGGCTGGTATGCCGGAAGAGAACACCAGTACCATTGTCTACATTGATGGTCATCAGCACTGGCTGCGGGCGCAGGCGGTGTTCCGCGTGATGCAGCACCTGCCGGCCCCGTGGCGCGGGCTGGCAGTGCTGCGCCACTTCCCCGACGCGATCAGTAATTTTGCCTATGACCGCATCGCATTAAACCGCTATAAGCTGTTTGGCCGCTACAGCAGCCAGCACGCCATCCAACCTGATTATCCGGGTCGATTTCTGCATGAGGTTGAGCCGTCGGTCACGGAAGGGTAAATACCGTCCGGCAACGGCTGTCGTCGCTCTGCCATTCCTCCGCAATATCACTTAATGGCCGCGCCCGGAAGGGAATGGTAAAACCGTTCGGCCCGGCTGCCTGCAGCATTTCCCCTATAGCGGCGATCAGCTCACGGTCTGGCACACTCCCCAGCCCGCTACCCATCAGCGTTAGCCCGGATGAACGCAGCAGCTTGCTGTGCAGGGAAATCTCCTGCCCGCTCAGCGAACCAATCTGCACAAAGCGCACGACTTTGTCACCACCCCGAACCGCCGCAGTCATGATCGCCAGTGCGCTCTCACCCCACAAATAGTCCAGTACGACATCAACGCCCTCTGCCATCAGGGCGGGAAGTTCGGCGGGCAGAGCATCCAGCGTCAGAGTGATATCAGCACCCTCATTATGCAGCTGCTGCAGCGTTTCTCTGCTACGACCGGTCGCAATGATTTTGCCTGCACCCAGCGCGCGGGCAATGCGGATCGCCAGGCGACCCGAAGTGCCGGTCGCGCCATTGATCAGTACGGTCTCGCCGGGCCGAAGTGCGGCCCGACGGGTCAGTGCAGCCCAGGAGGACATGCCCGGATTCGCGAGAGCAGCAGCCAGCACCGGATCAAGGCCAGAAGGCAGGGGGATGATGTGTTCACTACTGACTACCGTGCGCTCGGCCATACTGCCCGAGGCGGCGTCAAAAGCCAGAAAATAGACTGCCTCACCGTTGTCGAGGTAACCCGTTCCGTCAATGCCTGGAGTAAACGGGAATTGCGCAACGGCGCTGTAGTGGCTGCCCGCCGCACGGGCTTTTGCCAGCTGGCTGAGTGCTGCGGCTCTGACTGTGATCCGCTGCTGATGCTCACCGGCCTGAGGTTCCGGCCTGTCACCGTAATGAGGTTTTGCGCCTGCCTGATCGATTATCGCTGCTTTCATTGTTGATCCACCTTCTGTCCGGGGGTTAATAGGTGTAAAGTACACACATTATTCCTGCCTCTGGATGGCGTCAATGAAAAGTGTGCAAAATACACATAAATACGATGCGTTGCATAATTGTCTGCTGACGATTGCAGGCGCACTTAACCGGCCCCAGCGCGATATGGCGATGATCAAAGCGGCGGGTATTGAACTGGATCGGGCGCTGTTTCCGCTGCTGGTTCAGGTCAGCCGGTTCGGGCCGATCGGCGTAGGCGAACTGGCCGATCGGGTGGGGCGTGACTACAGCACGGTCAGCCGTCAGGTGGCGAAACTGGAGGAAACGGGGCTGGTCGTGCGGCAGAAAAATCGTCAGGACAAAAGGATTAACGAGGCAGCCATTACCGCAGATGGCCGGGCGATGACCGATAAAATCGATGCGCAGCGCGTGCAGGTCTATCAGCGCGTTTTCCGGCAATGGCCGGACAGCGATCGCGAAACGCTGGAGCAACTGCTCAGCAGATTTGTTACCGATTTCACGCTGACGGAAGGCGACGAAAATGATGACAAGCATGATGCGATTTAAGGGAAGAGGAATGTATGCCAGTTAATTTCGATCTCAACGATCTCTACGCGTTTCGCGCGCTGGTGGAGTTTGGCAATTTTCGTCTGGCGGCGGAATCGATCTGCCTCTCACAGTCGGCGCTGAGCCGCCGCATCGACAAGCTGGAAACCACGCTGGGAATCAAACTGTTTGAGCGCACCACGCGTCGCGTCACGCTGACGCTGAAAGGACACGCGTTTGCTCAGCGCTCGGAAAAGCTGCTGGCCGATTTTGAAGAGGTGATGGCCGACCTGAGTGAGGTGAGCTTAGCGCGTACCGGGCTGATCACCGTGGCCTGCGTGCCGTCAGCCGCCTACTACTTTATGCCGAATATCATCCGACTGTTTCAGGCGCGCTATCCAAAAGTGCGGGTCAAGCTGATCGACAGCAGTGCGGCCAATGTTTATGACGCGGTGATTGGCGGTCAGGCCGACTTCGGCATCAGTTTTTCCAGCCGCTCGCAGCCGGATGTGCATTTTCAGCCGCTGATGGATGATCCGTACGTCGCCGCCTGTCGGCGTGATCATCCCATAGCAGGCAAAAAGAGTCTGAGCTGGCAGGCGTTTTATCAGTATGAGTGGGTCGGGCTGGATAAAACCTCCGGCAATCGCAACCTGCTCGATCTGGCGTTGCAGGCAGTTATGCCGGAGAAGCCCTGTATCTGTGAAACGCGGCACGTGACCACGATGCTTGGGATGGTTGAGGCGGGGCTGGGCATTGCTGCCGTCCCCGCCATGTCGATGCCCGAATACGATCACGCCATGCTGATGGCAGTGCCGTTAACCGACCCGGAGGTAAAACGCACCGTGGGTCTGTTGCGGAAAGATGGCCGGGTGCTGTCGCACATTGCCGGCGAACTGGAGAACCTGATTATTGAACAGTATCAGCAGCTTTAACCGGCTTTGACGCCTGCACGGTGTGCAGTCCGCTGGCGTGCACCGCCTGCTGCGCCGCTGGCGAGGCGAGCCAGTGCAGCAGCTTCGCTGCCTCGTCCGGCTGCGCGGATTTGCGCACCACGGCACCGGCAAAGCGGGTGGTGTATTGCAGCTTGTCCGGAAGTTCGCCAATAAACGTTACGCCGGACACCGGCAGCAGCTCACTGACCTGCTGAAAGCCGATAGCGTACTTACCGGCCGCGACTTCTGAAGCCACCGGGATGCGTTCAACTTTCACCGCCTTCGCCTTCACCTGGTCCTCAATGCCCAGTCGGCTGAACAGCTGGCTGCTGACATATTTGCCGCTGGCGCTGTCGGAGTAGGCGATGGAAGGGGCGTTCAGCAGGGCGGCACGCAGCTCGCTTTCGCTGCCGATTTTAACCGGCGTGGCCCCTTTTTTAATAACAGCGCCGATGCGGGAGTCCGCCAGTTCAACCCGCGAACCCGGCAGCGTCTCGCCCTTTTTTTGCAGATCGCTTAACGCGTCACCGACCATAATCACCACATCGGCCGGTTCACCGCGCGCCAGTCGGGCCGGAATCGCCTGGGGCGTCTTGCCCATGGACGGGCCGGCAACGGTGTTGATGGTGATGCCTTCCTGTTTTGCAAACTGCGGCGACAGCGTATCCCATGCCGCTTTAAACCCGCCGGAGATCATTACCGTCAGTTCTTTTGCCTGCGCCGTGGCGCTGCCTGCCACGCTGAACAGCAGGGCAGCGTACAGCGACATCTTTTTCAGTTTCATCTTCATTCCTCAGCTAACAGTTTCATGGGCAGGCGACACGGCACTGCGGGTACGGCGATAGAGATAAAGCGTGGCGCCCAGGGCACATACAGCCGCAAAACTCATCCAGTAGCCTGGCGAGGCTTTATCGCCGGTCATCTCAATCAGGCCGGTTGACATCACCGGGGTAAAGCCACCGAACAGCGCAGTTGCCAGGCTGTAGGCCAGTGAGAAGCCCGCCACACGCACTTCCGCAGGCATGATTTCGGTCAGCGCCGGGATCATCGCGCCGTTATAAAGACCGTAAATCATCGACAGCCACAGCAGCACGCCCAGCATCATTGAGAAGCCCGGAGCGGCCGCCAGCATGCTCAGCGCCGGATAGGTGGTGACGATTGCCAGCAGGGTCATAGCGACCAGCACCGGCTTACGGCCAAAGCGGTCGGAGATGGCGCCGCCAATCGGCAGCCAGATAAAGTTCGAAACCGCCACCAGCAGCGTCACCAGCAGGCTGTCAGAGGCGCTCAGCAGCAGGACTTTCTTGCCAAAGGTCGGCGCATAAACGGTGATCAGGTAAAACGCCGTGGTGGTCATCGCCACCATCAGCATCCCGGCAATCACGACCTGCCAGTTATTGAGCAGGATGCGGAACACCTGTTTCACATCAGGATGGCTGCGACGATTGTTGAATTCCTGTGTCTCTTCCAGCTTACGACGCAGCACGAAGATAAACGGCACAATCAGGCAGCCAAACAGGAACGGAATACGCCAGCCCCATTCACGGATGGCACTCTCTTCCAGTACGGCGTTGAGGATAAAGCCCATCGCCGCCGCGACCATAATGGCGACCTGCTGAGAACCCGACTGCCAGCTGGTGTAGAAGCCCTTGCGGCCCGGCGTAGCAATTTCTGCCAGATAGACCGACACACCGCCCAGTTCCGCACCGGCGGAGAAGCCCTGCAGCAGTCGGCCAATCAGCACCAGCATTGGAGCCCACAGGCCAATGCTCTGATAGGAGGGGATCAGCACGATCATAAAGGTGCCCGCCGCCATGATAGAGAGCGTAACGATCAGCCCCTTACGACGGCCAACCTTATCGATGTACGCGCCCAGCACCACGGCACCGATTGGGCGCATCAGGAACCCTGCGCCAAACACGGCAAAGGTCATCATCAGTGAGGCAAACTCACTGCTGGCCGGGAAGAAGGTATGGGCAATATAGGTGGCATAAAAACCGAACAGGAAGAAATCAAACTGTTCGAGGAAATTGCCCGAGGTCACACGGAATATTGCGCCGATCCTGGCGCGGTGAGTCATGGGTGAGGTCGTCTGCATCAGTAACTCCAGTAAGGTTTGACGCTTTTTGCCGCGCCTGTTACTGAAGAGTGGATCAGCGCCCGGCGCGAAATAAGTGCAAAAAGGGCATGAATTGATGTGCTCTCCGCATGATTGCCGCGCGTTACCATTTAAAAGCGTTTTGATTCAATCGATTACTGGGTGTTGCGTTTTTTTGCCGCGTGTTATCGGGTCTGAGACGAGTTTGCGGAAATGTGACAGAATTCATACGCGTGTTACGAGCTGACAGCGGGATCCCGGCCGGTTTTAGGCCACCCGTGCAGAGCGGGGGCGGCAAAGGGTCAGGAACGCAGACGTGCTGTGTCAGCGAAGGGTAATATCGAAAACCTCACGTAAATGCCGGACACCCGCTTCGGTAAATGCGACCTCACGATAGCCGGGCTGGCGGGTGAGCCAGCCCTGTGCATCAAAGGCGGTCAGCAGCGCTGCTCCCGCGTAGCCGCCGAGATGGAAGCGGCGCTCACTCCAGTCGAGACAGCCGCAGCACGCCTTGCGGCGACCAGGCTGCGAGAGATCAATCCGCAACGCCGCAAACTGCTGCCGTCCGTAAAGGGTGACCGCGCTACCCTCCGGCGTGATCCACGCCTGTTGCGCCATAACAGCGTAGATCTGCACTGCGACTTCACCTGCCAGATGGTCGTAGCAGGTGCGGGCGGTGCGAAGCGCTGTCGGCGTGCTGCTCTCCGGCGCGGCGATCCGTCGCCACGATACGCCCATCATGTTTTCAATCAGCGCCGCGATATCACTGCCGGTCAGCCGGTAATAGCGATGACGCCCCTGCGCCACACAGACGATCAGACCGCTGTTAATCAACCGGTTCAAATGCGCGCTGGCGGTGGAGGGCGCCACGTCGGTTACAGCACAGAGCTCCGTGGCGGTCCAGGCGCGTCCATCCATCAGCGCTGACAGCATCCTGACCCGTGACGAATCGGCCAATGCGGCGGCGACGCCCACAATCGCGTGCTCAAGCGCATCACTGTCGTCTGGTACGTGTTGCGGTTGCGGCCCTGTCATCAGATTACGGTATCCATTCAGTGGTCAGCCCGGCGGCTGATTGATTGTTATCGGTGATCAGGATCAGCTGGTTAGCGTGATCGCTGTATTGCACCAGAATGTTGATCCCGGCATCGGCCAGGCGGGCCGTAATCTCCCCCAGCTCGCCGGGACGCTGCTGCGGTAGCCTGCGAATCAACGGAATGTTGAGTGCCTCAACGGCGATCCCTTCCGCTTCCAGAACTGCTCGCGCCCGTTCGCCTTCGGCAACCAGAAAATGGGCGTGGCTCTGCTCACCAGAAGAGAACAGGCCGCCGCCTTCCAGTCCGATGCCATGACGGCCCAGCAATGTGGTAAGTCGGGAAAGGGTGCCTGGACTATTTTGCAGGATCACATGAATATCGAACATGTTAATTTATTCCCTGTTGTGAGGCATATTCTCTGACCAGCGAGACGATGCGCAGTCGATACCCGGCAAAAAGGGTTTCACGGCCTTCCTTTTGCGCGGCCTGGTGGCACAGGTTGCGCTTCCAGGCCAGCACCGACTCTTCATCGCGCCACCAGGAGAGCGAGAGGATTTTTTTCTCATCGGTCAGGCTCTGGAAACGCTCAAGAGAGATAAATCCGCTGTTTTGCATCAGCAGCGGTTTAAGGTCGGCAGCCAGTTGCAGGTAACGCATCTGGTGTTCCGGGCGGGCCTCGGCTTCAAACAGTACGGCAATCATCGCTATTATCCCTGGTTTGAAAGTAAAAGGGTTGATAGCGCCAGAATAGCGGGCGGGGCGAACCGATGCTTCGGCCGGTAACGAAATATGGCTGTATGGGCTATATCCAGCCCGTTCACGTTTACGTAGGAGCAGACGATATGTTCAGCGGACTCAGTGCCTTTCCCCTTACCCCCTTTGCTCATGGTAAGCCCGATGAAGCGGCTTTTCTGCGGCTGCTGCGCAGGCTGACTGAGGCAAAAGTCGATTCCCTGGGCGTGCTGGGCTCTACCGGCAGCTACGCCTACCTGACCCGTTCACAGCGCAGGCGCATTGCCGGACTGGCAGTTGAACAGGCAGATTCGATTCCGGTGATGATCTGCATCGGCGCGGTGAGTACCGATGAGGTGCTGACGCTGGCGGAGGATGCGCAGCAGGCGGGCGCCGCCGCGTTACTGCTGCCGCCGCTGGGTTATCAGGCGTTGAAAGAAGATGAGGTGTTTACGCTGTTTGAGACCGTAACGCGCCACGCCTCGGTGCCGATCTGCATCTATGACAATCCGGGCACCACCCATTTTACCTTTTCCGATGCGCTGCTGGGCCGGATCGCCGCACTGCCCGGTGTCGGCTCAGTGAAAATTCCGGGTGCACCGGCGGAGCAATCTGCGGCGAACGATCGCCTGGCTCAGCTGCGCGGTGCGCTGCCTGCTTCCGTGTCGATTGGCATCAGCGGGGATGCCTCTGCCGCTAATGCGTTGATTGCGGGCTGTGATAGCTGGTATTCGGTGTGCGGCGGGCTGTTTCCGCGCGTCGCAAAAGCGATGACCGACGCGGCAGCCGCAGGCGATCATGCAAGCGTCAGGGCGCAGTCCGATCGGCTGCAGCCGTTGTGGGCGCTGTTCCGCCAGCATGGCGGCAGTTTCCGGGTGATCAGTGCGGCGGCGGGTCTTCTGGGGCTGACCGAGCGCGACTGCCTACCGCATCCGCTGTTGCCGCTATCTGATGCAGATGGCCAGCAGATTGCTGACGTGCTCGCGGCACTCGAACTCGCTTAACATGTCAGAAGGCTTAACCGTGACGTACCAGGTTAAAGCCTTCCTCCTCCTGCGGCGGTTCAAAATAGCGGGTGATCAGCGCGAACTGCTCATCCGTGGCGGCAAAGGCGTGTTCGCCGCCCTGATTACGGGCGTGCAGCCGCGATTTACACAGCGCGTCGGTCACGTCCAGATAATGCAGTTGATGGCCGGCAGAGGATGCCTGAATCACCGAGCGCATCCAGTCACGATTCGCCCGTGTGTTGGCCGGAAAATCGAGCACCACCGACACGCCTGCGTTTAGCAACGCCACCAGATGGGGCGTCATCGCCTTTCTGAGTTTTGCCGCCACGCGCACGTAATCGGCCACCGACTGCATCTCGTCCTGATAGAGCGCGGCCAGCCACTGATCTTCGCTGATCACTACGCAGCCGGGCGCAGCACCCAGATCTGCGGCCAGTGTGGATTTCCCGGAAGCAATTTTTCCACACAGCAAATGCAGCATGGCATGGGAAGAGGTCATGGTTATGTCACTCCTGAGGGGCCTGATAATGAGTCGGGAACAATTCAGGCTAACAAAAGAGGTGAGAGAGAAGCAATCACAGGCGTGAGGTCGGGAAGAAGTTAAGACTAATGGTTATGCGCATCATCGCGTTCGCGGCGGTGGGGAGTCATGCACTGATCAAAACAGGTGGCTGTTGCTGGAGACCCTACGGACGAGTTGACGCGCCTGAACGGGAGATGCGGTCAGGCGGTTCTACGATATCAGCGAGGCAAAAAGGAGGACGTGAATCTGCGCTGAACAGCCGGGCAGAGGCTTCATTTTTGGGCCATGAGTAAGGTCAGCAGTTCACGGCAGCAGGCTTCTTCTTCTGCACTGTCCGCAGAGGCCAGATGACGCAGCAGTTCCATGCAGCTTTTTTCCTTACCCGCTTCCATTAACTCTTCGATCAGAAAATTGAGTTTATCCTGCTCAGACGCCGCAAAGGATGAACGGAACTCATTTTTAACCGGAACGTTGTGGTTCAGCGGCAAGGTGAGGGTGTTTTGCATTGGCATATTATTATCCTTGTTCGGGTTAAAAAACGCACTGGTGTTGCTATTAAACTTATACAACGATCCGGGTTTTGTACAGAAATGGACCTGATTGATTTTTTAGGTGAGGCTAAGCGTAGCGCGGCTCCGGAGGAAACACTGGCTAATCATCCAGTTAGCCGGTACAGGGATTTCAGGAAAATTGTACGGGTTTAAAGTCAAATTCATGGGAAGGGAAAAGATCTCAGCGGTGCGGCAGTTAAACCGGCGGCCCGCTGAGTCGCCTGCACTTTTTATGATCAGGATTTAGCAGTCAGAAAATCTTCCCGCTGTGGCGTAAAGGTATCAAGCAGCACGCCTGCCTCAAGACAGACACAGCCATGAACCACCTCTGGCGCTTTGTAGAGTGTATCCCCGGCGCCCACGTCCCGCGTCTCACCATCGATGGTGAAGGCAAAGCGTCCGCTCAGCACATAGGTCAGTTGCTCATGAGGATGATGATGCAGCGGGCCAACAGCCCCTTTTTCGAAACTCACTTCAACCGCCATCATCGTGCCGCCATGTGCCAGCACGCGGCGGGTAACACCGTTACCCAGATCTTCGGATGGTCGCTCTTTATGGTAGATAAACATCGTAATCCTCACGCGGTAGCGGGCGCTGCAGTGGCCATTTTGTGATGTCTCTCACAGCACCAGGGTGAATTAGTCCATGCACTTTAGTGGTTTTTCTCTAAAATGAAACGGTGTTTCATTTATTTTGTGAGGGTAGATCATGAAAATCGCGTTAATGATGGAAAACAGCCAGGCCGCAAAAAACGTTACCGTGCTGAAAGAACTGGAAGGCGTCGCGCAGCCGCTGGGCCATCAGGTCTTCAACGTTGGCATGAGCGATGAGCAGGATCACCATCTGACCTACATTCACCTCGGCATCCAGGCCAGCGTGCTGCTCAACAGCCAGGCGGTGGATTTCGTGGTCGCGGGCTGCGGCACCGGGCAGGGCGCGCTGATGTCGCTGAACATCCATCCGGGCGTAGTCTGCGGTTACTGTATCGATCCGGCCGATGCTTACCTGTTCGCGCAGATCAACAACGGCAATGCCTTATCCCTGCCATTCGCCAAAGGGTTTGGCTGGGGCGCTGAACTCAACCTGCGCTTTATCTTTGAAAAAGCGTTCACCGGCGAGAAGGGCAATGGTTATCCGCCAGAACGTAAAGAACCGCAGGTGCGCAATGCCGGTCTGCTGAATCAGGTGAAGGCAGCGGTGATCAAAGAGAACTACCTCGATACCCTGCGCGCTATCGATCCTGAACTGGTACGCACCGCCGTGAGTGGCCCGCGTTTCCAGCAGTGCCTGTTTGAACAGGGCAAAAACCAGGAGATCGTTGCCTTTGTGCGTCAGCTGACTCACTAAGTCTTCCGATTTGACAGGGCCGGTCTGACCGGCCTTTTTTATTGTCTCTCCTCGTCCGCTACTGTTCAGCTCTGCTGCGCCCGCGCCGGAGAGGGGTGGCGACGCAGTCTGCCTTTTAATCTCCGCCGCAAAAAACCCTTACCCGGGACTTCCCCTGACCGCACTTTTAGGTGATAGTAACGCCGCTTTACATTAATAATTCTCATTATCATTTGTGCGGGCTTTTACAATGAAAAAATGGTTTTTAGCGCTGGGGCTGCTAACGCTGGCAGGGACGGCTTCGGCCAAAATGATTACCGATGTTGCAGGCCGTCAGGTTGAGGTGCCGCAGGAAGCAAAACGCATCATCCTGGGTGAGGGCCGTCAGATCTATCTGCTGGCGGCGTTTGATACCGATGCCCCGTTCAAACGGGTGATTGGCTGGCGCGATGACCTGCATAAGGCGGACTGGGATGGTTATCAGGCTTATGAGAAACGCTATCCGGAGATCAAAAAATTACCGACGTTTGGCGGCGCGAAAGATGGCACTTTTAACATCGAACAGGCGTTAACGCTGAAGCCCGATCTGGTGCTGATGAATCTGGAATCCAAAGCGGCCACCGATGAAGGCAAGCTGATTGAAAAACTGCACGCGGTCGGCGTGCCGGTGGTGTTTATCGATTTCCGTGAAGCGCCGATGGTGAACGCGGAGAAAAGTATCCGCATCATGGGCGAACTGGTGAACAAGCCGGAACGTGCTCAGGAGATCATCACCTTCCGCCAGCAGCAGATTGACCTTGTGACCTCGCGTCTGAAGAACTTTACCGGCTACCGCCCGAAAGTGATGATTGACCGCGCAGGCGGCTACAGCGACGAGTGTTGTATGTCGTTCGGCAATGAGAACTTTGGTCAGATGGTGGAGATCGCGGGCGGTCGTAACATCGCGAAAGATCTGATCCCCGGCACCTTCGGCACCCTTAACCCGGAGCAGATCATCGCCAGCCAGCCCGATGTGGTAGTGGTGACCGGCGCGAACTGGAAGAACTACAATACCGTGGGCAAATGGGTCGGCGTCGGTCCGGGTGCCAATGTCACCGAAGCCACGGCACGTCTCAAAGCGCTAATGATGCGTGATGCCTTTAAAACCCTGCCGGTCGCGCACAACGGTAACGTTCACGCCATCTGGCATCAGTTCTACGACAGCCCGTATCAGTTTGTGGCTATCCAGGCGCTGGCGAAATGGCTGCATCCCGATCTCTTTGCCGATCTGGATCCGGATGCCACTTTCCGCACGTTCCACGAGAAGTTCCTGCCGCTGCCTTACCAGCCAGGATACTGGGTGACGTTACCCGCTGATAAGCCCTGACTGACCGGCGATGACAGGGACGTCATCCGCCTGATCTGCAATTCCTTCCGAATAAACCCTCTGTTTCTCTTCAGATTTACTAATCTTTTACAGGCGCGGGGTCGGTTGCTCTGAGCAGCGCGACGTCTGACCCAATCCGCATTCACGTTAAAAATGGAGAGAAACATGCGCAATACCCTGGGAAGATCGGCCTTTGCCGTGACGCTGTACGCCTTGCTGGAGCCCGTACCGCTGGGCTTTTTTGTGGCGGCCTGGCTGTTCGACATCCTCTACATGCAGACCTTTGTGCAGTTCTGGACGGATGCCGCCAGCTGGCTGATTGCGCTGGGACTGATACTGGCGATTGTGCCGCGACTCATCGCGCTGGTTTATCTGTTTCGCGGTAGCGACAGTGCGGAGAAGGGCCATTTCTGGCTCTGGCTGGTGGCGATTGTGATCGCTATCGTCAATGCGTTTATTCACAGCCGTGATGCCGCCGCCGTGATCCCGCTGGGCGTGACGCTTTCGACGCTGGTGGTAGCGCTGCTGCTGCTGGCGAATGTGCAACTTGCGTTACGTCAGCGTAGCGCTTAAGGAGGAGCCATCATGAACATACCGCATAAAACGCTGCTCGCGCTGTCCCTGACCGCATTGCTGGCAGGCTGTGATGATGGTGCGCTGGTCGATCCGCAAAAGCAGATCGGACCGAATCCCGAACTGCCGCAGGCGCAGAACTTCTTTATGCCGCCGATGCAGGTGCCGGAAGGCACCCCCTGGAAAGCCGGTGAAATGCCAAAAGTGGCTGACGGACTGAAGATTGAAAAGATTGCTGAGAATCTGCAGCATCCGCGTCAGGTTTACGTCCTGCCGAATAACGATGTGCTGGTGGCGGAATCCAACGGGCCACCGAAGCCCACCACCCGGCCAAAACAGCTGATTATGGGCATTGTGCAGAAAGCGTCTGGCAAGGGCGGTGACGGCGGCAACCGCATCACGCTGCTGCGCAACGTCAATGGCAAATGGGAGCAGCACCGCTTTATAGAGAATCTGCACTCGCCGTTTGGCATGCAGCTGATTGGTAATACGCTCTACGTGGCGAATGCCGACAGCCTGGTGAAGTTCCCGTATCGCGAAGGCGAGACGGAGATCCGCACCGCGCCTGAAGAGGTGACGGAACTGCCGGGCGGGCCGATTAACCACCACTGGACGAAATCGCTGGTAGCCAGCCCGGATGGCAGCAAGCTCTATGTGGGTGTCGGCTCTAACAGTAACGTCACCGAGAACGGCATTGGCGCGGAGTATCGTCGGGCGGCAGTGCTGGAAGTGGATGCGGCCAGCGGTGCCAGCCGTATTTATGCCAGCGGACTGCGCAACCCGACCGGCTTACAGTGGGAACCGCAGAGCGGCAAACTGTGGGCTATCGTCAACGAGCGTGATGAAATCGGCTCCGATCTGGTGCCTGATTACATGACCTCGGTGCAGGATAAAGGCTTCTACGGCTGGCCCTACAGCTACTATGGCCAGCATGTTGATACCCGTGCCGAACCGCAGCGTCCCGACCTGGTTGAGAAGGCGATCAAGCCGGATTATGCCCTGAGCTCGCATGTCGCGCCGCTGGGCCTGCTGTTCTACGGCGCCGATAACATGCCGCAATACCGTGGCGGCGCGTTTATCAGCGAACATGGCAGCTGGAACCGGACGCCGCTCAATGGCTACAAAGTGGTGTGGGTGAAATTCGAAAACGGCAAGCCGGTCGGTCAGCCGCAGACGGTGGTCTCGGGCTTCCTGACGGAGGACGAAAAGCAGGTGCGTGGTTTGCCGGTGGGTCTGGCCAGCGACAAACAGGGCGGTGTGCTGATTGCGGATGATGCAGGGAATACTGTCTGGCGTGTCAGCGCCGCGAAGTAGGTTCTGCGCTGCTTTTTTGAGCAGGCAGCAGGCATAAAAAAAGGATTTGGCATCTCGCCAAATCCTTTATTTTTTGTTCGCGACCCGGCTGGTAACCGCGCTGCGAACGAGGTGCTCAGCACTCTCCACAAACAAGATTGTAAAATGTGCGGCTAAGGATTTCAAGTTTCGCCAAAATGCTGTATGTTTATACAGGTGTTGGGTGTTGAGCATCGCCTCATTGTCGACTGGCCGCTCCCAGGGGCACGGTTTTAAAATCCCGGCAGGCATCAGGTGGTGCTGGCCTGTGGCTTTAACCATGAGTGCCGCTCAGCCCTCTCCACAAAGATGTGCTTAGGCGCCCAGCGGGTAGAGTCAAAGCCCTGGTTGCCGAACAGCGCGCTCCTGTAAAAGGAGAAGGAAAGTGATGGAACTGACTAAGCTGATTCTGGATCTTATCCGGGTCATCTTGCAGATCATCGTTGCCCTTATGCAACTGACCGGTCACGCAGGTTAACCGGAACTTGAAACAAGGCGGAGCTAACCACTCCGCCTTTTTTCTGTGTCAATTCTCTGTCATCAGGCGCGGGTAAGGTGGTGCGGCGAAAGCAGGCCGCCGGGGCGCTGCTTATCCAGACCGGGAGTAATATGTCCATTGCCGCCGTTATGCCTGCCCGTTTAGCGCACACCTGGATTGATGACACGGTGAAGATGCGGGACACCACCGTAGGTCTGCAGTGTGAGATCCTGGCGCACAGTTCGCTGGAATATAGCGAGCTGGGTGACTTCTCCTATGTCGGCGAGCACTGTTGCCTGGCCGACACTCAGATAGGGCGATTCTGCGCCATTGCCAATCAGGTGCGTATCGGCGCGCCGAATCATCCCATGGACCGCGCCTCCCAGCATCGCTTTACCTACTGCCCGGAGTACTACCATCCCGCCGCCCGCCGCGATCAGGGCTTCTTTGCTGACCGTCGCGCCGACCGGGTGGTGATCGGGAATGATGTCTGGATCGGCCATGGTGTGATTGTGCTGCCCGGCGTCACCATTGGTGATGGTGCGGTGCTGGCTGCCGGCGCAGTGGTAACGAAAAACGTCGCCCCCTACAGCGTGGTCGGTGGTGTGCCGGCCCGGCCACTGCGGGTGCGGTTTACGCCCGCGATTGCCGCCCGTCTGCAGCGCATTGCCTGGTGGAACTGGCCGCTGGAGAAACTGATGGCGAATCTGCCCGACTTTCAGCACGGCGACATCGAAGCGTTCTGCCAGCGGCACGGTGAATAGCCCTCTCGACGTCAGGCGAATCGCACGCTGATAAAGTGTACGACCCGCTGACCATAGAGTCCCACCGCCAGGCCGGCGATGATCAGCAGCAGCGCAACGATCTTCTGCGCTGAAACCGTTTCGCCGAATATCGCCACCGACCCCAGGATGCCGAACACCGGCACCAGCAGCGACAGTGGCGCGACGGTGGAGACCGGATACTGTTTCAATAGCCAGTTCCACACCCAGTAGCCGAGCAGGGTGTTGGGGTAGACCTGAAACAGTATCGACAACACCGCCTTCACATCCAGCTGGGTGAACAGCGCGTGATAACCCGCGCTGCCATTCACCAGCCCGTCCAGCAGGAAGAGCGGGATGGGGGCGAAGGCACTCGACCAGACCAGAAACGCAAAAACCTGCCGCGTGCCCGCTTTTTTATTGATGATGTTGGCAATACTCCAGGCTATCGCCCCCGCCAGCACCAGCAGCATCCCGGAGAGCGTCACCGAACCATCGGTAATGAAAAAAATGCTCAGCAGACCGGCGCAGGCGAGCAAACATCCGGCGATCTGATAACGGCTGAGGCGCTCTTTAAATACCCAACTACCCAGCAGCAGGGTGAAAAAGGCGCTGAACTGCAACAGCAGCGAGGCGATGCCCGCCGACAGCCCGGTTTTAATCCCCAGATTCACCAGACCCCATAAACCAATCCCGAAGACCAGGCCATAGCCGATCAGGTCGCGCCACGGCACGTCCGGTTTTTTAATAAAGAACAGGGCTGGCAGGGCGCAGAGCGTAAAGCGGATGCCTGCCAGGATAAACGGATCGACCGCGTGCAACCCGAGTTTGATAACGGAAAAATTAACGCCCCAGATGGCGGTGATCAGCACGGCGAGCAGCAGATGAGAGAGTTTCATGCGTGACGTGCTCCATACCAGCAGAGAAAAGCGGAGGCGCTGACTGCGGCACCGGCATAACAGACGGCCTGCCATCCCCAGTGAGCATAAAGCTGGGTGGCGGCAATCGCGCCCAGCGCACTGCCCAGCGAGTAAAAGCACATATAGGCGCCGACCAGACGACTGGCCGCTTCGGGGCGGGCCGCCACGATCAGGCTCTGGTTAATCACATGTACCGTCTGAATAGCGAAGTCGAGCAGGATCACTCCGATTATCAGCAGCAGGAGCGAGCTCTTCAGCGCGGCGATCGGCAGCCAGGAAAAGGTCAGCAACGCCAGGGCGAAGCCGGTGGCACGCTGCCCCCGTCCCTGGTCAGCCCATGCGCCCGCTCTGGATGCCGCCAGTGCGCCGGCCAGGCCCGCCAGTCCGAACATTCCAATCCCGGTGTGTGACAGCGACAGATCCGTCAGCGGCAGCACCATCGAAGACCAGAGCATACTGAAAGCGGCAAAAATCAGCAGCGCCAGGATGCCTCGCCTGCGCAACAGCGGTTCCGTGCGGAACAACCGGAGCACCGACAGTAACAGCTGAGGATAAGCGGGGCGCTGCGCCTGACCAGTTGTGGCGGGCAGCACTTTCACCAGCACCAGTGAGATAAGCAGTAACAGGCAGGCGGCTATCAGATAGACCGCGCGCCAGCCCGCCAGATCGGAAATCATCCCGGAAACAAAGCGCGCCAGCAGGATGCCGATCACGATGCCGCTGGTCACGCTGCCGACCACCTGTCCGCGCTGTGCAGGCGACGCCAGCATGGCGGCCCAGGCCACCATCAGCTGCGTGACCACGGCCATTAAACCTACCAGCAGCATCGCACAGAGCAGCGTCATCAGATCCGGCGCAAAAGCCGCAGCGGTTAATGCCAGCACGGACAGCAGCAGCTGGGTGAGCACCAGTTTTTTGCGGTTGATGCAGTCGCCCAGCGGCACCAGAAAGATCAACCCGAGGGCGTAGCCGGTCTGGGTAGCTGTGACCACCGCGCCGATGCTGGCGCGAGAAACCTGCAGACTGGCGGCTATCGATTCCAGTAACGGTTGTGCCGAGTAAACATTGGCGACAGCAAGCGCAGAAGTGAGTGAGAACAACAGGATCATCCGGGGAGAAAGCATGGGTGTCGCGTCTGCGGGTGGATCGGCTTCACGGGTCTTGCATGTCGTCATGGTCATTTTCGCGCCTTCTGGTTTTTATTTGCAACTGGACTGGCAATATCATTAACCGGGCTGGTTTTTTTTTGCAACTTCTTTTCAGGATGGCTAAGCTGGTTTCATCAGACAGGCAGAGTGAGAGAAAACATGGCTAAGCAGGAATCCCTGAGAACCAGCGAGTGTCCGGTTGCCAGAACCCTGGAATCGATAGGGGAACGCTGGTGCATGATGATCGTGCGTGAAGCCTTTGATGACGTCCGCAGATTCAGTGACTTCCAGCGTAACTTAGGGCTGGCGAAAAATATCCTGGCGTCGCGCCTGAAGCAGCTGGTGGAGATTGGCGTGTTTGAGATTGCGCCCGCCTCTGATGGCAGCGCCTACAGCGAATATGTCCTGACCGAAAGAGGCCGCTCGCTGTTTCCGGTGGTGGTGGCGATGCGCCAGTGGGGCGAGCGCTATCTGTTTGAAGAGGGCGAGACCCACTCGGTGCTGCTGGATAATGCGGAAGGCAAGCCGCTGCCGCGTCTGGAGGTCTACTCTTCGCAGGGGAAGAAACTGGACTCCGCCGACTGTCACCGTCAGCGGGTGGTTGCAAAGGGGTAACCATCGGGTGATTGCCTCCCCGGTACACGCTGCACCTGGCAGGCCTGACATCGCACACACTTCCCGATCAGCGTTGTCAGCCTGTCGATATCATCACATTTTCCAATGACAGGTCGCCTTGTAACTTCCCGAGGCGCATGACATTCTCGCTAATTGTATAGACATGTATCTTCAACCATAAACCGGGCACATTACCTTTTCAGTTAAGGCGTCTCTCACTGTTCCAGCGAGGAATCTATGTCGGTCAAATCATCTGTATCAGATTATTCAGGCGCTGATAAACCGCGTCTGTCAGAAACCCGTTCCATTGATTACATCCCGTTGCGTGAACGTCATGGTCATCCCTTCAGCCAGTTCACGCTCTGGTTTGGTGGCAACCTGCAAATCACGGCCATTGTCACAGGTGCGCTGGCCGTGGTGCTGGGGGGTGACGTCGTATGGTCGCTGATCGGCCTGCTGGTGGGACAGATTCTGGGCGCAGCGATCATGTCTTTGCATGCTATCCAGGGCCCGCGCCTGGGTTTACCGCAGATGATCACCAGCCGGATGCAGTTTGGCGTGTTTGGTGCCGTCATTCCTCTGGTGCTGGTGTGCATGATGTATGTGGGGTTTTCAGCCAGCGGGACAGTCTTAGCGGGGCAGGCGCTGGCTAAACTTATCCATGTCAGCAATTCAGCCGGGATGATCCTGTTCAGTACCCTTATCGTGATCATCGCGGTACTGGGCTATCGCGTGATTCATCAGCTGGGGAAGGTGGCAAGCGTTGTGGGCGTTTTAGCCTTTGCTTATCTGTTTATTACGCTGTTCTCTACGCATGACTTATCCGCCGTGTGGCAGAACCAGCATTTTACCCCGGCAAATTTCCTGCTGGCGGTCTCCCTTTCTTCCTCCTGGCAGATTGCCTTCTGTCCTTATGTCTCTGACTATTCGCGCTACCTGCCAGCGGATGTCTCCGCGAAGAAACTGTTCAGCTCGGTCTTTTTTGGCACCGTACTGGGCACCCAGGCGTCAATGACGCTGGGGGTCATTGTCGCGGCGATTGCCGGAAGTGCGTTTGCAGGGAATGAGGTGGGTTACATCGTGAGTATGGGCAGCACGGCGACCATGGCCATGGTGATTTATTTCGCGATTTGCTTTGGGAAAATTACGTTTACCACGCTGAATGCCTACGGCAGTTTTATGTCACTGACGACCATTGTCTCTGGCTTCCGGCAGCAAACTACGCTGAGCCGGGGAGCGCGCATTCTGTTTGTGGTGCTGATGGTGGCGCTGGCCTGCGTCATTGCGCTGCTCAGTGAACCGGCCTTCCTGAAATCCTTCACCCACTTCCTGCTTTTTCTGCTGGCTTTCTTTGTGCCCTGGAGCGCAATCAGCCTGACCGATTTTTATCTCATCACCAAAGGCAGGGTTGATGTCCCCGCTCTGTCGCAGCCGGATGGACGCTATGGACGCTGGAACCTCGCCGGGATTAGCGTCTATTGTCTGGGCGTGCTGGTGCAACTGCCGTTTATCGATAATCCGCTGCACCATGGATCGCTGACCTGGATTTTTGCCGGTAATGATGTTTCGTGGATTGTCGGCTGGTTTGCGACGGCACTGTTATGGCTTATCGCCAGCCGCTGGGATCGCCGTGGCACACCGGAAAAGTCAGTTTATCCTGCGGAGTAACAAGATAAAGCCCCTGAGCAACTGTCACTCAGGGGCTTGAGTCTGTGCGGGTGTGATCACCCGCGTGTCAGATGACCGATGAATCAGGCCATCGGCTTGCGTCAGATCAGGCAGCTGAAACATCCGCCGCACCGGTCTGCGTTTCGGACACCAGCGGCTTCTCCGGCTGCAGCAGCGTCATCGCCAGCATGCTGCCGAAGGCGATCACGGCGGTGACGGTAAACATCGCGTTATAACCGTAATATTCCGCCAGCCAGCCGCAGAGCATCGGAGAGATAATCGCTGCCAGATTGGCAATCGCCAGCGTCATACCGCTGTAGGTGCCGACCGACGCTTTCGGGGTGACATCAATCACCACCGACCAGTAGACATTATTCACCAGCGCATTCAGCGCATTGCCCAGGGTCATCAGCGCAATAATGCCGGCGGCCGACTGCACAAACGGGATCGCCATAAAGCAGCAGGCGGTGCCGCACAGCGTGACCGCGGCAAACAGATTGCGCGCCAGCCGCAGATTATTGAAGCGGGCCAGCAGGGCGTCGGCAATGCGGCCACCCAGCAGCACCGTGATGCAGGCACCGCTCCACGGGATCATCGCCACGTACCACAGCGAATGCAGATCGTAATGGAAATTATCCTGCAGATACTTCGGCATCCAGGTCACCAAAGTAAAGGTGATGTAGAGGAAGGAGAAGTAGCCTAAAGCGTTGCAGACCAGCGTGCGGCTGGTGAAGAAACGCCACCAGGGCAGTGGCACGCTGTCGCCCGCGCTGCGGCGCTGACCGCTCTGGATCAACGCGCGTTCTGCGGCATTGGTATGAGGGCTTTTATCCGGGCTGTCGCTGAAGGTGCGCGCAAACAGCGCCATCGCCAGCAGGGAGAACACCCCCAGCAGGATAAACATCATGCGCCAGTCATGGGTCAGCAGCAGCAGGCCCACCGCAATCGGAGCCGTCAGCAGCGCGCCAACCTGCGTTGAGAGCAGGCCAATGCCCAGCGCAAAGCCGCGCTCGTTATCGGGTGCCCAGTGCGCAATCGCCTTGTTCATCAGCGCATAGGCCGGGCCTTCAGAGAAGCCAAACAGGATGCGCAGGGCAGCAAAACCCATAATGGCAGAGCCGCCAAACAGTGCCATGCCCAGTTCACCGGCCCAGGCGGTGGCAATCTCCAGCAGCGACCAGAGCACGCCGGCCAGCAGCCAGACCTTTTTCGTGCCGATACGGTCGGCCAGAAAGCCGCCGCACAGCGAACCAAACAGATAGCCAAAGCCAAAATAGCCCAGCACCGCGCCGAGCTGGACTTTGCTGAAGTGGTATTCCGCCGCAATGGCGTTGGCTGCAAACGACAGGGCGCCGCGATCGATGTAGTTGATCAGGGCGATCAGGAACAGCAGTGAAAATATGGTGTAACGGTAACGGCTGGATGTCATCTCACTTCTCCTGATTAAATGTTTCAGGAAAACAGAAGCAAAATTGATGCCGGAAGGGCAATTCTGCGGTAAACAGGGGGCGGGAAGTGGGTGCGGGCCGCAAAGCCCGCATTAAAGGCTGTTAACTGATCCGGCTAATTATTTGCCTGCGCATCAATGCGGTGCAGCCGCTGCCTGCCGATGGTGAGTCTCAGGCGGCGTTATGATGCGTGTTGCTGACGTGTGGCAGCGGGATAACCACGGCTTCAGTGATCGCTACCTCTTCAGCACTCCTGCTCTGCGGTTGTTCGCCAACATGCTGCAAAATCTGTCGCTGATAAGTGGCATCGGCCACGGTAGTCTGTTCGCTCAGGAGTACGCCCGCTTCATTCACGTTTTTACCTTCCACTATTATTTTTGTAGTGGCACTGGCCAGCATCCATTCATATTCAATATCGACATGGCCGCTATCAATACAGCGGATACCCTGCTGGCTTAAATCATAGGCCAGTACCGTTGCCGTCGGTCCCAGGGAAATTAAGACCAGATCAAAGTTGACGGCATTCCTGGATACAGTTTCAAACAGGCGATCATAAACAGAAAAGGCGTTGCGGTTCAGCGTGGTAATACGTTTCACTTCGCTGGCACCCTCCAGTAAATCATTGCCTAATCCCAGACGCGTTCCACTGCCTTCAACAATTAATACCCGACGGCCCTGATAGAGCTGTTTAAATTTATCAAATATCGTCCGGGATAATTGTTTGCCCTTATAATCGTGATAAGGCCGGGTCACGGAAGTATTTCCATACCGGACCTGTTTATTCAGCAGAGCCTCATAATGTTTAAAGTAAAATGATTTATGGAAGAACCAGAACAGGGCCGATCCACTCCGCATATTACGGGTGGTACGAAAGGCATCCGGCAGACAAATCAGGCAGTTCGGGTTGGCCGCTGAATCCTGCTGCAGCAGGGCTTTTAGCCGGGCGGACAGCTTCGGGTCAAATGGCTGGAAACCAATATTTTTATACCAGGTCATTTCCAGTTCACCGTCGCCATACCGGGCCAGCGATAATTGTGGATTATGTAATAACAGGTCAATGGTTTCTTCAATCGACATAACGGAATAACGTTTTACCCGTGCCTGTGCAGCAGGATAGCGAAGCGCGGCATTGATAAATTTAAACGGGAAACGAAACTTGCGATAAATAGCATGGAGTACGGACATAGTGAACCTGCCTGGGTTATTGCTGCCAGAGAAAATTCCGCCTGCTGGCCGGATAAATAATAATAAGAGTGATGATATATATCACAGATAAAAACAGCGTCAGGCTACGGAATATCTGAAATCGTTTTCACTGTCCGTATTCCGCTTTTAATTAATCTGTTTTTTGAGGGGTGTGTAACTAAAAAAATAATGAAATGGTCTGTGACTCGAGAAATTAATGCCTCTGAAAATGCATCACCCCGCACCAGCGTTGAATATCACACCGATATTAACAGCAGAGCGGAGACTTTCCCGATTTCAGCATTAAGAGTTATTGCAGGGCAGGGTGAATCAATCATTACGATTATTTGACAGTAAAATTGCTCACACTGGTTATCAGCCATGACGTGATAGCAGACGTCCGATCGCGACCTTTTCCCGACAACTATGCACATACCTGGCGACGACGTTCGATCAGTCTGGTAGCGATCGACTCCACTTCCGTAAAGTCTTTTGAAGCACTGGCTCTTAGTGCCAGATTCCATTTGCTGAGTGTACGGGCGTTAGCAGCCAGTTCGCTGCCTGCTTTAATTCGTCCATTCTCTGCCAGCCATGCAGCAACGTCAGCCCAATCCCAAAGCGGTGACTGGCCTTTAATGCGCTGAATCGGGCAGGGAAAGTCACCGTTACCGCGCGTGCCGTCTTTCAGCATAGCGATGGCCTGGCGGGACATTTTTGTGATCTCTGCAATGTCGCTTAGCCCGACCAGTGCAGAATCCACAGACGTTACTGTAGCGCCTATACCGGCAGACTCCACGTTATCAATTGCGGATGCAATAGCGTAGTCCAGCGAGTCTGCTTCACGGTCAAATTCCAGATAAACAGATCGGCCATATGCGCAAATTAGCGCATCGTCACAGCCGCTTTCAAACAGCGCATCTTCCAGTCCTTCGGTCTCATAGGTTACGCCGGAGAGAGTCAGAGTGAAGTTATAAAGCGCCATATTACCTCTTCTTTTCGTGGGTGTGTGACCCGGTAAAGAGTGGCGTTAACGGCTCATTACCGGGCAAAATCATGTGCAGCGATCGACCTTACGCCTGATTTGCTTAGCGTAGTTCTCCGGGCTTCGTGGCGTAGACCACACACTCATTTGATGATCCCGGTGCTCATCTTCTGGATTCCCGCAACGCAGCTTGCAAAAGCAATGGGCTGAATCGCCCGGTGGAACCCAAATCCAGCCATTCTTTAGCGCATAATCAATGGCTGCCTGAACAGGCCTGTTCGGATGTTTCTTCATTTGCCTCCGAATAACTGGATTCTATTCTCTGTGTTGACATTCGTCAACGGTGATGGAGTCCATCCGTTGATGCCTGCTTGAGTGTTAAAGTGATGAGATGCAGTCCCTATGTGAAGTGATTTATTACTGCCCTGAGAAGCAGATTCCATTTAGATGGCCATTAATATCAATAGGGTAATTCACACCCTGTAATGGCTGGCCGGGGAAAACTTTTAGCCGGGAATCAGAGAAGCACCGCTTGTCTGTTAATTGTTCGCCTTTGAACAAAAGGTGCGATAGTTAGCAGCCTATGGTTAACTTTTTGTGATGGTTATCCCGTTCTTCCCCCTTCAGAAAGTAAAAAAATCGGCCTGAACCCCTCTGCGAGTCACATTTATAATAAATATTACTAATCATTTACGCCTGTACACGTTTTTACATATTTCGACCATACGTTAAAATCGCGTTGAAATTATGTTTCGGGATTAACTTTTTAATCGCCGCTAATGACCCGAGGAAGGATCATGATCAATAAAATAACCAGTATAATCATGGTGATATTTGCTATTGCCCTGATTTACATGGGAGGACAACTCCTGCTGGCAGGAGGCAGCGCGTTCTATGCGCTGATGGGCGTGGGTGTTCTGCTCAGCGCGATTCTGCTGATGATGAACAAACGCAGTGCGCTGACGCTCTATGCGCTGCTGATGTGGGTCACGCTGTTCTGGACTATCCGGGAAGTGGGCTTCGACAAATGGCAGTGGATCCCGCGCGGCGATCTGTTTGGTGTGCTGGGCGTCTGGCTGGCTCTGCCGTGGGTGGTACGTCCGCTCTATCAGGGGCAGCGTCGCTTCCATCCTTTCCTCGGCGGTTCGGTGGTGCTGATGGTACTGCTGGTTATCGGCCTCTGTTTTTACGATCCGCTGCCGCAGCAGGGGACCATTACTACGCCGCGCAACGCCTCTGCGACCGGTGGTGCCGCTGAAGAGTGGAGCGCCTACGGCGGAACGGCGGATGGCCAGCGTTTCTCTGCGCTGAAGCAGATCACCAAAGATAACGTCAAAGATCTGGAAGTGGCCTGGACCTATCATACTGGCGATCTGCGTCAGGGTGATGATGCAACCGAGTACACCTTTGAAGCGACGCCGCTGAAAGCCAACGGCATGCTCTACTTCTGTACGCCGCACAACGAAGTCCATGCGCTCGACCCGGAAACCGGTGCGGTGAAGTGGAAAACGATGCCGGATAAAAACCGCTCTTATCTGCAGCAGCACCAGACCTGTCGTGGCGTGAGCTATTTCGACGCCGGTCAGCAGGCGCAGCAGCAGACGGGCGCGTCCCCGGCCCTCTGCCGCAAGCGTATCTTTAACGCAACCACCGATGCCCGCCTGCTGGCGCTGGATGCCGACACCGGCAAGCCGTGCGCTGACTTTGGTGACAACGGTGTGGTGAACCTGCGCGATAACATGGGCGAAGTACGTCCGCACGCGCTGATGCAGACCGCAGCACCGCTGGTGGCGGGCAATCTGGTGATTGTCGGCGGCTCAGTGATGGATAACGGCTTTAACAGCGGCAACCCATCCGGTGTGATCCGTGCCTATGACGCCGTCAGCGGTCGTCTGGTGTGGAACTTCGATCCGGCTAACCCGGATAACACCGCACCGGTCGCGGCAGGTGCCACCTATCCGCAGGATACCCCGATCGCCTGGGCGACCCTGAGCGCGGACCTGAAAAACGGCCTGGTCTATGTGCCGTTTGGTAACGCCTCGCCGGATGAAGTCGGCATTGAACGCGACCCGGCCAGCAACACGGAGAAATTCCGTGATGCGCTGGTGGCGCTGGATCTGAAAACCGGTGCGTTCAAATGGCGTTATCAGAGTTCGAACCACGACCTGTGGGATCGCGATAACCCGTCACAGCCGTCGCTTGTGGACATCAACTATCAGGGCAACCCGCAGCCTGCGGTGATCCTGCCGACCAAAACCGGCAACCTGTTTGTACTGAACCGCCTGACCGGCGAACCGGTTTACCCGGTAGAGCAGGTTAAGGTCTCCACGGATGGCATCAAGGGCGAGCAGTATGCGGCGACCCAGCCGGTCTCCAGCCTGAACTTCATTCCGCAGCCGCTGACTGAGAAGTCAATGTGGGGCATCACGCCGTTTGACCAGATGGCCTGCCGCATCACGTTCCGTGAGCTGCGTTATGACGGTAACCCGTGGACGCCGCCAACCGAAAAAGGCTCGCTGATCTTCCCGGGCAATATCGGGGTGTTTAACTGGGGTTCCGTGGCCGTTGATCCACAGCGTCAGATGCTGATTGCGGCACCGGTGCGCCTGGCTTACAAATACAACCTGATTAAACGCACGCCAGAAACCGAAACCCAGCGTACCTTCACCAAAGATGGCACGCCGTACTGGAATGAGAATTTCCACGGTGACTACGCTATCCACATCCAGCAGATGGCGTCGGGGCTGGGTATTCCCTGCATCGCGCCACCGTGGGGACGGATGGTGGGTGTGGATCTGACCACCGGCAAAACCGAATGGCTGCGTCGCGTTGGCACCACGAAAAACCTCAAAACCAGCTTCCTGCCTGGCCGCTTCCCGCTCGGTTTCCCGATGGGGATGGTCGCGCACGGCGGACCGCTGCTGACGGCGGGTGATCTGGTGTTCCACGGCGCAACGGCAGATAACTTCTTCCGTGCTTACGACAGCACCACCGGTGAACTGCTGTGGCAGACTGAACTCAGCGCCGGAGCGCAGGCCACGCCATCCACCTTTATGGGTAAAGATGGTAAGCAGTATGTGGTGATTGCCGCAGGCGGCCACGGCTCGCTTGGCACCACGGCGGGCGACAGCGTTGTCGCTTTCCGTCTGAAGTAACGTCATGTCGTCCCGCTGAGCGCCGCCCTGGCGCTCAGCTTTTTTCACGCTTTTTCCTGTCAGATTTCACGCCCCGGCTTCCCGCCTCAATCCGTTGTATTTCTCTGCAATTCCCCCCAGGCTGCCTGTCATTCATCTGATAACGCACCGAAACTATTTCGTGACCGCGCTCCCGGTTTAAGGATTTCCCTGGCCTGACTGACTTGCGCATTGAAGCGCGAGGCGTAGATTAATACATAACTTCACAATTAATCGTGAATATGAAAAGTACTTCACAATACGCACTCTGAAGGATTGATGCTCATGTCGGAACTGAAATTTGCTACCCGTCTCAACTCGTTTGCCTCGGGAGCTCACCTCTACTGGCCCGATCAGCAGGGCAAGCCCTCTGTGCTGCAGATGGTTGCCCGCGCAGGCAAGGTCAAAGGCTTAACGCATCTCGACCTCAACTTTCCGCAGCATCTGACCAGCGATATTCCCACTCTGCGCCAGGCAATCAGTGACGCGGGTCTGGCCGTCAACGGCATGCAGATGCGCTGGGATGCGCCGCAGTTCAAAATCGGCGCCTTTACCCATCCTGACGCCAGAGTGCGGCGTGAAGCGATCGAGCTGACCAAGCGCGGCATCGATGCAGGCCGGGAGTTCGGTTCGCGGCTGATGACGCTGTGGATGGGGCAGGATGGGTTCGATTACTGCTTCCAGGCGGACTATAAGAAGATCTGGGAGGATGCGGTCAGCGCCGTGCGTGAAGTGGCTGAGTATGCCCCGGACGTGGACGTCAGCATTGAATACAAACCCAATGAGCCACGCGCCTACAGCATCTTCCCCAACGCCACCACCTGTCTGCTGGCGGTAGAAGAGGCGGGCTGCGCCAATCTGGGCATCACCCTGGATTTTGCGCACGTGCTGTTTGCCAATGAGATTCCGGCTTACGCCGCTGCCATGGTGGCACGCCGCTCACGCCTGCTGGGGCTGGACCTCAATGACGGCTGGGGCAAACGTGACGACGGCCTGATGGTCGCCTCCGTGAATCCGCGCGCGACGCTGGAGTTTCTCTGGCAGATGCAGCGCGACGGCTACAGCGGGGCCTACTACTTCGATACCTTCCCGGATGCCAGCGGTCTTGACCCGATCCGCGAAGCAGAAAGCAATATCGCGACCGTGACCCGGCTGCTGCGGCTCTGCGACCAGCTGCACGGCAACGCAGCGTTACTGGCGGCCATTGAGCGCCAGGATGCGGTCGCCACCCAGCAGATCGTCAATGACATCATGCTGGCGCGATAACAACAGCACCCTGCATAACAAAAAAACTCTACCCAACATGCTGAGAATAAAAACATGAAAAAACGCCTGCTTGCCTTTATCGCTTCCTCACTGCTCTGCAGCACCGTCTATGCGGCAGAACTGGCCCCGTTGCAGTCAGACACCGAACCGGATCGCACCGACTGGACCCAGCTCGACACTAAATATGGCGCGCTGCCGAAAGTCGACAAGTCGCTGAAGATTGGCGGGGTATCGAAAACCCTGACCAATGAGTACTGGCGCCTGCTCGGCCAGGGCTACCAGAACGCGGCGAAGAAGTATGGCATTACCGTCGAATATCAGGCGGCAGCCAATGAAGACGATCAGCTCGGTCAGCTGTCGATTGCAGAAACCCTGATTTCGCAGGGCTTTAACGGCCTGCTGGTCTCGCCGCAGACCGATATCAACCTGCAGCCTGCGCTGGAGAGTGCCAGCAGTAAAAATATCCCGGTGGTGAACGTCAACGATGCGGTGATGCCGAATGTGCGCTACTACGTCGGCAACGTCCAGAAAGATAATGGCGTGCGGGTCGCGAAGTGGTTTATTCAGCATCATCCGCAGGGCGGCAAGGTCGCGGTGATTGAAGGGCAGCCAGGGGTGTACGCCGCCGGACAGCGTACCCGTGGCTTTAAAGAGACGCTGGACGCGAATGGTAAGTTCACCATCGTCGCCAGCGTGCCGGCGAACTGGAGTCGTGAGCAGGCATTTAACGCCGCCTCGACCATTCTGCAGCAGCATCCCGATCTGATTGGCTTCTACGCGAACAACGACACCATGGCGCTGGGCGTGGTGGAAGCGGTGCGGGCGCAGAACAAAGCGTCACAGGTGGCGATCTTCGGTACTGATGGTATTTCCGATGCCTATGCGTCCATCAGGCGCGGTGAACTCACCGGTACGGTCGACAGCTTCCCGGTGCTGACCGGTGAAGTGGCGATGGACGTGATGATCCGTCTGATCAATGGACAGAAACTGTCGCGCGTGATCTCTACGCCACAGGCGCTGATCACCAAAGAGAATGTCGACGCGTTCTCCACCAAAGACAACAACCGGTTGCGTGAGCTGCTGGCTCAGCAATAAGCCGGCGGAGGCGGGTATGGAACAGTTTCGCTTAATGATGCGCGGCATCAGCAAAAGTTACGGTAACGCCGCCGCGCTGCAGGATGTCGATTTTTCAGTGCGGCCCGGCGAGGTGCATGCGCTGATTGGGGAAAACGGCGCGGGTAAGTCGACGCTGCTGAATATCCTCTCCGGCGTGCGCGGCGCGGACAGCGGGGAGATCAGCGTCAACGGCAACCGGGTGCAGATCCGCAGTCCTCTCAGCGCCCGTCAGGCCGGGATCGCCATGATCCACCAGGAGTTGCAGCACGTTCCGGAGCTGTCCGTGGCGCAGAACATGTTTCTGGGCCGCCCGCTGACCCGTGCCGGGGGCTGGTGGGTGGATAAAAAAGCCCAGCTGGCGCGGGCGACGCTGATTCTGAAGACGCTGGATCCCACTATCGACCCCGATACGCCGATCAGAAATCTTAAGGTATCGCAGCAGCAGATTGTTGAGATTGCGCGGGCGCTGCTGGATGACGCGAAAATTATCGCCATGGATGAGCCGACCTCCAGCCTGACGCCCCGCGAGTTCGACCGTCTGGCGGAGCTGATTGGTGACTTAAAATCGACCGGCGTCTCGCTGATCTACGTATCGCACAAGATGAATGAGATTTTCCGGGTCTGCGACCGCGCCACCATTATGCGTGATGGCAGGCAGGTAGGCGTGGTCAACATCAGTGACGAGGATGAGGAGAGCATTGTCGCCAAAATGGTCGGACGGAAGATCGACAAGCTCGACCATCAGGCGTTTGTCAGCGATCGCGAAGTGCTGCGGGTAGAGGATCTGACGCGTGGCAACGACGTGGTGGCCGCCAGCTTCAGCGTGCGGGCTGGCGAAGTGCTGGGGATTGCCGGGCTGGTGGGTGCAGGGCGTACCGAACTGCTGAAGCTGATTGCCGGTATCGACAGGCGCACTGCTGGCACGGTCAGCGTCAACGGCAACGCAGTGCAGAACCACAACGTGCGCGCGGCGATCAAAGCGGGCATTGGCCTGGTGCCGGAAGACCGCAAGAAAGAGGGCATTATCAAAGAGCGGGCGGTGAAGATGAACATGGCACTACCGTCGATGCACCGTTTCACCTCGGCGGGACTGATGAACCAGGCCCGGCTCGACCGTGAGGCGCTGAGGGTGATGGGCGATCTGAAACTGCGCCCGCTGGACATCGAAAAAACCATCGGCACGCTCAGCGGCGGCAATCAGCAGAAAGTGATCATCGGTCGCTGGGTGGCAGCGGATGCCAACGTGTTCCTGTTTGATGAGCCGACGCGCGGCATCGACATTGGCGCCAAGTCTGAAATCTATCACCTGATCGAAAAACTGGCGCAGGCGGGTAAAGCCATCGTGGTGGTGTCGTCAGAGATGACCGAGATCATGCGCATCTCTGACCGGGTGCTGGTCATGCGGGAGGGGCGGATCACCAAAGAGCTCACCGGCAGCGCGATCACCGAAGAGAACATTGCCCGATATGCCATTAAAGATATCGATCAGACCGCCTGACCGCTTACCTGACACTATTTAAGGCTAACATTATGACGACTCAGACCTCCACCGGGCCGGGTACCCGACCTGCGCTGCGGCTTAAATTTAACGTGCGCGATGCCGGTACTTTAATTGGCTTACTGATTATCGTGGTGACATTTTCGTTTCTGTCGCCGGTCTTTTTCACGCTGCCAAATCTGCTGAATATCCTGCAGCAGTCTTCGATCAACGCCCTGATTGCTCTGGGCATGACGCTGGTGATTATCTCCGGCGGAATCGACCTCTCGGTCGGTCCCACGGCAGCGCTCTCGGCGGTGCTGGGTGCCACGCTGATGACCTCGGGTGTACCGGTGCCGCTGGCGATCCTCGCCACGCTGGGCGTCGGCGCGATGTGCGGTCTGTTCAGTGGTTCGTTGATCGCCTATGCCGGGCTGCAGCCGTTTATCGTTACGCTGGGCGGCCTGTCGCTGTTCCGGGCCATCGCGCTGATCTACACCGGCGGTAATCCGGTCTTCGGGATTCCGCTGGAGTTCCGCACGCTGATTAACAGCATGCTGTTTGGGATTCCCACGCCGATTGTGATTGTGGCGGTGATAGCGCTGGTGCTGTGGACGGTGATGAATAAGACCCCGCTGGGGGAATATATTCTGGCGATTGGCGGCAACGAAGAGGCGGCGCGGGTCGCGGGTGTGCCGGTGAAGCGCACCAAGGTGACGGTGTACATCTTCTCCGGTCTGCTGGCGTCACTCGCCTCGCTGATTCTGATTGGTCGTCTTGGCGCTGCCGAGCCGACGATCGGCAACCTGTGGGAGCTGGACGCTATCGCGGCGGCGGCCATTGGCGGCGCATCCCTGATGGGCGGCAAGGGGAGCATCTTCGGCACGCTGATTGGCGTGGTGATCCTCGGGGTGTTACGTAATGGCTTGACCTTACTGAACATTCAGGCCTTTTACCAATTGCTCGCTACCGGCCTTATTATTATCATAGCGATGTTGATTGACCGGGCGACCCGAGGCAAGTAATGAAGCAAGATCCGCGAGCCATTGGCGCTCAGATTCGTATGCGTTTGCCCCAGCTGACGCCGTTAGAACGACGTGTGGCGGAGGCAATCATTGCCCGAACCGACATTACCGAGCAGTCCTCTCTCAAGGAGATTGCTCAGGAGAATAATGTCTCTGAAGCGATGATCGTTAAGATTACCAAAAAGCTTAACTTCACCGGCTTCAGGCATTTCAGAAGTGGTCTGATCTACTACAACCAGTCTGAGGTGGCGGGGCTGCATGCGGAAATTGAGCCGGATGATTCGTCGGAGCAGTTGCTGGCCAAAGTGTTCAGAACCTCTATCCAGGCTATCGAAGAGACCTTATCGATTCTGGATGTCTCTGAATTCAATCGTGCGGCAGACATCATCTTTAAAGCGCGTCACATCGATCTCTATGCCGTCGGCGGTTCTGCCGCCGTGGCGCGGGACCTGTCGCACAAGATGCTGAAGATCGGCATCAAGTCGACCGCCTATGACGATGCCCACATCATGCTGATGTCCGCCGCCGTGTTATCTGATGACGATGTGGTTATCGCCATCAGCCATTCGGGTGCGACACGTGCGGTGAACGATCCGGTTAAACTGGCGGGAAAGAATGGCGCGAAGGTGATTGCCATTACTAACTACGCCGAATCCCCGATCGCGCAAAGTGCGCATGTGGTCCTCAATTCAACCTCTCAGGGATCGCATCTGCTGGGTGAAAACGCC
Source organism: Pantoea sp. Lij88 (assembly GCF_030062155.1). Classification (NCBI taxonomy): domain Bacteria; kingdom Pseudomonadati; phylum Pseudomonadota; class Gammaproteobacteria; order Enterobacterales; family Erwiniaceae; genus Pantoea; species Pantoea sp. Lij88. Next base: position 2,070,141 of record NZ_CP118269.1, on the reverse strand, counting down.
GCGTCACGCATCGCCCAGCTCAATATTCTGGATGCGCTGTTTGTCGCTATCGCCAAGAAAGATCTGAAGCGGGCGGAGAAGAACCTGATGAAAACCCAGCATGCGGTTCAGGATCTGCGGGAATTTTAGTTATGAGTAAAATTGCAGTCACCGGCAGTCTTCATTACGACATTATGCTGGACGCGCACCATCGTCCGGAAAAAGGCGAAACGGTGATGGGCAGCGCCTGTCACTATAAGTTTGGTGGCAAGGGCGGGAATCAGGCGGTGGCGGCAGCCCGTGCGGGTGCCACGGTGCGATTTGCCGGTTCGGTGGGGCAGGATCAGCAGGGGCAGTTCCTGCTGGATCATCTGCAGCAGGCCGGTGTCGATTGTACGCAGGTGAGTGTGATCAGTGAGCTTCCCTCCGGCATGAGCGTGGCGATTACCGATGCCGAAGGGGATTACGGTGCGGTCGTGGTCTCCAATGCTAATCAGCAGATCCCGCTGGCGACCTTTGAACAGCCCGGCTTCTGGCAGGATGTCTCGCTGCTGGTATTGCAAAACGAGGTCCCAGAAGCGGTGAACCTCTGCGCGGCCCAGGCGGCACACCAGCGGGGAATTACAGTCTGCGTCAACGCGGCGCCCGCCCGGCCCTTGTCGGCGGCGTTTGAAGACTGTATCGATCTGCTGGTGGTGAACGCTATTGAAGCGCGGGATATGTGCGGGATTAGTGTGCAGGATCTGACATCCGCGCGTGCCGCTGCGGATTCGCTGGCGGGACGCTTTGCCAGAGTGGTCGTAACTGCGGGTGAGCACGGTGTGGCTTACAGCGAGGCGGGACAAACTCATACGCTGGCTGCACAGAAGGTGACGCTGGTCAGCACGCACGGTGCCGGTGATTGTTTTGTCGGGGTGTTGTGTCAGCGCCTGAGTGTCGGCGCCACGCTGGGAGAGGCAGTCAGTGAGGCTAATCGTGCCGCTGCCGAACACGTTTCCCGGCAGCCACACTGATTAATGGCGTGCCACGTCAGCGACGCGGCACGCTAACACGCTTATGCGCCGACGTTCACCACGGTTTTACCGAAGTTTTTGCCGTTCAGCATATCAATAAACGCCTGTGGCGCGTTTTCTAATCCTTCAATCATGTGCTCGCGGTAGTGGATTTTTTTGCTTTCCACCAGCGGCGTCATCGCCTTCAGGAACTCCGGATAACGATCGCCATAATCCTGGAAGATGATAAAGCCCTGCATACGGATACGACGCTTCAGAATACCCGCCATGATCAGTGAGGTTCTGTCCGGGCCTTCTGGCAGTTCACGCTGGCTGTACGCGGAGACCAGACCACAGACCGGCACGCGCGCCGCGGTGTTCAGCAGCGGGAATACCGCATCAAATACTTTGCCACCGACGTTTTCGAAATAAATATCGATGCCATCCGGGCAGGCGTTTTTCAGCTGCTCTTCAAAGTCGGCACTGTGGTGATCCAGACAGGCATCGAAGCCCAGCGTATCGACCGCGTAACGACATTTCTCTTCGCCACCTGCAACACCGACGACGCGACAGCCTTTCTGTTTGCCCAGCTGGCCGACCGTTGCGCCCACCGGGCCGGTTGCGGCGGCAACCACCAGCGTTTCTCCCGCTTTCGGCTGACCGATATCCATCAGACCCATATAGGCGGTAAAGCCTGGCATACCGAGAATGCCCAGCGCCCAGGAGGGGTGCGGCATATCGTTGCCCAGCTTCGCAATCTCTTTGCCATCGGAGACGGCATATTCCTGCCAGCCGCTCTGCGCCAGCACCCAGTCACCCGTTTTGAAATCGCTGTTTTTCGATTCGGCAACCTGACAGACGGTGCCGCCTACCATAGGCTGATCCAGCTCTGCTGGCGCGGCATACGATTTACCGTCATCCATCCGGCCACGCATGTAGGGATCCAGCGAAAGGTAGATGGTCTTCAGCAGCACTTCACCCTCTTTGATTTCCGGCAAGGGCTGCGCCACATGGCGGAAATTCTCTTTGGTCGGCTCACCGTGAGGGCGTGAAGCCAGTAACCAGGCGTGGTTCTGGGTTGCTTGTTCAGTCATATTGTCTTCCTTTTATAGCCGGGCAATGCACAGGGCATTGCCGTATGAATACCGGGAAAGTGTAGATGACTGCAGCGGGAATGCATTTAGCGCTCTGAGCGGTATGGTGATATTCCGGGTAATCGGCAGAGCGTGCTAACCGCAGCGGTACAGCGGTTGCAGGGCGCTGTCCGGCAGGGGATTACCCTGAAGACTGTTCACATCTTCTTGCAAAAACGGTCATGCGTGTCATCCGCAAAGCGGCATGTCACGCATTCAGAACCCGCTAAGGCGGTTTTTTTATGCCTTCAATTTATGGACAGGGGAAGTTGCTGCGCATCCAGCGTCACGGGAAGCACTGAGAATTGTGATAAAAATCAGTGAACTTTACAGGGAGAGAACCATGACCATCCAGCATCTTCGCATTGCCCGGCCGGTGACTGACCTGACGCAAAGCAGTCAGTTCTATTGCCACGGGCTGGGCTTGCAAAAAATCGGGGAGTTTACTGACCATCAGGGATTCAGTGGTGTGATGCTGGGCGCTGAAGGGCTGGCCTGGCATCTCGAATTCACGCTCTGTCATACCCATCCCATCCGGCCATCACCAACCAATGACGATCTGCTGGTGCTCTACATTCCGCAACAGCCTGACTGGCTGGCCCGATGTAGCTGTATGGAGGAAGCAGGATTCCAGCGGGTATCTTCATTTAATCCTTATTGGGATCAACGGGGCGTGACATTTATGGACCGGGATGGTTATCGTGTTGTTATCCAGCAAGCCTTATGGCCACCCGCACGCTGACCCTGTGAAGAACCGGAGCTTACCCTGAATATTCTTTGTTTCCATACTGCAGCCAGTAATATCGGGATATTTGATGATGCCGCCCGTGCACTGACGCGTGACAATCCACCATTAAATCATCTGGTGATGCCTGCGCTGCTGGCCGAGGCGGAACGCAGCGGCGGGATGACGGCGGCGTTACGCCTTCGTATCGCGCAAATGATAACGGCGCTGTTGCCGCAATTCGATGCGGTGCTGATCACCTGCTCGACACTGGGGCCGGTTGCCGATGAGTTCTCAGTGCAGGACCGGGTTATGCGCACCGATGGGATGTTAGCGGAGGCGCTTCAGCGTCAGTCGGGGCCGACGGTGGCACTCTGCGCCGCAGAATCGACCCTGGCGGCGACGCGGGCACTTTTCTGCAAGCCTGGCAGTGAGTCTGAAGTTGTGCTGGTGGAGGGCGCATGGACGGCATTTAAATCTGGTGATATAACACGCTATTTTGCGCTGATTGCGGCAGCAGCAGAGCGGGCTTATCAGCGGGGAGCCGTTGCCGTAGCCCTGGCGCAAAGTTCGATGACGCCCGTGGCACAGCAGTTTCCCCATACCCGGCGACCGCTGACCGGCCCACATCTTGCGTTGCAGGCCTGCTACGATCTCAGACGATCGTGACATTATGCCGGCTGAGGGCCTGTTGCAGCGCCTCGTCCGGCTGAGCCTCCACGACCAGCGTACTCGCCAGAGACAGATCGCCAATGGCAAATGCCGAAGCCGAATTCAGCTTTTCGGCTGACGCCAGCACTACAGTTTCCGCTGCGCGTCCTGCCAGCGCACGTTTCACCGTCGCCTCTTCAAAATTCCCGGTGGTCAGGCCCGCCGCCGGATGCACACCGGTCACGCCCATAAAAAAGAGATCGGCATTGATGCGGTTGATCGACTCCAGCATCGCTGCGCCCACCGTCACCACCGAATGCTTATAGAGCTGCCCGCCAATCAGTATGATCTCCACCATTGGATGTTCGGCTAACGCCAGCGCCACGCTGGGACTGTGGGTAACGGCGGTAAAGCTCAACGTTGACGGTAACCGGCGCACCAGTTCGGCGCTGGTGGTGCCGCCATCAATCAGCACAATCTGTCCGGGCTGGATGAGCGAGATCGCCTTCTGCGCGATCACCTGTTTGGATGCGGTCTGCACGCTTTTGCGTGTTTCAAAGGTGCCCAGCGCTGCGGAAACCGGCAGTGCGCCGCCATGCACCCGCTGGAGCAATCCTTCCGCCGCCAGTTCACGCAGGTCACGGCGGATAGAGTCTTCGGACAGGCCAAAGCGCTGGCTGAGTTCGCGTGACTGCACCTGTTTTTCCTGGTCGAGCAGGGCGAGGATCGTCTGTTTTCGCTGGCTGGATAGCATAGCTGACCTTTGCATGTTTTTTCTTGAATTTGCACGATTGTGCATGATAGCGTGATGGCTGTCTACTCATCCTGGAGAGCATCATGCAGCAGAATCATCCCCGCGTGCGCATTATCAACGAGCAGTTGCTGTCAGATAGCTGGTATACCCTGAAGAAATATACCTTTTCGCTGCTGCGTCGTGATGGCCACTGGCAGGAGCAGAGCCGGGAAGCCTATGACCGGGGCAATGGCGCAGTGATCCTGCTCTATAACCGTGATAAACGCACGGTGGTCCTGACCCGGCAGTTTCGTTTTCCGGTTTTCCTGAACGGGCATGATGGCTTTCTGATCGAAGCGGCCGCCGGTCTGCTGGATAACGCCTCACCGGAAACGCGTATTGTTGCCGAAGCGGAAGAAGAAACCGGCTTTCGTGTCAGCCGGGTTGAGAAGGTTTTTGAAGCCTTTATGAGTCCCGGTTCGGTGACCGAGAAGCTTTACTTCTTTATTGCTGAGTATGGCGATCAGCAGCGCAGCGGAGAAGGCGGCGGAATCGAGGAAGAGGGCGAGGATATCGAGGTACTGGAGATCGGTTTCGACCAGGCGTTGCAGGCGATTGATCAGGGTGAGATTGTGGATGCCAAAACTATCATGCTGCTGCAGCATCTGCGGCTGAAAGGCATTTTATAAGAGAGCGGGCAGACCACGGTTATCGCGGCCTGCCCGTTAAAGCTTACTGATCCTGCGTCAGGATGCCTTTTACATCGTGTGGTTCGGAACGCAGATACTGCGGCGGCACCTGCACTTTGCCATCCAGCGCGGCAGCGGCGTGCCATGGCCAGCGTGGGTCATAGAGAATACCGCGTGCCAGCGCCACCAGATCCGCTTCGCCCTGCTGCAGAAGATCTTCGGCCTGCTGGGGTTCCGTGATCAGGCCAACGGCAATCACCGGAATAGATACCTGCTCACGAATATCACGGGCGAATGGCACCTGATAATTCGGGCCAACGCTGATTTTCTGTTTTTCCGACAGGCCGCCGCTTGAAACGTGAATATAGGCGCAGTTCAGCGCTTCCAGCTCACGGGAGAAAGCGATCGACTGCTTGATTTCCCAGCCGCCTTCGACCCAGTCAGTCGCGGAAATACGCACGCCGACCGGCACGGCAGCAGGCACGGCTTCACGAACCGCTTTGAACACCTCCAGCGGGAAGCGCATACGGTTTTCCAGCGAACCACCATATTCATCGCTGCGCTGATTCGACAGCGGTGAAAGGAACTGATGCAGCAGATAGCCATGCGCGGCATGCACTTCGATCAGCTCAATACCCAGACGCACTGCGCGTCGTGCGCTCTCGACAAAGGCCTGCTTTACCCGAGCCAGATCATCAATGCTCATGGCCAGCGGTTTAACTTCACCTTCGCTATAGCTCACGGCTGACGGGGCTACGGTTTGCCAGCCACCGGCATCGGGCGCAATCTGCTTGCCGCCTTCCCAGGGAACGGCACACGACGCTTTGCGTCCCGCATGGCCCAGCTGCATCCCAATCGGAATAGAAGAGTAGCGGCGCACATCCTCCAGTACCGTTTTCAGCGCGGCTTCATTGTCATCATTCCACAAACCGAGATCGCCGGGAGATATACGGCCAATGTCCTCAACGGCAGTGGCTTCAATAATCATCAGGCCGGCGCCGGAAAAGGCCAGCTGGCCAAGATGGATCCGGTGCCAGGCAGTCGCATTGCCTGCTTCAGCGGAGTACTGGCACATCGGCGCAATCACAATGCGGTTATCCAGCGTAAGTTCGCCCAGTGAGACAGTGGAAAAAAGTTGGCTCATGTTATCTCCATGGTGTTTTGACGGACGTGACAGGGAATAACTATAGCGGGGGATTGACCGGGCGGGATGAATGCAACGTGACTTTTTGTGACTGCGGCTGGGCTTAACTGAGTAAAGACAGCGAGATAAAGACCCCGCTGCCATCGCAACAGGGTCTTTTATCAGCACTCAGACCTGGGCCATTCCGCCATCGACAAACAGTTCAGTCGCATTGATAAAGCTGGCGGCATCAGACGCGAGAAACGCCACGGTTCGGGCAACCTCCTGCGGCTCACCCAGGCGGCCAAGCGGTATCTGTGCGGCCAGCGCATCAAACAAGCCCTGACGCTGATCTTCACTCACCAGATCACCCAGCCCAGGCGTACGAACCGGGCCGGGGCTCACGACATTAACCCGGATGCCGCGATCTTTCAGATCCAGCGCCCACGAACGGGCAAAATTACGCACCGCCGCTTTACTGGCGCTGTAGACGCTAAACGCCTCTGTGCCTTGTGTCCCGGCAGTTGAACCGGTCAGAATCACCGACGCGCCATCAACCAGCAGAGGCAGGGCTTTTTGCACGGTAAACAGCACGCCGCGCACGTTGGTGCCAAAGATTCGGTCAAAGTGCTCTTCAGTAATGGCGCCCAGTGGCAGCATGTCGCCACCACCGGCGTTGGCGAACAGGATATCCAGCCGTCCCGCCTGCGCCGCGATGCGGGAGTAAACTTCATCGAGATCGTGCAGTTGTGAGGCGTCAGCGCGGATTCCGCTGACGGATCCGCCGATTTCAGCAACCGCGGCATCCAGCTCTGCCTGGCGTCGGCCGGTAATAAAGACCTGCGCGCCCTGTGCCGCCAGTTCCCGTGCGGTGGCCAGGCCAATGCCGCTTGTTCCGCCTGTAACCAGTGCAATTTTTCCTGCGAGTGATGCGTTCATATCTATTTCTCCGGATGGTTTCTTTGACAGATTTATCTCTTCCCGGCCAGCGGGGCTGCCGGACTGGTTGTTACTGTAAGAGAGGAGGATTGACGGATAAATCCGTTAAAATGAAAATGACTATCCATGTGGGTGGATAATAGGGGGATTGGATGGATCAGCTGCTGGCAATAAAAGCCTTTTCACGGGTAGTAGAAAGCGGCAGTTTTACCCGGGCGGCGGACTCGCTGAACATGCCGAAAGCGACGCTGAGCAAGCTGGTTCAGGCGCTGGAAGCGCATCTCTCCGTGCGGCTACTGCAGCGCACCACCCGGCGCGTGACCGTCACCGCCGAAGGGCAGGAATACTATGAGAAAGCGCTGCGTATCCTGCACAATCTTGAGGATATTGATGCCTGTTTTAATGCGCGGCGCAGTAAACCCCGCGGGCAGTTACGCGTTGATATCGGCGGGTCTACCGCCAGAGATATTCTTATTCCGCTGCTGCCTGATTTCTTTGCCCGCTATCCGGACATTACGCTGGACCTGGGCGTCTCCGATCGCCCGGCCAACCTGATTAGCGACAACATCGATTGTGTGATTCGGGGCGGTCCGCTGGTCGATTCCACACTGATTGCCCGTCTGATTGGGCACGCCACGCTGATTACCTGCGCGACGCCCGCCTATCTGAAAGCATCTGGCGTTCCTGCTTATCCGGATGAACTGCGTAACGGGCACCGGCTGGTCAGTTATCTCTCGCCGCAAACCGGCAAACCATTTCCGCTACGGTTTGAACGTGAGGGGGAGAAAATTGAGATCACCAGCGCGCATCGCATTGGCGTAAATGAAAGCAACGCGCATCTGGCCGCGGGACTGGCCGGGCTGGGGATCATTCAGACGTTCAGTTATTCGCTGTCGTCGATTCTGCAGCAGGGCGAGATGGTGGAGATCCTGCGCGACTGGCGTCCGGCGGGGTATCCGTTTCATGTGGTCTATCCGCAAAACCGGCATGTGACGCAACGGCTACGGGTATTTATCGACTGGCTGGTGGAGTGCTTTCCGGCACGGGTAGCGGGGGAATCCGGCACGTGAGTGCCGGACTAAAATCAGTTGCCGCGATAGGTTGAGTAACCAAACGGGCTCAGCAGTAAGGGGATGTGGTAGTGCTCACCGCTGGCTTCCATGTTGAACTCAACCGGGATCTCCGGGAAGAAAGTTTTCTGGTTGTTCTTTTTATAGAAGTCACCGGTTTTAAACACGACGCGGTAGCTGCCTGCACTGGCAGTTTTGTCCTGCGGGAACAGGGCGCTGATGCGACCGTTGTTATCGGTGACGCCTGACGCCAGTTTCACCCAGTTATCCTGCTGCTTTTGATCCAGTTCAACCTCAATACCTGCCGTAGGCTGACCGGTTTGCAGGTTAAGAACGTGTACGCTCAGCGGGTTTTTAGCCGCTGCAGGCTGGGCTGCAATAGCGGTTGCGCCAGAGGTCATCAGTAATGTCGCGATCAAAGCATATGAAGTTTTCATCAATGTTTCCTTTATTGATTGTATGAAGTCGGGTGACAGTGCGCAGAGAGTAAAGTGCCTGAGGCCAAAGGGATAATTAACAGCCGGAAATGTGAAATTTCTGAGAAGAGCCGATCTGATTAGTTACATCATACATACGTTTTATACATCCCTGATTCAACATTGGTGCCGTTTGCGTTCATCAGGTAAAAGTGGCGCCCGGTTAAATCTTCTGTGGATTGCCGGAAACCTTCTTTCCGGGCAACGGAAGCCGGTTTACGAATCTGGCAGCAAAAGGGCGTTGGCCGGTATGAAGTATTACCACGCGGAGACTGTGATGGCGCTATGGAACATGCAGGCAGCAATCGATAAAGCTCTGGCTCAGAGCCCGTAACTCAATCTGCGTTCTTAACAAAATGCAGGAAGGGCGATGATAAGCCTTCCCGCATCTTTTCATTTTTCGTTTTCTGCTGCCTGAGCAAGCCTGCGAATTTTCGGCGTCATTGACAGACCATAGCCAATGCATCCCAGCGCAAGAATGGAGTGAAAAATAAAGGCATTCGATCCGGGCTGCGAAAAGAGGCTCAGTAATGCCTGCACGCCAACAGCGATGCCACCAATGATAAGCCAGCGTCGCATTCTAATTGTATTGCGCAGCATCTTATCTCTGTTTTCTGGCTGCGATTTATCCTGTGCCATGGTTATCCCTTTATTGATGTGGAAAAGTACGGTGCGTACTTTAGTTGCTAACAATACCGCTGACAATGCCACTCAAATCATTAACCCGCGTAAGGGGAGATGCGTTGTGGTGCCTGGCTGAATGTCGAGGGTGGACGTGGCACAATGCGGTGACGATCTGAATGGTGGTCAGCATTGAGATCAGTAAGGGAAGTTTATAACAACACGGCAGGGAACAGAATAACGAGGCTAAACGGGCCACTCAGATATCCTATTTAACATAATATACATTATGCGCTCTTTAGTGCGTGCTTCATTATGATGCCCGGACATCGCTGAATTCCCGGATTTCTGCCCTTAACGTCTCCTGTCGGTCAGCTTACCATACCTTTCAGACTGCACGATTTTCACAGTCTGCATTATTACCTTCTGCTTTTTATTGCCACGAACCACTTCCACGCTGAGCGCGCTGTTCTCATCGCTTTGCACTGCAGCACCATTTTCTGCCCGAAAAGAAATCTCCGCTGTTCTGTTTGCCATCATCTTTTCTCAACGGCGTCTGACTGGCTTAAGCTCTGTGTTTTATATTCTCCCGCACGCCTTTGCCGATTTCCGATTACGTCATACCAGAGGTTCTGTTGCTAACACCGCACTGGCCATCTCATCAGTATTCTTCCACCTGACTCAATCAGACCCGACCCTCTGCACAACCAAAATGACAACGCTACGTGAATTCTGAGAGACCCGCGTGGCCCATGGACCGTAAAATTTACCACAGCGCGTCATTTTACTTACCGTTTCACTGCCCATTTACCCGCCCATTCTAATCGCCACATGACATCAGATTTCAGGCACGTTAAAGTTGCTGGCTGCGACTGATTCCATGATGAGAGAAAATGAAACGCTTATTTGTCTATGGCACGCTCTGTCCGGGCCGCGAGAATGCCCATATCCTGGAAAACATTGGCGGAGAATGGCTGGCGGGTTCGGTGAACGGCACCTTCTATGAGCGTGGCTGGGGTGCGGCGGCCGATTTTCCTGGCATCGTTCTGGATGAAGACGGCCCCGAAGTGTCGGGTTATCTGTTTGTCTCCAGTCAGCTGGACGCCCACTGGCCCATGCTGGATGCGTTTGAAGATGGCTATGATCGCGTTCAGGTTCGCGTTTCTACGGAAGATAATCAGCAATACACTGCCTGGATTTATCAGCTCCAGCCACCGCCACCGCTAAACAGCTGAATCTTCCCAGCCGGTAATGAGATACGCGCACCCTGCTCTTATTGCGCACTTCAGCCGCTGCGGGATGCAGTCCGGCGAATGCTCAAATATGTATCTGGCTGACAGGAAATAGTATGCAACACACTGATTTTAAATCGGTATACTGTCCGCTTCAGCCAGCATCTATCTCCCCAGCCTTTCCCTTCAGCCCGGCTCGTGTTACTGCCAGACACGACAAACAGTCACTGTGCCTGACCTTTGTTTTAAAGCATGATCGTTTGTATGATGTAACTAAAATGAGTTCTCTTTCATACACTTCAATCCCTTATCAAACCCCCACCAGCCAGCCCCGTTCCCGTTACTCCGGCCAGCGCTGATGCGGAAACAGTGACACCCGAATATTGAACAGATGGATTAACGGCGCGACCGCCGCACTCTCCTGTCGCGCGATCGGCTCCAGCCGCAGCAGCAACAAATCCAGCTCTTCCAGCAGATCCTGATGTGGCGCTAACTGCAGCGACTTCATCTTGCGCTTCAGATAGAGCGCCAGCTCATGAAACATCTGCCCGCTATCAATCCGATGACTCTCCAGCACGTCGCGATGCCGAGCATAGAAGTCGTAACAGTTGGCGCCCAGCCAGGTCTCCGTAATCAGATACCCTCCCACCAAGATATCCGGCACCGGATCGAGCCGTTTACGCGGCAGAATGATGTTCACCCTGTCGAGCATCCGGGCAATAAATTGCTGCCGTGAAAGCAGCGTGGCAGAGTTGCGTTCCACCATTTTGATAAACCCTAACAGGTCGCGCAGCCCCCGCTGCACCGCTCTTCTGGCAATCCATGAGGGTCGCTTGTTGCGGATCAGCGCGGTCAGCACCACCGCGAACATAATGCCCACCATCGAGGAGATGTCCGCGTTCAGCGTGACGATCAGGTTCGGCACAAAATGATGGCTCAGGCCGATAAAGCCGGGGATCTGAATGGCGACACTCAGCCCAATCAGATTGGTCGCGGGATTGGCGATCACCAGACTCAGCAGCATCAGGCCGGGCAGCAGACAGATCATCAGCGCCTGCAAGGTATTGGCCTGCGGGATCAGAAAAGCGATGTAGAACAGGCTGACCACCAGCGCAATTACCACCCCTTTCACAAACAGCTTCATCGGCGTCACCGGGGAATCGACTCCGGCAAAGAATGAACTGATGATTGCCGCCATCAAAGGCGCATTGGCACCGTCAGCCCAGCCGCTGCCAATCCAGAACAGACTGGAGAGAAAGGTCGCCAGAAACGCCGTCAGCGCGGACAGTCTCAGCAGACCTTTGTCGATATGCCGGTGTTCCCGGATATTGCGGATCGCCGCACCATCGCCGTGGCTGTACAGATCCCCGGCGCGCGCGCTGACATTCTCATAGGCATCGGCAATACGCACAAAGTTTGCCATCCGCTCCAGCAGCCCAATCAGCAGCAGACTCTCTTCGGTTGCCAGCTGCCCTGCCCGCCATTCCTCTTCCAGCGTCGCCTGACTGGCAGAAATCGCCTCTCGCAGCCCGGCAATATCATTAATACGATCGTGATGCAGCCACAACAGAAACGCCTGAAACACGTCGGTGACGGACGGCGGAAAACGAATGTTCAGCTCGGCCAGAACGCCCAGCCGTGACTCAATCGCGGTCAGAGTCGGCAGCAGATAAGTCAGATGCTGATACTGCACGCTGACCAGACGGATAACATTACGCGCCGCCTCGCCCTCATAGACGCAATGCGTCAGCAGCGTTTCAACATTCAGCGGATATCCCGCCATCTGAATCAGGATATCTTCCCGCTCCAGCGATTTGTTCTTCGCCATCCCGCTGATCAGTTCATCACAGAGTTTGCGCGCGTTCAGAAACCAGAGATTGACGCTCTGTCCCAGCAGATGATGCATCGACACAGGAAACACCAGCCGGTGAATCAGCGTGCTGCAGAGGATCCCCAGCGTGATCTCCTCAATACGTGAAATCACGGTGTTGATAATCGCCGATGGCGTATCCACGTCGGGAAAGCCCATGATCGCCGCGCTGTAGCCGGCCAGCATAAAGATATAGCTCTTCGGCGTGCGGTCATGGAGCGAAAGATAAAGGCAGACCGTGACCCATAGCGACACACAGAGGCTAAACAGAACCGGGGACTGCACGGTTTCGGGATAGATGAGCAGAATAAAGATGCCGCCCAGCAGCGTGCCCAACAGACGAAAAAGCGATTTCGAGACGGTGGATGCCGCATAGAGTTGCGATGTGACAAATACGGTAGTCAGCGCCCAGGCGGGTTTTTCGAAGTTAAGAATGAGCGCCACAGAGAGTGCGATAAACGCGGCAAGAGAGGTTTTGCAGGCAAACAAAACCGCGTTTTTGGTAAACCATTTCATCGAATGAGAGCAACCAGGAACTTTCTGAGGCGCGTATCCTGACAGATGCGCCTGCGTTTTACTCTCAGTTAAATTTTACAAATTATTACCGGCCGCATCAGGCCGGTTAATCCGCTACTGACGTACCAGCGCACGGCGCTTATCCAGTAAAAAAGGGCGCAGATACCCTATCGTGTTCGAGAGCAAAATCACCTCTTCCGGCAACCGGATTTTCAGCACCCCGGTCAGATACGCTTTGCGTTGCGTCATGCGCTGCCAGACATCCGGATACGCGTTTGCCAGTTCATCACGTAGTGCCGCATCGGCCAGCCCGACCGTATCCTCGATACTGCAGCCGCCATAACCCGGCACCGACGGGATGATATCGTTCTGCAGCAGCATACCGCTCTTCAGTGTCACGGCTGAACCGGGACAGATGGACGAGCTCAGCCATTCTTCGTCCGCGACAAGATGCCCCGGATTAAGATGCCAGCCATAGTGCGCTTTGGGCAGCACCGTTTCGATCAGCGCATAGAGTTCGCCACCGGTGATGCCGATTCGTAAATGCTCCAGCCAGCTGACGACCGCGTGATAATAGGGGATCGCCAGACGGGTTAACCAGTCGGAAACGTGACACTGTAACCCATCGACATCACTGACGACATAGGCGGCACGGCTGGTCAGCCCGCCTTTGTAGCCGGTGGTGAGCGAGAGTCTGTCGCCCTCTGTAATCCGTTTATCTGAGGGATAAAGCCGGGCATGGGCGAAACGTTCGCCGGTCGCGGCAATCGTCACCACCGTGTTCGGCTGCCCTTCTGCATTCAGCTGAGCGCCCAACGCCTTCTCCGTAACGCCCGGCTGCACGCTATCCAGCGCAGCCAGCATTGCCGTTGACGCCAGATTGGCGCCTGCCTCATAAAATGCCACTTCATCGGCACCGTTAACGCAGCGCGCCCCGTTGTCAGGCGAGATAAACAATCCGGTCGCGTTAACCAGCTGCGCTTCACCTCCCGCCGCCTGAGCGGCTGCGGTACAGATGAAATGCGGCAGATCGAACATTCTGCCGGTAAGCAGCTTCCAGCCCACCAGTCCGGTACGTTCCCCCGCCACAATCCCGGCCTTGGTTAACAGCTGATCCAGCGGCTGCTCCCCGTGCATGGGCTGATTGGGCAGCGAAAAGAGCGGCGCATGCAGACAGCGTCCGGGATTGCGGGCAAAAGGCACCAGCTTAAGGTTCTCATTACCCATGATATACGTCAGCTCGCCCTGCTGATTCACCACCAGCAGCGCCTCTTCGAAGCGCGGAATAAATCCCGCCAGATATTCAAAATTGCTGCCGTGCTCTTTGTCGGCATAGATAATCAGCTGCGCAATCTGCTGTTGCTGCATCCGCTGGATAATGGCAGCCAGACGGCAATGCAGCGTTTCATCAGACATTACCGGGCTGGCAGCGCCGGGAAAGACAGGCGGTGACGGGATGACTTCCAGGGCATAGCGATTGGCATCCATAACGCACTCCAGTGGCCAGATTGATGGTGTGATATTTTTCGTTCCCAGGATAAACCTAATGTTTCTCCTGTAGGGTGCCACCATCACACAACTTACTCGTTGCGTGTTATCAAAAGATGGACATTCCCCTGTAACGATTTTGCCTGCCTTGTGCAGGCTTTTTTATGGGTGATTTTCGGGAGGATCGCGACGGAACAGGACAGTGAGGCAGCAATCTCCAGGATGAATACCTGACAGAATCGCGGTGAGCAGAGATAAGAGAGCCCGCACTGAGCGGGCTCCGGATGTTATTTGACAGGCACGCCTGCATTTTCCAGCGCTTCGGCCTTTTCGGGATAGTGCTCCGCCGTGCCGGCATTCATAATCACCGCGCCACAGCGAATGCAGTGATCGCCCTTCACATCCGGCACCACGTCATCCGGATTACCCGTATTCAGACTGACATCACGCGTGGCGTACACAAACGCCTCTCCTTCACATCCCGGACACTTCATACCCTTACTCTCCTGTTAATCCTGTCAGATAAGCATAGCTGACCGGCTCTTAGCAATACATGGGAGCAGAGGCTTTTCAGGATAGTGCCAGCCATCACTCTGTGTGCCGCAACCGCTCCAGCATAATCAGTGAATGGCTGAAAATAGCGTCGGCGATGTGCTGCGGAAAATCGGCTGGTAAAGCATCGCGCACCGAGACCACCGCCTGGGGAAACGCGTTAATAAAGAAGTCGAAGATCTGCTGCAGGCTGTCACGATCAAAACTCACCTGTTTTGCTGTAGCGATAAAATGGCGCGGGAAGATTTTGTCGATTTCTGTCTTCTTCCCCTTAGTGGCACGCAGTCCCATCGCCAGTTTCAGCGCACGCTTATTCAGGCCGGTCCCGCCCAGCACCGGGTATGCCGAGATCACATCATAAAAGGGTGTCAGTCGATAACTGCCGCCGCGCTCAATAAACAGTGAGAAGTTCTTGGCGTGGCCGTCGGTGGCGCCAATCAGCCACTGAAACACCTGAAACAGCATAAAGCGATAGCGATCTTCAATGGCTTTACTCGATCCCATCAGTATCTGCATGATCTCCGCAATGCCCGGCCCGCCGTCTGACTCATATTTGGTGGACGAAGGCAGTCCCAGCGCCTGACAGAAATCCTCCTGTGGCAGGCGAATCAGCCGGGATTTATCACGTGACCAGCGCCGGTCAAAGCGCTCAACGGCCAGGGCACGCATCTTTCCGGCCCGGATAATGGTCGCCTGCGGCACGTCGATACCCAGTGCGCGGGCCAGCGCCAGGCAGAGATACTCATTCTCTACGCTTTCACGCATATCCAGCGTCGCGGCCGGTTGTTTAATCTCACCGATCGGCAGCTTAATAATGTGCGAGGTGGGCGTGGCACCGGCAGGAATGCTCCAGCCCTCTTCCGTCAGCAGCAGCGCGGTTTTCTCCTGCGCCCCCGCGACTGAGATGCGGAAATCGGTCTCTTCACGCAGCATCCCTAACGGAATATCGGACTGATAGGCCGACAGCACGCTTTCGAGCCGGGCTTCATCCAGCACCTCAAAACGGGCCTGCAGGGCGGGCAGCGGCATATCGGGCGGCAGCAGCATGGTTGCCCCGACGCTGTCACGTCCCACTTCCTGCAACAGATCAAACGGCTGACGGGATTTTATCTGGTAGCGCGCCACGATTCTGTCGCGAATCAGGGGGCTATCCGGCAGCAGGTTGTCGAAGAAGTTAATCACGGCATGTGAGGTAATCGCCTTAACCTGCAACGGCATCGAGAGTGACAGCGGCCTGGAAAGCGGATTACTCAGCCAGCCGGTATCATACTGAAACTCATGAGCGCCGTTTCGCTGCCGCGTCAGCACGCCCACCCGTTCGCCGTTCATCCACGCAACAAGCCTTTTCATTACCACTCATCCTCACCATGCACGGGAGGTGCTGTGACCTCCTCTTTCTCCTGAACGTCCAGACTCACTTCCAGCGCCTGTAACAGCTTAAACAGGGTGGCCAGCGAAGTGCTGTCAGGCGCATTTTCAAAGTGAGAGATGGTGGCCTGTTTCAGGCCCACCTTTTTCGCCAGCTCACTCTGGGTCCAGCCATTGCGCTGGCGGATAAGCTTCAGCCGGTTCGCCAGCTGTAGCGGGCTATATATCATGGGGTGACTCCTCTGATCACAGGCTGTAAGCATAGCGCAGGCGCATTATCCCCGATAGGGTATAAATCACACTTTATCCCTCAAAGGGGATAATAATTACTTTATACCCTTAAGGGGATAAATGCGAAATTATCCTTTGCAGGGGATAAAAAAGACACGGATATGAGAGGAACCGGATGAGCACATTTACCCTTGCTCATCAGGAAGACGACAACGACCGGGGAGAATTGCTGGCAGGATTAGGGGCTTACAACCGACAGTTCATCAGTCGGAAGAACGCGGACCCGCTGTCGGTTTCTCAACGGGGTACAGGAGGCGGCTAAGATGGTAGGTCTCTTTGTGCGGGTGGATACCTTCAGCTTTCAGGCACTGCCGTTTTATCAAAAGCAGGGTTATCCGCAGCAGATGTCCCTGCCCGATTTTCCGCAGACCGGGATGCAGCGTCACGACCTGACGAAAACGCTCAGGGTAATTGAACGACGCTGACCACAATTAATGCAGCCAGCGTGACAGGGTCACAAACCCGCGATGCGCCGCAGGTCCGCCTCGGCCCCAGGCGCGACAGCAAGAACCTGCGCCCCTTTGGTGATGCGGTCGCCTTCGGTGTTGAACGGGTGATACCAGCCGCCCGCCTCTTTCACCAGGCAGTAACCCGCCAGGCAATCCCAGGCGTGCATATAAGGTTCGTAGTACCCCACGACCCGACCGGCGGCGACCCACGCCAGCATCAGCGCGCCCGAGCCAATGCGGATAAAGTTACCGCCCGCCGACAGCAGTGCTGCCACAATCTCGCCCACCTGCTGCGGACTGACATAGCTGTTGGCCCCAAAGCCGGTGACGTGGTTTTGCAGCGTGCGTGTGGGATCGACCTGCAGACGACGACCGTTCAGCGTCGCGCCCTGCCCCAGTGCTGCCACGTAGCACTCCTCATAGGTGGGGGCGAAAATCACCCCGATGACCGGTACATCGCCGCGCAGTACCGCGACGGAAACACACCAGCTCGGCATCCCATTGAGAAACGGGCTGGTGCCATCGATCGGATCAACCACCCAGGTATAGTCAGAGGTTCCCGCCTGCAGACCCGACTCCTCACCCAGAAAGCCATCATCGGGAAACGCATCCCGGATACGGCTGGCGATCAGCTGCTCCACTTCACGGTCGGCAATCGACACCACATCCTGCAAATCGTATTTGGTCTCCACCACCAGCGTGTCGCGGCGGTTAAAGTACGATAACGCGGTCGCGCCACCTTCGCGGGCCACGGCTTCCGCTAAAGCCAGTCGCGCCATTATTTCCTGCGATTCCATGCGAACTCCTCGAATTAATCAGATTAACGGGCAATCAGGGCAAGGCCCTGCGGCTTAAAGTTAACGCCGACCGTGGTGGCGAGCGGCATACGCTGTTCCATCTGCGGATCGATAATGAACAGCGCGCCCAGTTCGGTAGCGACTTCATATTCGATATGATCACCCAGCCAGGTACTGTGAATCACTTCACCCTGCAACGCGCCCTGGCCGTCGCCGGACAGGGTAATAAACTGCGGCCGTACCGCCAGCTGGGCACTGCCGGTTTTTGCGCCCGCCCCCCGCACCCGGAAGCGCTGATTACCCAGACGGACCAGCGCGTCATCCGCATCCGCCTGTTCCACTTCACAGGGCAGAATGTTCGCCTCTCCCATAAAGTCGGCGATGAAGACCGAGTTGGGCGAGTGGTAAAGCGTCTCCGGCGCGCCCTGCTGAGCAATATCCCCCTCTTTCATGACAATAATCTTATCGGAGACCGCCAGCGCTTCCTCCTGGTCATGGGTCACGTAGACGGCGGTAAAGCCGAGCCGCTGCTGCAGATCGCGAATATCGGTGCGCACCCGACGGCGCAGACGCTCATCGAGGTTCGACAGTGGCTCATCGAGCAGCAGCACCTGCGGCTCCAGCACCAGCGCGCGTGCCACCGCAATACGCTGCTGCTGTCCGCCGGAAAGTTCGGATGGCAGCCGCTGACCCTGATTCTCCAGCCCCACCAGCTTCAGCCCCTCGCGCGCCCTGTCCTGCGCCTCGCGTTTGTTCATGCCTGAGGAGAGCAGCCCGTAAAGAATGTTGTCGATGGCGTTCATATGGGGAAACAGCGCATAGGACTGAAACACCATCGCCACGTCACGTTCGTTGGCCGGCAGATGAGTCACATCTTTGCCGCCAATCAGAATCCGTCCTGAGGTGGGATGCTCCAGCCCGGCCAGCAGCCGCAGCGTGGTGGTCTTGCCGCAGCCGGACGGACCGAGCAGCGTCACCAGCGTACCCGGCTCCACGGTGAGCGACAGATCCGGCACCGCAGTAAAACCAGCAAAACGCTTCGCGACATGTTCAAACACCACCGATCCGGCGTTAATGGTCGTCATACGGCTCTCTCCTGAGTCAGAGTGGATGCAGAGGGTGCGGCAACGATCACCGCCGGTTGGGTTGCGCGGCGCAGGCGGCGTTCGCCCACCAGCAGCTGGAACAGGCCAATGACCAGCAGCATCACCACGATCAGAACCGAGGAGTAGGCAATCGCGACGCCATACTCACCGTTCTCTACCAGCCCGACAATGTAAGAGGTCGCCATGTTGTACTGGGCGCTGACCAGGAAAATCACCGCGCTGATCGAGGTAATGGCCCGCACAAAGGCGTAGACCAGCGCGGCGCTGATCGCCGGTTTCAGCAGCGGCAGCACCACTTTGCGCAGGGTGCGGAAACTGTTGGCACCCAGCGTAAGCGAGGCTTCATCCAGGCTTTTATCCAGCTGGCTCATCGCTGCAATCCCGCCACGCACGCCAACCGGCATATTACGGAACACAAAGCAGGCGATCAGGATCATCGCGGTGCCGGTAATCTCCAGCGGCGGCAGGTTATAGGCCATCACATAACTCACGCCGATGACCGTGCCGGGAATGGCGAAGCTCAGCATCAGCATGAATTCAAAGGTCTGACGGCCCGCAAACTTCTGCCGCACAATCAGCCAGGCGGTCAGCAGCCCCACAATGGCGGTGAGCGGCGCGGCGATCAGGGCAATCTCCAGCGTGGTCCAGAAGGAGTTCCAGGCGACGCCGCTCCAGACCAGTTGCCCCTGGTTCACGCTGATGCTGAAGGCGCGGATATAGTGATCCAGCGTCAGGTTGTTATTCAGCCCCCACGACTGCACAAAGCCGCCAATCATGATCATGCCGTAGATCACCAGCGTGAAGAGCCCCCACGGGATCACCATGCCATAGACGCTGTAGCGCACCGGACGCGGCAGCATCACATGACGGCCGCCGTCGCCTTTGCCGGTCACGGTGGCGAAGCTTTTGCCGGAGAGCCAGACGCGCTGCACCAGAAATGCCGTCAGGGTGAAGCCCAGCAGGATCATCGCCAGCACCGCCGCGCGGCTCGGGTCGTTCTGTGCGCCAACCACGGAGAAGAAGATTTCGGTTGAGAGCACGCCGTGACTGCCACCCAGCACCATCGGGTTACCGAAATCAGCCATGCTTTCGATAAAGCTAATCAAGAAAGCGTTGGCCAGCCCTGGCGCCATCAGCGGCAGCGAGATGCGGGAGAACGTGCGCCAGCGGCTGGCACGCAGGGTCTGTGATGCCTCTTCCAGTGACGGGCTGACGCCCTCGACCACACCAATCAGCACCAGGAACGCGATTGGGGTAAATGACAGCACCTGCGCAATCCAGATGCCAGTCATGCCATAGAGCCAGCGGCCCGGCTCGATACCGAACAGCGTCGCCAGGGATTCTGTCACCACGCCGGAGCGGCCAAACAGCAGGATCAGCGCCAGCCCGATAACAAATGGCGGCGTGATAATCGGCAGAATGGTCAGCATCCGCAGCGCTTTCTTGCACGGCAGCGAGGTGCGCGTGGCCGCCAGCGCAAACGCCAGGCCCAGCAGTGTAGAACCACTGGCGGTCATCAGCGCCAGTCCCAGCGTGCGCCAGGCGGTACCGCAGGTGCCACCGGTGAAACAGGAGAGACTCCAGATGGCCGGGTCCTGCATATTGGCAATCAGTCCGTCCGGTTTGAAGCTGCCATCAATATCCTGCACCGAGGCGACAAACAGGCTCAGCACCGGATAGAGCACAAAGGTCGTCACCAGCGCCACCAGCAGCACAATCGACGCCACTACAAAGGCATCGCCTTTCAGCACGCCACGCTCTGCCAGCGCAAAGGCGAAGATCAGTAAAAATACGGTCAGCAACAGCAGTGCACCCGCACCCATCGCCGGTTGCCCCTGTGCCAGCGGGCCAAAGAGAGTCTCCAGCCACAGCCAGCTCCAGCCGCTGAATCCGATGGCATGCCCTTCCAGTACCAGAAACAGGATGCCCGCGACGCTGAACAGCAGCAGCAGCGTGCTGCGCGTGTGGCCGGGCGGCACTAAAACGCTGGCCGCAGAGAGCAGCCACATCGCCACGGCGATGCTCAGCCAGCGGTGTAACGTGAGCTGCCCCAGCGCCGGTGCGTTGTTCTCATCACCCCAAAAGCTGAACAGCCAGTCCCCACTGAAGAAGCCCTGCTCCAGGCTATACCAGGGCAGCAGCGTCAGCGCGATGGCTCCCGCCAGCAGCGCGCCGGTTAAGCGACGATTGTGCGCATTCATAAATCACCTCGATCAGGAAGCGGACATCAGGCTTACGCCACCGCGGTCTGGCACAAACCCGGCGCAGAAGGCCGGGCTGATACCCCCGTTATTGCGCGCTGGCACCAATCTCTTTATCCCAGCGGCCCAGCAGCGCTTTGCGTTTTGCCGAGTCGCCATAGGTTTTGAAGTCGTAGTCGATCAGCTTGATGTTTTCGAAGCGCGGCGCGTATTCAGAGATCTCCGCTTTGCGGTTTGAGGGCAGCTGGAACGATTTCGCGTCTTTCATGTGCGACTGCGCCTCAGCGCTGAGCGCCCAGTCATACCAGGCTTTGGCGTTTGCCAGATTGCGTGTCCCTTTGATGATCGACATCGAACCAATCTCATAGCCGGTGCCTTCACAGGGCGCGACGGGCTTAATCGGGAAGCCATCCACTTCCATCGCCACGGCATCGTGCATAAAGACAATCCCGATGGTGGTTTCACCACGCGCGGCGGCTTTGACCGGGGCCGAGCCGGACTTGGTATATTGCGAGATGTTGGCGTTGAGCTTCTTCAGGTAATCGAAGGCTTTGTCTTCACCCATGATCTGCACCAGCGTCGCCAGGGTGTTATAGGCCGTGCCGGAAGAATTGGGATTGGCGATCTGAATCTCGCCTTTAAAGCCGGGGTCGAGTAAATCAGCCCAGCAGGCCGGGACTTTCAGCTTTTTCTCTGCCAGCAGTTTAGTGTTGTAGCCCCAGCCCAGCGCACCGGCATAGACGCCCACGGTGCGATAACCGGAGATCTCCGCCACTTTTTGTGACCAGGGCTGCTGCTGGTCGAGCAAGGGGGATTTATAGGCCTGGGTTAAGCCCTCTTCGGCGGCCTGCATGTGCGGATCCCCGGTGCCCGCCCACCAGATATCGGTACGGGGATTGCGTGCTTCACTGCGGATACGGGCATAGGCTTCACCGGCAGAGAGCCGCACCATACTGAGTTTGATATCAGGATGACTCTGACTGAACAGCGTGGTCATCTGTTCGCACACCACCACATCCGCAGAGCAGATCATATTCAGGTTACCGGCCGCCGAGGCAGCAAACGGCATCATAGGGCAGACAATGACAGCAGCGAGCAGAGAGGAATAACGCATGATGTTCTCCTGGGGCTGGATGACGCAGGTGCGCCAGCTTTTGCACATGTGTGCAAACGTATGCGCAAAGTAGTACGGCGACCCGGCGACACTGTCAATTCGGTTGTGACGCAATTGTCAGGCGCTGTCACAAATTTGAAACACTTTGCGTGCAGCGATGCTTTGCACAGCCTTGCAATTTCAGGCAGACTCAGTGCAGACAACGGTGGGACGGGGAAATAAGATGCAGCAGCTTAAAGCGGTGGTGAGTGCGCAGGATGTCGCTGACCGGGCGGGCGTCTCCCGTTCAGCGGTCTCCCGCACCTTTACACCAGGGGCCAGCGTGTCGGAGGCTACCCGTCAGCGGGTGATGAAAGCGGCAGAAGAGCTGGGCTATCACGTCAATCATCTGGCACGCGGCCTGGTGCGCAACCGCAGCGGTATCGTCTGCTTGATTGCCTCCGAGGTGGACACGCCCTACCGTGCCAGCCTGGTGCGCTGGATGACCCAGTACCTGCAGGAAGCGGGAAAAGTGGCGATGCTGATCAACACCGACCGTTCGGATGCGCGGGTTTCCGCTGCGCTGCAGCAGGCGATTAATTTCCGCGCCGACGCCTCGATTATTCTCTCCGGTATGCCGGACAGCGGCATTACCCGACTCTGCTACAAGCACGGTCAGCATCTGGTGCTGATTAACCGCGACGAGTCCCTGCCCGGCACGCTCAATATTAATCTCGACTCCCGCCCCGCCGCCGAAATGGCGGTTAACGCTTTTGTCCGGGCGGGCTGCAGTCGCATCGCCTTTGTGAATTCACTGGCGGGCACGCCGAGCCTGCTGAAGCGTGAAGCGGATTTTCTGGCAGCGGCGCAGAAAGCAGGCGTCACGGTGCAGGTGGAGCGGTTCGGCTCGACCTCCTATGAAAGCGGACAGATTCTGGCCCAGCGACTGCTGACCCGTAAAGTCCGTCCCGATGCGGTTTATTGCGCCACCGACCTGCTCGCCTGCGGGTTTATGGATGAGGCGCGTCACCGCTTTGCGCTGCGCATCCCGGACGATCTCTGCATCATGGGACACGACAACATTCCGCAGTCGGGCTGGGCCTCATACAACCTCACGACCTTTGCCCAGCCGGTGGAGCTGTTCGCCCGCGATGCGATTGCCTGGCTGGTGGAGACGGAAGCGCAACCGGACACACTGATGCCAAAAAATGAACAGCAGCAGGAGCGCAGAATATATCCGGTGGATGTGGTCTGGCGGGGTTCGGTTCGCGGCGGCTAACCGCCCTTTTTTTATTTCTGCCGATGCGCTTAATAGCGCTTAAATAATGTTCACGCCGTTTCACGCTTCGCTTTAAATATCCCCTTCCCGCACTGAAAAATAATCGGACGCTGCGGCACATAATTTCGATTTCATGACTACGCTTTATCTGCATTATTAAGTTTCTCTGGTTTTACCTGCTCAATGAATCAGCAGTCAGATGTGACAAATATCACATTTGTGCCAGGCTTAATGTCTCAGATAACTCTGTTCAAGGAGCATACAATGGCTACATCGACTAACAAGACGCTCGATCTGGATCAATTTCCTAAGCCTCCCTTTGAGGATCAGCCACAACAGGCGCCAGGCCTTGCCAGCAAGATGATCCCGGTTCCCGACCACGGTGAAACCAGCTATCGCGGCACGGGCCGACTGACCGGTCGCAAGGCGCTCATCACCGGTGGTGACTCCGGTATTGGCCGCGCAGTCGCTATCGCTTATGCCCGTGAAGGCGCAGACGTGGTCATTAACTATCTGCCGGAAGAACAGCCCGACGCCGATGAAGTGATTAAATTAATCGAAGCGGAAGGCCGTAAAGTTTTCGCTATTCCTGGCGACATCCGTTCTGAAGAATTCTGTCAGCAGCTGGTTAAAGACGCCGCCGATAAATTAGGCGGTCTGGATATTCTGGTTAATAACGCCGGTCGCCAGCAATTTAATGAGTCCATTCGTACGCTGAGTACGGAAGATTTTGACGCGACATTTAAAACCAACGTTTACGCTATGTTCTGGATCACCAAAGCGGCGCTGGAATATCTGCCACGCGGTGCGTCGATTATTAATACCTCGTCGGTACAGGCGTTTAAACCCAGCGATATTCTGCTGGACTATGCGCAGACGAAAGCGGCCATTGTCGCCTTCACCAAATCCCTGGCGAAGCAGCTGGGTGGCGACGGTATCCGGGTCAACGCCGTGGCGCCAGGTCCATACTGGACCGTGCTGCAGTCCAGCGGCGGACAGCCGATGGAGAAAGTGAAGCAGTTTGGTGCTGATACCCCGATGGGCCGTCCGGGCCAGCCGGTGGAGATCGCCCCACTCTACGTCACCCTGGCCTCAACCGAGAGCAGCTACTCCTCCGGTCAGGTCTGGTGCTCTGATGGCGGCACCGGCACGCTGTAATCCCACTCTGATGGCCGCATAACGCGGCCATTTTTTTGTCCCGGTTTTGCCCGTTAACACCTTGCGACAGTGAAAAAGTGACATAAGGAAGCCGATCATGGAAAACCCGATCTTTCATTCGCCGGTCAGAGAAGAGGGCTTTGCGGGTCTGGGTGATTATGCCGCCATTGGTGAAGGCCGTTCGGTTGCGCTGATTGCGCCGGATGGTTCTATTGACTGGTGGTGCGCGCCCAATCTCGATGCGAAACCGCTGTTTGATCGCCTGCTTGATGCCGGACTCGGTGGCTACTTTCAGATCGCCCCGACCGCGCCCTATCAGGTCTCGCGCCGCTACCGTGACAACAGCAACGTGCTGGAGACCCGTTTCGACACCGAAAGCGGTACCGTGCTGCTGACCGAATCGATTAACAGCACGCTGGCGGGCCGTCTGCCGTGGTGCGAACTGGCGCGCCGCATTGAGGGCGTCAGCGGTGAAGTGGAATTAGCGATCACCCTGCGCTTTGGCACCGCGGCCGAAACCCGTTCGCCATGGGTGGCCGACAATGAGAAAGGCAAGGTGTTTCACATCGCGGAGATCATGGCGATGTTCCGCACCAGCGACGATATTCAGATTACCCAGCTGGATGACGAGCAGGTCTGCGCCACGCTGCGCACCACTGCCGGTTCCCGCTCGCTCTGCGCGCTGCTGGTGACCGAGAAAGAGCCGCTGGCGGTGCCGCCGCTGGAAGCTATCGATCAGCGGATTGAAACCAGCCACACCGGCTGGACCAGCTGGGTGGAGAGCCTGAGTTATGCGGGCAGCTACCCGGCGCTGGTAAAACGCTCTGCCCTGTCGCTGAAGTTTCTCTGGTACTCCCCGACCGGCGCGCTGGCGGCGGCTGCGACAACCTCCTTACCGGAGGGAATTGGCGGCGAGAAAAATTATGATTACCGCTACGCCTGGGTGCGCGACGCCTGCCTGATTATCAAAGCCTTTGTTTATATCGGGGCGCTGGAAGATTGTAAGGCGGCGTTTTCGTGGCTGTCACAGACCATTATGCGTCACGGCGTCAGGCTGCGCGCCTGCTATGCCCTGAACGGTGATGAGGTGCCCGCCGAGCGTTATCCGTCGCTGAGCGGCTATCAGAACTCGCAGCCGGTGCGGGTCGGCAACAATGCCCGCGACCAGCTGCAGCTCAGTATGTATGGCGATATGCTGGTCACCGCGCAGCGCTTTATAGAGGCGGGACACGTGCTGGATAT
Source organism: Pantoea sp. Lij88 (assembly GCF_030062155.1). Lineage (NCBI taxonomy): Bacteria > Pseudomonadati > Pseudomonadota > Gammaproteobacteria > Enterobacterales > Erwiniaceae > Pantoea > Pantoea sp. Lij88. The sequence goes on along the minus strand of NZ_CP118269.1, from coordinate 2,044,369 downwards.
CACCACCGCACGCATGCTGGCCGAACTGGCGAACTGCTGCGCCGATCACTGGCGGCAGAAAGATTGCGGTATCTGGGAACTGCCGGAGCTGCAACACTATACCCACTCCAAAATGGCCTGCTGGATGGCGCTGGATCGGGCGGTGGCGCTGGCAGAAAGCCAGCATGTCGAGTCGACCTGGCTGGGGCGCTGGCAGCGGGAACGTGATCGTATCCGTGACTGGATTGAATCGCACTGCTGGTCAGAACAGAAACAGGCTTATCTCTTTTACGCCGGCAGTGACGATCGCCTCGACGCGTCGCTGGCGCTGGTTCACAGCTACGGCAACGCAGTCAATTCAGAGCGGATGCTCTCGACCTACCGCACCATTCAGCAGGAGCTGGGCGATGGCAGCGTCATGCTCTATCGCTACAGCGGCGTCAGGCAGGAAGAGAGTACGTTTCTTGCCTGCGCCTTCTGGCTGGTGGAAGCCTGGGCTGAAATGGGCGAGGTAAGCCACGCGGAACAGGCGATGCAGGAGATACTGGCTACGCTGGACGGCCACGGTAACGTCGATATCTTCAATGAGATGTATGACGTCCGCAGTCAGAGCTGGCGCGGCAATATGCCGCAGGGACTGAGCCATCTGGCGCTGATCTGCGCGGCGCAGGCGCTATCAGAATCGCAGGCATGAGCACAGATGATGGGCAAAGGGACGACTCAGCGCCCTACTGCAGCCGGAAGCGCGGATCGAAGAAAAACGGCTCTGCCACGACCTGACTGACGATGCCCGCCGCTGCCGGATGACGGGGATTGAACAGCGCATTCCATTCTCCGGTCAGCGTGCTCGGCACCTTCAGCACCAGGCCGTTGTCCGGTCTGGCGAGCCAGTCGTCACCAATCTGCCGCGTAGACGCAGGCGCAGGATCGGCCTGCCAGTCATCGGGTAACGCCGCCAGCGACAGCTCGGTGATCAGCGATTCCGGAACGCTGATGGCCAGCATCACGTAGTCATGCGCCAGATCCTGAATGGTGAGATGTACCAGCGCCTCCAGCACACAGAGCGCCCGGCTCGATCCCATATAGACACAGACCGTGCCGACAGAATTCCAGCGCCCGCCATAGGTGCGGGCCCCAAAACCATCGAACGCGGTCATCGCATATTCGCTTTTCACCAGGCGAAAGAAAGGCACCGCCATCAGGTGATCACGCCATGCTCAAGCTGGCCAATCAGGTTAATTACCGCTTCTGCACCCACTACGGTCGTGGTCATCTCCGCCGGTTTTTTACCGCCCAGCGCTTTGGCGGGCGTTTCCAGCCACTGCACCAGACGCGCTCTGTCGTCGCGAAACAGTTTGCTGGCAGCAGACAAAACGCGGATCAGCATATAGATACGTCCGCTCTGATCGGGCGAAAAGGTCTGCTGCGGATCTTTCACTTTGCGGTTGTAGGTGGTGCGATCGATGCCCGCCAGACGGCATAACCAGCCCTCATCAAAGGTAGACAATGATGCCGTGCGTTTCAGCACGCCGCTACTGAACCCCACCGCGATACGCTGGTGCGCATCGGGCAGCGTTTCGGGCAGATTCAGGGCATGCAGCAGCGATGTATCGCGACGATGCTGAGCGGGTGTATAGATAGCGATGGACATAGCAGCCCTCCTGTTCATTTGATTTTTATTTTAGCGCAAATGAACAGGAGGTGCCAGCCTGCCCTGTACAGAGCAGGCGTGACAGGGGTTAGTCAGGCGTACCCTGCTGTAACGCCTGCATTATCTGCCAGGCCGCCCTGATGCGCAGCGGATTCGGGTAGCTCTTATTCGCAAGGATCACGATGCCGCTGTTCTGCTCAGGAATAAAGGCGATATAGGCACCAAATCCATTGGTGGATCCGGTTTTATGCACCCAGCTGGCGCTCTGCGACGGCCCGACCGGATTGATCAGGGTCGCCGGCCGCGGTTTCAGCGCCACATCATTGTCACTGTCGCTGATGACCGTGTCGGCAGTAACAGGCCAGTCGTAGATCTCCCATCCCAGCCCCTGATAGAAACGCCCGACTTTGAAATAGCGCGACTGCGCGGTGCGGATGGCATTACGCAGCACGGTATTGCCCGAAGATAAGCGGTTGGGATCGACGTTGGCCTGCATAAAGGTCAGCATGTCACGTGCGGTGGATTTAACGCCGTAGGCTTCGGCATCCAGCATGCCGGGGGAAACCCGAACCGGCTGACCCTTTTTATAGCCCCAGGCGTAGTCCGGCATCATCGACGGCGGTACTGTGATGTAAGTGCGCGTCAGGCGCAGCGGCTGAAACACATTTCGCGCCATCGCCTGCTCATAATCGCCCTTCACCATCAGCGAGCCAAACAAGCCAATACTGGCGTTTGAGTACTGGCGAAGCGTGCCTGGCGCTGCCTCTGGCTGCCAGTGTTGATAAAAGCTGAGCAGCGAAGCCTGATCGGTCACGTCATCGGGCAGCTGTAAAGGCAGGCCGCCTGCGGTGTAGGTCGCCAGATGCAGCATCCGTACCGGACGCCACTGCTCACCGGTCAGCTGCGGCCAGACCTTCTGCACCGGATCGTTAAGGCGTATTTCGCCGTTGCGGATCATGATCCCGGCCAGGGTGCCGGTAAAAGTTTTACTCACCGAACCCAGCTCAAACAGCGTGTTTTCTGTCACCCGGCGGCCTGATTCGAGATCGGCCACGCCGAAGTTCACAAACTGCGCCCGGCCTTTATACAGCACCGCCACCGACATGCCGGGGATCGCCTGCTGCTCCATCAGCGGTTCAATCGCGGCTTTAACCAGAGAAGTGACCTGCTGTGAGGAGAGATCGGCGGCAACACAGCTGGCAGAGAGAGACAATAATGCAAAGCAAAACAAAGACTTTTTCATTGGCAATTAGGGGTTTCTTCGCTGAATCAAATTATTTACATTGGCTGGCGCAGGCCTGTACGCACATCTGAGCCTGTGTACTGCAGGAGCCGTTGTCCCGGGTGTTGCAGTGGGATTGCTCTGTGTAGCAGTTAGTCTGACAGGCGGAGAGATCGCAGCGGTCAGCGACAGGCGTCAGCTGGACCAGGGGGACGCGGGCCGGAAAAAGCGGTGCGGGCTGTGCAAAAGCGCTGCTGCCCAGTAATCCGGACAGCAGCAGCGTGAGGATAATTTTCATAAACGTTCTCCAGTGGGACGCAGCACATAAGTATGGCCAGTCTGGCGCGCCCCGTCAGAGAATTCTAATCAAATTGAGACAACAGGGGGATGTTGAGTGACATTTACCACGCCACGGCTGTAGATATCGTTGAGCCTGGCAATATAACGGTCGGTATCATGCTGCTCTTTGATACGCAGAATGGCCGCTTCGCCTTTCTCCTGCAGCATCTCAGGACGTTCGATGATGGCGAGGATTGTTGATTTCAGCCCTTCCACCAGCGACTGGCGCAGCTGCGTTTTCAGCTCAACAGACGTAATGCTGTATTCACGGTCAGCGTTCAGCGGACTCGCAATCACCCAGCCCGCACTGGCGGGATTGATCTCTGGCAACGCGCGAACGTTGCTGGTGATCACCGGGCAGCCGCTGGCCTGCATCTCCAGCACCGAGAAACCGTAGGTCTCCTGCCAGGTCGGTAACAGTCCGGCATCGCTCTGGCGGAACAGCTGCAGCAGTGCACTGTTTTCCATCTGTGAATGATGCGTGAAGCAGCGATAGCGTTTGATGCGGTTCTCAATGCCCGTGTAAAACGCCTCATCATCCTGGAACTGGCGATGAGCCACGTTGCGACGCTTGGCGAGATCGCCAATCAGCTGCACATCCAGCTGCGACTCGTCGATTTTGCGCTCTTCAATCAGCTCGCTGATTGCCAGCACCACTTCAGCTCCGCCTTTACGGTAGAACTCGTTACCGGCAAACGTCAGTTTCAGCACACCTGACTGACGCGGCGCTTTATGCTGAACAAACAGCTTCTGTGGCGGATGCAGCACCAGGGTTTTACGGCGGATTCGCTGGGCGATATCGGGTTTGAACAGTTTCATCTGAATGTTCAGCGTGGCGTCCGAGATAGCAATCAGCCCCAGGCAGTTATCTTTTAACAGATAAGGGATCAGGCGTTTCAGCTCAGGATTATCCTGCTTGGCGACGCCCGCCACCGGCAACACGCGCGGCAGCTCCGTTTCAAACGACGCGACCCACTTCTGCTGGGTAATCGCGACTTCATTAAACAGATGCAGGATGTCCGCCCGGGATGCCCCTGAAAAAGGCAAAGGCTGAAAAACAAAGGTTTTATTCTTTTTAAGCAATCGGGTTCGTAACGGGTTAATAAAGTAGAACAGATTGCTCTTTTTCAGATTGATATATTGGTTATCCGGATTAACTAAGATATTACGTTGCTCCGGATACTGGTTATTTGTGATTCCAATTTTCATGATCGTTTTCCAGAGTCCTTTATGTCCAGAGTGATCTATATCACGCGATCGCGGCGGATACGTTTGAGCAATATCCTAAAAGCCCCTCCTCCCGCGCTTACCACAGTTTTTCTAATGATTGCGACCAGTGATAAAACGGTCACAGTTATGTCAGATTATGAATATGCGTTCTTTATTAACAGGTGTGTGTAAGTATGTCAGGATAACTCTATGTTGAATATGGCATGAATTATCCGGGCAATATTTACGCCAGTTGTTATGTATTTGTTTTATTATTTGTGAGTAATTATATTAAAGCGAAACGGTCATTTAGTTTATAACTTTTAACGTAATAAACGGCCGGATGAGGGCAAAGGTTCCGGGACTTCTTCTGACCGATCGCTGGCCCTGAAAAAAACCACCCGATAAAACGCGAATCATGAAACGAAAGATGCAGAACTTTCACTCCTGCACCTTTATAGCCCGTTAATTTGCCTCATTTAAGTGCATTCATTCACAGGGAAGATGTGCCGATTACGACACTGAAAACTATCAAATACCTGATTTTAATGAATTTAAATATCACCTCCTGCGCAACCGCCGCTCTGGTACAAAAGTTGCAGGGATAAGGTATGCAGACAGGAGAGCATTATGAAAGCAATCGTGATTGGTGGCGGTATTGGCGGGATGAGCAGCGCCATTGCGCTGGAGAAAGCCGGAATTGACGTAGAAGTCTATGAAGCCGTACAGGAGATGAAGCCCGTCGGCGCGGCGATTTCTATCTGGCCCAACGGGGTTAAATGCCTGAATGCGCTGGGAATGAAAACCGCGCTGCGCGCGCTGGGCGGCAATATGGCCTTTATGGCCTATCACGACGGTGCGACGGGCGCGCCCCTGACCCGCTTCAGTATGGAGCCGATGGTAAAACAGGTTGGCGAATATCCCTGTCCGGTGGCGCGCGCAGAGCTGCAGGCGATGCTGATTGATACCTTTGGCCGTGAGCGGGTGCAGTTCGGTAAGCGGGTGATCCAGGTCGAAGAGACCGCAGACGGCGTGATCGCCACCTTCTCTGATAACAGTCAGGCCCGCGGTGATTTTCTGATTGCGGCTGATGGCACCCATTCGGTGATCCGTGAGTATGTGCTGGAAGAGAAGCTGGAGCGACGCTACGCGGGTTACGTTAACTGGAATGGCCTGGTCACTATTGACGAGCGCATTGCGCCCGCCGATCAGTGGACCACGTTTGTGGGTGACGGCAAGCGCGTGTCACTGATGCCGGTCAGCGGCAATCGGTTCTACTTCTTCTTTGATGTGCCGCTGCCGAAAGGACTGCCACAGGATCGCAGCACCGTGAAAGCGGATTTAACCGGCTACTTCCAGGGCTGGGCGGAGCCGGTGCAGCAGCTGATCGCGGCGATTAATCCGGACACCACCAACCGGGTTGAGATCCACGACATCGAACCGTTCAGCCGCTTTGTCAAAGGACGGGTTGCCCTGCTGGGCGATGCGGCTCACAGCACCACGCCGGATATTGGTCAGGGTGGCTGCGCGGCGATGGAAGATGCCGTGGTGCTGGCCTCGACGCTGGCTTCGCATTCACTGGGCATCGAAGATGCGCTGCTGCGCTATCAGGCGCGTCGCGTTGAGCGGGTCAAAGACCTGGTGCTCAAAGCACGTAAACGCTGTGACGTGACCCATGCGCACGACCCGGCGGTCACGGCGGAGTGGTATCAGTCTCTGAAAAATGAAACCGGCGAACGGGTGCTGGCCGGCATGTGCGAAACCATTGAAGCCGGCCCGCTGGGCTAGGCTGAAAAAAAGGGCTGTCATCGTGACAGCCCTTTTGATTAATCCGCCAGACCGCGATTCTTCAGCATCGGCTCCAGCTGCGGCGGTGCGCCCCGCCAGCTTTCATACAGCGCTTTAAGGTCACTGCTGTTTCCCCGTGACAGAATCTTCTGCCGGAAGATGTCGCCGTTCTCACGCGTCAGTCCGCCATGCTCCGCAAACCATTGATAGCCATCGTCCGCGAGCATCTGCGTCCAGATATAGGCGTAATAGCCTGCGGCATAGCCACCGCCCCAGATGTGCTGGAAATAGCTGGACCGATAGCGCGGCGGAACCGCCGTCAGCGCCATATTGTCGCTCTGCAGCGCCTGCTGCTCGAATCCCTCCACGCTTAGCGGCGCGGAATCACGCTTAATGCTGTGCCAGTGCAGATCCAGCAGCGCGGCAGCCAGCAGTTCGCTCATCTCATAGCCTTTGTTGAACGTCGCGGCACGAACGATCTTCTCATGCAGCTCAGCGGGCATCAGCTCATGCGTCTGATAGTGACGGGCGTAGTGGCGGAACACCGCCGGTTCGCTGGCCCAGTGCTCATTGATCTGCGAAGGAAACTCAACGAAATCGCGCGGGGTTTCCGTACCCGACAGGCTCGGATAGCGCTGACTGGCAAACAGGCCGTGCAGCGTGTGGCCAAACTCGTGAAACATTGTGATGACGTCGTCCCAGCTCAGCAGCGCCGGTTCACCGGCTGGCGGCTTGGTGTAGTTGCAGACGTTGTAGATCACCGGTTTGCTGTCGAGCAGCGTTGACTGGTTAACGAAGTTACTCATCCAGGCACCGCCGCCTTTGCTGTCACGTTTAAAGAAGTCGGTATAGAACAGCGCCAGCGGGGTTTCATCCGCATCGAAAATCTCATAGACCTGAACGTCGGGATGATAAACCGGCAGATCCTGTCGCGGGGTAAAACGGATGCCATAGAGCTGCGTCGCCGCCCAGAATACGCCATTCTGCAACACCGAATTCAGCTCAAAGTAGGGCTTAATCTGGCTCTCATCCAGATCGTAGCGAGCGCGTCGCACCTGTTCGGCATAAAAACGCCAGTCCCAGGCCTGCAGCGTAAAATCGCCCTGCTGCTGGTCGATAGTCTGCTGGATGTCCGCCGCTTCACGTTCGGCACGGGCGCGCGCGGCTGGCACGATGTTGTGCATAAACGCCAGCGCCGCTTTGGGGGTTTTTGCCATCTGATCCTGCAGTTTCCACTCGGCATAGCTGGCAAATCCCAGCAGCCGCGCCTGTTCCGCCCTGACCTGCGCCAGCCGTAACACCAGCTCGCGGGTATCGTTCTCATCCCCTTTTTCCGTGCGCGTCACGCCCGCCTTAAACAGCGCTTCACGGGTTGCGCGATCGGCAAGGCTCTGCAGCGCCGGTTGCTGGGTGGTGTTCTGCAGCACCAGCAGCCAGCTTTTCTCCAGTCCGCGCGCCTGCGCTTCCGCCTGCGCCACGGCCAGGTCGGCCGGTGACAGCCCCGCCAGCTGCTGCAAATCATCGACCACAAGTCCGCCCGCTTTGGTAGCGGCCAGCAATTTATTGGTGAAACGGGTGCTGAGGCGCGCCGCCTCCTGATTCAGCGCTTTAAGCTGGTGTTTCTGCGCCTCCGGCAGATTGGCCCCCGCCAGCTGGAAGCGCTGCCAGATCACCTCAACCAGCCGTTTTGATTCGGCATCCAGTTTTGCGCGCTGCAGATAGACCGCATCGAGCCGCGAAAACAGTGGGCGGTTCAGCATGATGTCATCGTTGAGCGCGGTAAGCTGCGGCGCGATCTCCTCGTCCACCTGCTGCAGATAAGGGCTGGTGTGCGCGGAGGTCATGGCACCAAACACCAGATTCACCCGGTTAAGCAGCTGGCCGCTCTTCTCCAGCGCCTCAAAGGTGTTGAGAAAGGTGGGCGCTTCGCTGTTCAGAGCGATCGCCTCGATCTCCTGACGCTTCTCTTCGATGCCCGCCTGCAGCGCAGGCAGGAAATCCTGCTCCTCAATCTGGTCAAAGGGAGGTGCCTGGTAAGGCAGTGTGCTGACGCTAAAGAAGGGATTCTGACGGGCGTTCATGGTTCGCTCCTGATGGGCATCGCAAAGTCTTATCCTGACAGGTTGCCGCGCAGGCGACAACTCAGGCGATTTGCTGCTGATAAACGCTGATGATTTCACCGGCAATCGCCACCGCAATCTCGGCGGGCAGCTTGCCTTTGACGTCTGGCAGACCAACCGGACAGCGCAGGCGTGCCAGCGGTTCACGCTGAACCCCCTTGCCTGCCAGCCGGTAGCGGAAACGCTGGTTTTTGGTCTCAGAGCCAATCAGCCCGACATAGCGGAAATCCCCGCGTTTCAGCACCGCTTCGCACAGTTCGAAGTCGAGGGGATGATGATGGGTCATGATAATAAAGTAGCTGCCCGCAGGGGCCTGCGCCACGCAGTCGAGCGGGTCCTCCGGCTGCCAGGTCACCACGCCTGGGGGCACGCTGCTGAACTGCCCCGGACGGCTGTCGATCCAGTTAATGTGACAGGGTAACGTCGCCAGCAGATTCACCACTGCCTGTCCGACGTGGCCCGCGCCAAAGAGAAAGATTTCCGGCTGCGCCTGCAGCAGCGGCTCAAACAGCAGCGTGGTTTTGCCGCCACAGCACTGTCCGAGCCTGGCGCCGAGGCTGAAATCCTCAGTGTGTGGCGCGGTTGCCCCGCTCTGCAGCATCGCCCTGGCCTGAGCGATGCAGGCAAACTCCAGATGACCGCCTCCGATGGTAAGAAAACTCTCCTGCTGCGTGACGACCATTTTGCTGCCGCTGTCTCGCGGCACCGAACCGTGCTCACTGAGCACGGTGATTAATACGCAGCTCTGGCGTTTTTCACGCAGCTGATGCAGCACGCCGATCCAGTCATGATAGATCATCAATGGCTCCCGTCAGGCGCTGCACGCCCCAGAAGATGCGCTCCGGCGTCGCGGGCGCATCCAGCCGTGGATGCAGCCGGTAACCGGCGACACTGGCGACCGCATCCTGCAGCGCGCACCAGGCGGCTATCCCTAACATAAACGGCGGTTCGCCCACGGCCTTGGAGTGAAACACCGTGTCTTTCGGGTTTTTGCGGTTTTCCACCAGCGTCACCTGCAGGTCTGCCGGGACGTCGCTGATGGCGGGAATTTTGTAGCTCGCCGGACCATCGGTCAGCAGCTGGCCTTTATCACTCCACACCAGCTCTTCGCAGGTGAGCCAGCCGACGCCCTGAACGAAGCCTCCTTCGACCTGCCCGATGTCGATGGCCGGGTTCAGCGAGGCACCCACGTCATGCAGGATGTCGGCACGTAGCAGGCGAGATTCACCGGTTAAGGTGTCGATCACCACCTCGCAGCAGGCCGCGCCGTAGGCATAGTAATAGAACGGCGTGCCGCGCCCGGCTACCCGGTCGTAATGAATGCCCGGCACGCGGTAGTAGCCGGTGGCAGAGAGCGGCACCTGATTCAGCCAGGCCAGTTTCGCTACTTCGGCGAAGGTGTAGTGTTTCTCTCCTGCACGCACCACGCCATTACGGAAGCTCACCGCCGCGGCGTCACACTGATGCAGCTCGCAGAGCATGGCGGTCATGCGATCGCGCAGGATTTCAGCGGCATTCTGCGCCGCTTTACCGTTGAGGTCAGCGCCGCTGGAGGCCGCCGTCGGCGAGGTGTTGGGCACTTTGCCGGTGTCGGTGGGGGTAATCTGGATTTTATCGGTCTCAATCTGCAGCACTTCGGCGACAATCTGAATCACCTTGGTGTTCAGCCCCTGTCCCATCTCGGTACCGCCGTGGTTCAGCTGAACCGTGCCGTCGGTGTAGATCAGGATCAGCGCACCCGCCTGATTAAGGAAGCTGGAGGTAAAGGAGATGCCGAATTTTACCGGCGTCAGCGCCAGCCCACGTTTCAGCAGCGGACTGCGGGCGTTATACGCCGTGATTTCCGCGCGGCGCGCCTGATAGTCGCTGCTCTGTTCCAGCTGTTCGGTGATCTCATCCAGCAGATTGTCCTCAACCTGCTGGTGGTAATGGGTGATGTTGCGATCCTGCTTGCCGTAGTAGTTACGTTTGCGCAGCGCCAGCGGGTCCAGCCCACGATCGCGGGCGATGTGATCCATGATCTGTTCAATTGCCACCATCCCCTGTGGCCCGCCAAACCCGCGATAGGCGGTGTTGGACGCAGTGTTGGTACGACAGCGGTAGCCGGTTACCCGCGCATCACCGAGGTAATAGGCGTTATCCGCGTGGAACATCGCACGATCGACGATCGATCCACTAAGATCCAGCGAATAACCGCAGTTTCCGGCCAGATCGATTTTGATGCCGCACAGACGCCCGTCTTCTTCAACACCCGCATCGTAGCGCACAAAGAACGGATGGCGTTTGCCGGTAACGCGCATATCGTCGCGGCGCGAGAGCCGCATCTTCGCCGCCCGGCCGGTCTGACGCGCCACGATAGCGCAGAGACAGGCAACACCCGCCGCCTGCGTCTCTTTGCCGCCAAAGCCGCCGCCCATCCGGCGCATATCTATCGTGACCTGATTCAGGCTGATGCCCATAACTTCCGCCACCAGCTTCTGCACTTCGGTGGGGTTCTGCGTTGAGGAGAAGACCTGCAGCTGCTGATCTTCGCCAGGAATGACCATTGCCGTCTGGGTTTCCAGATAGAAATGCTCCTGACCGCCAATGTGAAACGACCCGCTGACCCGATGCGGCGCACGCGCCAGTGCCGCGTCCACATCCCCGCGCTGATGGATGTGCGGTTCCTGCACAAAGCTGCCCTGCGCCAGCGCCTGTTCCACATCCAGCAGCGGTTCCAGCACGTCGTACTCAATCACCGCCGCGGCCGCGCCAAGACGCGCAGCGTCAGGGGATTCCGCCGCCACCGCAATCACGATTTGCCCCAGGTACTCTACTTTGTCATGCGCCAGCAGCGGATCGCCCGGCTCCAGCGGCCCGACATCATTGATGCCCGGCACATCCTGCCAGGTTAATACGCTGACGACGCCAGGAATCGCATAGCACGGCTGCACGTCTATATGCAGGATGCGCGCATGCGCGTGTTCACTCAGGCGCGGGCAGAGATGCAACAGCCCCGGCAGTTCCGGCTTGTCATCGATAAAACGCGCCTCGCCGGAGACATGTTTTTCCGCGCTCTCATGGCGGTGACTGCGACCCACGCCGCTCTGTAAATCCGCGGCATACTGCGCCTTGATAACCTCTTCGTTGAGTTCAGGACGGTTATGAGACATAGCGGGAGACCTCGAGGCAGGTGATTTCACCGTTGTGGCGATGCCAGTAGCGGCGGAGCAGGTTTCCTGCCACCTGAAGGCGGTAGTTACTGCTGGCGCGGAAATCGGAGAGCGGCTGGAAATCTTCCTCCAGCGCGGCGGCTGCACGTGACACCGTCACGGCATTAAGTGGCTGACCTGTCAGCGCCTGTTCACAGTGACGGGCGCGTTGCGGTGTCGCTGCCATGCCGCCAAAGGCGATACGGGCGGACGTGACCACGCCCTGTTCGACCTGCAGGTTAAAGGCGGCGAACACGGCGGAGATGTCATCATCCAGCCGTTTTGACACTTTCCAGGCGACAAAATCAGGTGACACCGTCACTTTATCGATACGAATGGCGCGGATAAACTCCCCTTTTTCCAGCTGCGTCTGGCGATAGCCGGTAAAGAACTGGTCCAGCGGCAGGCTCCGCTGCTGCTCACCGCGCTGTAACAATAGGCTGGCATTCAGGGCCAGCAGCACCGGCGACGCGTCGCCTATCGGGGAGGCGTTGCCGATGTTACCGCCAAGCGTGCCCTGCAGGCGGATTTGAAGTGAGGCAAAGCGCTGCAGCATCTCGCTGACGCCGGGAATGCGGCTGGCAAGAAACTCGCTGACCTGCTGCAGCGATGCACCTGCACCCAGCAGGTAGTGATCGTCAAATTCGCTGCAGACTTTCAGCGCGGCAACCTGCTCCAGCGCAATCAGCAGCGGTATTCTCTTATGCTGCTGGGTAATCATCAGGCTGAGATCGGTGCCACCGGCAATCAGCTTCGCATCGGGATGGGCCAGATAAATTTCGGCCAGCTGAGCCGGGGTTTTAGGCAGGAAGCAGCGGCGGCCTTCACCGCCTATCTCCTGCATCTCCGGGGTTGCCAGCGCCTCCAGCCGCTGCACCGTGGTGGCAGCGCCGTGATCAAACTGGTCAGTGACCGGCTGCGAGCAGAGCTGCTCCGCAGCTGCCATGATGGGCCGGTAGCCGGTGCAGCGGCAGAGGTTACCCGCCAGCGCGGTCTCCGCCTGATGACGATCCCAGCCCGCTGCATTTTTTTGCAGACTGAACAGCGACATCACAAAACCTGGCGTGCAGAATCCGCACTGCGAGCCGTGGCAGTCGACCATCGCCTGCTGCGCCGGATGCAGTGCGCGACCGTGACGCAGATCCTCAACCGTAATCAGCTGTTTGCCCTGCAACGCAGAGACCAGCGTCAGGCAGCTGTTGACCGTTTCATACTGCATTTCTCCCCCGACGGCTTTACCGAGAGTGACGCTGCACGCGCCGCAGTCGCCTGACGCGCAGCCCTCTTTGGTGCCAGGACGATGCTGCCGGGTGCGCAGGTAGTTGAGCACCGTGAGATTGGGGTCGAGCGCATCTTCGCTGACCAGCTGGTTGTTTAACAGAAACTGGATCATGCGGCTTGCTCCTGTGCATCGCGCTGCCAGACCGGACGACCACCGACCCAGGTCTGGGCAATGTTGCGGTCGTCGCCCAGCGTCATTAATACAAACAGTTTTTCCCAGATATCTTTGCTGTTGCCGATGCGCAGCTGCTGCAGCGCAGAGACCGCCGGGTCGAGCACCACAAAGTCCGCCTCTTTGCCGATGTTGAAATTCCCGATCGCGTGGTCGAGATCCAGCGCGCGCGCGCCGCCCAGCGTGGCGTGATAAAAGGCTTCGGCGGCGCTGAGCCGGTAGTGCTGCAGCTGGCCGACTTTGTAAGCTTCACCGAGGGTCTGCAGCATATTAAAGGTGGTGCCCGCACCAACATCGGTGCCGATCCCCACTTTCACGCCCTGCTGCCAGCTGCGTTTGATGTTAAACAGGCCGCTGCCGAGGAACAGATTTGAGGTAGGACAGAAGGCAATCGAGGAGTCGGTGTCGTGCAGACACTGCCACTCTTCCTCCTCCAGATGCAGACAGTGCGCAAAGACGCTGCGGCGACCGGTCAGCTGGTGATGATGATAAACATCCAGATAGCCCTCGCGCTCCGGGAACAGCTCTTTCACCCAGGCGACCTCCTGCGGGTTTTCGCTGAGATGGGTGTGCAGCCAGGTATCCGGGAACTCCTGACGCAGCTGCTGCACTTTTGCCAGCAGCTGCGGGGATGAAGTCGGCGCAAAGCGCGGCGTCAGGGCGTAGCTCAGCCGTCCACGCTGGTGCCAGCGCTCAATCAGCGCCCGCGTCTGCTGGTAGCTCTGTTCCGGGGTTTCGGTGAGGTTATCAGGCGCATTGCGATCCATCATCACTTTACCGGCGATCAGACGCATGTTCAGGGCTTCGGCTGCGCTGAACAGCGCCTCCACCGATTGCGGATGGACGGTGCCAAACACCAGCGCGCTCGTGGTGCCGTTAGAAAGCAGCTGATGCAGAAAGAAGGCGGACATCTTTGCAGCATGATCCGGGCAGTGATACTGCGCTTCGACCGGGAAGGTATAGTGATTCAGCCACTCCAGCAGCTGTTCGCCGAAAGCGCCAATCATCTCTGTCTGCGGATAGTGAATATGGGTATCGACAAAACCCGGCACGATCAGCTTGCCACGCAGGTCAGTAACCGGATGCCCCGCCAGCATCGCCTCGCTGTTCTCCCAGCTATCCAGCCCCACCACGTGTCCGTCACGCAGCAGCAGTACTCCATCCTCCAGATAGCGTGCCTGCCCGGCCAGGTCGTCGGGATGATCCACCACGCCTTTAAAGTCAAAGAAGGTGGCGCGTATCGCCGTGTCGGTTGCTGATAGCATGGGTATGTCCTTTCTGAATGCTGATTTAATGATGCAGGTAATTCTCTCTTTAATACCTTGCAACCTGCGTGCCAGAACTGGAATAGAATAAAGGCCTTATATTTCAATGAAATAACCACGAACAGAGGCGTTGCGCAACAAAAATGGCCTCTCCTGCCTTAGCAACCGTTTGCGGAGCCAATGCAAACGGTTGCGAATCAAAATGGGGCACAGTGATCAGGTTGAGTATGGCCTGATGTCCGTAAATCTGCCCTTTTCCGGTGCAGGCTGCCCCGAAAAGGCGCAACGCTTCGCCCGGTAAAATCCGTTTACAGGCAGGGCGGCTTTTCCACGCGCAGAAGCGGAAATGAAATGCTATGGTGAAGCCATCGACTCTGAAAATGGCATAAGGAACAGTGAGATGATTATTTTTGTCACCGGCGCGACCGCCGGTTTTGGTGAAAGCATCACCCGCCGCTTTATTGAGAACGGTCACAAAGTGATTGCCACCGGACGCCGCGCCGAACGTTTAAAAGCGCTGAAGGATGAACTGGGCGAGAACCTGTATACCGTACAGCTGGATGTGCGTAACCGTGCCGCTATCGAAGAGGCGGTGGACCAGTTACCGGCTGAATGGCGCAATATCGATGTACTGGTCAACAACGCCGGTCTGGCGCTGGGCATTGAGCCTGCGCACAAAGCCAACGTTGAAGACTGGGAAAACATGATCGACACCAACACCAAAGGCCTGGTTTACATGACCCGCGCCCTGCTGCCACACATGGTGGAGCGTGATGTGGGCCATATCATCAACATCGGATCGATTGCCGGTAGCTGGCCATATGCCGGTGGCAACGTTTATGGTGCGACCAAAGCCTTTGTCCGTCAGTTCAGCCTGAACCTGCGCACCGATCTGCACGGCACCGCGCTACGCGTGACCGACATTGAACCGGGTCTGGTGGGCGGTACGGAGTTTTCCAACGTGCGCTTTAAAGGCGATGATGACAAAGCCGGTCAGGTCTATGAAGGCGCTAAAGCACTGACGCCGGAAGATGTGACAGAAGCGGTCTGGTGGGTCGCCACGCTGCCTAAGCATGTGAATATCAACAGCCTTGAGATGATGCCGGTCAGCCAGACGCTGGCGGGCCTGAAGGTTCATAAGCCGTAAATTTCTGCCGCGCCAGCCCGTCCGGCTGGCGCTATCCGCGTCCCCAGCCCATCACAATAATCAGCATGCCGCTGAACGCAATCAGTGCCCCGCTCCAGTCCCACGCGCTCAACTTCACGCCATCCACCACCCGTAACCAGAGCAGTGCCGTGAGCACATAGACGCCACCGTAGGCGGCATATACCCGCCCGCTGGCGGCAGGATGCAGGGTCAGCAGCCAGACAAACAGCGCCAGGCTCGCCGCAGCAGGCAGTAACAGCCAGGCTGAGCCGCCTTTTTTGAGCCACAGCCACGGCAGAAAACAGCCGGTTATCTCCGCCAGCGCGGTAACAAAAAACAGCAAGGCGGTCTTAATCAGCACCCTTACCTCTCCTGAACGTAAACAAACGTCTCACCACTGGTTGGCAAAGAAACGGCGATGATATACTAAGCATACCCGCTGCAACAGCCGTCGCAGATGGCGATGTTTGCGTTAACTAAAGGATAGTGTGATGAAAAAAATGATCCCTGCTGTGCTGATGGTTCTGTTGTCTGGTATGGCTTTAAACGCTGGCGCGACCACCAACCGTCTGATCATTGAAGATGGCAGCACCGCGCTGGGCAATGAAGCGGCGCGCCAGGATAAAGAGCAATGGAATGACACGCGCATGCTGCGTAACAAAGTGAACACCCGCGTCGAAAAAGAGTTTGATAAGACCGATCGCGCCTTTGATACCCGCGATAAATGCGAGCAGAGCCTCAATCTCAACGCCTACTGGGAACCTAACACCCTGCGTTGCCTGGATCGCCGTTCAGGTCGCCCGGTAGCGCCGTAAATTTGAGCTATAGTAATGACGGACGACTAACATAAGGAAGACGTGATGAAGCTACAGAGGGTTTTGTTAAGCGCGGCGTTTTTAGCTCTGCCGCTGATGGCACAGGCATCCTGCGAGTCGGTGAAAGCCGATATCAGCCAGAAAATTATTCAGAACGGTGTGCCTGAATCAGGTTTTAGTCTCGACGTTGTCGCCAATGATCAGGTCGATCAGGCGGGCGGTCAGGTCGTCGGACATTGTGAAAACGACACACAAAAGATTGTTTATAAGCGTACAGGCCGGGACGACGAAGCCAGCGTCCCCGCCAGTGCCGGCAGTTCTCAGGACGCGCCTGCACAGTAGTCAGATTCAAATCAGGGCGACATCCTGTCGCCCTGTCTGCTAGTCCGCCTGTTCCGGCCGCTGACGCGGCATCATCCATGCCACCCCCACCGCAAATAGCGCAATGACCAGTGCTACCACGAACACCCAGTGCAATGATGTCGCTATCGCCGCGACCATCTGCTGCAGGGTTTCCGGCTGCAGCTGCTGGCGACTGGGCTCAGACATAATCTGCTGCACCGGATCCTGCACCAGCGGCAGTCGCCATTGCAGATTAAGATTCAGCACCGCGCCCATAATCGCCGTTCCCACCGCTGAGCCGATCATCCGGCTGAACATGATTGACGCGGTACAGATGCCGCGAATCTGGTAGTCCGCCTGGTTCTGCACCGAAACCAGGAACGTGGTGCTGGTCATCCCCATGCCGGTCCCAATCAGAAACGCGGTGAAACCCGCCTGATAGAGCGAACTCTCGGGCCGTAAGAACAGCAGCAATGCGCTGCCGGTGACCAGCAACAGCGCGCCGAGCTGGGCGGTGAAACGATAAGAGGTGTGCAGCATCAGTCTGCCGCTCAGGGTGCTGGCCAGCGGCCAGCCAATCGACATCATCGCCAGCACACTGCCCGCCTGTAACGGTGAGCCGCCGCGTATTCCCTGAATCCAGGTAGGCAGAAACGCGCTGATGCCCATCATGGCCGCCCCGATAATCAGATTGCCCGCGTTACCGGCCACGATAAGCCGGCTGCGCCAGATGATCAGCGGAAACAGTGGTGCCGCTGAACGCTGCTCATGACGCTTAAGCTGCCAGCCCGCAAACAGCGAGAAAATCAGGAACGGCACCAGCCAGATGCCCAGCTGTTCCGCCTGCAACAGCGCAACCAGCAGCGCGGTCACGCAGAGCATCAGCCAGCCGCTTCCGGCCAGATTCAGCGGCTGCGATTTCTCCTCCTTCTGATGCGCCGGTAACCAGCGCGCCAGCATCAGCATGCTGATCAGGCCAATCGGCAGATTGACCCAGAAAATCACCGACCAGCTGAAGTGCTGCACCAGCCAGGCCCCGGTCAGCGGCCCGACAATCGCCGCGACACCCCAGACGCTGGAAAGCCAGCCCTGCACGCTGGCACGTTCGCGCGGCGAATAGATATCCGCCACGATGGTGGAGCTGAGCGGCATGATCGCACCTGCCCCCAGGCCCTGAAACGCCCGGAACAGGATTAACCAGGTCATGGTATGGGCGAAACCACACAGGACCGAGCCCACCAGGAAGATCGAGGTGCCGACAAAAAACATGGTTTTTCGCCCCACCATATCCGCCAGCCGCCCGTAGAGCGGCACGCTGACCGCCTGCGTCAGCAGATAGATGGAGAACACCCAGCCAAACTGCGAAAAACCGCCGAGGTCAGCAATAATGGTGGGCATTGCGGTGGCCACAATGGTGACTTCAATGGCGGCCATAAACATCGCCAGCATGCAGGCAATTAAGATCCAGTGGCGATGTCCGGTCTGGAGTTGTGCGCTTTCAGTCATAGGGTTCCTTTTTTAATCTGCAAGGCTAGCTCAAAAACAGCCAAAGCAGTTTCCTGCGCGTGCGCATCTTCTGCGCCATCTGTGACGGTGTCACTAAAAGTCGATGAATTTTTTTTATTGTCGCTTAAGCCCAGCGGGTATGCGGCTTTAAACCCATTTTAGACCGTTTCTATCTGCCTGATATATGGCTTAAAAGCTGGCTTGTGCAAAAAAGGCCTGCTATAGCATTACCCCATCTTATTCGGTATTCACTGAAAAAGAGTGGATAAACAGTCATTTTATCTACATTTTATCGCAGTTTCGGTTTTGGGCGCGGCGGCAGTTTTTGTCGCACCTGTCGGGCTGTTTTTGGTTGTTATAACAATTGAGATCGTCATCAGGGAGATTCTCCTATGCAAAATGCTTCACTGGCCCGACGCGCCGGTCTGGCACTGCTTGCAGTGGTCGCGGTGATCGCCGTGTTGATCTGGGGCTTAGGCTGGGATCAGCTGGTCGCACGTAAAGTCGACCTGCTCTATCTCGGGCAGCAGCACCTCTTCTTAGTTTTCTGGTCAATGTTGTTCGCCCTGCTGGTCGGGGTTCCCAGCGGCATCCTGCTCAGTCGCCCGTTTGCGCGTCGCTGGGCCGAGTATGTGATGCAGATTTTCAATGTCGGTAACACCCTGCCACCGCTCGCCGTGTTGGCGCTGGCGATGGTGATTATCGGAATCGGCGACCGTCCGGCGCTGATTGCACTGTTTCTCGCCTCGCTCCTGCCTATCGTCCGCAACACCTTCTCGGGTCTCAGCGCGGTTCCTCCGTCGCTGATTGAAGCCGCCAACGGCATCGGCATGACCAAATGGCAACGTCTGCGTCAGGTTGAGCTGCCCAATGCCATGCCCGTGATCCTCGCAGGCGTGCGCATCGCCACCGCCATTAACGTCGGTACCGCCCCACTGGCCTTCCTGATTGGTGCCAGCAGCTTTGGTGAGCTGATTTTCCCGGGTATCTACCTGAATGACTTCCCGACGCTGATTCTGGGTGCCGTCGCCACCGCGCTGGTCGCGCTGGTACTGGATATGATGCTGGCCGCGCTGGGCCGCTTTCTGAGTCCGCACGCTGCGGCATGACCACAAGGAGCTTTGTAATGCTAACGAAGTGGATTAAGAAAAGCGTTGTCGCGCTGACCGCGACGCTGCTGCTAAGCCAGACGGCGCAGGCTGCTGCCCCGCTGGTGATGGCGACCAAGAGTTTTACCGAGCAGCATATCCTGTCAGCGATGACGGTGCTCTGGCTGCAGAAGAAAGGCTTTGAGGTGGTCCCTAAACGTAATATCGCCACCACCATCGGCCGCAATGCGCTGCTGAATAAGCAGATTGATATGGTCTGGGAATACACCGGTACCTCACTGATTATCTTTAACCATATCAATCAGCCCATGTCTTCACAGCAGGCGTATGAGACGGTGAAAAAGCTGGATGCGAAACTGGGACTGGTCTGGCTCAATCCGGCCCCCATGAACAATACCTATGCCTTTGCCATGACCCGTGAACGGGCCGAAAAAGAGGATATCAGCACCATGTCGCAGCTGGTTGCGAAGATTGAGCAGGTGCGTAAATCCGACCCGGATCATAACTGGCGTCTGGGGCTGGACCTGGAATTCTCCGGCCGTTCCGATGGCATGAAGCCGTTGCAGAAGACCTATAACCTGGCGCTGGATCGCCCGCAGATCCGTCAGATGGATCCGGGTCTGGTCTATAACGCCATTCGCGACGGATTCGTGGATGCCGGTCTGATCTACACCACCGATGGCCGGGTTAAAGGCTTCGACCTGAAAGTGCTGGAGGATGATAAACACTTCTTCCCGAGCTACAACGTGACGCCGGTTGTGCGTCAGGATGTGCTGGCGAGCCATCCGGGACTGGATACCGCGCTGAATCAGCTGTCTGCGCAGATCAATGATGAGGCGATCACGGAGCTGAATAAGCGGGTCGATATCGACCATGAGTCGCCGGAAAAAGTGGCGCGTGATTTCCTTCAATCCAAAAACATGCTGTAAGGAGGCACTGTGGATACCCTTCACTACATCATGGATAACTGGAGCACCCTGCTCACTCTGAGCTGGCAGCACAGCTGGCTGGTGCTGGTGGCGGTCGGACTGGCGATTGTGATTGGCGTGCCGCTGGGCATTCTGATTGTGCGCGTCAGATGGCTGGCCACGCCGATTCTCGGTATCGCCACCGTGGTGCTGACCATTCCGACCATTGCGCTGTTTGGTCTGATGATTCCGCTGTTTTCGCTGATCGGTCAGGGCATCGGCGCGCTGCCGGCGATTACCGCCGTGTTCCTCTACTCGCTGCTGCCGATTGTGCGCAATACCCACACCGCGCTGGAGAATCTGCCGGACGGTCTGCGTGAAGCGGGTCGGGGCATCGGCATGACCTTCTGGCAGCGCCTGCGCTGGGTTGAGATCCCGATGGCGCTGCCGGTGATTTTTGGCGGCATCCGTACCGCCGTGGTGATGAACGTTGGCGTAATGGCGATTGCCGCCGTGATTGGCGCGGGCGGTCTGGGCCAGTTGCTGCTGGATGGTATCAGCGGCAGTGATATTCGTATGTTGATTGCCGGGGCATTAATGATTTGTCTGCTGGCTATTTTTCTTGACTGGCTGTTGCACCGTTTGCAGCAGGCGCTCACACCAAAGGGGATTCGATAATGATTACGCTGGAAAACCTGACGAAAACCTTTACCCAGAAAAACGGCACCACCAATAAAGCCGTCGATAACGTCAGCCTGCATGTGCCAGCCGGTGAGATGTGTGTGCTGCTGGGGCCATCGGGCTGCGGTAAGACCACCACACTGAAGATGATTAACCGTCTGATTCCTGCCACCAGTGGCCGGATCCTGATCAATGGCGAAGACACCAGTACCCAGGACACCACCACGCTGCGCCGCAACATTGGCTATGTGATCCAGCAGATTGGTCTGTTTCCCAACATGACCATTGAGGAGAACATTACCGTGGTGCCGCGCATGCTGGGCTGGGATAAAAAGCAGTGCCGTGAGCGGGCCACCGAGCTGATGAGCATGGTCGCGCTGGATCCAGCTAAATTCCTGCATCGCTATCCGCGTGAGATGTCCGGCGGTCAGCAGCAGCGTATCGGCGTGATTCGTGCCCTGGCCGCGGATCCACCGGTGCTGCTGATGGATGAGCCGTTTGGTGCCGTCGACCCGATTAACCGTGAAGTGATCCAGAACGAGTTTCTCGACATGCAGCGTCAGTTGAAGAAGACCGTGATGCTGGTGAGCCACGATATTGATGAGGCGCTGAAGCTGGGCGATCGCATCGCGGTATTTGGTCAGGGTAAGATCGTGCAGTGCGCCAGCCCGGATGAGCTGCTGGCCACCCCGGCCAATGATTTCGTTGGTTCGTTTGTCGGTCAGGACCGCACGCTTAAGCGTCTGTTACTGGTGCAGGCGGGCGACGTGACCGATCAGCAGCCGACCATCACCGTGCGCCGCTCGACGCCGCTGGATGAAGCCTTTGGCATGATGGATGATAACGATATGCGGTCGATTACCGTCGTCGATGAAGATGGCAAGCCGCTGGGCTTCGTGAAGCGTCGTGAGGCGCGTAACGTGAGTGGCCGTTGTGAAGAGAAGCTGCACACCTTTAAGGTCACCGGTAAAGCCGAAGAGAACCTGCGCGTGGTGCTGTCGAAACTCTATGAGCACAATACGGTCTGGATGCCGATTGTCGATGAAGAGGGGCGCTACAGCGGAGAGATTTCGCAGGATTATATTGCGGATTACCTCAGCTCGGGTCGAACCCGTCGTCGTCTGAATCCATAGTTTCGTCACATATAAGGGTCTCACAGGCCCTTTAAAACAGCTGGCATACTTAAACTCTGATCAAACTGGCAGCAACAAATAAGCTTAACGCGAAGGGAACTGGGTCAGAATAGGAAAGCGTCCCGCGCCAGGACAAAAACGCTCCCGGCGTTTTTGTCCATGGCGCGCTATGCTTTGCTACTGGCGTATGCTCCCATCGCTTTGAATTTCTGAGCCGTCTGTGAGAGATACATCGGCTCCTCTGCTTTTTAGCTCTCCGTGAGCGTTTCCACCTCAACCTCTTCCACCTCAGGTGCTTCATCTGGCAGAACCAGATTGAGCACAATCGCCAGAATGCCGCCGGTCGTCACCGCATGACCAAACAGACTGTTAATCAGCGGCGGGAACTGCTTCAGCACCTCCGGCACCGCTTCCACACCCAGACCAATCCCGAATGAAATCGCAACAATCAGCATCTCGCGACGGCCCAGCGGCGTCTGGGTCATCACCCGGATACCCGCAGCGACCACGCTGCCAAACATCACGATGGTCGCCCCGCCCAGCACTGAAGGCGGGATCTGCTGCAGCAGCGAGCCGACAAAGGGAAAGAGTCCCAGCAGCGCCAGCATAATTCCCAGCAGCATGCCGACATAACGGCTGGCGACGCCGGTCATCTGAATCACGCCATTATTCTGCGCAAACGTGGTGTTGGGGAAGGCAGAGAACACCGCTGCCAGCACGCAACTCAGGCCGTCAGCGACAATGCCGCCCTGAAGCCGCTGCTGAAAAGGCTTGCCGGTGATAGGCTGCTGGGAAATCAGGCAGTTGGCGGTGAGATCGCCCACCGCTTCAATCACCGCAATGACGGACACCAGCGCGATAGGCAGAAAAATAGTCCAGTCAAAGGCGAAGCCAAACCGGAAGAAGGCAGGCAGCACCAGCCAGCTACTCTCCGGCGCGATTTTCAGCTGCAGATGCCCGGTTAAGGCCGCTGCAACGCATCCCACCGCGATGCCGGCCACCACCGCCACCAGCCGCGCCCAGCGGTTGCGTGAACGGTTCAGCGCCACGATCACCAGCAGCGTCAGCGCCCCAAGCGCCAGATTCCCCGGCGAGCCAAAATCGGTGGCGTTGTGACCGCCAGCCCAGTCAGTAATGCTGACTTTGATCAGGCTGATGCCTATCAGAGTGATCACCGTGCCGGTCACTACCGGCGTCAGCACTTTACGCAGCGAGCCGACGCAGCGGCTGATCAGAACCGGAATCAGCGCCGCCACCAGGTTGCAGCCAAACAGCATCGCCATAATCTCTTCCGGCGAACCGCCGCGCCCTTTCACCATCAGGCCACCAGAGAGAATCACGCCCAGAAACGCGAAGCTGGTGCCCTGCAGGCAAATCATGCCTGCGCCGACGCCATAAAAGCGTCTGGCCTGCATAAAGGTGCCTAAGCCGGAGACAAACAGCGACATGCTGATCAGATAAGGAAGATAGGCCTGCAGGCCCAGCACGGAACCAATAATCAGCGGCGGCGTGATGATGCCCACCACGCTGGCGAGCAGATGTTGCAGCGCGGCGAAAAATGCCGGGACGGGGCCAATGCGGGCTTCAAGCCCATATAACAAACCTTTCTCGTGAGAGTGCGACATGGTGGAACTCCGGCTCTGTGTGATAAGCGGAGTTAATGCATTTTCTGCGCCATGACGTCGCAAATTCGCAAAGTACGGACCAGGTCATTCAATTTTAATGAGAATTTTTTGCAGACAGCCAGCGGTGAGCCTGAAACTTTAGACTCACCACCGACTCAGATGACTTATTTTGTTTCATAATCAGGCGATCTTTGCACTCACAGCGTGCATAGCGTCCGGTTCGAGCAGGGAAATATCAATGTAAGGCGTCAGATCGCGCTGTTCTGCACGCGGCAGATAAGGCAGTTCGCCCAGCAGCGGCGCGGCGATTTTCTCGCGCAGAATTTCAATAATGTCGCTGTACTGCGCCAGCCCCGGATTGATGCGATTGGCGACCCAGCCAATCAGCGGCAGGCCATCCAGCGCTATCGCTTCAGCCGTCAGCAGAGCGTGACTGATACAACCCGACTGGATGCCAACTACCAGCACCACCGGCAGTTGCTGCTCAACGACCCAGCAGGAGAGCGGACGGCCGTCGTTCATCAGGCTGCGCCAGCCGCCGGTGCCCTCCACTATCACGCGGTCGGCCTGCTGCGTCAGGCTGGTTAAGCCATGGGTCAGCAAGCCATAATCGATGTGCTGCTCCGGATGGGTGCAGATCTCCTCTTCCTGAAAGACCAGCGGATTGATCGCCTCATAGGGCAAGTCAATGGAGGAAGCGCTTTGCAGAACCTGTGCATCTTTGTTACGCAGGCCATCAGCGGTTTTGACCGCACAGCGCGCGACGGGCTTGTAGCCGACGGCACGCAGTCCGGTCTGGATAAAACTTTGTAACAGGGCGCGTGACACAACCGTTTTACCCACTGCGGTATCGGTGCCGGTAACGAATAGTCTGTTCACTCAACTTCTCCTCTCAAACCGTTGCGGTTAATCGGTGATTAACCTTGCTGCGAATCGGCATTTTAAGGAATGGAAAATGATAACGGATTGCGTTAGCGCAAGTTCAGGTCTGCTTAACCTTGCAACAGCTTCACTAACAGGTGTCCGTTATAGAGCGCGTCTTTGATCAGTGCGGCACCGCCCAGCGTGCCCGGCTCACTAAATTCAGTGGGTGCCAGCTGGATGCTGGCGCTGTAGGCAGGCAATGACTGCTGCAGAATGGTGTTGCTCACCGCCGGAAAAAGCACATCAGCGGCGGCATTCAGAGGGGAACCGATAAGAATATGTTGTGGATTGAAGATGTTGACCATCATCGCCAGAATCCGTCCAACATGATGACCGACGCTGGCGATGGTGTCGCGCGCCAGACGGTCGCCCGACTGTGCGGCGGCGCACAGCGACTCCAGCGTCAGCGGCTGATTGTTGAGCAGACTGTCGGGCTGGGCAGGCAGACGCTGCGCCGCCAGTGCCAGCAGGCTACCGGTACTGGCCACCGTTTCCAGACAGCCATGATTCCCGCAGTAGCATTGCTGACCATAAGGGTCGATCTGGGTATGGCCGATTTCCACCAGCGCCCTGCCACTTTTATGCAGCAGCTGACCGCCACTGATGACGCCAGCGCCCACGGTTTCATCAATCACAATCTGAATCACATCCTGCGCGCCCCGTGAGGCACCAAACAGCGACTCCGCCAGCGTCCAGGCAGAGATGTCGTGCTGCACAAACACCGGCAAACCGGTTCGCGCCGCCAGCGTATCGCCCAGCGGCATATCACGCACTTCATAACCCGGCAGACGATGTACCACGCCAGAGGCGGCGTTAATCAGCCCTGGCAGCGTAATCGCGATAGCCGTGAGGCGTTCCAGCTTCTTTTGATGACGGATAAAGAAGGCATTAACCTGTTCGATCAGCGCGGTGAGTAACGGCTGTGCCGATTCATCAGGGAGGGGCAGGCTGTCTTCCACCAGCGCGCGGCTGCTGAGATCCCGAAGGGTAAAAGTCATGGCGCCACGATGCAGGCGGATCGCCAGGTAGTGCCAGGCGTCGGTGTCGAGTATCAGACCAATGGCCGGACGGCCACGACTGCCGGGATCCTGATACTCGGTCTCCTGCACCAGATGTGCGTCCAGCATTTCACGCACGATTTTGGTAATACTGGCCGGGGCGAGCTGGGCACGACGGGAAAGTTCGATACGCGAAATGGGACCGTGGCGGTCAATTAATCGATATACGACACCTGCATTGGTCTGCTTGATCTGGTCAATGTGGCCAGGTTGACTGTCCGGATTCACAACCCTGCTCCCGGTTATTTTCGCGCTTCTAAATAAACATGCGCCATGGTGAGGCAGATCAGGCGACAGCGTCAAATATTTGATTAGAAATGTGATTTATCGCACAGATTGATGCGGTGAACTGCGCGCTTCACGGTCGATTCTCCCGCAGCAACGCCATCATGTTCTCCATCTGCGCATTCATCTCGCGTCCGGCTGACCAGACCAGCCACAGCTCAGAAATGGCATCGTCTTCCATTAACGGCAGCCAGACCAGATCGGCCAGCCGCGCCCGACGAAAGGAAGCAGGCAGAATAGAAACGCCCAGACCGGTTGCCACCAGCCCCAGTATCGTCATCGCTTCACCCACTTCCTGAGTGATATAGGGCTTAATGTGGTAGCGGTGCAGCAGCGCCAGAATATCGCTGTAAAGCGCCGTTCCGCCCTGAGGATCGAAGAAGACAAAGGGTTCAGCCGCCAGGGCAGTGACAGAGATTTTTTCGGCGTCTGCCAGCGGATGCGCCTTATGCACCACGGCGTAGAGCGGCTCGCTCAGCAGCAACTGATGACGCAGATCGGCGGGCAGCGGCGTGTTGCGCATCACGCCGAGATCGAGCCGTCCATCGTGCAACGGTGCCAGCTGCTGGCGGGTGTTGATCTCCTGCATCTGTATATGTACCTGCGGCCAGCGCTGACGAAAGCGAAACAGCGCGTCAGAGACCACGGCAGTAAACGGAGCCGACGAGGTAAAGCCGATCCGCAGCTCTCCCTCTTCGCCACGATGCAACCGGGCAGCGCGATCGGCCGCCTGCTCAACCTGCAACAGGATCGCACGGGCATCGCTCAGCAACTGATGTCCGGCGGCGGTGAGCTGCACGCTGCGGTTGGTACGGTTAAACAGCCTTGCGCCGGTTTCCGCTTCCAGCTGAATGATCTGCTGGCTGAGCGGGGGCTGAGAGATGTTCAACCGCTGGGCTGCCCGCCCGAAATGTAACTCTTCCGCCACCGCAACGAAGTAGCGCAAATGACGCAGCTCGATATTCATATGTTAAACGTCTTATTTGAGATTATTAATATATTAGACATCATAATGCCACTTTCCTAAGCTGACGACAGGTTTTCTGACATAAAGGACGATGTGTGAGTCGCTCAATACAGGCAACAGTGGACGAGAAAGCGGTGCCTGCCGCGCCAGAGTCCCCTGCTGCTTCAGGTTATATCCGCCGGGGAACGCCCAAATTTATGCGCGTGACGCTGGCCCTTTTCTCCGCCGGACTGGCGACCTTTGCCCTGCTCTATTGTGTGCAGCCGATTCTGCCGGTGCTGTCTCAGCAGTTTGGCGTGTCTCCGGCGACCAGCAGCCTGTCGCTCTCCATTTCGACCGGCCTGATGGCGCTCGGCCTGCTGGTCACCGGTCCGCTCTCTGATGCCATCGGACGAAAATCAGTGATGGTGACCGCCCTGATGCTGGCTGCCATCTGTACGCTGATCTCTGCCACCATGACCAGCTGGCACGGCATCCTGATTATGCGGGGGCTGATGGGTCTGTCGCTCAGCGGCGTTGCAGCGGTTGGCATGACCTATCTCAGCGAGGAGATGGATGCGCGGGTCGTCGCCTTTTCGATGGGTTTGTATATCAGCGGTAACTCGATAGGCGGGATGAGCGGACGTCTGCTGAGCGGCGTGCTGACCGACCTCTTCTCCTGGCGGATCGCCGTGGCGGTGATCGGCTGTTTTTCGCTGGCCTCGGCACTGATGTTCTGGAAGATCCTGCCTGCATCGCGGCATTTCCGTCCCATCACGCTGCGTCCACGTAATCTGCTGATTAACTTCCGGCTGCACTGGCGCGATCCGGGTCTGCCGTGGCTGTTTGCCGAGGGCTTCCTCCTGATGGGCGCCTTCGTCACTCTGTTCAACTATATTGGCTATCGTTTGCTGGACGCCCCCTGGCATCTCAGTCAGGCCGTGGTCGGGCTGCTGTCGGTGGTCTATCTCACCGGCTCCTGGAGTTCGCCGAAAGCGGGCGCGCTGACCAGCCGCCTGGGACGCGGACCGGTGATGCTGGGCGCAACGGCCATCATGCTGCTCGGTTTGCTGGCAACGGCCTTTAACTCACTCTGGCTGATCCTGCCGGGGATGATGCTGTTCACAGCCGGTTTTTTCGCTGCCCATGCGGTCGCCAGTGGCTGGATTGGTCCGCGTGCTCGCCGGGCGCGCGGACAGGCCTCTTCACTCTATCTGTTCAGCTACTACGTGGGTTCCAGCGTGGCGGGCACGCTGGGCGGCCTGTTCTGGCATAACTTTGGCTGGAGCGGGATTACGCTGTTTATCAGCGTCCTGCTGATCCTGGCGCTGGCGGTTGCCTGGCGTCTGCACAGCAAAAAACTCTGATAATCCCCTCTTTCGCCAGGCCTGAACGGGCCTGGCGGCGCATTACGCTAAACGTTTCATTCAGATCCACAACAAACAAAACGCCTGTTTCCCGCTATAATCTTTTTTATTGTAATAATTCATCTGCTTTGCCTTTTAACACGGCAACAAGGAACGCCTGTGGCTCTCTACTATTACGTGAATAAACAATCGGGATATAACAATAATCATGTGGTCCATGCAGCGGGTTGCCCTCATCTTCCCGACATGGATAACAGACTGTTTCTGGGCAGTTTTTACCACGTGAATGCCGCCATTTTACAGGCGAAAAAATATTATGCGGGTGCGATCGGCTGTGAAAATTGCTGTCCGCTCAATAACGCCGAATCGCAGACCGCTCAGCTCAGTGTGGCCCTGAAGCACACGCCGACATCACGTTAATCCCATCGGGCAGCCCGGTGGCGAAACGCTCCCCACTGCGCTGCTCCCATGACTTCCGGTCAAAAGACAAACCGCTCCAGCGAATAATGCCCGCACGTCATCGCACACAATAACCTCAGGCTATCGCCCATGGACCGGGCGATAAAATAAATTCAGCAATAAAAGCCGTTTATAAGGTTTCTCTTCCCGGCTTATTGACTACAATAGCGTTTAATTTGTGACGCAGGTCACTTTCGCGGGGTGTTTCTGCCACATCCAAATTCGCTTTTCTGACTGACTTGACTCCTCATGCAATCAACAACTGTTTCACGTAAAACTGCCTGGCTACGCGTAGTATTGCTGGCCATCGCCGCCTTTGTATTCAACACCACCGAATTTGTGCCGGTTGGCCTGCTATCCGATATCGCGGCTGACTTCGCCATGCCGACGGCGGATGTCGGGATCATGCTGACTATCTACGCCTGGGTGGTCGCACTGCTCTCACTGCCGCTGATGCTGCTGACCCGCAATGTAGAGCGGCGACTGCTGCTGGGTGTGCTGTTCCTGATCTTTATCGTCAGTCATGGGCTTTCGACCGTCGCCTGGGATTTCCGGTCGCTGATGGTGTCGCGCGTAGGGATCGCCCTGTCTCATGCGGTGTTCTGGTCGATCACCGCCTCGCTGGCGATTCGCGTTGCACCTGCCGGTAAGAAAACGCAGGCGCTGAGCATGCTGGCGACCGGTACCGCGCTGGCGATGGTACTGGGCGTGCCGATTGGTCGCGTGGTCGGTCAGTATCTTGGCTGGCGGACTACCTTCGGCGCGATTGGCCTTTCGGCGCTGGTGCTGATGATTATGCTGGTGCGGATCCTGCCGCGTCTGCCGAGTGAGCATACCGGCTCGCTGAGCAGTGTGCCGATGCTGTTCCGCCGTCCGGCGCTGGTCAGCATGTATCTGCTGGTGACGCTGGTGGTGACCGCGCATTACACCGCTTACAGCTATATCGAACCGTTTATGCAGAACGTCGCCCATTCCAGTGGCAATTTCACCACCCTGCTGCTGCTGCTGTTTGGCACAGCCGGTATCGTGGGCAGCGTGCTGTTCAGTACCCTCGGCAATAAATTTCCCTCCGGCCTGCTGATTGCCGCCATCGCGCTGATCACCCTGTGCATGGGACTGCTGATTTTTGCTGCCGTCCGGCCTGCCGCGATTTCAACGCTGTGCGTTGTCTGGGGTATGGCGATGATGATGATTGGACTGGGTATGCAGGTACGGGTGCTGTCGCTGGCACCGGATGCCACGGATGTGGCGATGTCGCTGATGTCCGGTATCTACAATATCGGTATTGGCGCGGGCGCGCTGCTGGGTAATCAGGTCAGTCTGCATCTGAGCATGGCGGAAGTCGGGAACGTCGGCGGGATGATTGGTCTGGTGGCGTTACTGTGGTGTGTGTACATCTTCCGTCGTTATCCCCAGTTGCGGAGCAACGGATAACACGCTGACGTCAGCATAAAAAAAGGCTTCAGATAAGTGGGTTTATCTGAAGCCTGTTTATCATTATTTATCGTGCTTTTACTTATAAAGAACGGCTGTGCCATGCAGGTTGTTGCTGCCAGAGGTCGAAGTGATGCGGAAAGACTTTGCCCCGACATCGCTGGCCTTTTCTGACAGTTGCTGCTCCAGCGAGGTCAGATTAGTACTGCCCGTTGCGCTGATGACGCCGATTTTCTGCTGATCCAGTGGTGTGCTGCTGACCTGCTGGGCCGCCACGCTGGCAAATGAGAGGCCGCTGAGTAAAGCCGCCGCCACCATCATGTTGATACGTTTCATAACGAACCCCTTCTCACTTTATCTGTTAAAAACCAAATTACTGATAAATCACAGCCGTGCCGTGCAGTTTGTTCTGGCCGCTGGTTGAGGTGATGCGGAACGATTTCGCACCGGCTTCATCCGCTTTGGCACTCAGCTGTGATTCAAGGGAAGTCAGGTTGGTGCCGCCCTGTACTGAGATGGTGCCAACTGGCTGCTGATGAGTTGGTTCGCTGGTCACGAGGTCAGCGGCATAAGCGCCAAAAGTCAGCGTTGTCAGTGCCAGAGCTGCCAGGGTGGTTTTGATGGTTTTCATAATATTCTCTCTATTCGGTAATTGAATTCGGTTGGTCTGAATTGGGTTGTCGCTATTTAATTAACGACCGTTAAACAAATGATAGACCCCGATGCGGCCTGTCGTCAATATTTATTTAATGAGCGTTATTTTAATCGCGAAGTGGCGTGATTATGGGCTTCAGCCCCTTTTCTGACTTAACCATAGGGGCGGTAAGATTGCGCTGGCGCACAAAATGGCAACCCCTGCTGGCGGGATCCACAGCGGGCCTTGCACATTTTTATAATGATCGGTAATTTAATGGGATGTTTTACTGTCAGTGAGGGTGTATGAGTCAGGTTCAGGATTGCGATGTAAAGAAATGCCGTGGCCGACCTAAAGTGTTCGATCGCGAAGCGGCGCTCGATAAAGCACTGACTCTGTTCTGGACACACGGTTACGAGGGCACGTCTCTGTCCGATCTGGTGGCCGCAACCGGGGCTAAAGCGCCGACCCTTTACGCAGAGTTTGTGAATAAAGAGGGGCTGTTTCGCGCGGCGATGGAGCGCTATGTTGAGAAGTTCAGCGCATGGCGTGAAGCGGCGTTAGGTGATGACCAGTTACCGGTGGATCGCGCGATTGAAGGCTATTTCCGCGCCACCGCAGCCTGTTTTACCGAACGCGACTCTCCCGGTGGCTGTTTCTTTATCTGTACCTCGACCGCCCTGTCGGCGGCGTCAAAAGAGATTGCCAGCATGCTGCAACAGCAGCATCAGTCACAGGAGCATGTGTTAAGAGATTTTCTGCTGGCACGTCAGCAGCGTGGCGAACTGAGTGCGTCAGTGAATATTCCGGCGCTGTCCCGCTATCTGGGTTGTATGCTGCAGGGCATGTCGGTGCGGGCGCGTGAAGGCGCGGAGCGTGACGACCTCGAGAGCATTATTGATACGCTGATGGCGATGTGGCCGACGCTGACCGGCTTGTGTCAGGCTAAGCGTTAAAATATCAGGGCGGCGAGGCCGCCCTTTCCCTCCTCTATTCCAGAAAGAACACCGGTTTCAACGGCTGACTGATCGGGCTGTTATCAGCATTCGACGGCATCAGATCTTTCATTGAGGCCCACCAGCGCTGACAGACCTCCGTCTTTGCCACCGCGTTCCAGCGCTCCTCAGATTCAATCTCAACGCTGGCGAATAGCAGATGCCGTTCGGCGTCCAGCCAGATGGCATAATTGTGTGCGCCGTGCGCTTTCAGCGTGTCGGCCAGTTCCGGCCAGATCGGTGAGTGGCGACGTTCATACTCCGCATGACAGTCGGCATTCACCTGCATCACAAAAGCTTTACGCAGCATTATCCGGCCCCACATCCAGCGCCGGTTGCCATGGTTTCACGCCGAAGCGCTCACCCAGCGCGACCAGTTGCTCTGTCGTAATGCTCTGACGAATCCCGCCCATCGACAGCACTTTGACGATGACTTCGGACGATTTCTCCGCTGTATCTATCAGGCCAAAGGTCTCATCAAGCGTCGGGCCCGTGCCGAAGACGCCGTGGAACGGCCACATTACCAGAGTGTGTGACTGCATCTGACCGGCGGTCGCGGTGCCGATTTCATCGGTGCCGGGCACCATCCAGGGTAAAACCCCTACGCCATCCGGGAAGACCACCAGACATTCGGTGCTGCCTTCCCACAGCAGGCGGGTGAAGCGGGCAGAATCCATCTCCACTACATAGCTTAAGGCCATAAAATTTGTGGCGTGGCAGTGCATAATTACCCGGTCTGCGCCCTTGCTGACCGCTTTACGCACCGCGTGAGACTGAAAGTGTGACGCCAGCTCCGAGGTTGGCAAACCGCCATTCGACAGACCCCAGTGAATTTTATAAGAAAGCCCTTTTTCATCGACCTGCAGCAGCGCCAGGCAATCTGCCGGATCCAGCTGGACGTTTCGCATGAATTTTCCAGACCCGGTCACCAGAAACCAGTCATTCGCCAGCGCCGGAGCGGGTTGCGTCAGCTCAATACAGCGCGGTGTTGTGCAGAAGTCTGCGGTAAAGGGTCTGACCTCCTCCTCCAGCAGACGCAGGCTGACGTTGCCGCCGTTACGCTCGTCCCAGCCCTTCAGCCACATGTCGCTGGTCGCCTTGACCATTCCCTTAACAAACCCGGAAGAAAGTATGCTTTGCATCGTGAAATCCTTAACGTTGGCTCAAGATCTGTTGTTCATAATGACGGACATCGCCTAACCAGCTGGCATCAGCCGGGACGTCATGGCGCAGGCACCAGGCTTCCCATACCGCCTGCCACGGCAGCGATTTTTGCTCTTCCAGCAGAGCCAGACGCGCGGTGTAATCGCCGCTGCTCTCGGCCTGACGCAAACGGTCGCCTGGCTCCAGCAGGGCACGCAGCAGCGCTTTTTTAGTGTTACGGGTGCCGATAACCCAGGCGGCAATCCGGTTGATGGAGGCGTCGAAGAAATCGAGTCCGATATGCACTTTGTCGAACAGCTGATGGCGGACGATCTCACTGGCGATCGCCTGGGTTTCATCATCCAGCAGCACGACATGGTCGCTGTCCCAGCGCACCGGGCGGCTGACGTGCAATAGCAGGCGCGGCACATAGAGCATGGCGGCTGAAATTTTGTCGGAGATCACTTCGGTGGGATGGAAATGGCCTGCATCCAGGCACAGTGCCGTCTGGCGGCTGGCGGCGTAACCCAGATAAAACTCATTAGAACCCACGGTGTAGCTCTCTGCGCCAATCCCAAACAGCTTGCTCTCCACCGCATCAATATGGTGCTGCGGGTTGAGTTTTTCTGAGATGACTTCATCCAGCGCGCTCATCAGGCGCTGACGCGGCGCCAGCCGATCGACGGTAATATCTTTCATGCCGTCCGGCACCCAGATATTCATCACTGACGGCGTGCCCAGTTGCTCACCAAAATGAGCGGAGATGCGGCGACTCGCTTTGCAGTGATCGATCCAGAACTGACGCACGGTGTTATCACTGTGCGACAGTGTAAAGCCGTCGGCACTCATCGGATGCGAGAAACAGCTGGGGTTAAAATCCAGCCCCAAATGATGCTCTTTAGCCCAGGCGACCCAGTTAGCAAAATGGGCCGGTTCAATCGCGTCCCGCTCTACCGGCTTGTCGCTTTCCAGATAGATGGCGTGCAGGTTCAGACGTTTTGCGCCCGGGATCAGCGACATCGCCTTGTCGATATCACTGCGTAATTCACTGGCATTCCGTGCCCGCCCTGGATAGTTGCCGGTTGCCTGAATGCCGCCGGTCAATGCGCCCTGCGGGTTCTCAAATCCCCGGACATCATCCCCCTGCCAGCAGTGCATCGAGACCGGAATACGGTCCAGCTGACGGATAGCCTGTTCAACATCAACCCCATTGTCGGCGTAGCGTTGTTTAGCCAGTTCAAAAGCCTGTTCAATCTGCTTAGTCATAAGCGGGTTCCTTAGCGGGTTGACTCAGCGTCGCGAAGCGTGCCTGACTGGCACGGAAGACGCTGTGAGTGTGCGGTTCGAATTTTTCGAGTGGGAAGTTGTTGATGACGCTGCAGCGGAAGTCAGCCACATCGTTCAGTTCGCCCAGCGCAATCAGCTGGCATCCGACGTTACCCAGCGTGGAGGCTTCAACCGGACCGGCCAGAACCGGAATCTGACAGGCATCGGCGCAGAGTTGATTAAGAAAACGGTTCTGGCTGCCGCCCCCTACCACATGCAGCTGGCTGAACGCCTTGCCGCGCAGCGCGGCCAGTTCATGAATGACTTCGCGATAGAGCAGCGCCAGGCTGTCAAAAATGCAGCGTGCCAGTGCAGCGGCCGATTGCGGCACCACCATTCCCTGCCCGGCGCAGGCGTTCTGAATCTCGTTGACCATGCTGTCGGGATTGATAAAGCGCGCATCGTTGGGGTTGATGAGTGACACACAGGCGGGCTGGCACGCCGTCTCTTCAATCAGCGCGCTGAGATCGTCAATCTGGAGTTCGGTGCAGATGCGCTGTAACAGCCATAAACCCATAATATTTTTCAGTACCCGGTAGCCTTCTGCGCCGCCCTCATTGGTGATATTGGCGCGCAGTGCGGCGTCACTGGCATAGGGCTGCAGACTTTCAAAGCCCATCAGCGACCAGGTTCCGGAGCTGAGATAGGCGGCATCGTCCTGCATCAGCGGCGTTGCCAGCACGGCGCTGGCGGTGTCGTGAGTGGCGACGGCGATGACGGGAACCGGTTTTCCCGCGCGATTGATCCAGTGGCCGACGGTATGACCTGGTGCCTGCGGCTGACCGAACCACTGCGCATCAACCCCCGCCCAGGCGAGCAAATCGCGATCCCACTCGCCGCTGTGAATATTGAGCATCTGCGTGGTGGTGGCGTTGGTGTATTCCCAGTTGAGGTTGCCGGTCAGGCGATAATGCAGGTAGTCAGGGATCATCAGCGCATGCGCCACGCGGGCCTGCCAGTCAGGCTGCTGCTGATGCAGCGCGCGCATCTGATAGAGCGTGTTGAACGGCAGAAACTGAATGCCGGTGCGGGCGTAGATAGCGCTGCGGCTCAGTTCCTGTTGCGCCTGCTCCATCAGGCCATGGGTGCGCGCATCGCGGTAGCTGACCGCCTCACCCACCGGTTCGCCCTGCGCATCCAGCAGCACCATATCCACGCCCCAGGTGTCGATGCCCATACTGTCCGGAACGATCCCCTCTTCATCTAACTGAGCCAGCCCGGCGCGGATCTCCTGCTCCAGCATCGCCAGATCCCAGCAGTCATAACCGGCACGACGCTGACGCCTGTTTTTAAAGCGCCGGACCTCACGCAGCGCGAGCTGGCGCTGTGCGGCATCCCAGCTGGCGAGCATCACCCGTCCGCTGGATGCGCCGAGATCGATAGCAACAATGTTTCTCCTGGTCATGGCGAGGATTCCCTGTGATTGAGTGGTCACAGAGTAAAAACCTTACCGGTTTAACACCTTCCCCGGAGTGCCAGCGGCGGAAAAGCCCTGGCAGACTTGCAAAGAACTTCGTGAGAGAGATCACAGAGGCGGCAGTGAGGAGGATGTGACCCCTGCCGCAAATCTGTTAACTGCTGAGGATTTCTTGAAAAATCAGCAGGATTCCTGCTGAGTCCGGCTGAAAATTCAAGGTAAGGTGACGGCGTGCTGATTAGACTGCGTTACGGTTTTGTTAATCAGCGAGAGAAGATCATGACCATATTGCACAGTGCGGATTTCTTCCCCGAAGGGGATTACGCAATAGCGATTGAACCCCGGATACCCCAGGCAGCCTTTCCGGAACATCACCATGATTTCCATGAGATTGTGCTGGTTGAACAAGGCTCTGGCATTCATGTGTTTAATGGTCAGCCACAAACGCTGTGCGCCGGATGCGTCTGCTTTGTGCGCGATCACGATCGTCATCTCTATGAGCAGACCGACAATCTTTGCCTGACCAACGTGCTCTATCGCAGTCCGGGAGCGTTTCGCTTTCTCTCCGGGCTGCAGGCTTTACTGCCCTGCGATCAGGATGGGCAATACAGCTCTCACTGGCGCATCAATCACAAAGTGATGGCCCAGGCGCTGAGCGTCGCGGCGCAGATGCGGCCGGATGATGCCTGGTCGCTGGAGAAACAGGCGCGACAGGAACAGCTCTTTTTACAGCTGCTGGTGCTGTTGCGTGAAGCGTGCATTGACGGGCAGAGTCAGGATCAGGAGGCGCGGCTGCATCGCCTGCTCGACTGGCTGGGCGATCATTACAGTGATGAGATCGTCTGGGACGAGCTGGCCGATCGCTTTTCGCTCTCGCTGCGTACCCTGCATCGGCAGATGAAGCAGCAAACCGGCAGTACGCCGCAGCGCTATCTGAACCGTTTGCGGCTATTGCAGGCCCGTCATCTGCTGCGTCACAGTGATATGCGTATTACCGACATCGCCTTCCAGTGTGGATTTGGTGACAGCAACCATTTCTCAACCCTGTTCAGGCGCGAATTTGGCTGCGCACCGCGAGCGGAGCGCCAGCAGATGATGTAAAGGAGTCGAACATGGCGTTGATACTCAGCCGGGATGACTATTTCCCCGCCGCTACTCTGCCGGTGGCGGTGGCCGAAAGGATGCCCCAACCCTCTTTCCCGCCGCACCGACACGAGTTCAGTGAAATCGTGATTGTCTGGCGCGGCAACGGCCTGCACGTCCTCAACGATCGCCCCTGGCTGATAACCTGCGGCGACGTTTTTTATATCCGCGACAGTGACTGCCATAGCTACGACAGCGTCAACGATCTGGTGCTGGATAACATCCTCTACTGCCGTGACCGTTTTGGTCTTGCTCTTGACTGGAATCAGCTGCTGCCGCACCAGGACATAGATGAACCGGGCTGCTGGCGGCTGACGACGCGAGGGATGGCGCTGGCCAGGGGCGTGATCAGCCAGCTGGAGCGTGAAAGCCGCAAAAGCGATCCCCTGTCCGTGCAGCTCTCAGAGGCGCTATTTTTACAGCTGGCGCTGATTCTGCGTCGTCACGGCTACGCGGCCGACCGTCCGTGGGCATTGCCGGAGGGTGAACAGCTCGATCTGCTGATGTCGGCCCTACAGGGCGCGATTGCCCGCCCCTTTGATCTGGCAGCGTTTTGTCAGCAGAACCAGCTCAGCGAACGGGCACTGAAGCAGCTTTTCCGTCAGCAAACCGGGATGACTATCGGTCACTACCTGCGTCAGCTGCAGCTCTGCCAGGCAAAATATCTGCTGCGCACCCAGGATTGCCTGATTAGTGAGGTCGCCGCCCGTTGCGGCTTTGATGACAGTAACTATTTCTCGGTGGTCTTCACCCGTGATACCGGTTTAACGCCCAGCGCCTGGCGTCAGCGATTTATCGCGCCCCGGCAGGCGTTGAAAAGTACCGAGTCTGAATAAAACGGGCCTGCCATGCAGGCCCTTTCAGGTTATAGACAAAAGCAGTCCTGCATTGCTGTGAAACAGTGCCTGCACAGGGAACAGGGTCAGATCGGAAAGACGCTAAGGCCAGTCCATGACATGCCCGGCCCGCGCGATTACGCACCTCATCCATGAGGTGCGCCCGTAACCGGGCCAACGCCCTGCGTTGTTCAAAAACGCTCCCGGCGTTTTTGTCCATGGCGCGGGACGCTTTCCTCTTCTGACCCAGTTCCCTGCGCGTTCTGCTAATGTGTTGCTGTAACTTAAACCCCGACGGAGTGAACAATCAGGCCGCCATACCCAGACCAACAATATTGGCGGCAATGATAATCACCACACAGCCGATCGATAACACGCTCACCGGGCG
Source organism: Pantoea sp. Lij88 (assembly GCF_030062155.1). NCBI lineage: Bacteria > Pseudomonadati > Pseudomonadota > Gammaproteobacteria > Enterobacterales > Erwiniaceae > Pantoea > Pantoea sp. Lij88. Next base: position 2,006,531 of record NZ_CP118269.1, on the reverse strand, counting down.
ACGTCCCGCTGACTTCCACTCTTTCATCAGCAGGCCTACCAGCCCACCACACAGAACGTAAAGGCTCATGTGCAGCATCCAGCTGACATAGTCATACTGCACCGGGATTCGGGCATGTCCCCAGGCGTAGAAGAAGAACTGCAGATACCACATGGTGCCGCCGAGCACGGCAAAAGCCGTGTTAGCAATCAACAGCGACTTCCCGACGGAGAAGTCTTTTCGCACAGACAACTCTGGCCGGGTGGCCAGCCGCCAGAAACAAAAGCCCAGATTGACCAGCGCCCCGCCGCCCATGATGACCACATAGCTGGGTAACGCCACATAGAGGGGATCGATGCCGAGATTAGCGGCAGCCTGATGCATTGGTTTCGCCGCATCCATCGCAAACGACATACCGGCCGAGAAAATGCCGCACATCACCGCCAGCACCAGTCCCTTCCTGAGATTAAACTCCTCCGCGTTAATCCCCAGTGCGCGCTCCTTTAATAGCCCGGCACGCGACACAATCCCGACGCCAATCAGCGCCACCAGCACGCCCAGCAACGTTAACCGGCCACCCGCCGAGGCGAACAGCTCACCAAAGCGACCCTGCAATAGCGGCGTCATCAGCGTGCCGACCACCAGGGTAATCCCAATCGCGATACCGATGCCCATCGACATCCCGAGATAGCGCATGGTCAGGCCGTAGTTGATATTGCCTATGCCCCACATCGCGCCAAACAGAAAGACCGGCATAAGCTGCGACAGCGTAAAGCTGCTGTAATAGGCCATAAAGTCCGGCAGCAAAATGGCACTCACCGCCCACGGCAGGATCAGCCACGACATCAGGCCGCCAATCGACCACATGGTTTCCCATGACCATCTTTTCACCTGTTTAAACGGCGCGTAGAAACACGCGGCGCTGGCAGCACCGACAAAATGCCAGAAGATACCCGCAATAATGGCACTGTTCATTGTTATTCCCCGGTTAGGTTGAGGCCTGTCGGAAACCTGACTGCTTCCGCTCAGCAGGCAGTCTACGTTTTGCAGGAATTCCTCAGCCTTTGGATAAATGCCGGAAGCCGGAGCGAAGTGGCAATTTCTGACCGTTATTCCCGTCAGGGATCACAATTTCACAGTTGTTATAAAATCGGACCATAAATGCGCTAACCCGCTTATTATTCACTGTTTTTTAGAGTTCTGCCGTGTGGCGCAGCACAATTCTGATCTGACTGCCATTGAAGCTGGTATGGTGGCAAATCTGCAAAGAAGTCGCTTATTAACGCGGACAAGGTCGTATAGACTGGGGAAAATTGATCGGATCAGGGATTGGGATGACATCAAAGTGGTTAACACTGTTTCTTTCGCGGTCGGTCAGCCGGGTGATGCTGGATGATCTGCGGGCGATATTACCCGCGGATGCGATAAAGGTGTTTGTGAATGGCCTGGATGAAACGCACTACGCCACGATTGAATGTGTGCAGGCGGAGAAGCATTGCGCGCTTATCGCCTCGGCGATTGTGGTCTGGCGTCAGCTCGGACACGTGCATCATATTCTCTATAAAAAAGGCGAGGTGTTGCGCGAAGAGAACGATGCCACGCAGTTCCAGCTCTTTACCCTGCTGAAAACCCATCGCGCAGTCCTCCAGATCTCATGATAAGATCGCGTCCCCTGAAAACGCTGTTTGCAGCAGGTTGAATATGAGAATTGGAATTCTGTTTCCGATCGCCATCATCGTGGCGGGCGTGGGCTTTCTGGCATGGTTTATTGGCAGCGGCCTGGCGATGCCAGGCTCCTGAGCGTTAGCGCAGCTGACTGTCTTTACTGCCCCGACGATTATATAAGCTGCTGGTCTGCTGCTGTTTATCGATTTTTTCCTGACACGCCACGCAGTAGTGCACCCCTTTCAGCGCCTGACGGCGCGCTTCAGGAATCGGTTCGCCGCAGAGTTCACATTCGGTGGCGCTTTCGCCCTGCCCGATCGATTGTCTTACCCGCTCAATTCCATCATTAACGGTGCTATCAATCTGCTCCTGTACTGCGCCTTCTGCTGCCCATCCGCTTGCCATTTTTTAACCCCTTTCTTACGACTTCACTCCTTTAAATCTACAACATATTGACGTTTTTGCCGCAGAACTCACCGATATCTGTGATTGGCTGCCAGCCGGACTCTCAGGCTGGCAATAAGCTAAAGGTCACGCTCAGCGTTCTGTTTCACCCTGCTATCACATTACTGCAACGTATCGATAGCGGAGAGTTAAGCGAATGACAACACATCATCAACATTACATTCATGGCGGATTCGTCGCTCATCAGGGTGACCAGTGGATTGAGGTGATCAACCCGGCGACAGAAGCGCTGCTGTCACGCATTCCCGAAGGCACTCGTCAGGATGCCCGCCTTGCCATCGACGCCGCAGAGGCGGCTCAGCCGGGATGGGAAGCGCTGCCTGCGGTTGAGCGCGGCGTCTGGCTGCACAAAATCGCCAGCGCCATCCTCGACCGCGAACCTGAACTGACGGCAACCATTGTGGCGGAGGGCGGCAAAACCCAGGGACTGGCGAAGACCGAAGTGCTGTTTACCGCCGACTATCTTGATTATATGGCCGAATGGGCGCGACGTTATGAAGGGGAAATCATCAACAGCGACCGCCCCAGTGAGAACATCTTCCTGTTTAAAAAGGCGATTGGCGTCACGACCGGGATTTTGCCGTGGAACTTCCCCTTCTTCCTGATCGCCCGAAAAGCGGCGCCGGCCCTGATCACCGGCAACACCATTGTCATTAAACCCAGTGAGCTGACCCCGAACAATGCGGCGCTGTTTGCCGACATCATTCATAAGCTGGGCCTGCCTGCGGGTGTCATCAATGTTGTCTATGGTCTGGGGCCGGAAGTGGGACAGGAGCTGGCGGCAAACCCGAAAGTCGGGCTGGTGAGCCTGACCGGCAGCGTCGGTGCCGGTATCGCCACCATGGAAGCCGCTGCTAAAAATGTCACCAGAGTGTCGCTGGAACTGGGCGGCAAAGCCCCCGCCATCGTGATGGATGATGCCGATCTCGATCTGGCGGTGCAGGCGATTGTGAGTTCACGGATGATCAACAGCGGCCAGGTCTGTAACTGCGCAGAGCGGGTCTATGTGTAGGAAGGCATATACGATCGTTTTATCAGCGCACTGACCACCGCGTTTCAGCAGGTGACATTTGGCGATCCGGCCGAACGCAGTGATATCGATATGGGGCCGCTGATAACGGCTGCCGCCCGGGATCGGGTTGAGCAGAAAGTGGCGGATGCCGTCGCCGCCGGGGCCAGAGTCGTGCTGGGCGGCAAGCGCGCCGGAAACAAAGGCTTCTTCTTCGAACCGACGCTGCTGACCAATGTGCGTCAGGAGATGGCGATTATGCAGGAGGAGATTTTTGGCCCGGTGTTGCCGGTGATGACTTTTAAAACGCTGGATGAGGCGATTGCCCTGGCTAACGACTGCGAGTATGGGCTGACCTCCTCGATTTACACCCGGAATCTCAATACCACCATGATCGCGCTGCGGAAACTGAAGTTCGGCGAGACCTACGTAAACCGCGAGAACTTCGAGGCGATGCAGGGCTTTCATGCCGGATGGCGTAAGTCGGGTATCGGCGGTGCCGATGGGAAACATGGACTGGAGGAGTATCTGCAAACCCATGTTGCCTATTTACAGTTCAGTTAAGCGCAGGCTCGATTTTCAGACCTGACAGATTAGTGACAAGACTGAATCAGTGTGAATCTGGCAGCATCCCATAGGCTCAACACGCAGGGAACACGGTCAGAGGAGGAAAGCGTCCCGCGCCTGTGACAAAAACGCCGGGAGCGTTTTTGAACAACGCAACGCGTTGGCCCGGCAACGGGCGCACCTCAGGGATGAGGTGCGTAATCGTGCGGGCCGGGCATGCCAGGGATGGCGGCTTTTGCGACTTTCCGATCTGACCGTGTTTTCTGCGCAGGCTCGATCTCACCACAGAACGTTCCTGGCTCTGCTATGCCACCCGCTTACTGCAGCGCAGCAGCGCGATGCCACTCAGCACCGCTACTCCCATCAGGTAATAGCCTGGCGCCAGGCTGCTGCCGGTGGCGGCAATCAGCATGCTGCAAATCAGCGGCGCAAACCCGCCAAATACCGTCACAGCCACGTTGTAACTGATCGCCATACCGCTGGCGCGCGTGGTCGCCGGGAAGAGATCCGCCATCACCGACGGCACCGTGGAGAAATAGACTGACTTAAGCAGTGCCATCCAGGCCACCAGCAGGATCAGCGTCGTGGGCGTGGTGTGATCGACCATCCATTTGAAAGCAGGATAGATGGTCGCCATCAGCAGCAGCAGCGATCCCCACATCAGCGGCAACCGGCCAATCCGCTCTGCCCACAACCCCATGATGGGCGTCACCACCGTCAGGATAATTCCCGCGATCAGCGTGGCGGTGAAGGCGACCGATCCCGGCAGATGCAGGGTTTTGGTGGCGTAGGTCGGAATGTAGTTGAGCATGTAATTGACTGCGGTCGAAATCACCATCACGCCAATCGCCAGCGTGATCAGCGCTTTCTGCCGCCCGAACAGCGTTTTCAGCGGCGCGGCTTCTTTCTCCTGCGTGGCAAAGCTGGCGGGCTCCTGCACATGACGGCGGATGTAGATCCCCAGCGGGCCAATCAGCAGACCGAAAGCAAACGGAATGCGCCAGCCCCACGCCTGAATGTCACTTTCACTCAGCCAGTGGGTCAGCCCCAGCCCGAACGCCGAAGCCATCAGCGTGCTGGCCCCCTGGGTGGCGAACTGCCAGCTGGCGATAAAGGCTTTACGCTCGGGAAAGTGCTCCACCAGGAAGGCGGTCGAACTGCCAAATTCACCTCCGGCTGAGAAGCCCTGAATGAGTCGCGCCAGGATGATCAGCAGCGGTGCCGCCAGACCGATGGTGGCGTAGCCCGGCATAAAGGTAATGATCGCCCCGCCCAGCATCATCAGGTTAATCGACAGCAGCAGCGCCTTTTTACGGCCGTGACGATCGGCATAATTGCCGAGCACAATGGCGCCTAGCGGACGGATCAGGAAGGAGATACCGAAGCTGCCAAAGGTCAGCAGCAGCGACACCGACGGATCGCTGACCGGAAAGAAGACGTGCGCGATGTAGCTGGCGAAAAAGCCATAGACCGCGATGTCGAACCACTCCAGCGCGTTGCCGATGCAGGTGGCGAACAGCGTTTTGTGCAGGCTGGGTTTCACCTGCGGGGTAGTCTGCGCGATGCTACTCATTGTTCACCTCTCCGCCACTGATGGTGGCGCGTCATCAGCTGTTCGCCCTCTTCGCCCAGTTGCCAGAACAGCCGGGTCATGATCGCCAGGCCTTCGCGTGCAATAGAGTTGAGCATGTGTTCGTTAACGCCGTGCTGGCCGCAGGCGGGATAGGAATGCGGCACCCACAGCGTCGGCAGGCCAAGGATATCGGCGAAGACCTCATTCGGTAGTGAACCGCCAAGATTCGGCAACAGCGCCGGTTTTTTACCGCTGCTGCGGGCCAGCGTATCCAGCGTCCAGGCCACCAGCGGATCCTGCGGATCGAGCCGTGTTGCCGGTGAACCGCGCAGAAACTCCACTTTGACGTTATCGAAGCCGTGCTGATGCAGGTGACTTTCTAGGTGCTGCACCAGGTTTTCCCAGTCAGTGCCGACCACAAACCGCAGCTGACAGACCGCCGTGGCGCTGCCCGGAATGGCGTTCATCGGGCGCGCCGGATTGCCGGTTTCAAAGGCCAGTACCTCCAGCGTGTTCCAGCCATAAAGCCGCTCTGCAGGCGTCAGGCCAGGCTCGCCCCAGCCTTCTGCCAGCGCCGGATCGCCTGGCATGCCGCCCACCTCAATATCACTGAGGATGGCGCGCACCGCGTCGGTCAGTGAGTCCGGTTTCAGCGCAGCGACCTGCAATACGCCCTGCGCATTCACCAGGCAGGCGATCGCATTCGCCAGCTGGGTACCGGGATTACTGAGCAGTCCGCCCCAGTTGCCGGAGTGATAGGCGTTGTCACGTGCGCGGATGGTCAGCCGAAAGTTCGCCGCGCCACGCGACCCCAGGAACAGTGTCGGCCGCAGTGCGTTGAGTCGTGGGCCATCCGAGGCGATAAAGAGATCGGCCTCTAAGAGTGCCTGCTGCTGCTGGCAGATCGCCGCCAGCCCAGGCGAACTGATCTCTTCACCCATCTCAAAAAGGATTTTGCAGTTGAAGCCCAGCGTTTCACCGCGCGCCTGCCAGACCTGCTCCAGCGCCACAAGATTAACGCAGTGCTGGCCTTTGTTGTCCGCGCTGCCGCGTCCATACAGGCGATCGTCTTCGGCTGTGAGTTGCCATGGCGATAAGCCTTCGCGCCAGTTTTCATCGTCGCCGAATACCACATCGCCGTGGCCGTAGCAGAGCAGCGTCGGTTTTAGCGGATCTTCAATGCGGGTGGCGATCAGAAACGGCGGGCTGCCGGGTTGCGGATTGTCAAACGGGTGCAGCGTGAATCCCATTTTCGCCAGCTGCGGGCCAATCTCCTGCTGCAGATAATGGTCCAGCTCCGCCCGTCTGCTGGCGTGCTGGCTTTCGGTCACGCAGGCGACGCGCCGTGCCAGCAGCTGCTGAAACTCACCGCTGTCGAAATAGTGCATCGCCTGGTCAACTGCCTGTTGCTCTGTCATGTTTGCCCTGTCTGTTATTTTTATCGTGCTTTATCTTTGACAAACTTCTCTCTTTGCCACAATTATCAATTTATCGAGTGAGCTTTGCTTTTAAAGCAACGCACCGCTGCCCTTTTATGATGCGTTATTGCCGGAGTGACCATGTTAAGCAGCGAGATCCGCTATTTCCTGGCGGTGGTTGAGAGCGGCTCGCTGAGCGCCGCCAGTGAGCAATTGTTTGTCGCGGTGTCGGCGATCAGCCGTCAGATTCAGCGGCTGGAAGCGCAGGTCGGGGTGCCGCTGTTTGAGCGGCATGCGCGCGGCATGGTGTTGAATGAGGCGGGTGAGATTTTTGCGCATCACGTTCGTAAAAGTCAGCTCGATATGGAATATGCGCTGGCGGAGATTAAGGGGTTGAAGGCGGTACGCCGCAGTCTGATCCGTATCGCCTGTACGGATGGGATGGCGTTCAGTCTGTTGCCTGGCCTGCTGGCGGAGTTTCGCCTGGCGAATCCCGGTGCGCTGTTTGCGATTAACGTGACACACTCGCAGGGCGTGGCGGCGTGCGTCAGGGCGGGTGAATGTGATGTAGCGCTGCAGTTTAGTCTGCAGCCGGAGCGCAGCGTTGAGGTGCTCGGCTCGTGGCCCGCGCCGGTGTTGCTGGCGATGCATGAGTCACATCCGCTGGCGTCACGTGAGGTGACACTGGGCGATCTCCATCGCTGGCCGCTGGCATTACCGGGTCACCACACCACCGTGCGGCAGCTGTTTGATCTCTCCTGTCAGATGAATGACTGTGTGGTTGAACCTGTGCTGACCTGCGACTATTTCGCTACGCTTTATCACTTTTTGCTGCATACACCGCAGGCGGTGACCATCTGCAGCGCGTTTACGCTGTTGTTTGAGCGCGAGGCGCAAAATCTGGTATTGCGGTCGATGGGGGTGGATCAGTTGAGTCAGCGCACGCTGCAGCTTCAGACGGTGTCGGGACGTCAGCGCAATGCGGCTCTGACGCTGTTTCTGCAGTTTTTACAGCAGCGGCTGACGGAGAGGGATCAGCAGGTGAGGATGGGATAACAAGCCCGTGGGACTATACACTCTTGACGTCTTTACAGACTTGTTACAAGCAGCGGTAAGATCGAGGTAGCTAAGGGAACACGACCCGATCGGAAAGTCGCAAAAGCCGCCATCCCTGGCATGCCCGGCCCGCACGATTACGCACCTCATCCCTGAGGTGCGCCCGTAAACGGGCCAACGCGTTGCGTTGTTCAAAAACGCTCCCGGCGTTTTTGTCCTGGTGCGGGACGCTTTCCTCCTCGGGTCGTGTTCCCTTCGCGTTGAGCTTATTTATTGCTGTCAGATCTATCCTGACTTTGGTGCATAAGCAGAGACTAACTACGGAGCAGGCCTCTGGGTTTGTGGCAGTCGCTTACTGCTTAATATCAACCTGATAGAAGATATGCTTGCCGAACGGATCGACCTGATAGCCGCTGACCGATTTGCGTACCGGCTCGAAGATGGTGGAGTGCGCAATCATCACGGCGGGCATCTGGTCATGCATCATCTGCTGCGCCTGCAGATAGAGCGCGGTGCGTTTGCCCTGATCCGGCTCGGCGCGGGCTTCGGTGATTAACTTATCAAACGGCTGGTAGCACCATTTTGAGGAGTTAGAACCGCCCTGCGCAGAGGTGCAGCTGTAGAGTGGGCCGAAGAAGTTATCCGGATCGCCGGTCGCGGTAGTCCAGCCCATCAGCGCGGCCTGATGCTCGCCGCTGCGCACGCGTTTCAGGTATTCGCCCCACTCATAGCTGACGATGTTGGCTTTGATGCCGACTTTGGCCCAGTCCGACTGAATCATCTCCGCCATGCGCCGCGCATTCGGGTTGTAAGGTCGCTGAACCGGCATCGCCCAGAGCGCAATCTCCGTCCCCGGTTTGACGCCTGCCTGCTGCAGCAACGCTTTGGCCTTTTCCGGGTCATAGTCGTAATCTTTCAGATCTTTGTCCGCGCTCCAGACGCCCGGCGGCAGGATATTTTTCGCGACCGTGCCGGTGCCTTTAAATATCGCCTCAATGATTGCCGGTTTGTTGATTGCCATTGCCAGCGCCTGGCGCACTTTGACGTTGTCGGTTGGCGCTTTCGTGGTGTTAAACGCCAGGAAGCCGGTGTTCAGACCCGCCTTCTGTTCCAGGGTGATATCCGGATTGGCGCGCATTTTGTCGAGATCGGCGGGGTTCGGGAAAGGCATCACCTGACACTCGTTCTTCTCCAGCTTGGCGTAACGCACGGAGGCGTCGGGTGTGATGCTGAATACCAGCCGGTCGAGTTTCGCCTTGCCCTGCCAGTAGTCCGGGAACGCTTTGTAGAGGATGCGCGAATCTTTCTGATACTGCACCAGTTCAAACGGGCCGGTGCCAATCGGGTTCATATCGACCTTCTCCGGCGTCCCCGCTTTCAGCATGGCGTCTGCATATTCAGCCGAGTGGATCGAGGCGAAATACCACGCGAGATCGGCAAGAAACGGGGCTTCCGGATGGGCAAGCGTGAAGCGCACGGTGTGGTCATCAACCCGGTCGATACTTTTAATCAGCGTGGAGAGTTCGAGGCTTTCGAAGTTGGAATAGGTGCCGCCAGAGACATTATGGTAGGGATTTTTCGGGTCCATCTGGCGCATAAACGAGAAGATCACATCATCGGCGTTGAAGTCGCGGCTGGGTTTGAACTGTTTGTTGCTCTGGAACTTCACGTTCTTACGCAGATGGAAGGTGTAGACGGTGCCATCCGGGCTGATCTCCCAGCTTTCCGCCAGGCTCGGCACCAGGTTCGTGGTGCCGGGTGTGAAGTCCACCAGCCGGTTGAATACCGGTACCGCACTGGCGTCAACACTGGTTCCGGAGGTATAGAGCTGAGGGTTAAAATTCTCTGGTGATCCCTCAGAACAGTAGACCAGCGTTTTGGCGTTAACGCTGCCAGCCAGCGCTATCCCCGCAGTAACAAGCGCTAAGGTGGCTATCTTGATTTTCATTATCATCCTCGCTTTGTATTGACTTCCGGTGATCACAATATCTAAATGAATCATTCAGATGCTTCATTGATAGCACGATTCGGCACCATAGCGAACCCCGCCCATGGCTGACTAATAAGGAATAGTGATGACAGACAAACTTGAGTCGCAACTCACCGAACGATTTTTCCGTTACCTCGCCGTCAGCAGTCAGAGCGATGCCAAATCCACGACTCTGCCGAGTACGCCGAGCCAGCACGCCATGGCGGAACTGCTGGCGGACGAGCTGCGGGCGCTGGGGCTGGACGAGGTGGTGATTGATGAACATGCTACGGTGACGGCGGTTAAACGGGGCAACCGTCCAGACGCTCCGCGCATCGGGTTTATCACGCACATCGATACCGTTGACGTGGGCTTATCGCCCGATATCCACCCGCAGATCCTCACCTGGCAGGGTGACGATCTCTGTCTGAATGCAGAGCAGGATATCTGGCTGCGCCGCGATGAACATCCGGAGATCGCGCCTTATGTGGGTCAGGAGGTGATCTTCAGCGACGGCACTAGCGTGCTGGGTGCAGACAACAAAGCGGCGGTTAGCGTGGTGATGACGCTGATGGCGAACCTCAAAGGGGATCATGGCGATATCGTGGTGGCCTTTGTGCCGGATGAAGAGATTGGCCTGCGCGGGGCGAAAGCGCTGGATCTGGAAACACGCTTCAACGTCGATTTTGCGTGGACCATCGACTGCTGCGAACTGGGCGAAGTGGTGTACGAGAACTTTAATGGAGCCGCGGCTGAGATTGTGTTTACCGGCGTTCCGGCACACCCGATGTCGGGCAAAGGCGTGCTGGTCAATCCGCTGCTGATGGCCCATGACTACATCAGTCTGTTTGATCGTCAACAGACACCGGAGCACACCGAAGGTCGCGAAGGCTATATCTGGTTCAATGAGATTCAGGCCAACGCCAGCAAGGCGACCCTGAAGGTCTCAATCCGTGATTTTGATCTGGCCAGCTTCGCGGCACGCAAGCAGCAGCTACAGCAGGCGGCTGAAGAACTCGCGGCGCGGTATCCCACCGGTGAGGTGAGTATCACTATCAGCGATATCTACAGCAACATCAGCAATGCGCTGGGTGAGGATCGTCGGGCAATTGACCTGATCTTCAGTGCCTTTGCCGCGCTGGAGATTGAGCCAAAAGTGATTCCGATGCGGGGCGGCACGGACGGGGCGGCGCTGTCAGCTAAAGGGTTGCTGACGCCAAACTTCTTTACCGGCGCGCATAATTTCCATTCACGTTTCGAGTTTCTGCCGATCACGTCGTTTGTGAAGTCCTATCAGGTGGCAGAAAAACTCTGTTATCTGGCGGCAGGTTAAGCAGGAAAATCGGGCGCAGAACGCGCCCGATTGCGATTATGGCTTCGCGCTGACATCAATACCCGGGAAGTATTTTTCAGCCAGCTTTTTGATGGTGCCATCGCCCTGCACTTTAGCGATCGCCGCATCCAGTTCCTGCTTCAGCTTCGCGTCATCTTTGCGCAGGCCGTAACCGATGCCCGAACCAAGAATCGCGTCATCTTCGACTGGCTTGCCGACAAAACCAAAGCCTTTGCCCTGCGGCTTATCGAGGAAGCCCGACTGGCCGGCAGCGGACATCACCAGCGTGCCATCAAGGCGGCCCGCGACCATGTCGTTATAAACCTGGTTCTGATCCTGATACGACGTGACCGTTACGCCCTGCGTCTCCCAGTGCTTCTTCGCATAGGTTTCCTGAATCGATCCCTGCAATACACCGATGTTTTTACCTTTGAGGCTTTCAGCGGTCGGTGCCAGATTTTCACCGTTCTTCGCCACTAACATGGTCGGAATACGGTAGATCGGCTGCGTGAACGCAATGCTTTTCGCGCGCGCTTCGGTGATGTTCATCGCCGAGTTAATGGCGTCGAATTTCTTCGCCTGCAGTGCCGGGATCAGCGCATCAAAGCTGCTCTCAACCCAGTGGCAGCTGAAATTGCCCGCTTTACAGATGGCGTTACCCAGCTCGATATCAAAGCCTTCCAGCTCACCCTTGGCGTTGCGGCTTTCAAACGGCGGATATTGTGACTCCACGCCGTAACGTAAATCCTGTGCCAGTGCCTGTACCGATGTCATCATGCCCAGAGCGAGAAAAAGCGCGTTCAGTTTCTTCATTATTTACCCCGAAAAGTCCTGGTTACCTGTTCCCGGTGCTGCTCCACGCGGTGGCGTGATTCAGTGAGAAAAAGCACATAGCGCAGCCGCGCCAGCCTCTAGTGTCGCCTCGTCTTTCGCAAAAGAGAGACGAATCAGTTTGTTGTCAGTGCCATCCATATAAAACGCCGACAGCGGTATGGTTGCCACACCGTTATCGACAATAAGACGTTTTACCATTTCACCGTCTGGTTCGTCACTGAAATGTCCATAGCTCGCGAGCATGAAGAACGAACCGGCGCTCGGCAGCAGCCGGAATGGGGAGTTCTCCATCAGCGCGATCAGCCGATCGCGCTTCTGCTGATAGAAAGCGTTAAGCGACAGATAGTTCTCCGGCGTTTGCAGATAGTGTGCGAACCCCACCTGCATCGGCGTATCGGCGGCGTACATCATAAACTGATGCACTTTCACCAGTTCAGTCATCAGCTCCACCGGTGCCAGACAGTAGCCGACCCGCCAGCCGGTAACGTGGAAGGTTTTACCAAACGAGGAGACGATAACACTGCGCGCCGCCAGCTCCGGGTGCGTCGCCATCCCGCAGTGCGGGCGGCCATCAAACAGAATATGTTCGTAAACCTCATCGGAGAGCACCACGATATCGGTGTTGCGAATCAGAGCCGCCAGCTGATTGAGATCGTCGGGCGTCAGTACCTGCGCGCTGGGATTGTGCGGCGTATTAATGATGATCATGCGGGTGCGTGGCGTGATCGCGGCCCGCAGTTGATCCCAGTCGATCGCAAATGACGGCACCTGGAGCTTCAGGCCTATCGGTGTTGCGCCCTGCAATCGCACCACCGGCGCATAACTGTCAAATGCCGGTTCAAAGAAGATCACCTCGTCGTCCTTATGGACCAGCGCGGTAATCGCCATATAAATTCCCTGGCTGGCGCTGCCGGTGATCAGCACCTCACTGGCGGTATCATAGGACTGCCCATAGAGCGCCTGCACTTTGCTGGCGAGCGCCTCACGTAAGGCGGGCAGACCCATCATGGCGGCATACTGATTGTGCCCCTCCTGCATCGCACGGCTGACTGTGTCAACCAGCGCCGGATCACAGGGGAAGTTGGGTGCGCCCTGCGACAGGTTAATTGCCTGATGCTGCGCCGAGAGCTGGCCAATTACGCTGAAAATAGTGGTGCCGACGTCCGGCAATTTTGAGTGGATAGCGACAGGCGTTTTCAGGGACATATTCTCTCCGTCAGGGGCATAACCGGTCAGATCCGGTAAATAACTATTCAACGGGCTGCGGCTTGAGTCGGCAAGCGAAATGTCGTCATAATAGCCATGATAAAAATGCATAGCTGAGGTTCAATGTGTCACGCTCATCGCTGCCGCTTAATGCCATACACGCCTTTCTGGTGACCGCCCGATACCTGAATCTGACTCACGCTGCCCGTGAGCTGTGCCTGACGCAGGGTGCCGTCAGTCGCAAGATTGCCGCGCTGGAGCAGTGGCTGGGCGTAACACTGTTTGACCGCCACGCACGTGGCCTGCGGCTGACGCCACAGGGCGCTTCGCTTTTGCCGGAATTACAGCAGGGTTTTGAGCTGATGGTGCAGGCCAGCGAAAAGGTCCGCCGCACTCAGGTCAGCATTCGCCTCAAAGCCCCGACCTGTGCGTTGCGCTGGCTGGTGCCGCGGCTGATGGCGCTGGAACAACAGCGCCCGGAACTGCATGTCGCCCTGACGACGACACTGGATCATGCTGCGCAGCTTGAGAACTTTGATGCGGCGATTGTCTATGGCAAGCCACATTCTGAGGGGATCTGTCTGTTCAGCGAGTCACTGACGCCGGTCATGGCAGCGGATCAGCCCTGCCCGGACTCGCCGGCGGCGCTGGCCGCAATGACGTTTCTGCATCCCACCGCAGACACGCGTGACTGGCACTGCTGGCTGCAGGCGCAGCAGATGACGCTGAGCATGAAGCGGAACCAGCATTTTGCCACGATGGACTTAGCAATTAGTGCAGCGATTCAGGGGTTTGGTGTGGCGATTGCCGACAGCAATCTGGTCGAGAGTGATATTGCCAGCGGCAGGCTGATTAAGCCGTTCGCTGGCGAGGTCAGAACCGGTGCCGTTTACAGTTTACTGCAACGGCCCTCACAGGATGCGCCACCGTTCCTGGCGGAACTGGTGGCGTGGCTTTGCCGGGATCAGAAGGTGACCCAGTCGCCATTTTCAGCAGGTTTAGCCTGAGGCGCACTCAGCACGGGAGCTTTTGGCGCGGCAGGTTTATTGCTGATAGTTGGCGAGCTCTTGCGGTCGCTGGAGAGGCGGAACTTCGATACAGAGGCCTGCAGCGCTTCCGTCTGCAGTGCCAGCGCGCTCGCCGCGGCGGAGACTTCCTCAACCAGGGAGGCGTTCTGCTGTGTCACGCTGTCCATTTCGGTCACGGCCGTTCCAACCTGAGAAATGCCCTTGCTCTGCTCTTCTGAAGCGGAGGCAATCTGTTTCATGATCGCATCCACATCCTGCACCGATTTCAGAATATTATTCATGGTGCCGCCGGTGGTGCTTACCAGCTCGGCACCTTTGCCCACACGCTGAACGGACTCTTCAATCAGCGTCGCGATCTCTTTAGCGGCGTTGGCGCTGCGCTGTGCCAGATTGCGCACTTCCGATGCCACAACCGCAAAACCCCGCCCCTGTTCGCCGGCACGTGCCGCTTCGACAGCGGCGTTCAGCGCCAGAATATTCGTCTGGAAGGCGATGCCGTTAATCACGTTGGTGATCTCAGCGATTTTCTTCGAGCTGCCGGAGATGCCATCCATGGTGCTGACTACTTCACTGACCAGCTGGCCGCCACGTTGTGCCGTGGTGGTAGCGGTTTCTGCCAGCAGGCTCGCCTGGCGCGCGTTGTCGGCGTTGAATTTCACCGTCGCCGTCAGCTGCTCCATGCTGGCCGCAGTCTGCTCCAGCGCAGCGGCCTGCTCTTCGGTACGTGAAGAGAGGTCGTTGTTACCGGCAGAGATTTCTGCCGCACCGCGCGAGATATTCTCGGTGCCGCTGCGAATAGCGCTGACCGCTTCACGCAGACTGTCCTGCATGGCGCTCAGCAGTGGAACCAGTTTACCGACGCAGTTGCGACCGAAATCGGATACCGGCTGGCTGAGGTCGCCCGTCGCGATCACCGCGAAGTGGGTACGGATACTTTCCAGCGGACGGACGAGCATCGCCACCAGATAACGGTCGGTAAACAGGAGGATGAACAGACCGATAATCACCGTGATGGTGATAATGGTTTTGGTGGTCGCGGTAAGGTGATCAACTTCTACCCGGGTGGTATCCAGCTTTTGCGCTGCGCTCTGGCTGAATTTCTCTGCGCTGACGCCAAAGGCACGGCTCAATGGCGGAGTAACGTTGTTCGCCTGCTGGCGATAGGCATCCGGTGAGGCCTGACGGGCCAGCTGCAGTTGTGGCGTCACGCCCTCATCCAGCAGCTTCTGCCAGGTCTGGATTACGCCATCCACCACGTCCGGGCTCATCGGACCGGGTGCCAGCTGTTTGAAGCGCGCCAGTTGCTGGGTCATACCATCCAGCGCCTGCTGCACGGGGGCATAAGCCTCATCGGTCAGCGCTTTGCCCGCCGCTTTGCCTTCCATCACGCGGGATAAGCGCGTAATGACACGAAAATATTGATCGTTGCCTTTGCTCAGCACCGTCATTTGCTCAACCAGATGACGGTCAACCTCATTGCCTTCGCTGAGCGCACCAAGAGAGTGGATGCTGTACAGCCCGACGCCGCTCCACAGTAAGCAAAACAGCCCCAGAATCGTCAGCATCACTGCGCGAATGGTAAAATTTTTGAGCATTCCCATACCAAAATCCTATACACGTTGACCCGCAAGCGTCGGGCATAGGAGGTTTATCGGCATGCGATAGTGAAAATGTAACTGTTTTGTTACCTATTTATTTTCAGCGTCAAATGGGAATTTCTGAATTAAAATCATTTAAATTCAATGAGTTGAAATTTAATAAGCAGATTAATTCCATTCGCATAACTTAATGATTAGCAGCCTAACCTTCATCACCTGATTAAAGCCTGACCATTCGCGTCATTAACAGCCGGAAGAGTCGCATGCGGGCGCGCATAAAGTTTCGCTTCAGAACCAGCCCATCCCTGCAATTCTCGCCGAGTGACATTGTCACGTCATTACCCGGATGCCAGGCTGGCCAGACGACCTCGCCCTCAAGCTGGTGCCTGTATTCCGTAGCATCACGGGCAAAGGTAAACCAGTACTCGCTGACTCGCGCGGCGAATGCCCGATCGGCCTCGCTGAATGGCCGGGCTTCATTCGGATCCGGCATCTGGCTAAGCGTATTCAGAACATAGGGCACTTCGTTGCCGTGCCAGGTGCCGTGCGGATAAAGGTCGCGCGCATGCTCGGAGACATAATCAAACCAGTAGCGCCAGCCGGGCATTCCGGCATTGTGCTGCGCACGCATCACCAGCCACGGCATAAGACTGAAGGCCATATCGCGCGCCACCGCCCGTCCCAGCCGCTGATCGTCATGGATGTCATACATCCATTTAAGCGTCCGGTAGGTGAGACGATTTTTAGCGCGCAGCTGATGCAACACGGCGGTGGCGTCGACGCCAAAATATTCCAGTACGCTGGCTTCATCGCTGTTGCTACCCGCCATCAGCGGCAGACGGTGCTGTTTGCCAGCCAGAAAGGTTTTCAGCATCGGCTCGGGCAGGACGGCGTCACCGGCAATCGGAACCGGCGGGATCGCCAGCGGCCCTTCCAGCGACCAGAAGGCATCGGCGGGCAGTGCGCGCAGCGCATCAGCGCTGGCATCGGGCGGCAGGCCGAAATGACGGGCTACCGCCACGCCCTGCTGACGTGCTTTTTTCTGCGGCGTGTCCGGCAGGCTATACGCGCTCTGTACGATCCCTTTATGAAACAGCCCTTCTGCCAGCGGCGAACAGCAGAGGGAGAGTACGCTTCGCGCACCCGAAGATTCACCGAACAGAGTCACATTGCGGCGGTCGCCACCGAAAGCGGGAATGTTGCGCTGCACCCACTGCAGTGCGGCAATCTGATCGAGCAGGCCAAAGTTGTTCACCGTACCCGCAGCAGGATATTCAGCATCCAGGGCAGGATGTGAGAAGAAACCGAGATGGCCGAGACGGTAGTTGATTGTGACCACCACCGCGCCGCGTGACGCCAGCGGCTTGCCGCTGTAGGGTGCCAGCCCGCCCGCGCCAATGGTGTAGCCACCGCCGTGCAGCCACACCATCACCGGCAGCGGCGTTGACGGCTCAACATCGGGCGTCCAGACATTCAGGTAGAGGCAATCTTCGCTGAACTCACCAGGATCGCCACCGCCGACTGCCTGGCAGTAAGTCCGGTTTTGCCAGCCGGATGCCCCGAATGCGGTAGCGTCGCGCACCTGCTGCCAGGGCGTGACCGGCTGAGGCGGACGCCAGCGCAATGCGCCAACCGGTGCCGCCGCATAAGGTATGCCTTTGAATACGAAAAGGTCATCGTCCATGCATCCACGCAACTCACCCTCAGCAGTCATGATCCTCAGACCTGTTTCGTTTTTCATTCCTGTTTCCCTGTTCAAACGTACCTCCATTATTTGCAGGCCCGCCAGCATTGTCCAGGTACGGGAGGGATTTGCAGAATATGCCGAAGAGTAAGAGGCAGGCGTGAACAGGCTCATCAACAGGTTCAGCGAGTCAGTTGCGGTGATACGTTAACGTCGTTTATCTCTTAATCATGGGTTAATAGCCTGGCAGCACGCGTGAGCGCGTCATCAGGCTGTCACCCTGTGCGTCTCTGCCTCATAAAATCAGTCAGGCTGCTAACGGATGAGGATACTCACGCGGGTAAACCTGCGCTTGCCGGTAAAGCGTCGGGTTTTTCAGTGAATTTCAGCAAAGCCCCCGGCCTGCGCCGCTTCAGGACCATCAGCGGGCAACAGAGGCGTTGCCCGCCAGAACACTCAGGCCGGTCGCAGGCCGCACTGCGCCAGAGAGCGCTCCTGCCGTTCTTCATAGAGCGCCATCTCATCCAGCACGGCTGCGCCCAGCGCGGCTTCAAACGCCTGACGGCTGGACTGGCCAGCCGAACGGACCTGCGCCCGATCGCCGAGGTTGGACTGAAAAATGCCTGCCGCGCTCACGGGCAGGAAATCTTCATAAATGATGGGATCGGCCAGCACACGCCCCTCTTTGATGAGCGTCTCCAGCGATTCCCCCTGAGCGGGCGGCGTCGCAATGCCCTTTTCACTCAGGCGATAATGGAACCAGGCCAGCCCCTGCTGGCGCAGCGTGGTCTCGTCGTCGGGGAAATCACGGAAAATCGCCGCCAGATGTTGCTGATGCTGCTGGTTATCCTGACCGCTGCCCGCCTCACTCAGCAACCGATCGTAGAGCGCGCGTCCTGCGGGCGTCAGCGCCACACCGCGCTGTTCGATTTCACCGAAGCGCGCGGTATGCCTTCCCTGGTGCCCATCCTTAAAGATGATCGGTTCTTCCAGCGCTTTAAAGCTGGTCTGACGTAACAGGATTGGCACCTGACGACGCGGCGGTCCCTCGATCAGCGTTTTCGGTTCGATGCCACGTGACGGCATCAGTTGCTGGACGCGGTCGATATCCAGCGTGCGCGGCGTGAGATGGTTGATGTGGCAGCCGGGGAAACAGACCACGTCCGCAATCAGCCGATGCTGCTGGTTCAGCGCCTGATAGGTCTGACTGTCTACGCTGCTGTGGGCGTGCCAGCGGAAGGTTTCCAGTGCTTCAATCACAAATTCAGTGGCCTGCTCGTCAGTGAATCCGCCCTGCTGCTGATGCAGCTCCAGCAACTCCCGGCAACGGGGAGTGAAAATGTCGCGTGCGGCAAGAATTTCCGCTGCCTTTTCACGCAGCGCCTGATCGTCGATCAGTTCTGGCCGTAACAGCGAGGTAAATACCCGGAAGGGATTGCGCCGGAGTGCCGCATCGCTCACTGGCCGGAACGCCGTGGAGTGGACGGGAACACCCGCCTGGGAAAGATCGTAATAGCCCACCGGATGCATTCCCATCACCGCAAACAGCTGCCGCAGTGTGGCTAATTCGTCTGCCGTGCCCACGCGGATCGCACCGTGGCGTTCCAGGTTGAGTCGGTCGATTTCATCGGCGGCAGTGAGGCGATCTTTCAGCGCAATATCCGCTTCCAGCGCGCGGTCGTTGACGGTCGCCACCAGCTGCATCAGCGTGCCATACTGCGGCACTTCCTGCTGATACATGACTGACATCGCCTGAGAGAAACGGGTGCGGATGAGATCCGCACTGAGAAAGTTGTCCATCTTATCCACCTGACACCATGAGCGTTGCTGCTAATGTAATGCAACGCGCTGGCCTCAGTGGAAAAAATCACGAATCTGTGATCGGCTTAAAGCCGTAACGGTTTTTTAACAGCAGCATCAGGGTGGTGATCACAGCCGGTATCGCCAGCAGCAAAAAGATGAAGCTGAAGGACCAGCCGAGGGACATCATCTCTGCGCCAACAAAGGCGCTCAGAATCGCGCCAATGCGGCCCACACCGTGCATCCAGCTGGAGCCGGTCGCGCGGGCGTGAGTCGGATAATAGCTGGCAGATAACGCATTCATGCCGGTATTGGCGCCGTTGAAACAGAAGCCACTGCAGAAGGCGATGGTGCTCATCATGCCCACCTCGGCTGGCGAAAAACCGAGTGCCACAATAAACAGTCCGCCGCAGCCGTAGATCGCCGCCAGCGCCAGGTTGGCGTTGAAGCGATCCATCATCCAGCCCGCAAACAGGGAACCCAGCGTCCCGCCCGCCTGATACATCGCCGTGATAATCGCCGCTTCGGTGACGGACATGCCCAGGGTATTCACCAGTGACGGCAGCCAGCTGCCAATCAGGTAGACCATGAACAACCCCATGAAATAGCCGCCCCACAGCATGGTGCTGCCAAACAGATAGCGGCGTGAAAGGACGGTGCCTATCGCGCTGCCGGCCGGCACGGTGGCCTCTGGCGCGTAAAACGCACAGTCGGGCCGGGTTTTGCCCGGCATCATCCGGTCGAGAATCGCGTGAATGCGCTCAGCCGCTGCGCCACGGCTGATGAGGAATCGCACTGACTCCGGCAGGCCGCGAATCAGCAATGGCAATACCAGCAGTGGCAGAATGCCGCCCAGCAGCAGCACGGAGTGCCAGTTATAACGCGGTAACAGCCAGGAAGCGGCAAATCCCCCGCTGGCGGCCCCGAAGGTGAAACCGCAGAAGACGACCGTGATGAGAAAGGCCCGCCGCCGTTCAGGGGCATATTCGGCCACCAGCGTGCCGACGTTCGGCATCGCGGCACCCAGTCCCAGCCCGGTCAGGAAGCGGAATAGCATCATCTGCTCGATGTTCTGCGACAGCGCCGTTGCCAGCGTCCAGAGTCCGAAAAAGAAAACGCTTAAGATAATCATCATGCGACGGCCATAGCGGTCAGCCAGCGGCCCCGCCACCATCGCACCCAGCGCCAGCCCGATTAAGGCGGCGCTGATGACGACCCCAAGCTGCTGATTCGTTACGCCCCACGCGGCTTTCAGCGTCGGCGCAATAAATCCCATGATCGCAATGTCCATGCCATCGAGTGCCACCACAATAAAACAGAGCGCAATGAGCCGCTTTTGCCAGTGGCTCAGCTCCTGCTGGTTGATAAGCTGGCGGACATCTACCGCCTCGACGCTGGTCAATGAACACTCCCCGGGAGTTACGAAATCTGGCATCAGTTTAAGTAAAAAAAACGGCGTTTATGATAGCCGATCGTTAACCTTAAGCGGTCAGATTTTTAGTTGATAGTGAGAATTATTCAATTTGAAAGCGGTAAGCTGTTGATTTACAGCAGGCCTGAGGTAAGCTACTTTACGGGTATTTTCTGCTGAGTGCTTTGGGATCAATGAGTTAATCAATAAATCAGTCATTCAGCGCTGTTTGTTAAAATAAATTTGCAGCAAAGTTAACAAAATTCATTTTAAACAGTTGCCTGAAGGCGGTCATTCTCATTAAGTTTAGGATATGGAAAAAAATATCCTTTTCAATCAGCGCATTCGCTTGCGCCATTTACATACCTTTGTTGCGGTCGCGCAGCAAGGCACACTGGGCCGGGCGGCTGAGACGCTTAGCCTGAGTCAGCCTGCCCTGTCTAAGACCCTGAATGAGCTGGAGGAGTTAACGGGCGTGCGTCTGTTTGAACGTGGCCGCCTGGGCGCGCAGCTGACGACGATGGGGGAACAGTTCCTGACCCATGCAGTGCGGGTGCTCGACGCGCTGAACCATGCCGGACAGAGTTTCAATGAGCAGCCGGGTGATGCGCCGGTGATTATCCGTCTTGGGGCATTGACCACTGCTGCAATGGGGATGCTGCCGCGTATCCTGGATCGTTTTCATCAGCTGCAGCCCAACACCACCATTCAGGTGGCGACGCTGCACAACAATGTGTTGCTGGCGGGATTACGCGGCGGCGAGTTTGACATCGGCATCGGGCGGATGGCGGACAGCGACATGATGACCGGGCTGACCTACGAACTGCTGTTTCTGGAGTCGCTCAAGCTGGTGGTCAGGCCGGAGCATCCGTTATTAAGTGACAACGTCACCCTTTCACGGGCGATGCAGTGGCCTGTCGTGATTTCGCCTGAGGGCACTGCGCCGCGCCGTATTGCGCAGCAGATGCTGGACGAACAGGGTTGCACTCTGCCGCCGCACTGTATTGAAACTTCATCGACTTCACTGGCGCGTCAGCTGGCGCTTCGCTACGACTATATCTGGTTCGTTCCTTCCGGCGCGATTAAAGAGGATCTCAGCCACAACGCGGTCTGTGCGCTGCCGATTAACTCGTCCGGGCCAGGCGAGCCCGTGGGCATCATTACCCGCACCGGCGCGGAACTGAGCCTGAGTGCCGAGGTGCTAATGTCCACCATTCGTAAGTTTCACAGCTAGCGGCTGCGTTTCGCATGCCGCTCGCGGTTTTCAAGGCGCGCCTTATCCGTTTTGCGCAATCCCACATACAGTGCCCCGGCTCCGCCATGGCGGGTCTGGGCCACGCAGAAAGTCTGCACATCATCAAACTGCTGTAACCAGCGCGCCAGATAGCTGCGCACAATATTGGCATGTGATTCGTTATCCCGGCCTTTACCGTGAATGATCAACAGATTCCGCAGCCCCTGTTTGTGCGCCTGCATCATAAAGTTAAACAGTGCCTGACGGCAGGTTTCGACTGGTTGCCGCAACAGGTTAAGACTGGCATCCAGCTTATACTCACCCCGGCGCAGTTTATCCAGAATACCCTGCTGGATACCGTCGGCTTTAAATTCCAGCGGCGTGTTAAGCGGCACAATCTCCAGATAACCGCGGGTCAGGAAATTTTCCTGCTCCGATTCGCCCGGCGGTTTGCGGGGCGCTTTGGTCGAAGGGGCTTTGAGCCACAACGTAGTGGTGGTGTCTTTTAACGGCGTGACATCGCCCATGGCATCCCGAAAGAGATCATTATCATCAAGGTTCATGGTTTTCTCACACCAGGTTAAATTGATCGAATGGGCAAAGCAGGCTTTAACAGTTAGCGTAGCAAAAGCTGCATTCGCCGGATCACCCCACTTTTTCGAACGTAACGGGCAGTGCAGAACCCCGTTGCAGATCACATAAGTGGAAACTTATCGTGACACTCTGATGTTCCGGCATTCTGAGAGGCCCGTCACATCAGCGTTTGACGTTGTGTGCTTCATCCATAATGTTTGTGGGTGTAAAACTGCTCGGATGAGTTCCCTTCAGCACAAAAAATGTTAAAATTGACCCCAGTCAATAATCGTCGAGCAAACCATTATGATCCCTGAAAAACGCAGCATTCGTCGTATTCAGTCGGGCGGTTGTGCCATTCACTGCCAGGATTGCAGCATCAGTCAGCTCTGCATCCCCTTCACGTTAAATGAACATGAGCTGGATCAGCTCGACAATATCATTGAGCGTAAAAAACCTATTCAGAAAGGGCAAACCCTTTTCAAAGCGGGAGACGATCTTAAGTCTCTGTATGCAATTCGCTCCGGCACCATTAAAAGCTACACCATTACCGAACAGGGTGACGAGCAAATCACCGGTTTCCATCTGGCGGGCGATTTAGTCGGCTTTGATGCCATCATGGGCTCGAACCACCCCAGCTTTGCGCAGGCGCTGGAAACGGCGATGGTCTGTGAGATCCCTTTTGAAACGCTGGATGACCTGTCGGGCAAAATGCCGGCCCTGCGTCAGCAGATGATGCGTCTGATGAGCGGTGAAATCAAAGGCGACCAGGATATGATCCTGCTGCTGTCGAAGAAAAATGCCGAAGAGCGCCTGGCGGCGTTTATCTGGAACCTCTCACGTCGTTTCGGCCAGCGCGGTTTTTCACAGCGCGAATTCCGCCTCACCATGACGCGTGGCGACATCGGGAATTACCTGGGCCTGACGGTTGAAACCATCAGCCGCCTGCTGGGTCGTTTCCAGAAGTCCGGTATGCTGGCGGTGAAAGGCAAATACATTACGATTGAAAACCATGCCCTGCTGGAAGAGTTAGCCGGTCAGAGCCATCAGGCCGCCTGATTCGCAGCCGGATCAATAAATCTTATTTTGTTGATCCGGCAGTAACTTTTTCACTTCTTCCGCTGTTCAACATAGGCTATCTTTATTCCAGTCGCTCTGGTTTAAGGAGAACGCCTCATGTCCCAGTACCAAAATATTCTGGTCGCCATTGATGCCCAGCAAGACGATCAGCCCGCGCTGCGACGTGCGGTCTATCTGAATCAACGCCTCGGCGGAAGAATTAAAGCCTTCCTGCCTATCTATGACTTCTCATATGAGATGACCACCCTGCTTTCGCCGGATGAACGCGCGTCGATGCGTCAGGGCGTCATCAGCCAGCGCACCGAATGGATCCGTGAGCAGGCCCGCGCTTATCTTGATGCCGGTGTCGAAATTGACATCAAAGTAATCTGGCACAACCGTCCTTACGAAGCCATTATTCAGGAAGTCCTTGCCCACCAGCACGATCTGGTGCTGAAGATGGCGCATCAGCATGACCGACTGGAGTCAGTGATATTCACCCCAACTGACTGGCATCTGCTGCGTAAATGCCCGTGCCCGGTCTGGATGGTCAAAGATCAGCCGTGGCCGGAAGGCGGTAAAGCCATTGTCGCGGTCAATCTTGCCAGCGAAGAGCCGCATCACGATGGCCTGAATCAGAAGCTGATCCGTGAGACGGTGAAGCTGGCGGAAAAAGTTAATCAGACCGAAGTTCATCTGGTCGGTGCCTACCCGATTACCCCGATCAATATTGCTATCGAACTGCCCGATTTTGATCCCAGCGTCTACAACGACGCCATCCGGGGTCAGCATCTGGTGGCCATGAAAGCGCTACGCCAGAAATTCTCGATTGGTGAAGAGTTTACCCATGTGGCTAAGGGCCTGCCGGAAGAAGTCATCCCCGATCTGGCCGCGCATCTCGGTGCCGGTGTCGTGGTGCTGGGTACTATCGGACGGACCGGCCTGTCGGCGGCGTTCCTGGGTAATACGGCGGAACAGGTGATTGACCATTTGCGTTGCGATCTGCTGGCGCTGAAGCCTGACGATTTTAAATCGCCGATTGATCTGGATGATGAAGAGGATGAGGAGGAGTGATTATCCTCTTACAGAAGACGGGCGGCTGATTAGCCGCCCTTTTTATTACAGTGCTTTGAGAATCGCTTCCACGCTGGCTTTGGCATCGCCAAACAGCATCTGACTGTTCTCTTTGAAGAACAGCGGATTCTGCACCCCGGCATAACCGGTATTCATTGAGCGTTTAAAGACCACCACGTTGTGCGCTTTCCACACTTCCAGCACCGGCATGCCCGCAATCGGGCTGCGGGGATCATCCTGCGCCGCCGGGTTGACCGTATCGTTGGCACCGATGACCAGCACCGTGTCGGTGTCACTGAAGTCATCGTTGATTTCGTCCATCTCCAGCACCACGTCATAAGGCACTTTTGCCTCGGCCAGCAGCACGTTCATGTGGCCCGGCAAGCGCCCTGCCACCGGATGGATGCCAAAACGCACTTTGATGCCAAGCGCGCGCAACCGGGCAGTTATTTCCGCAACCGGATACTGGGCCTGTGCAACCGCCATACCGTAGCCTGGGGTAATAATCACCGAGCTGGAGGCCTTAAGCATCTCTGCGGTCTCTTCAGCTGTGATCTCACGATGTTCGCCCGCTTCCTGCGTTTCATCGCCACTGCTGACTTCAGTACCAAACCCACCCGCAATCACGCTGATAAACGAACGGTTCATCGCTTTACACATGATGTAAGAGAGAATCGCACCGGACGAACCGACCAGCGCACCGGTCACAATCAGCAGATCGTTGCTGAGCATGAAACCGGCAGCCGCAGCGGCCCAGCCAGAGTAGGAGTTCAGCATCGACACCACCACCGGCATATCGGCACCGCCAATCGACGCGACCAGATGCCAGCCAAACGCCAGCGCAATCACCGTCATCAGCAGCAGCGCAAATACCTGCGCCGCGGTGCTGCTGGTGTTGACAAACCACAGCAGCAGCAGGAACGAGACCACCAGCGCCAGCAGATTCAGTTTATGACGATGCGGTAACGCCAGCGGTTTTGAGGAGATTTTGCCGCACAGCTTGCCAAACGCCACCAGCGAACCGGTGAAGGTCACGGCACCGATAAAGATACCGATAAACACCTCACTCAGATGGATATTCTCCATTACGGCGGGCAGGCCAGGCGCATGATCGATATAGCTGTTGATGCCTACCAGCACCGCGGCCAGACCGACAAAGCTGTGCAGAATAGCAACCAGCTCCGGCATTTCCGTCATTTCGACTTTCTTCGCCAGACGAATTCCGATAGCGCCGCCAATCACCATCGCCAGCAGGATCCAGACCACGTTACCGCTGTCCGGGCCGAAGATGGTGGCGACCAGGGCAATTGCCATGCCGCTGATACCGAAAATATTACCCCGCTTTGAGGTCTCATGACGCGAGAGACCGGCAAGGCTACAGATGAACAGAATCGCAGCCACAATATAGGCTGCAGTGACTAATCCGCCAGACATGTGTTACCCCTTACGAAACATTTTCAGCATGCGCTGGGTGACGGTAAAGCCACCAAAGATATTGATGCTGGCAATCAGCACGGCAATAAAGGAGATAAAGGTGACCCAGCCACCGTGGCCCATCTGCAACACCGCACCGATGACGATGATGCCGGAAATGGCATTGGTCACGGACATCAGGGGTGTATGCAGCGCATGACTGACGTTCCACACCACGTAATAGCCCACCACGCAGGCGAGCGCGAACACGGTAAAGTGAGAGAGGAAATCGGCAGGTGCCACGTTGGCCAGGCAGCCAAACAGCACCATAGCCAGCGCGATCAAAAGAATGTTACGCCACGGTGAAACGGGCTTCGCGTCAGCCTTCTCTGCAGGCTTCGCGGCTGCCGGAGCCGCTTTTGGCGCGGCGGAGACCTGAATCGGCGGTGCTGGCCAGGTGACTTCCCCCTCGCGCACGACGGTCACGCCGCGCACGACCACATCCTCGAAATCGACCTGGATTTCGCCATTCTTCTCTTTGCACAGCAGCTTGATCAGATTGACCAGGTTGGTGCCGTAAAGCTGGGAGGATTGCGTCGCCAGACGGCTCGGCAGATCGGTATAACCGATGATTTTGACGCCGTTCGGTGTGACGGTCACCTGATCAGCGACGGTCAGCGCACAGTTACCGCCGGTCTGCGCCGCGAGGTCAACAATCACGCTGCCTGGCTTCATGCTGGCGATCATCTCTTCGGTGATCAGTTTCGGCGCCGGCTTGCCTGGTATCAGCGCCGTGGTGACAATGATATCCACCTCTTTAGCCTGACTGGCAAACAGCGCCATCTCCGCTTTGATGAATGCCTCTGACATGACTTTGGCATAGCCATCACCGCTGCCCGCTTCTTCTTCGAAATCGAGTTCAAGGAATTCGGCACCCATACTCTGCACCTGTTCTTTGACTTCGGGACGGGTATCAAACGCCCGGACGATCGCGCCCAGGCTGCCCGCTGCGCCAATCGCGGCCAGTCCGGCCACGCCGGCCCCAATCACCATCACTTTTGCGGGAGGCACTTTACCGGCGGCGGTGATCTGACCGGTAAAGAAGCGACCGAATTCATGGGCGGCTTCAACGATGGCGCGATAACCGGCTATGTTCGCCATAGAGCTCAGGGCATCCAGCGACTGGGCCCGTGAAATACGCGGCACCGAGTCCATCGCCATGACGGTAACCTGACGCGCGGCCAGTTTTGACAGCAGGTCGGGATTCTGGGCGGGCCAGATAAAACTGACCAGTGTGCTGCCCGTGCGGGTCAGCGCAATCTCTTCGTCATCCGGCGCATTGACCTTCAGCACGATATCGGACTGCCAGACCTGCTCTCTGTCGCTGAGTGTGGCACCGGCAGCGAGATAGCTTTCATCATCGAAGCTGGCGCGTTTACCCGCGTCATGTTCAAGGGTGACGCTGAAACCCAGCCTGATGAGTTGTTCCACGGTCTTTGGCGTGGCGGCCACGCGCGACTCGTTTGGCAACCTTTCCTTGGGTATTCCAATTAACATAGTATTTCCTTTCATCGGTTAAGGATGATGGCCCGAATCTGCACTACGACAGCACAACTGAAACGCTGTTTCAGCTGCTTATAGACGAAATGCACGTATTTCAAAGTGTTTATAACCTACTGAAAATGTGACGAGCGATCTATAGCGGCAACACGGAGTGATGACATTCACCCAATTATTCAGCGTTCTGCTCAAAAACCTGCGTTATCCCACTGCAAAACAGTCTGCCGGGCAGATATTCTGCCGGGAACAATTGTGTCAGGGCGAATTAAGCATCAATAAAAACCTTTAATTAACAATGCATTAACTGTTTAACCGCTATTAGTTATCGGTTTTAGTGGTAACCATCACTAAAACGGGCCATAACTGCGTTTGATGACAAACAAATGAAAAAATCATGGTTGAATAACGCGATCTGACACAAAAAATCGCTGCGACAGTCTGTTTATAACATGCAATAATCAGCGGCTAATCTGTTATACATCAAGAGTCCAGCACGTTTTCGTACTCATTTTTGCGTAAGGCGAAGGATCATTTTTATGAAGCTGAAGAACACTATTCTGGCGTCAACCTTGTTGTCCCTGCTGGCAGCCAACGCATTCGCTGCGCAGGAGTTAACGCCAGAAAAAGCGGCCGCGTTGAAGCCATTCGAACGTATTAATATCACCGGCCGTTTCAACGCTATCGGCGACGCTGCCGATGCAGTCTCAAAGCGTGCAGACCAGATGGGCGCTGCCTCTTATTACATCCAGGCGATCAACGACAGTAACGGTAATAGCGGTAACTGGCGCGTGACGGCTGACCTCTACAAAGCCGATGCCCCGGCAGCCGAAGCGTCAACGTCGTATCGTCGTTTTAACGGCGTCAACGAACTGCCGAAAGCAGAAGCGTACAGACTGGAACCGTTCGATACCGTTTCGGTCAGCGGCTTCTTTGCCAGCCAGCCAGACGTTAACGATGCGATTTCAAAAGCTGCAAAACAGAAAGGCGCAGCCTCCTTCTTTATCGTGCGCCAGATCGATGCCAACAGCGGCGGCAATCAGTATGTCACTGCCTATGTCTACAAAGCCGATGCTAAAGAACGCGTCGTGCAGACACCGAACGCTATCCCGGCCGATTCAGAAGCGGGTAAAGCCGCGCTGGCAACCGGTGGCGCTGCGGCAGCTAACGTAGAAATCCCTGGCGTGGCTTCATCTGAAACACCAAGCAACAAAGTGGGTCGTTTCTTCGAAACGCAAAGCTCCACCGGTAAACGCTACACGGTGAATCTGCCTAACGGTAAATCGGTGCAGGAAGTCAATGCGATTACTGCCGCGCAGATGCAGCCGTTTGATACCGTGACCTTCACCGGCCATTTCGGTACGCCAACTGAGATCTCAGAAGAAGTGGCGAAGCGTGCAGCTGATAAAGGTGCGAAGTTCTACCACGTAACCCGTCAGTGGCAGAACCAGAGTGGCGGTAACCTGACCGTGACTGCTGACCTGTTCAAGTAATCTCCACAGGGCGGCGCCCGCCGCCCTGCTGTTTGCATAATTGCTGCGCTACTTTGCATAGTCACGCATTGCGATCCCCTGCCACACTCCGTAAAATCCTCCGCCTGTTTTACCGGATATTGTCCCTGAATTGTGCCATTGGTCTGACATAACCCAGCGACAGAATCCGATTTACCCAGCCATATATGCTAGCGGGAAGGTTGTTTTGGAGAAAAAATTAGGTCTCGGTGCGCTGACGGCGCTGGTGCTCAGCTCAATGCTGGGCGCAGGCGTGTTCAGTCTGCCGCAAAACATGGCCGCAGTGGCCGGTCCGGCCGCGCTGCTGCTCGGCTGGCTGATTACCGGCGTCGGCATCATCTTTCTGTCGCTGGCGATGCTGCTGCTGACCCGCCTTAAACCCGATCTGGATGGCGGTATCTTTACTTATGCCCGCGCCGGGTTCGGCGAACTGATGGGCTTCTGCTCCGCCTGGGGCTACTGGCTGTGCGCGGTAATCGCCAACGTCTCCTATCTGGTCATTGTCTTCTCTGCCCTGAGTTTCTTCACCGATACGCCGGACCGGGTCATCTTTGGTGATGGCAACACCTGGCAGGCGATGCTGGGCGCATCCGTGCTGCTGTGGCTGGTTCACTGGCTGGTGCTGCGCGGCGTGCAGACCGCTGCCAGCATCAATCTGATGGCGACGCTGGGCAAGCTGGTGCCGCTGCTGCTGTTTATTGTGCTGGCGGTAATGGCATTCAACTACGATCGCTTTCGCTTCGATTTTTCCGGCGTCACGCTGGGGCAACCGCTCTGGGAGCAGATCAAGCAGACCATGCTGATCACGCTGTGGGTCTTTATTGGGGTCGAGGGTGCAGTGGTTGTTTCGGCGCGTGCACGTCAGAAAAAGGATGTGGGCCGCGCCACACTCTTCGCCGTGCTGGCGGCGCTGCTGGTCTATCTGCTGGTGACCCTGCTGTCGCTGGGCGTGGTGCCGCGCGCTGAACTGGCCGGGATGCGCAACCCTTCTATGGCGGGATTAATGACCCGACTGATGGGCAACTGGGGCGATGCGGTGATTGCCGTGGGCCTGATTATCTCGGTCTGTGGTGCCTATCTGAGCTGGACGATTATGGCCGCTGAAGTGCCGCTGATTGCTGCGCAACAAGGGGCATTCCCACGCAGTATCGCCCGCCAGAACCGCCATAACGCGCCAGCGGCCTCACTGTGGCTGACCAACGGCAGTATTCAGCTCTGCCTGATCCTGATTGCCCTGACCGGTGCTGACTACAACAACCTGCTGACCATCGCCTCGGAGATGATTCTGGTGCCCTATCTGCTGGTGGGGTTATATCTGATCAAAGTGGTGCGCGGACAACATAAACCGCTGGCGATGGCCGTTGGCGTCGGTGCCAGCGTGTATGGCATCTGGCTGCTCTACGCCTCGGGCCCGATGCACCTGATGATGTCAGTAGTGCTCTATACGCCGGGTCTGTTGCTGTTTCTGTTTGCCCGCCGCGGCGGCCGCGCAGATGTTGCGCTGACCTCGCTGGAGCGGATTGCAATGGGATTACTGATTGCAGCGACGCTGCCCGCGGTGTGGGAGCTGACGACGTAAAGCCTGACAGAAAGGACGCTCAGTGCGACTGCACGGGAATGGAGACACACAGCAGGTCATCCTGCTGTGTGAGATTCAGCGGCTTCGAGTATTCATGGTGGATCGCGTCCAGTTGCTCCGCTGACAGCGGATAAGGAAGCTGGATATCGAAGCGACTGATCTGCTGCTGTTCCGCAAGCGTGATCAGGCGCGCAATGTTAATTTCGTCGCTCACCTGAGTAGAAATGATTTGTAATGCTAATTCTTTTAACGGGTCGTCACTGCCCTGTAAACGATGTGCTGATTTACGTGTCACCATACCGAAGATCGGCATCACACCATAAATAGCATCGACGAAGCTCCAGCGCTTTTTGCAGGAAGCGGAAAGAAAGTCACTGTAATTGAAGCAGATGCGGTCGGGGTATATGGCTGATGCCAGCTCTTTATCAGACACACTAACGCTCCTCATGGTAATCATCAATATCCCAAACCTGGCGCAAAAAGGCCGCGCTAATGATTGCACATTTTGCCGGAGATATACCAGCAAGCTACGGATATTTCGTGCGATAGCGTAGAGCTCAGGACCAGGAAAAGATATGCTTTCGTTCACTCCTGTCTCTGCTCTGTGAACTATGAACAAAATTGTTTATGTAGAAGATGAACCCGAAGTGGGTTCGCTGATTGCGGCCTACCTGGGTCGTCATGATATTGATGTGATTGTCGAGACGCGCGGTGACCGTGCTGAAGCGGTGATAGCGGAACAGCAACCCGATCTGGTGATGCTGGATATCATGTTACCCGGCAAGGATGGCATGACCATCTGCCGGGACCTGCGGGCCAACTGGCAGGGACCGATCGTGTTGCTCACCTCACTCGACAGCGACATGAACCATATTCTGGCCCTGGAGATGGGCGCGCAGGATTACATCCTGAAAACCACCCCACCTGCGGTGCTGCTGGCCCGTCTGCGCCTGCATCTGCGTCAGTCCCAGCAGGGACAGCCGGAAGAAACACCCAGCGCACCTGCTGCTAACCGTATGCTGCGGTTTGGCTCACTGACCATCGATGCCCTGAATCGCCAGGTCACGCTGTTTGAGGAGCAGATCGCCCTTTCCACCGCAGACTTCGACCTGCTGTGGGTGCTCGCCAGCCATGCGGGTCAGACGCTTAACCGGGATGCGCTGCTGAAAACATTGCGTGGCGTCAGCTATGACGGCCTGGACCGCAGCATCGACGTGGCGATCTCCCGTCTGCGTAAAAAGCTGCACGACAGCGCCACCGAGCCGTTCCGTATTAAAACCATCCGTAATAAAGGCTATCTGTTTGCGCCTCAGGCCTGGGATACCCGTGGACTATGAGAAAGCTTTTTATTCAGTTCTATCTGCTGCTGTTTGTCTGCTTTCTGGTGATGGCGCTCCTGGTAGGTCTGGTCTACAAGTTCACCGCTGAGCGTGCGGGTCGCCAGTCGATGAATGACCTGATGGCCAGTTCGCTCTATCTGATCCGCAGCGAACTGCGCGAGATCCCGCCGCGCGACTGGAATAAAACCATCAAGAGTCTCGACCTGGGCCTGTCGTTTGACCTGCACATTGAGCCGATGAACAAATATCAGCTTGATGAAAGCAATATGCGCCGGCTGCACGCTGGAGAGATTGTCGCGCTCGACGACCAGTACACCTTTTTGCAGCATATTCCGCGCAGCCACTATGTGTTGTCGGTCGGGCCGATTCCCTATCTCTTCTATCTGCATCAGATGCGCCTGCTGGATATTGCCCTTCTGGTGTTTATTGGCATGTCGCTGGCGCTGCCGGTGTTTATCTGGCTGCGCCCCCACTGGCAGGAGATGCAGCGGCTGGAAAAGGCGGCACAGCGCTTTGGCCGGGGTGAGCTGGATGTGCGTACCCATTTCGACAGCACCTCCAGCCTGTTCCGGCTTGGCATCGCGTTTAACCAGATGGCGGAGAACATCAACACGCTGGTCGCCAGCAAGAAGCAGCTGATTGATGGCATTGCGCATGAGCTGCGAACGCCGCTGGTGCGCCTGCGTTACCGGCTGGAGATGAGTGACAACCTCACGGATGGCGAGCGGGTGGCGCTGAATCGCGACATCGGCCAGCTTGAAAGCCTGATTGAGGAGCTGCTGACCTATGCGCGCCTTGACCGCCCGCGCGTGGATCTCAACCTGAAGACGCTGGATCTGGCCAGCTGGCTGAGTGAACGGCTGGACGATTTTCGCACCATCAACCCGGACATACGGCTCGACCTTGATCTGCCGCAGCGGGAAAACATCGGGGTTTCGGATACCCGCCTGATGGAGCGTGTGCTGGATAACCTGGTGAATAATGCGCTGCGCTATGCACAACAGCGGCTGCGCGTCAGTTTATGGTTCGACGGCCCGATTGGCTGTCTGCAGGTCGAAGATGATGGTCCGGGCATTCCGCCGGAAGAGCGTGAGCGGGTTTTCGAACCCTTTGTCCGGCTTGATCCGAGCCGCGATCGCGCCACCGGCGGCTGCGGACTCGGTCTGGCGATTGTTCACTCCATCGCCCAGGCGCTCAGCGGCAATGTGACCATTGAGTCCAGCCCGCTGGGCGGCGCCAGCGTTCGCTTTTGCTGGCCGGTTGATCTAACCTTGCGGGAAATTCCGCTGCGTTAAAAACCACAAGGAGTCTTACGTGACCTCAGCGTATCAACAACTGACTAAAACCTTCCAGCGCCTTTCCCGTTTCAGTCACGTCACGGCCATTGCCGGATGTGACATGCAAACCACCATGCCGCCAGGCGGCAGTCAGGCGCGTGGTGAAGCGCTGGCCGAAATGAGCGTGCTGCAGCACCAGATTCTGACCGCCCCTCAGGTCGGCGAGTGGCTTAAAGCCGCAGAGCAGCAGTCGCTGAACGATGTCGAGCGCGCCAACCTCAACGAGATGCAGCGCGCATATCAGCAGGCTACCCTGCTGCCTGATGATTTTGTTGAAGCCAAATCGATCGCCGGTTCTGTCTGTGAACATGCGTGGCGCACCCAGCGTCCCGCCAATGACTGGCAGGGCTTTGCCGCCAACCTCAAAGAGGTGGTGCGCCTGAGCCGTGAAGAGGCCCAGCGCCGCGCCGACGCCAGTGGCTGTTCCCGTTACGATGCGTTGCTGGATCTCTATGAGCCAGGGATGACCCGCGCCCGACTGGATGAAACCTTTGGCGAACTGAAAACCTGGCTGCCCGATTTATTGCAGCAGGTGGTAGAAAAACAGGCGCAACAGCCCTTCATCACGCCGCAGGGGCCGTTCGCCGTGCCAGCACAGCGCCAGCTCGGTCTGAGTATTATGGAGACGCTGGGTTTCGATTTTAACCACGGCCGGCTGGACATCAGTGCGCATCCTTTCTGCGGCGGCGTGCCGGAAGATGTACGCATCACCACCCGTTACAACGAGAATGAGTTTCTGAGCGCCATGATGGGCGTGATTCACGAAACCGGTCATGCCCGCTATGAGCAGAATCTGCCGCAGCAGTGGCGCGGTCAGCCTGTGGCGCTGGCGCGCTCCACGGCTATCCACGAATCTCAAAGCCTGTTTATGGAGATGCAACTGGGTCGCAGCCGCGAATTCCTGCAGCGCATTCTGCCGCAGGTGATCGCCACCTTTGGCGATCAGCCCGCCCTGCAGGCGGATAATTTTGTGCGTCTGACCCAGCAGGTTAAGCCGGGCCTGATCCGGGTTGACGCCGATGAGCTGAGCTATCCGGCGCACGTCATCCTGCGCTACGAAATCGAGCAGGCGCTGATTGAAGGCGAGATTGAGGTTGAGGATATCCCGGCGCTGTGGGATGAGAAGATGATGCAGTCGCTGGGCCTGGATACCCGCGGTAATTATCGCGATGGCTGTATGCAGGATATCCACTGGACCGACGGGGCCTTCGGCTACTTCCCGACCTATACCCTGGGCGCGATGTACGCTGCTCAGCTGTTCCGGTCGGTACAGGACGCCATTCCGCAGCTCAGCGAGCTGATTCAGCACGGTGAACTGCAGCCGGTATTCGACTGGCTGCAACAGAACATCTGGCAGCACGGCAGCCGTTTCTCCACCGACCAGCTGCTGATCAATGCCACCGGCGAAGCGCTGAATCCGGCTTTCTTCCGCCAGCATCTTGAACAACGCTACCTTAATAGCTAAGCTTCTGGGCGGTCATCTGACCGCCCTTTCCCGCCT